>JACQFL010000042.1 GCA_016200085.1 Candidatus Rokuibacteriota bacterium | reverse complement strand
CTGGGGAAGCCGACTGACTGTCGTGTCGTGCCGCGTGTCCGCGCGCCGCGTTGCCCGCGCGGAGCCTTCGAGCCGTACCCCACGGCTTCCCCAGCCCCATCCCCCACCCGCCCGCCGCCGCTCGGTGTTCGATCGAAGGGCGGCGCGCAGGGCTGACGCCTGCCCTGGGGAAGCCGACTGACTGTCGTGTCGTGCCGCGTGTCCGCGCGCCGCGTTGCCCGCGCGGAGCCTTCGAGCCGTACCCCACGGCTTCCCCGGCCCCATCCCCCACCCGCCCGCCCCCCGCCGCCGCTCGGTGTTCGATCGAAGGGCGCCTCGTAGCGCTTTGTGCCTGCCAAGGACAGATCGCGGCGGCTCGCAGGGCCTCGCCCTGCGCGGGCTGGCCACGGGGCATTCGACGGTGGCTCGCAGGGCCTCGCACCTCGCGCGCGTGCGCGTGGCGGCTCGCGGGGCCTCGGGCCTGCGCGCGCTGGCCACGGGGGAATCGTGGTGGCTCGCAGGGCCTCGCGCCTCGCGCGCGTACTCGCGGCGGCTGGCCCAGTCTCGCGCCTGCGCGCGCACGGCGCGGGGCGAATCACGGCGGCGCGCGGACGGTTGGTCAGCGTCTGGTGAAGAGGGTGAAGTCGTCGCCGGCGATCGGGACGCGCGCGAGCGCCGTGACCTGGCGCTTGAGATCTTCGCCGGACGCGCGCCAAGTCGGACTGTCGATGGCGACGATGGGATGGCCGGGGCTGGCGAGGACGCGGCGGACGTCGGTGGGGGAGCGCAGGGCGGGGAGGTCGTGGCCCGCGTAGAAGTCGATCTGGAGCGTCATGTTGGTGGCGTAGACGGCGGCGGCGCTGGTGCCGGCCTGGCGATTGATCGCTGCGGCCAGCCGCGGATAGTCGTATGTGGCATTGGTCCACGCGGAGTACGGCCAGACGCCCCAGCCGAGCGCGAGCGCCATCCCCGCGGCGCCGCCGTAGATCGCGAGCCGTGCGCGCGCCCGGATCAGCCCGGCGCCGAGCGCGGCGCCGGCCACGAGCACGCCGGCCGCCGCGGGTGCGAGCGCCGGCGCGAGAACGGGCACCCAGTGGCGCGCTGACGGCCGCGCCACGACCAGGGCGGGGACGAGCGCCAGGGCCGCCGCCGCCGCGGCGAGCCCGAGGGCGCGCGCCGCACGCGAGGGCGCGCCCGCGAGACGGTCGAGCCACCAGGCGATCAGCAGCGCGGCCCACGGGTAGCAGGGCAGCAGGTAGCGCGCGAGCTGGTTGCGCGAGGAGAGCACCAGCGCCAGCGGCACGGCGAGCGCGGCGAGCTCGAGCCGCAGCGCCGGCGTCAGGGGCGCGCGCGCGACGGCGCCCAGCGCCAGCGGCAGCAGGAGCGTCCAGGGCAGCAGGCCCACCACGAGGTGCTCCAGCGCCTTCGGTGACGAGAGCCCCACGTACCATGCGAGCCAGTCCTGCCGCACCACGCCCTGGACGTAGGTGCCGGAGCCCAGACGCAGGGAGGGCACGAGCCACACGAGCGTGAGCGCGACGAAGATGACGGCGCCGCCCGGGCTCCACAGCCGTCGCACACCCTTCGCGCCGGCCTCCGCCGCCAGCCAGGCGACGGCGACGGCCAGGGGCAGGAGGCCCATCGGGCCCTTGGCGAAGACCGCCAGCGCCGTCCACGCGTAGAACGCCCTCGGCGGCCGCCCGCGCGCGGCGGCCAGCCAGAGCCCACGCAGCGCGCACGTGGCGAACAGGGCCACGAGCATGTCGGGGAGCACGCGCTCCGCGTGCTCGAAGAAGCCGTAGCTGGTGAGGACGATCAGCGCCGCCCACAACCCCACCCGCGCCCCGTGCAGCGCGTGGCCCAGCAGGAAGGTGATCGCCACCGTGGCAATGGCGGCGGCGGCGACGGGGGCGCGCGCCGTCGCCGCCGAGACGCCGCCGGCGGGCCGCGACAGCGCCGCGATCGCCCACGGGAGCAGCGGGGGCTTGTTGCGGTAGACCTCGCCGCGCACGCGCGCGTCGAGCCACGCGCCGCGCGTGACGATGTCGCGCGCCAGCAGCGCGAAGCGTGCCTCGTCGGAGGAGGCGATCACGCGGGCGCCGAGGGGCGGCAGCAGGAGCGCGGCGGCGAGCGCCGACACCAGGAGCGCGCCGCGGACGGGGGAGAGGCCCTCGAGACGGAGCACGACCTCTATATACATCCGGGCGCCTCCGTCGCGCCCGGTTCTCCGCCGCCCCTCCCCGACCCCGGGCGGCGTGCGTGTCAGGGCGTCATGCCGTCGTCCCCGCCCCCCAAAATTTTTCCCGCCTCTCCGGAAATTCTGGCACCGCGCCGATGGCGCCCATGGGGGATGTTGCATCTGAACGACGCTCCGACCACCCAGACTGCCGCGCCGCCCGAGCTCCGTCTGTCCGGCGACCTGACCGCGGCGACGGCGGCCGTCCTGTGCGACGCCGTGCGCGCGCACGTCTCCGGCGGGGCCAGCGCGCTCCGCCTCGACCTCGGGGACGTCAAGCGGGCCGACGTGATCGGCCTCGCCGCGCTGCTGCAGTGCGCTCGCCACGTCGAGCGCTTGGGGGGCGGGCTGTCGCTGACGCCGAGCGCGGCGATCTATCGCGCGCTCGTGGACGCGGAGATCGCCGACGAGTTCGAGATCGCCGGCGAGGGCGGCCCGGTCGCGCTGCCCGAGGCGCCGCCGGTGGAGGCGCCCGCGCTGGAGGCCGGCCACGTGCTGGCGCGCGCGGGCCGCCTGGCGCTCCGGTTGCCGTGCTGGGACGACCTCGTGCGGTTCGCGCGGTGGGCCGAAGACCCGCTGCTCGTCCAGATGGTGGCGAGCGACTTCCTCTACCGGTGCCGCCACCTCGGGCCGCATCATCCCGACTTCCTGACCCGGCTCTTCGCCAGCCCGACGGCGCTGACGGTGGTCGTGGAGCCGACGACCCCGGGCGGGGCGCCGGTGGGATTCCTCCGCCTGTACGACATCCATCTCGCCCAGGGATTCGCCTTCCTCGAATCCGCCGTCTCCTCGCCGGAGGCATTCCGCCGCGGGTGGGGGATCCAGGCCTCGCGCCTGCTCCTCGCCTATGCCACCGACGTGCTCGCCGTCCAGCGCGTCGAGGCCAAGGCCTTCGAGTACAACACGCTCAGCATCAACGCCCTGAATCGCAACGGTTTCCGCCCGGAGGGCGTCTTGCGGCGGGCCCGCGTCTACAACGGTGCGCGCTGGGACATCCAGGTCTTCTCGATCCTCGACGACGAGATGGACGCCCAGCGCCAGCACGAGCGCTTCCCCTACATGGGGTTCTGGGGGCCGCGGGCGTGACGGTCCACCGGCTCCTGCCACTCATCGCGCTGATACTCAACGTGCTGCTCGTGGGCAGCGCGCTGGCCAACGACCGCAAGAAGCACCGCAACTACGTGTTCGCGGCGCTGGCCACGGCCCTGGCGGTCTGGAACTTCGGGGTGTTCGCCCTCCGCTCGAGCAGCGACGGCGGCACCGCGATGAGGTGGGAAGAGATCCTCCACCTGGGAATCATCCCGATCGGGGTCCTGTTCTACCACTACGTCCTCGTGTTCCTGGGGCTCTCCTGCCGGCGGCCGATCCTCTTCGCCGGTTACCTGGTGGCGGCGGGGTTCATGGCGGCTTGCCCGACCGAGCTGTTCATGATTGGCGTGCAGGCGACGTACTGGGGCTACATGCCGTGCGCGGGGCCGCTGTACCCGCCGTTCCTCGTCTTCTTCCAGGGCTACATGCTCCTCGGGCTCGTCCACCTCGTCCGCTCGTACCGCACGATGACGTCGAGCTTCCGGCGCAACCGCACGCGGCTCGTCCTCGTCGGCGTCGTGGTGAGCCTCGCCGGCGGCTGGATCGACTTCCTGCGCTTCATGCTCGGCTGGGAGCACCTCTACCCGCTCGGGATCCCCAGCAACGCGATCTTCGCGCTGGCGCTCGGCATCGCGATCGTCCGCTACCGGCTGCTCGACGTGCGGATCGTGGCGAAGTGGATCCTGCTCTACGCGCTGGTCGGGGTGACCCTGGGGCCGCCGCTGATCGCCGGCCTCTGGCTCATCGACGTCGTCGCCCCGGGCGACCGCTTCACGCCGCACCTGTGGTACGTCGCCACGCTGGTCGTCACCATCACGGGCGCCCTGCCCTTCCTGCGCTCGCTCGAGCGCGCCTTCGAGCGCCTGATGTTCGCGCGCCAGCACGGCGTGCGGGACGCGCTGGCGGCCCTCAGCAAGGACATGGCTTCGGTGCTCGACATGGACCGGCTGGGGCGCACGCTGACGGAAGGTCTCGTCGCTCGCATCCCCGCGCTGCACGCATCCTTCCACCTGTGCTCCCCCGCGCGCGACTCCTTCGTGCCGTTCTCGCGCGCGGTGTCGGCCGCCTGCGACGGGCCGCGGGACGTCTCGGTGGATGGGCTGCTCGCCCTGTGGCTGCGCCTGACCGGCAAGCCGCTCGGGGTCGAGGAGCTGGTCCTGCAGGGCGTGGCCGACGCGCGCATGCGGGCGGCCGTGACGGTGCTGGAGCGGGGGCAGGTCGCGCTGTTGCTGCCGTTGTTCCTCGACGGGGAGCTGGCGGCCATCCTCGTGCTTGGCGAGAAGGTGTCCGGCGAGGCCTACCACCCGGCCGAGGTCGAGGTGCTCCAGATGATCACCGGGCAGACCTCGGTCGCGCTGAAGAACTCCCGGCTCTACGCGGATCTCAGAAACCAGATGGATGAGCTGACGCGCACGCAGCAGCAGCTCATCCAGTCAGCCAAATTGGCCGCCATCGGCGAGCTCGCCGCCAGCGTGGCCCACGAGATCAACAACCCGCTCATGATCATTCTCGGCAACAGCGATCTGATGATCCGCGACGTGCCCCCGGACTCCCCGGCCGGCAAGCGCGTGGCCACGATCCGGGCCGAGGCGGCGCGAGCGGGTAAGATCACCCGCGACCTGCTCAACTTCGCGCGCCGGCGCGAGCCGAAGCGCGAGCCGGTCGCCATCCACCAGCTGATCGAGCGCTCGCTCGAGCTGCTCACGAGCAAGATGATGAAGGCGCGCGTGGGCGCGTCGACGGACTTCGATCCCGCCGTGGCGCCCATCCTCGGCGACGCCGACCAGCTCACCCAGGTCTTGCTGAACCTCATCACCAACGCGGTGGACGCGATGCCCGAGGGCGGCCCGCTCGTGGTCCGCACCGAGCGCGCCACGGAGTCCGACACGGTGGCGGTGAAGGTGATCGACCGCGGCGTCGGCATGACCGCCGACCAGCGTGAGCGGATCTTCGAGCCGTTCTTCACCACCAAGGACGAGGGCCGCGGGACCGGGCTCGGGCTGTCGGTGAGCCTCGGGATCGTGCGCAGCCACGGCGGCCTCCTCGAGGTCCAGACCGAGCCCGGCGAGGGCACGACCATGATCGTCCGGCTGCCGGTGCACTCGGTCGCCGGGCCCGTCCGCGAGCAGGTGGTCTCGTGAGCCAGGTCCTGGTGGCGCGCGCCTACGGCTGGGCCTACGACGCGGTGGTGGACGGCTTCGAGCCGTACGAGCGTCTCGTCGATGACATCGCCCGGCTCCTGGACCGCGCCGCCGACCGCGACGAGCCGTCGCGCGTGGTCAGCGTCCTCGACGTCGGCTGCGGCACGGGCACCGTCGCGCGGCGCCTCGCCCGGCGCGGGTACTCCGTGGTCGGGCTCGATCCGGTGGGCCACCTCGCCGCCGTCGCGCGCCGGCTGTCCGCCGGCACGCCCAACGTCCGCTTCTTCCACGGCGACGTGGCGCGGGAGCGGGTGCCCGGCGAGGGCACGTTCGACGCCGTGGTGAGCGTGAGCGGCCTGTACTGGCATCCCGCCCCGCGGGCGCTGCTGCGGGCGTGTCGCCGGATGCTCCGCCCCGGCGGGCACGCCGTGGTGGTGACGTACGCGCGCCCGCCGCTCGTGCTCGAGACGATGGGGCGGATGTGGGCGGCCGCCGGGCCGGCGTCCGCGATGCGGGCCCTGCGCTGGCTCGTGCCCACGGCCGCGTTCGAGATGGCGCGGCGGTGCGAGCGTCGCTACCTGACCGAGCGGGACCTGACGCGCGCGCTCGCCGACGCGGGGTTCGAGGTGCTGCAGTGCCGGCCGGCGTTCCTGGCCGGAGTGAGTCACCTCGCATGGGCGCGCGCCGTGCAGCCCCGGGCCGAGCCGGAGGAGCAGGACGTCGAGGCGGCGGCCCTCGGGGGGGCGCCCGCCGGCCTCGGAGGATGACGCGCGCCGGCTCCGTGCCGGCGCGAATATCGGGGGAGGATCACGATGAGGATCGACAAGATCATGCTGGTCGCGCTGGTGCTGGTCGCCTTCGTCATGACGATGTGCGTCGGCCACGCGCGGGCCTACGACGGTCTGCTCTACGAGGTCTCGGAGGCGGTGAAGATGAAGGGCGGTCACACGGGCTTCAAGAGCTCGAGCGCGACCCTCATGGGCGTGCTGGCTGCCGGGACGCCACTGTGCCCGCAGTGGCTCGCCACCCAGCTGAGCACCGGCGGCTGCTTCGTGACGGTCGCCGCGGTGGGCAGGGCCAACGACGTCACCGGCCTGGGCCCCGTGTCAGGGACGATCAAGGTCCTGTCGCAGGACGGCAACAAGGCCGACGCGCCGGAACTGGTGATCTTCCAGGCCAGCTTCAGCGGCAGCATCGACCTGTCGCCGGCGTTCCAGCACGGCAGGCCCGGCGGCGCCATCCACGGATACTTCGACGGCCAGGGCGTCGTGGGTACCCTGCTCGCCGGCTACACGGCGGCGGGCTCGTTCAGCGGCAACTTCCGGCTGCCCACCGACAACCCGGCCAGCGGCCAGCCGTCGTACATGATGGACGACGGCTCCCTGGTGCCGCTGCGCCTCGACGAGTACTCGCTCGGCGTCCCGACGGTGCGGCTCGAGGTCTCGGTCCTCGGCGCCCCGGGGATGCTGCGCCGGGGGATGCTGCGCCGGTGAGGGTGCTCGTCATCGACGACGAGGAGGGGATCCGCGCGGTCTTTCGTGATTTCCTGGAAGCCCTGGGGTACGAGGCCGACGTGGCGGCCGGCGGCGAGGAGGGTCTCGCCCTCTTCGACCGGCACCGCCACGGGCTCGTGCTCACGGATCTCCTGATGCCCGGGATGAGCGGGCTCGAGGTCGCGCGGGCCATCCGCGCGCGCTGCCCGGAGACGCCGATCGTGGTCATCAGCGGCTCCGCCGACGCGCTCGATCGCGAGCGTATCGAGGCGTCCGGCTTCACGTTCCTCGCCAAGCCGGTGGGATTCCCCGAGTTCATGAACGCGGTGACGGTTGACCGTCGGGGCAAGCGCTGCGCTGGATCGTTCACGCGAGGGGGGCAAGGCCCCCCTCGGACTCCCCCGGCCGATGGCCCCCTGTCGCCCGACGGGGCTGGCTTCATGCGGGACGCGTAGCGAGTCGGCGGGCCGCGGACCATCAGGTGCGCCGGCGACGCTGGCGCTCGAACCCGCCTTGTGCCGACGCGCTCCTGCTCAGCCGGCGGGCTCGCCCGCGTTCACGGCCAGGCACTGGCCCGAGATGTTCCGGGCGAGGTCGCTGGCGAGGAAGAGGGCGGCGCTCGCGATGTCGGAGGCCGTCGTCATCCGCTTGAGCGGTGAGCGGGCCAGCATGGACTCGCGCATCGCTTCCACGCTGAGCCCGCGCACCTCGGCCTGCCCCGCGATCACGCGGTCGATGCGGTCACCCTCGACGGCGCCCGGGGCGACGACATTGACCCTGATGTTGTCCGGGCCCAGCTCGAGCGCCATCCCGTACGCCATCCCGACCTGCCCCGCCTTGGCCGAGCAATAGCCGATCCGGAACGGCAGCCCGCGCCGGCCGGCCCCCGACGAGATGTTGACGATGGACCCGCCGCCGGCCCGGATCATCTCGGGCACGGCGAAGCGGGTGCACAGGTAGGAGCTCGTCAGGCACGAGTTGATGGTGTAGAACCAGTCCTCCACCGTGTAGTCCTGCACCCGCTTGGTGGGGCCGCCGTCGCCCGCGTTGTTGATCAGCGTGGTCAGCCGGCCGAAGGCTCCCACCGTCTCGGCCACCAGCCGCCTCACGTCGTCCTCGCGGGAGGCGTCACAGACGACGGCGATGGCCTGGCCGCCCTCCTTGCGCACCAGCGCCACGGTCTCCTCGACGAGCGCCCCCGAGCGCGCGGCGCACGTCACCCGCGCGCCGGCGCGCGCGAACTGCAGACTGAGCTCGCGGCCGATGCCTTTGCTGGCGCCGGTCACGATCGCGACTTTTCCGTCCAGCAATCCCGCCATCACGCCGTCTCCTCCATGGCCACGCTCGCGGGGCGTCAGGCCGGCCGCTTGCGGTGGGATTTCTTCACCGCGATCTTGCCGCCGCGGAAGGTGAACACGTCGCCGCCGTTGACCCGCACGCGGGCGCCGTCGGCCGCCGTGCCGGAGAACGTCCACTCGGAGACGCCGCGATCGCCGCACACGAAGTGGCGCGCGTCCTCCCAGCGGGCGTCGGGGAACGCCTCCCAGGCGCCCGCGAAGCCTCGGCGCACCGCCTCGCGGCCCACGTAACGCGTGCCGGCCACCTCGCGCCCCCCGCTCGCCTCGAACACGCAGTCGTCGGTCATGACGTCATGAGCGCGTCGACGTCGTGGCGGTTCCACGCCGCCGCGAACGCGTCCAGGAGCTCGATCGTCACCTCGTCGCCGATCCGCGTCGCCATGGTGGCCTCCCGCGCGCCCTCGCGCCCCGCGAATGTGCCTCGCGCCCGGTGGGGGTGTCAAGGACGAGCCAGGCGCCGCGCGGCCAGCCGCCCCTCGGTCGCGCCGACCGCGACGCCGCCCAGGATCAACACGATCGCGACCACGAGCGACACGGTCAGGCGCTCGCCCAGCCAGAGCGTCGCCACGAGCACGCTGACGACGGGGGTGCCGAGCGAGCCGAGCGAGGTGGTGACGGCGGGCAGGTGGCGGCTCGCCGTCGCGATCGCCCAGTAGGCGAAGGCCGTCCCGGGAATGCCGGCGTACAGCAGGAGGCCGACGAGTCTCCCATCCCAGCGCACCGATGGAAACGGGGCGAAGACCCATCCCAGCGCGGTCAGGATCGCCGTCGCGAGGAGCATCTCCCACGGGACGAGGGCGAACGGCGTGGCGCGCCAGCGATGACCCCGGATGTGCAGGATGCTGCCCGCCCACAGGAGCGCTGAGGCCAGGATGATCAGGTTGCCGAAGACGGCCCGGCGATCGGTCCAGTCAAAGGCCCGGGGATTGAAGAGGAAGACCAGGCCCGCGAGGCCGGCAATCACGCCGACGATCCGTCGCGCCGTCAGCCGCTCGCCGAGGAACAGGCGCGAGCCCGGCGTGACCCAGAGCGGCGTGGTGTAGGCGAGCACCACGGAGCGGCCCGTCGGCACGTACTGCAGCCCGGTGGCCGAGAGCACGACGAACCCCACGAGGTGCAGCAGCGTGATGCTCAGCAGCACGGGCACGTCCTCGCGGAACGGCAGGGCGAGGCGGCCCAGCCCCGCCGCGAGGCCGAAGAGCGCGACGGTCCCGATCGCGTAGCGGAGCGCGGCCATCCACAGGGGCGGGAAGGTCTCGAGCAGCACCTTGTTGACCGGCCACACGAGGCCCCAGGCGAGCACGACCGCGACGAGCAGGACGACGCCGCGACGATGCTCCGGGCCCGGGCTCGCGCGCCCCGCCGGCGGGCTCACTCCGGGCGCGGCGGCCGGGCGGCCAGCGCGGTCGCCGCGCCGAGGGCGAAGGTCGCGGCGAAGACGACGAAGGCGATGGTGTAGCTGCCGGTGGCGTCGTAGAGCAGGCCGCCCACGACCGGCCCGGCGGCCGCGGCGAGGAACCGGAAGGGCGAGGCCAGCCCGCGAATCGCGCCCTGCGCCTCGCGGCCGAAGTAGTTCGCCCACGCGAGGCTCGTCACGAAGGACTGTGCGCCGCGCGTGAGGCCGTAGATCGTCGCGAACGTGAGCAGCGCGGTGGCGGACGCGGACACGACGAGCACCGCGACCCCCAGCGCGCCGCCCGCGTAGCAGGCGGCGATGCAGTAGCGCACGTGGATGCGCTCGGCGATCATCCCCCAGAGCGGCTTGGCCGCCGTGTGCAGCACGTACAGGTACGTGACGAGCCCCGCGGCCATGCCGACGCCGAGCCCCTTGTCGGTGACGTAGGAGAACAGGTGCAGGTTGATGCCGAAGAGCGCCAGGCCGGCGAGGTTGGTGCTGAGCACGAGGAGCCAGAACGCCGGCGTGCGCGCGGCCTGACGCGCGCTGAGCGATCGCTCCGCCACCACGGTGATTGGCGCGCCCGCGCGCGGCGCGCGCGGGGGCGGATCGCCGTCGGGGGCCAGGCCGTGGTCCTCGGGGCGGGCGCGCATGGCCGCCGCCGCGGCGAGCCCCAGGACCAGCGACGTCACGCCCAGCGCCATCCACGCCTGCCGCCATCCGTGGCGGGTGATGATCCACGCGAGCGGCAGCGGCACGACGATGCCCGCCGTCGACAGCCCCATGGTGGCGAAGGCGAGCGCGCGGCCGCGGCGCCGCACGAACCAGCGCGCCACGGTGGCGTCGCCCGTGAGCTCGCCGAGGGTCACGCTCGCGATCGCCATCACCACGCCGTAACCGAGGAAGACCTGCCACGTGGCGTGCGCCAGTGCGAGCGTGATCGATCCCGCGGCGAGGCTGAGGATGCCGAGGAGCATGAAGCGCCGCGGCCCGTAACGGTCGACCAGCGGTCCGAGCGCGGGCGCGATGGCCGCCGAGGTGAGCCGCGTCACCACACCCGCGCTCGCGAGCAGGCCGCGCCCGAGCCCGAGCGCGTCGGCCATGAAGGGGAACAGGACGCCGAACGCCACCGTCAGCACGCCGTAGCTCAGCAGGTGGGACACGAAGGCCGCCGCGACGACGGCCCAGCCGTAGAAGATGCTGCGCCCGACGCGCGCGACCGGCATGGCCCGGCGATCATACACGAGCGTCACTTTGCCGGCGCGCCCGCCGGGCGTAGAGTTCGATCAGAGGCCATGAAGGCGCTGGCGATCCCGCTCGCCCTGCTCGTGCTCGCGGCCGGCTGCGCGACGCCGTACCGGCAGGGCCGCACGGCGCTCGGGCAAGGGCGGTACCTCGACGCCATCGCGAGCTTCGAGCAGGCCCTGCGGGATGAGCCGGGACGCGTCTCGGCCCTCGTCGGGCTCGGCATCTCGCGCTACGAGCTGGGCTACGTGGACGACGCGATCGGTCCGCTCGAGCAGGCCGTCAGCCGCGAGCCGCGCAACGACGAGGCCCGGCTCTACCTTGGCCTCGCTTTTCTCCGGAAGGGGGATGTCGCCCGGGCCGGCGAGCATCTCGCGGCGTATCGCGACCTCCCTCACTATCCCCGGGTGACGGCTCAGATCGACCGCGCGCTCGCGCTCCTGAACGACCAGCACCCGCTGTCCGAGCCGACGCGCGACTACGTCGCGGCGAGCCTCGAGGACGCCGCCCATCTCGAAGAGCGCCTGAGCCAGGCCGAGCGGGCCCAGGGCCTCTACGCGCCGCCCTACGGCAGGCCCCTGCAGTGCTACGCCACCCGCCACGGCCCCGTCTGTTTCTAGCGGATTCATCGGGCGCCCCGACATGCCCCCCGCGCCCGGGGCGCCCCTCGAATTCGCGGCAGCCGGTCAGCGGGCGAGGGGTGGGCGGCGTGCGATCCAGGGGCGCGCGCGCTCGAGCTCTCCCGCGAGGCGGAACAGGGCCGCCTCGTCCCCGTACCGCCCGGCGAGCTGGACGGCGAGCGGCAGGCCGCCGTCGGTCGTCCCGAGCGGGAGCATCATCGCCGGCTGCCCGGTGAGGTTGAACCAGACGGTGAAGGGCGAGAAGGCGAACACGCGGCGCCAGTACTCGGCGACGTCGTCGAGCATCATGTCGATCCAGCCGAGCTTCACCGCGGGCGTGGCCAGGCCAGGGGTCAGGAGCACGTCCCAGTCCCGGTGGAACGCCGCCATCTGCCGGCCGAGACGGTGGGCCGTCTGCGTGGCGCGGACGTAGTCGGCTCCGCTCACGCGCTCGCCCTTCTGGCCGGTGGCCCACGTCACGCGCTCGACCTCGTCCTCGCGCGGCGGGCGCCCCTTCGAGGCGTGACTCGCCAGGTTGACGACGGTGTTGGCGGTGACCAGCGTGAGAAACGCCGGGACCATCGCGTCGCCGTCGACCTCGGGGCGCGCTTCCTCGACGCGGTGCCCGAGATCGGCGCAGAGTCGCGCGACGTCGCGCAGCAGCGTCACGCACGCGGCTCCGACGGGAGCGCCGCTCGGCGCGACGGTCGTGTACGCGATGCGCAGCCGCGGTCCTGGCGTGGCCACCTCGTGGAGGAAGGGCCGCTCGCGCGCCGGCGCGATGTACGGATCGCCCTCGCCCGCGCCGGCGGTGGCGTCGAGCAGCGCGGCACAGTCACGCACCGTGAGGGTCACCGCGTGCTCCGCCGAGCACCCTGCGAGGCCCTCGCCGAGCGCGGGGGCCATCGTGTTGCGCCCGCGCGTGGGCTTGAGCCCCACCAGGCCGCAGCAGGCCGCGGGCGCGCGGATCGAGCCGAAGCCGTCGGTGGCGTGGGCCATCGGCAGCAGGCGCGCCGCCACCGCGGCCGCGGCGCCGCCGCTCGAGCCCCCGGAGATCCGCGACAGATCCCACGGGTTCCGGGTCGGGCCGTGGAGCTGCGGCTCGCAGGTGAGGCTGAGCCCGAGCTCGCAGGTGTTGGTGCGCCCGAAGATCACCAACCCCGCGCGCTTGAGACGGCGCACGTGCTCGCTGTCGGCCGGCGCGGGCGGCGAGTCGGCGAAGAAGCGCGAGCCGCGGGTCATGGGCACCCCGGCGATCGACGCGGTGAGGTCCTTCATGAGAAAGGGCACGCCGCGGAACGGGCCGTCGGGCAGCCCGTCGGCGATCGCGCGCCGGGCGTGGTCATAGAGCGGCATCACCACCGCGTTGACGGCGCCGTTGCGCGCCTCCACCCGCTCGATGGCCGCCTCGAGCAGGGCGCCCGGCGTCACCGCGCCCCGGCGCACGAGCTCCGCGAGCCCCAGGGCATCGTACTGCTCGTAGTTCTTGAATGCCGGCATGGCGTAGAGTCTAGCAGGGCGCTCGACGATCGCGCCTCGGCGCGAGCGCGACCCAGGGGCGGCCGGCCGGGGCTGGTCAAAGCCCGCGCGGGTAGGCTAGGCTCCGCCCATGACCCACGATCGGTACGGCCTGGCCCTGGGAACCACGTCTGCGCCGGCGCGCGATGCGTACGTCGACGCCGTCGATCGTCTGCTCTCTGCCGCGCCGGGCCCCATCGACGCCTTCGACGCGGCGGTGGCCGCGGATCCCGGCTTTGCGCTCGGCCACGCAGGCCGCGCCCGCGCGCTGCAGGCGCGTGCGAGGATCCCGGAGGCGAAAGCGGCGGCGGCGGACGCCCGCACGCTCGCAGCGGGCGGGGAGCGCCGGCAGCGCCAGCACGTCGAGGCCATCGCGCTGGGGATCGAGGGACAGGCGGCGCTGGCGCTCGAGCTGGCCCTGGCGCATCTGCGCGAGTTCCCTGCCGACGCGCTGGTGCTCTCGCTCCTGACCGGCGTCTACAGCCTCGTGGGCTTCAGCGGCCGCGCCGATCGCAACGAGTTCATGCGCGACCTCCTCGACCGCCTGGCTCCGGCGTACGGCGACGACTGGTGGTTCCTCGGCATGCACGGCTTCGCCCACACCGAGGCCGGCCGTCCCGACGTGGGCGGCCGCCTGCTCGAGCGCTCGTTCGCGCTCCAGCCCGCCAACGCCAACGCCGTCCACTCGCTGGCGCACGTGTACTACGAGATGGGCGACGCGGCCGGCGGGGCGAGCTTCGTCGAGTCGTGGCTGCCCGGCTACGATCGCGCCGGCCAGCTCCACTGTCACATCTCGTGGCACCTGGCGCTCTTCGAGCTCGCGGAGGGCCACGAGGCGCGCGCGCTCGAGATCTATCGCGACGCGATCCGCCCGGGCGCCTCGCGCGCCGTCGCCGTCACCACGGTGACCGACGCCTCCTCGCTGCTCTGGCGGCTGAAGCTCGCCGGCCGCGCCGCGCCCGGGTGGGAGGACGTGAGCGCGCTCGCGCGGGAGGCGTTCCCGCGCATGGGCGTGACGTTCGCCGATGCCCACTGCGCGCTCGCCTTCGCGGCCGCCGGCGACACCGGGGCGCTCGAGGGCCGCATCGCCGAGCTGGAGGCGGCCCTCGCGGCGGGCAGGCTGGCCGCCGGGCCCGTGGCGGTGGCGCTGGCCCGCGCGATCGCGGCGTTCGCGCGGGGGCAGTGGGAGGAGGTCATCGCCCGGCTCGAGCCGTGGGCGCACGAGCTCGTCCGCGTCGGCGGCAGCGCCGCCCAGCGCGACGTCTTCGAGGACACGCTGCTCGGCGCCTATCTCCGCGCGGGACGGAAGGAGCGGGCCGAGGCCGTGCTGCGGGACCGCCTCGCTCGACGCCCGGCCGTCCGGCCGGTCACCGTCGCAGCGGGATGAGCGTCTGCACCCAGTCCCAGAGGCGACCCGCGCGCTCGACCATGGCGTCGACGTCCTCGGCCAGCGCGTGGCGCTCGCCCACCAGGACCAGCGCCGCCGCGCGCGCCGCCTCGCGGTAGGCCGCGCGCGAGGCATAGCGCTCCTCGATCGACCGCCGGGGATCGCGCGTGCGCTCGCGCTCCTGACGCGTGCGGGGGAAGGCGAGCGTCGAGCCCAGCATCGACATGAGGTCTCCCGGCGCGCCCTGCGCGGGATCGCGCGGGTTCCAGCCCGTGAAGGTGGCGATCGGGACACGCAGCTCCACCGGCCGCACGCCGGCCACCTCGTTGCCGTCGCCGTCGACGGCGGAGACCAGCGTCGGGTACGTCGCGCCGGCGGCCGGCGGCAGCTCGGTCACGATGCCTCGCGCCGCGTCCTTGCCGAAGTCCAGGCGCGCCGGACGGCTCACGCGATCGGGGAATCTCACGTCCGGGATGGCCCGGAAGGCCGGCCGGAGCGACTCGTGGGGGACGGCGGTGCCGTCGGCGAGGCGCGGGATCGCGCTCGGGGGCGGCTCGACGCCCTCGCTCACCCAGCGGTCGAGGTTGACGAGAGTCGCGCGCAGGAGCGGCGCGTAGTCCACGACGTTGAAGGGGTGCCGCCCGCGGCTGCCGGTGTTCGGATCGGCGTCCGGCGGCGGCAGCGTGCCCGGGGTGTGCTGCGTGCCCGCGAGCAGGTACTGGCGCACCGCGGCGGGCGGGGTCACGTCGCGGCGGCCCTCGACGTCGGTGTGGACGAGCGAGGCGTCGCCCCGCCAGTACTCCGCCGAGGTGTTGATCGTGAAGATCCTCGGCAGGGGGCCGCGCGCGGCCAGGCGGGAGAGCAGGCCGTCGCGCTGCCCGGTGACGGGATCGAGCTGCTCGTCGTCGGCGAAGGGGAAGAGGTCGCCGACGGCTTCGAGCGCGTTGAGGGACGGCTGCCCGAACCGGCAATTGAACTCCCCGCGGCGCGCGCCCGCCACGTGCGGCACCACGGCGTCGAAGACCTGGCGCCCGCGCTCGTCCTCGTTCAGCCCGAGGTAGAGCAGGTGGCGCAGGAAGCGCCCGGTCTGCGAGACCCCGAAGACGCACGCGCGATCGATCCGGCCCGCGCACGGGTTGCCGTCGGCCGCGCCCGCCCAGCGGAGGAAGGCGCCGGCGTCGCGAACGGCGAGCAGGCCGAGGCCCACCAGCGGCGGGTCGGCGGCCCGGTAGACGAGGTCGTAGATCGCGCCGGGGATGAACCCGCCCTCGAGCGCGACGTGCGTCGGGTCGGGAAAACGGAAGCGCGCGCGCGGGATGGCCACGGCAGGGGCGCCGGCGTGCTCCCGGACGGTCAGGCGCGCGTCCGGGTCGTCGCCCCCCGCCACGGGATGCGCGATGTGATACCGATCGGCCAGCCTGAGCGCGGGCGCCGGGGCGTTCGGCCGGAACTCGCAGCGCAGGAGGCCTGTGATCGGCCCGTCCGGCTCGCGGGCGACGGGCACGGTCAGCGTCATGAGCCCGTCCTGGCGAGGCACGTCGTGCTGCCAGCCCGTCCAGGCCACGCTCCAGCCGTGGCGCATCAGGAAGCCGTTGCCGAAGTCCTCGGGCGTGCTCGGGTCGGGCACGCGGACGGCGCTGTTGAACATTCCGAGCGCGACCTTGCGGCCACGGTTCGGCACGTCGAGCAGCAGCCCGCGGTTGCCGCGGGCGGGATCGACGGGCTGCAGCAGGTAGAAGTCCGCGCGCGATTCGACGAGCCCGGCGCCGTTGCGCGGAGCCAGCGCGAGGTCGGTGATCGACTCGTGCAGGGGGTGCTTGGGATCCACGGCGAAGTGGACGACCCCCGCCAGTTTCTCGTACGCTCCGGCAGCGCCGAAGGGCCGACCGTCGAGGACGACGGACCGGTGCTGGATCTCGAGACGCGCGACGGCCATGGGGACCCTCCTCTCGAAGCGCTCATGGTATCGTGGCGCGCCGCCGGCGTCGACGCCGGCGATCATGCCGTCCTGAGGAGCCTGCCATGCCGATCCGGAGCCGCTACCTCTTCACCGCCGCCATGGACGTCGAGCCCGGGAAGGAAGCCGTCTTCAACGAGGTCTACGACCGGGAGCACGTGCCGCTGCTCCTGAAGGTGCCGGGCGTGGTCTCCGTCACGCGCCTGCACAAGGAGCCGGTGACGATGATCATCGGCGGCGAGCGCCGCACGATCGTGTTCGAGAACGAGCCGCGCTACAACGCGCTCTACGAGGTCGAGAGCCCCGAGGTTCTCGTCAGCCCCGCGTGGGCGGCGGCGGTCGATGCCGGCCGCTGGCCTGCCGAGGTTCGCCCCTTCACGACGAACCGCCGCCACGTCCTGTATCGCGTCGTCTGAATCGACGGGCGCGCGCAGCGGCGGCTGAGGCGCGGGCCGGGGGACAGGGTGCCGGAAGCCGACCGCGTAGGCTCTCGGTTCGTGGCGTGCTCGCGTGCGCTCGCCGGGCGCGCGCGGCGAAGCGACGCGTACCCAAGGCTTCCGGCACGCTGTCCCCCGGCCCGCGCCCCAGCCGCCGTCGCGGCGGTCGGCGTCACCGGCCGACGCCGACCATGATTCCGCCTCCCCGCGGGTGATTCCCCGCGACCCGCAATTAGTGCAGGCCGGATGCAGGCGGGCGGTCGGATTTCGGGCGGGGCGGTGCGATCCCGGGCGGCCGTGGCCGATAACCCCGCCATGTCCATGCGCTGCATCCGCTGGCTCGCTGCCGCCGCGCTCGTCCTGCTCTGGCCGGCGCCGGGTCATGCCCAGCAACGCGCCGGGGTGGTCTCGACCCTGGAGGGGCACGTCACGGCGACCCGTCGCGGGCTCACGACCGTGGCGCTCAAGTTCAAGGACGATGTCTACCTCGACGACAAGATCACCACCGGCGATCGCTCGCTCGCCCGGCTGCTGCTCGGCGGCAAGGCGGTGGTCACCGTCCGTGAGCGCTCGGTGCTCACGATCACCGAGGCGCCCGGGGTGTCCACGGTGAAGCTCGACGCCGGCAAGATCGGGCTCGCCGTGGTTCACGAACGCATGAAGCCGGGCGAGGTCGTCGAGATCCGGACCCCGAACGCGATCGCCGCCGTGCGTGGCACCGTGCTCGTCGCCGAGGTCGCGCAGGCGACGGCGCAGTCCGGCGGCCCGGTCTCGTCGGGCGTGACCAGCGGCATCCACGTGCTGCGCGGCTCGGTCGAGGTCCACCAGCTCGATCCGCGCACGGGCAGCCGGGTCGGCCCCCCGACCGTGGTCAACGGCCTGCAGAGCTACACGGCCACCGGTGGCCAGGCGGGACGCGTCGCGCCCATCCCTCCCGACCAGGTCGGGCACGTGACGTCGGGGCTCACGCCGGCGAGCGGGCCGTCCGCCAAGGAGCCGGCCAACCGCGAGCAGCTTCGCGCGCAGGCCGTGCAGACCGCGACCGCGCTGATGACGGCCCTGGGCGGTGGTGGCGACGCGGCGCCGGCCGAGACCCAGGGCGGCCGGTCGGGCTCGGATCAGGGGGAGGTTTCGAGCCCGACCAACCAGCCGCCCCCGCCGATCATCCCCTCGTTCGAGCGTGTGCTTCTTCGTGAGATCCGTCGCGCCCTCGCCATCGCCGAGGACGACCTGCCCGCCATCATCGTCAAGGACACCACGCGGTCCATGGGCGAGCACGACGCTCTCGCGGCGTTCGCGGGCTCCTTCAGCCGCGAGAAGCACTCGCCGCTGATCCTCATCGACAACTCGACGGTGCGGAAGCCCGGCGGCGCCCTCGTCCTGGTGGAACCCGCCGGCGGGGTTTCGCTCGCCTCCGGCCTGCTCGCGGTGGCGGGCAGCGCGATCGACGGCACCAACTACAACCTCGACACCGTGGTGGCATCCGTCGGTGTCGGTTCCGGTCCGAACTTCGGGATCGGAGTCCTGCCGAGCGGCAGCGCCACCTACGTCGCCAACAACACCGACACCACGGTGTCCGTGATCGACAACGCGACCAACACCGTGAGCGCGACGATCGCGGTCGGCAACAATCCAATCGGGCTCGCGATCTCCCCCGATGGCCGGCAAGCCTGGGTCTCGATGAACGCGGGGCAGGTGAAGGTCATCGATACCGCGACCAACACCGTGAGCGCGACCATCGCGGTCGGGGCGATCCCCGCGGGCATCGCGTTCGCTCCCGACGGCGCGCGCGCCTACGTCGTCAACGAAGGGGCCAACACGGTGTCCGTCGTCGACACCGCGACGCGCACCGTGCTGGCGACGGTGGGGGTGGGCTCCACGCCCTTCAACGTCGCGCTCACGCCCGACGGCAAGTACGCCTACGTGACCCAGCTCGGCTCGAACGCGATGGCCGTGATCGACACCGCGACGAACACCGTCGTGGCGACGCCGAACCTCGGCGCCGGCACCCAGGGCATCGCGATCAGCCCGGACGGCAGCCGCGTCTACGTGACCAAGCCGGGCGCCTTCGACCTCAAGGTCCTGGAAACGGCCACCAATACCGTCGTCGGCGTCGTCAACCTCGGCAACACCGTGCGCGCGGTCGGCATCAGCTGGGACGGCTCGCGGGTCTTCGTGGTGCATCCGAACAACAACGCGGTCTCGGTGATCGACACCGGTACGCTGACCGTCGTCGCCACCCTGGTGATCAACTCCCCGAACGGCGTCGCGCTGAGCCCCGACGGCACGCGGCTCTACGTCCCGCAGGGAGGCGGCGTCAACGCCGTCACCGTCGTCGACGTCTCCCCGGGCGGCGCGCTGCTCGGCGTGCTGCCAGGCGGCCGCCTCGCCACCAGCAGCACCTCGCCGGTCCTCGGGATGCTCAACAGCACCTTCGTGACGGACAGCGGGGTGGCGGGACTCTTCGGCCGGCCCGATCAGCTGGCCGCCGAGGTCGATCAGGGCAACGCCCTGACCCTCGGCACCGATCAGCCCGTCTCGACCGGGGGCGCGCTCTTCGAGGCCTCGGGCAGCACCATCAGCCTCCGGGGCGGCGTGCTGCTCGACTCGGCCCTCTTCCTGGCGAGCGCGCCGCTCCTCAGCCTGCTCGGCGGCACCACCATGAACGTCTCGCTGGACGCCATCCGCCTCGTGAAGAACGCCAAGCTCGACAGCACGAGCGCGATCGTGAACCTCTCGGCGAGCACGCTCAGCGTGAGCAGCGGGGCTCTGGCCTCCGTCAACGGCGGCAGCCTGCTGCGGACCACCAGCGACCTCGTCCGGGTGACGAACGGCAGCACCCTGAACCTGATCACCGGCCCGCTGCTGGCCATCACCGGCAACTCGGTGGTGAGCATCGGCGGGGCGCTCATCGCGTTCGGCGGCAGCGCGGGCAACGTCGTCAACGTGACGAACAGCCTGTGCGCCTCCTTCGCCTGCGGCACGGTCAGCGGCATCAAGATCGCGTTCGTGGCCGGCGCCTCGGCCACGCAGGTGAGCATCACCAACCCGATCAAGAACGCGGGCCTCGGCACCATCAACATGGGCGGCAACGCTGCCCTCGTCCGGATCGAAGGCCCGGCCGCCAAGCTGGTCGTCAGCGGGAATTGACCTGACTGGGGGGCCCGGGCGCCCCCCAGACCCTCCGGCTCGGAGCGACCCGGGGGACCCGGGGCACCCTCGCATTCTCGACGAGGCTCTTTGTGCTTTCAGCGGTCGTCCTGGGCCAGCGCAGCGCCGGTGTCCGTGCCCGCGGCCACCGGCACGATCTCGAAGGCGATCAGGTCCGACCAGGCGGCGACCCAGCGCTGCAGCAGGGTGACGTCGGCGCACTCCATCACCTGAAAGCAGCGGCGCACGTCGGCCGTCACCCAGCTGCCCACGAACGCGAGCCCGTCCGGCATCTGGCGCCCTCGCTCCCTGAACCGGCGATAGACGGCTCGCGCGTCCTGGTTGCGAAACTCCTCGATGACCATGAAGAGCATCCCCGTCTCCTTTCGCAGCGCGCGACCGGGATACCACGCCCAGAGCGCGTCGCGCAACGCGCTGCGGGGTCTTCCGCCGCGTCAGGCCGGCGTGGGCGCTTCGTGCGATCATCGGGCCGCCATGCTCGTGACCAACGGTCGGATCTACACCCTCGACGCCGCCGACCGGGTGGTGGACTCGCTCGTGATCCGGGACGGGCGCGTGAAATTCGCGGGCCGCCGCTCCGACGTCGAGCTCGCCGCGGGTGAGCCGGTGCTCGACCTGGAGGGACGTGCCGTCCTGCCCGGGCTCGTGGACGCGCACGGCCACCTCATGCACCTGGCGCGCGCGCGGCTCAGCCTGGACGTATCGGGCGCGGGCTCCGAGGAGGAGATGGCGCGACGGGTCGGCGAGGCGGCGTCGCGGCTGGCCCGCGGCGAGTGGATCGCCGGCCGCGGCTGGGACCACAACCGCTGGCCGGGCGCGCCCTGGCCCACGCGCGGGTCCCTCGATCGCGTCGCGCCCGATCATCCCGTCGCGCTGGTGCGGATCGACGGCCACGCGACGTGGGTGAGCTCCGCCGCGCTGCAGGCCGCGGGCATCACGCGGCAGACGCGCGATCCCGACGGCGGCCGCATCATGCGCGAGGCCGACGGCGAGCCCTCCGGCGTGCTGATCGACGCCGCGCAGCGGCTCCTGCAGGGGGTCCAGTCGCGTCCGACGCAGGATCGCTTCGATCGCGCGGTCGAGGAGGCCCTCGCGGCCTGCCTGGCGACGGGGCTCACGGGCATCCACGAGATGGGGGCCGACCGCTATGCGCTCGCGTCGTACCGGCGGCTCGTCGACCGCGGCCGATTTCCGTTCCGCAACCACGTGGCCGTGCGCGGCAGCGAGGGCGAGGCGTGGAGGGAGTGGCGCGAGCGCGGGCCCGAGGACTTCGGCGACGGCCGCGTTCGGGTGCGCGCGCTCAAGCTCATGCTCGACGGCGCGCTCGGCAGCCGTGGCGCGGCCCTGCACGCCGATTACTGCGACGATCCCGGCAACACCGGCCTGCTGCTGCTGCCGCCGGACGAGCTGGCGCGGCTGACCGGCGAGGCGATGGCGCGCGGCTTCCAGGTCTGCGTGCACGCCATCGGCGACAAGGCCAACACGCTGGCCCTCGACGCCTTCGAGCGGGCGCTCGCCGCGGCGCCGCCGGCGGCGCGCGCCGATCACCGCTCACGCGTGGAGCACGCCCAGATCCTGGCCGAGCGCGACATCCCGCGCTTCGCCCGTCTCGGCGTGGTGCCGAGCATGCAGGCCACGCATTGCACCTCGGACATGGCGTGGGCCGTCGAGCGGCTCGGCCCCGATCGCCTGCGCGGGGCCTATGCGTGGCGCTCGCTGCTGGCCACGGGCGTCATCGTCCCCGGCGGCTCGGACTTCCCCGTCGAGAGTCCCAACCCCTTCTTCGGCATCCACGCCGCCGTCACCCGCCGCCCGCGCGAGGGTGTCGATCCCGGCTGGCAGCCCGAGCAGAAGATGACGCGCGCCGAGGCCGTGCGCTCCTTCACGACCTGGAACGCCTGGGCCTCGCACGACGAGCGCAACGCCGGCTCCCTCGCCCCCGGCCACCACGCCGACCTCGTCGTCCTCTCCGACGACGTCTTCACGTGCGCCGAGGACGCGATCCCCGCCATCACCCCCGTCCTCACCATGCTCGCCGGCGACATCGTCCACCGCGCCTGACCCGCGCGCGGTGGGGGCCGGAGGGTGGGGGGCCGGGGGTGGGGGTGCCGGAAGCCGGACCGCGTAGGCACTCGATGCTGTTCGTGCTCGCGTACGCTCGCTTTCCTCGCGCGGCGGAGGCGATGCGTACCCAACGGCTTCCGGCACCCCCACCCCCGGCCCCCAGCCTCCGGCCCCGCGTCGGCGCGACCCGCGGAGAATTCTCTCGCATCCAAGCAGCGCGGTGGCCAGACTGCTCGCGGGTTCTTGGTATAGCGCTGAGGATTGCCAGCGTCGCCACAAGGTTCCCGACGGGTCATGCGCCTGGATCGACCTCGCCGCAGCGGGTGGGGTCGAGGGGGGAGGGAGGGTGCCCGAAGCCGTTGGGTACGCGTTGCCTTCGGCGCGCGAGACAGGCGAGCGAACGCGAGCACGCTGAGGGGTGGGGAGCCTACGCGGTCCGGCTTCGGGCACCCTCCCTCCCGCCTCGGCCCCGCCCGCCGTAGCACGGTGACCTTGAGGAGATGACTGCGGAGAGTCAGGGAGCGAAGCGGCCGAGGCGCGTCCAGCGGATGCCATCGGCCGCGCCGTAGGACCAGTAGATGAGGACGACGCGGCCGATGATGGAGGCGCGGGGGACGACGCCGAAGGTGCGGCTGTCGGCGCTCAGGTTGCGGTTGTCGCCCATCACCCAGTAGCACTCCCGGGGCACGCGGATCGGGCCCCGGTCATCGTGACGCGGGACCCTCGGGTCGTGGTAGGCCCAGGGCTCGTCGATGGGCGCGCAGCCCGCATCGCCGGGCCGGCAATTCACGAAGATGTCGTGGTCCTTGAGGAAGATGCGGTCGCCGGGCACTCCGATGATCCGCTTGATCAGAAGCTCGGTGGGCGAGACCGTATCGTAGATGAGCACGACGTCGCCGAGCCGTGGCTCGCGGAACGAGAAGTAGCGGTCGACGATCACCCGGTCGCCGTGCAGGAGCGAGGGGAGCATCGATTCCCCGAGCACGTGCGCGCCCAGGAAGTGGTTGCTCACGCCGGCGGGCAGCGCCACGAGGACCGCCACCAGCGCGGCGAAGACCGCCAGCCAGAAGACGCGCTTCACCCGTCGCTCCTTTGCGTCTAGACTGTCAAGACTGCGGGGGTACTCAAACGCGTCCGGGGGACTCCACAATGATCGCACGCGTCAATCGCCAGGTGGTGCTCAAGTCTCGCCCCGTCGGCGCCCCGAAGCCCTCCGACTTCGAGCTCGTCGAGCGGCCGCTGCCGCCGCTCGGCGACGGCCAGGTGCTCTGCCGCACGATCTACCTCTCGCTCGACCCCTACATGCGCGGCCGCATGAACGACGTGCAGTCCTACGCGCCGTCGGTCGGCCTCGGCCAGCCGATGGTCGGGGGCACGGTGGGCCAGGTGGTGGAGTCGCGCAACCCGGCGTTCGCACCGGGCGACCTCGTCGCCGGCTACGACGGCTGGCAGGCGTACGGGGTCTCGGGCGGCGCGGGCATGCGCACGCTCGATCCCGCGCAGGCGCCGATCTCGACCGCGCTCGGCGTGCTCGGCATGCCGGGCATGACTGCGTACGTCGGGCTGCTCGACATCGGCCAGCCGAAGACCGGGGAGACCGTGGTGGTCTCGGCCGCCGCCGGCGCGGTGGGCGCGGTGGTCGGGCAGATCGCCAAGATCAAGGGCTGCCGCGTCGTCGGGGTGGCCGGGGCGCGCGAGAAGTGCGAGTACGTCGTCAAGGAGCTCGGCTTCGACGCCTGCGTCAGCCACCACGCCGACGATCTCGTGGCGGCGCTGCGGGCGGCGTGCCCGGCGGGCATCGACGTCTACTTCGACAACGTGGGCGGCGCGGTGCTCGACGCGGTGCTCAAGCTCATCAACATGAACGCGCGCATCCCGCTCTGCGGCCTGATCTCGCAGTACAACGCCACCAGCCCGCCCGCCGGCCCCAACCTCGCGCCCGTGCTCGTCAACCGCGCGCTCATCAAGGGCTTCATCGTCTCCGACCACACGGACCGGATGCGCGACTTCCTCACCGAGTGCTCGCACTGGCTGCGCGAGCGGCGGATCAAGTACCTCGAGGACGTGGTCGAGGGGCTCGCGCGCGCGCCCGAGGCCTTCATCGGCCTGCTCGCCGGCCGGAACTTCGGGAAGCTGCTGGTGCGGGTCTCCGAGGATCCGACGCTCGGCGCCCCGCGCTGAGCGCGCGCAGGAGCGTCTCGGCGATCAAGCGGCCCCGGAGCGCCATCGCCGCGTGCCCCGTCGCGGCCCGGGCCACCGCCGGCGAGCCGAAGTAGCCGGGGCGCCCCGGCGCCATCTCGCGAAACGTGCGGCCCGCGCGCAGCGCGGCGCGGAAGTCGCGCCACACCGGCGGCAGCCGGCGCGCGATCGCGCGGCGCACGAGCGCCGGCCGGGTGGACAGCACCATCGCGGTCTCGAGCTCGCCGGAGTGCCACTCGAGCGACGGCCTCCTGCTCTTCAGGAGCCGCGTCACGCGGGGATCGAGCATGACCGTCCGCTCCCGTGGATCGAGCGAGAACCCCGCGGTCAGGACCTGAAACTTGCGCGCCGTCAGCGCGCGGACCGCGCTGGCCAGGGCGCGGAGCTGACCCGGGTCCGCCTGATAGTTGGTCAGGACGAAGCGCCGGAAGCCCGTCCGCGCCAGGCCGCTGACGATCTCGACGATCAGCCGGCGGAGCGTCGCCGGCGAGAGCGAGACCGTCCCGGGCCAGTCCTCGGCGAGCGGGCTCGCCCCGTAGGGGAGCGACGGCGCCAGCACGGGGCGCCACCCCGCGCGCGCGAGGTGCGGCGCGATCCGGCGCGCGAGCTCCTCGGCGCCGAGCCAGTCGACGAGGAGCGGCAGGTGCGGGCCGTGCTGCTCGATGGCGCCGACGGGCAGCAGCACGACGGCGCGCCGGTGACGGCCGAGCCGGGCGGCCTCGGGATGCGTGCACTCCGCGAGTCGGATCATGGTGGCCTCCGCGCGCCACCGTAAGCGTGGCGCCGCGCCCACGCAAGGCGGCGGCACGACAGCGGTGAGGAGCGGCGTGCGAGGCGGGTCACCAGGGTCATGCTCGGCTGGAGACGGACGAGCCAGACGGTGTGCTACCCTCCCTCCACCTGCACGACCGTGAGAGTCTCGGGCCGTGGGAGACCACGATGAAGTGTCCCCGGTGCCAGTACGAAAATCCGCCGGGCGCGAAATTTTGCGAACAGTGTGCCGCCCCGCTGGCGGTGGTCTGCGCCAGCTGTGGCACGCTCCTGTCCACCACCGCCAAGTTCTGCCACGCGTGCGCCCATCCCGTCGGGGGCGCCACGCCCGAGCGGCGTGCGTCACCGGTGACCTATACGCCCAGGCATCTGGTCGAAAAGATCCTGACGTCCCGCGGCGCGCTGGAGGGCGAACGCAAGCTCGTCACCATCCTGTTCGTCGACGTGTCGGGGTTCACGGCGCTATCCGAGAAACTCGATCCGGAAGACGTGCACCAGCTCATGGACCAAGCGTTCGAGCTGATGCTCGGCGAGATCCATCGCTACGAGGGCACTGTCAATCAGTTCCTCGGCGACGGGCTCATGGCGCTCTTCGGCGCCCCCATCGCACGGGAGGACCACGCATTGTGCGGCGCGCAGGCCGCGCTCGGAATCCAGCGCGCGCTCGCGACCTACCGTGACCGCCTCACGAGCGAGCGGGGCATCGTCTTCCAGGCGCGCATGGGCATGAACACGGGCCCGGTCGTCGTCGGCAAGATCGGGGACAACCTCCGCATGGACTACACGGCAGTCGGCGACACGACGAACCTCGCGGCGCGGCTGCTCGCGCTCGCCGCACCGGGCGACATCCTCGTCAGTGACGAGATGTCGCGGATCGCCGGCTCCTATCTGCTCCTCCAGCCGCTCGGCGAGGTCGCCGTCAAGGGCAAGGCGCTGCCCGTTCGCGCGTACCGCGTCGAGGGCGTGCGCCCCGTCCGAGATCGGATCGAGGCGATCTCCGACCATGGCCTCACGCCCCTGGTGGGACGCGAGCGTGAGGTCGCTCTGCTCCTCGACCGGTTCACCGAGGTGTGCGAGGGCAGGGGGCAGGGGGTGTTCGTCTTTGGCGAGGCCGGGATCGGCAAATCGCGGCTGCTCGGGGAATTTCGACGGCAGGCCGAGGCGACGGTCGGCGCGCGGTGGCTCATCGGGCGCTGCGTGTCGTACGGCCACGGCATCTCGTATCTACCGGTGCTCGACATCGTGCGCGACCTCTTCGGGATCGACGAGGTCGATCGCGTGGAGGCGGTGCTCCAGAAGATCGACACCCGCGTCGGCGAGCTCGGGAGGGATCTCGCCTGGACGGCGCCGCTCGTCCGGGCCCTCCTCTCTCTCGATCCGGGCGATCCGGTGGTCCAGGCGATGATCCCGGAGCTGCGGCGCGGTCGAACGCTCGAAGCGCTGCGCGCGCTCGTGGCTCGACTGAGCGAGCGGGCGCCGGTCGTTGTGCTCGTCGAGGATCTTCACTGGATCGACGCCCATTCGGAGGAAGCGATCCGCGTACTGCTCGAAGGACTCGCGGCACGACCGGTGATGGCCGTGCTGACGTATCGGCCGGGCTACGCGCAGCCCTTCGGCGATCAGACCTACTACACGCGCATCACGCTGCACGGGTTGCCGGAGGCGCAGACCGCGACGATGGTGGAGCGGGTGCTCGGCAGCGCCCAGGTGCCGGGCGAGATCCGCGAGCTCATCAAGGGCAAGGCTGAAGGCAATCCGCTCTTCGTGGAGGAGCTGAGCAAGACGCTCGTCGAGGACGGTACGCTGCAGCGCGACAACGGCGGGTACCGGCTCACCCGGCCCCTCGCGGACGTGGCGATCCCCGAGACGATCCAGGGCGTCATCATGGCGCGGATCGATCGACTCCCGGAGGCCTCCAAGTCGGCGCTCCAGATCGCGTCGGTGGTCGGGCGGGAGTTCACCGCGCGACTGGTCGAGCGCGTGGCGACGATGGAGCGGGAGGCGCCGCAGGCCCTGGGCGAGCTCCGCGCGGTGGAGCTGATCTACGAGAAATCGGTGTATCCCGAGCTCGCGTACATGTTCAAGCACGCGCTCACCCACGACGTCGCCTACGAGAGCCTGCTCAGACAGCGGCGCCGGGTGCTCCACCGCCGCGTGGGTGAAGTGATCGAGGAGCTCTATCCCGATCGCCTCGCGGAGTTCTTCGAGACGCTGGCCTGGCACTACGGTCATGGCGAGGCCTGGGACAAGGCGGTGCATTACCTCCTCGAGGCCAGCGCCAAGGCCCGCGCGCAGTTCGCCTTCGCCGATGGCGCGAAGTACGCGAGCGAGGCCGCCGCGATCCTGGATCGTCACCTCCATGACGCTCCGGCGAAGGTGCGCGCGCTCGAGGCGGTCGGCGACCTGGAATCCCTCCAGGGCCGCCTGGAGGAGGCCAACGCCGCGTACGGCCGGGCGGTGGAGATCGCGCCTTCGGGCACGCTCCGCGAGCGGATCGAGAGCAAGCGCCATCGAGAAGGGATGGCCGTGCGCGAAGGGGCGCGCATCGTCTACTACCTGCACGGGATGAGTGGTCGGCCGCTCCTCTTCGTGCATCCGATGCTGTACGGCATCGGGACGTTCCAGCCCCAGGTGGAGCTGCTGAGCCAGGAATTCCGGATCCTCACGTTCGATCCGCGTGGCACCGGCCGGTCGGATCCGCTGCCCGGGGTGTATCGCGTCCGTGACCACGTGGAAGACATCCGGAGCGTCGTCGAGGCCGCCGGCCTCCCACGGGTGGTGTGTATCGGGAATTCGGCAGGTGGCACGGTCGCCGTGAACCTGGCTGCCACCTACCCCGACCTCGTCGAGAAGCTCATCCTCGTGGACGCGAGCCCCACGACGTGGCAGTCGCCGGACTTTCCCGTCCCGGCGGACAATGCGTGGCGCGGGCCTCTCATGGACCTGGTCGCCGCCGGCGACCACGAGCAGGCATTGCGAGTGTTCATGACCCGGGTCTTTTCCGAGCCGGGAAGCCGCCAGTTCATCGAGACCGCGGTGCAGGGATGGTCCTCGCTCCCGCGCGAGACCATCGTGAACTTCTTCGCTCCGGATCCTGGCCGGGAGCTCCGACCGCTCCTTTCCACGCTGCGGATGCCCACGCTCGTGCTCCATGGGGAGGACGACCTGGTGATCCCGGTCGGGGCGGGACGGTATCTGAGCGAGCACATTCCGGATGCGCAGTTCTACGCGTTCAGGGGCCGCTGTCACGCGCCGAACTGGACGGCGCCCACCGAGTTCGCGGAGGTCGTGCGCAACTTCGCCCTCACCGGTCGTCCGAAGTGACGTTGTGAGATCGCGCAGGTAGCTCGGCCCGGCGTGCTCCTGCGCGAGCGCCTGCGCGCCCTCTATCCCGGCGCGTCGGGCCGGACGATCAAGGGCTGGCTCGAGGCCGGGCGCGTGAGCGTCGACGGCCGCGTGGTCCGACGCGGCGACGTCGTGGTGACCGATGGCGCGCGCGTCACGCTCGGCGAGCCCCCGGCGCAGTTCCCCTCATCGCTCCACCTGGTCCACGAGGACGACGACCTGCTCGTCGTTGACAAGCCGGCGGGCCTGCTCACCATCGCGACGGAGCGCGAGCGCGATCGGACCGCCTACCGGATGCTCCGCGAGTACGTCCACGCCTTGCCGGGCCGCGTCCGGCTCTTCATCGTGCATCGCCTCGACCGCGAGACGTCGGGGCTCCTCGTCTTCGCCAAGTCGCCCGAGGCCAAGCGGCGCCTGCAGGCGCAGTTCGAGGCGCGCACGGTGGAGCGAGGGTACGTCGCGGTGGTGGACGGGCGTGTCGCGGCGTCCGGGGGAACGCTGGGAGGGCTGC
Source organism: Candidatus Rokuibacteriota bacterium (assembly GCA_016200085.1). Taxonomy (GTDB): domain Bacteria; phylum Methylomirabilota; class Methylomirabilia; order Rokubacteriales; family CSP1-6; genus JACQFL01. Next base: position 63,697 of record JACQFL010000042.1, on the reverse strand, counting down.
TCCACGAGGACCGCGCACGGCGCGTGCGCCCGGGCCGGGGGCCGGGGGCGCGCGAGGCCATCACGCGCTATCGCGTGCTCGAGCGTCGCCGCGGCTCCACCGTACTCGAGCTCACGCTGGAGACCGGCCGCCGGGGCCAGATCCGTGCCCAGCTCGCCGCGCTCGGCCACCCGATCACGGGCGACCGCGCCTACGGCAGCCGGCGCGATCCCATCCGGCGTCTGTGCCTGCACGCCACGCGGCTGGGCTTCACGAGCCCGCGCGGGGGACGGATGGCGTTCGAGAGCCGTATCCCGGGGGAGTTTCGGCGCGCCTGAGACGCCGGCGCGCAGGGACGATCAGCGCCGGCCGTACCCTCCGCCCTCGTCCTCGAGGCTCCGGCGGCCGCGGTCGTTCTGGCGGCGCGCCGCGCCGGGGCCCTTCTTCGGGCGTCCCTGGCCTTCCTTGCGCTGCTGGGCCCCGGGGCGATCGGCCCAGCCGCCGCGTCCGGGGCCAGGCGTGCTCCGGCGTCGCGGCGGCGCCTCGCCGGCCGGGGGAGAGGGCGCGCCCCGGTCGAAGCCAAAGCCGCCTCCGGTACGCGGCGGACCGCCGAACGCGGGACGTGGACCGCCGGGGCCGGCGCCGGGGGGCCGGCTGCCGAAGCCCGGCCGGTCGCCGCCAGGACGGCGGAACGCGCCGCTCGGAGGGCCACCGGCGCCGCGCGGGGTCGCCTTGTCGACGCGAATGGTCCGCCCGTCGAGCGCCGCGCCGTTCATCCCGCTGATCGCCTGCTCGGCCTCCTCGGTGGTCGCCATCTCGACGAAGCCGAAACCCCGGGACCGCCCGGTCTCGCGGTCCATCATCACGGTGGCGGACAGGACGGACCCATAGCGGGCGAAGCCCTGGCGCAGGCTGTCGTTCGACGTGGTGAACGACAGGCCCCCCACGAACAGCTTCACGGACATGACGGCGCTCCTTTCGAGATTGGCAACCTGCGCCTGAGCATACCATTCGCCCGCCGCCCCCGCCGCGCCCCTCGGCCGCGCGCCCAGAGCAGTTTGCCGGCGCGGGACAGGCGCTTGAGCGCGGTTTCACGACGACTGGCCGCCGCGCGGTCGGCGCAGGCCTCGCTCGCCAGGAGCGTCACGGGGCCGCGCCCGCGCGTGTAGCGGGCGCCGCGGCCCGCATCGTGCTCGGCGAGGCGGCGCGGCAGGTGCGTGGTGATGCCGGCGTAGAGGGTGCCGTCGGCGCAGGCCACCAGGTAGCAGCACCATCCGGCCTGCGCGCGCGCTGCGCGCCGTCCGCTCATCAGAGCCGCAGGACGACCAGGCCGGCGACGGTGATCGCGGCGCCCACGAGCGCGACCGCAGGCAGCCGCTCGCCCAGAAAGACGAAGCCGAGCGGGATGGCGAACATCGGCGCGGTCGAGGAGAGCACCGTCGCCAGCGTGATGCCCGCGTACTTCACGCTCGCGACGAACATCACCGAGCTCACGGCGGTCAGGACGACGAGCGCCGCCATCCGCCCGACAGCCCCGCGGCCGCCCGCGGCGAGGTGGCGGGCGGCGCCGCGGGCCCACGGGGTGGCGAGGAGCAGCAGGCCGGCCAGCGGCAAGCGCACCGCCTGCGCCACCGTCGCGTCGAGCTCGGCGAGCGGCGCCTTCATGAAGACGACCGACACCGCCCACGCGATCGAGGCCACGGAGGCCTGGGCCACGCCGGGCCAGAAGCGGCCAGGCTGGATCTGGGCATCGTCGGCGCGGCCGCCGACGATGAGCGCGAGCCCGCCCAGCGTGATGACCGAGCCGACCACCACCGGCGCCGTGACGACCTCGCCCAGGAACGTGACGGCGAGCACGGCGGAGATCAGCGGGTAGGTCGTCGAGATCGTCATCGCGCGGCCGAGCCCCAGAGCCCGCGTGCTCTCGAAGAACATGGAGTCGCCCACGGCGAGCGCCAGCACGATCGAGACGGAGAGGAGCATGAACGTCCACGCGGACATCGCGGTGAGCGCGCCGAGGCCGTGGGTGGCGAGGACCCAGGCGAGCAGCAGCGCGCCCGCGAGCACGCTGCGGACCGCGTTGACGGTGACGGCGTTGATCGTGTGGGTGAGCGTGCGCACGAGCAGGCTGGTCACGCCCCAGAGCAGCGCGGAGCCCAGGGCGCAGAGCGCGCCCAGCCCCGGCCCCGCGAGGAGATCCATGCGCTGCGACAATAGCAGAGGTCCCTGGCGGGCGCTCCCTTTGCCTCTCACCTCACGCTGCCGCCCCGCGCGACCGCCGCCGCGATCGCGCGGGGCAGGCGGCGGCGCTCGATCTCCTCGATCGGGGCGGGCAGCGCGATCGACCAGTTGGGCCACTGGGTCGTGGTGCCCGGCATGTTCGGACGCTCCTCCACCGCCAGGGCGTCGTCGAGGGTCGCGGTGACGAGCGCCGAGGGCGCGCGCGCGAGCAGCCGGTGTGTCTCCTCGACCACGCGCTCCACCGGCGCGTCGGCGCTGAGGCCGATCCGGTCGCGCAACCGCTCGCGCATCTCGGCGAAGCCCGCCTCGTTGGGCACGAGCCCGATCTCGCGCTGGGCGCGGACGTCGGCGCCCGTCCACAGCCCGGCGATCGTCGGCAGGTCGTGGGTGGTCACCGCCGCCATGGCGAGGGCCGGGAACGTCGTGGGCGGACCGGGCTCGAACCACAGGACCCGGTAGGAGAGGATGCGGTGCTCCGCCAGCCGCTCGCGCACGCCCTCCTCCACGGTGCCGAGATCCTCGCCGACCACGAAGGCGCCGGCGCGCGCGCTCTCGAGGGCGACGATGGTCAGCAGATCGTCGGCCGGGTAGCGCACGAAGGCGCCGCCTGCGGGCGACGATCCCCGCGGCACCCAGAAGAGGCGAAACAACCCCATCACGTGGTCGATGCGCAAGCCGCCCGCGTGGCGCAGGGTGGCGCGAATGGTCTCGATGAACGGCGCGTAACCCGCCGCCCGCAGCTTGAACGGCACGAACGGCGGCAGGCCCCAGTCCTGCCCGTCGCTGGTGTACCGGTCAGGTGGCGCGCCGACCGTCGCGCCCGAGGCGAGCACGTCCTGCCAGGCCCACGCGTCCGCGCCGCCGGCATCGACGCCGATCGGCAGGTCCTGGATCACGCGCAGAGCGGTGGCGGCGCGGGCGAGCTGCTCGTCGAGCAGCCACTGCAGCCAGGCGTGGAAGCGCACGCGCGCCTCGTGCTCCGCGGCGAAGCGCGCGACGGGGGGCGAGCGCGGATGCCGGTACTCGGGAGGCCACACCGGCCAGCCGGCGCCGTGACGCTCGGCGATCGTGCAGAACGTCGCGAACTCCTCGAGCGCCGCGCCGAGCTCCGCGCGGTAACGATCGAAGCGCGGATCGCCGGGGAAGCGCTCCCACAGACGCTCCAGCGCACGGAGCTTGAGCGCCCACACGGCGTCGCGGTCGATCCGCCGCCCGGCGTTGAGGGTACGCCCGGCCTCGGCCAGCCGCGCGAGGTCGGCGCCCGCTTCCCAGGCCCCGGGGACATCTTCCACGCGGAGGTAGATCGGGTGACGGAAGCGGCGCGTGGTGGGAAAGTACGGGCTCGGCTGGAGCGGCGCCACGGGGGCCGCGGCGCAGAGGGGGTTGATCAGCATGATGCCGGCGCCCAGCTCGCGCGCCGACCAGCCGGCGAGGCGACGCAGATCGCCGAGATCGCCGATGCCCCAGCTCGCCTCGGAGCGCGCGGCGTAGAGCTGCACGGCCCAGCCCCACGTCCTGAGCCCCTCGGGCAGATGGCACCGTCGCGGGCCGACGATCAGACGATGCACCTCGCCGGCGGGGGGCACGAGCTCGTGGTAGCCCAGGGGGACGTCGTCGGGCAGCCGGTCGTCGACGCTCACGGTGCGCCCGTCCTCGAGCCGGAGATCGCCGCGCCAGCTCAGGCGACCGGTCTCGCCGGCGCGCGCCACGCGGACGGGCGCGTCCGCCGGCGGGCCCGCGCCGCCGGTGGCGCCCATGGCGTGCCGGAGCGCCGCGCGCGCCTCCTCGGACGTGGCGCGCCACGCGCCCGTCGTGTCGCGATAGCCGTCCGTGATGCCCCAGGCGTCGGTGCTCATCCGGCGTCATTGTGCCGGAGATCGGCGCGCGTTACGATCGGGGCGACACGCTGACCAGGCGGAAAACCGAGGAGCGCCACGGCGTGGCCGGGGCGCTCCGAGCATCGGGGGGTCGGGGGGCCGCCCGGAGCCCCGTCAGCACGCGCGTTACCGAGGAGCGCCACGGCTTGGCCGGGGCGCTCCGAGCGTTGGGGGGTCTGGGGGGCGCCCGGAGCCCCCCAGCTTCAAGGAGACCTCGGATGTCGCCACCGCTGCTGCTGCCCCGTGCCGACGGATCGCTCGCGCCGTACACGCCGGCCCGGCGCGCCGCGCCGGCCGCCGTCTCCGGCCCCATCACGAGCCGCATCGCGTACGCGGCCGTCCACGTCGTCGCCGATCCGCTCGCCGACGTCAACCCCACGCTCGACACCGCGCTCGACTGGGAGGCGACGGTCGCCTATCGCCGCTATCTCTGGTCGCTCGGTCTCGCCGTGGCCGAGGCGATGGACACGGCCCAGCGCGGGATGGGCCTCGACTGGGCGACGGTGAAGGAGCTCGTCCGCCGCGTGCAGGCCGAGGCGCGCCGCACTCCCGGCGCCCTCGTCGGCTACGGCGCCGGCACCGACCAGCTGGTCCCGTCCGATCGCGTGACGGTGGCCGACGTGGAGGCCGCGTACGAGGAGCAGATCGGCTTCATCGAGGGCGAGGGCGGCCGCGTCATCCTGATGGCGAGCCGCGCGCTCGCGGCCTGTGCGCGCAGCGCCGACGACTACGTGAAGGTCTACGGCCGCATCCTGGAGCAGGTCCGCCGGCCCGTCATCATCCACTGGCTCGGGGACATGTTCGATCCCGCGCTCGCCGGCTACTGGGGCTCGCGCGACCTCGACCGCGCCATGGAAGTCTGCCTGGCCATCCTGAAGGACCACGCCGCCAAGGTCGACGGCCTCAAGCTCTCGCTGCTCGATTGCCAGCGCGAGATCGCCATGCGCCGGCGCCTGCCCGCCGGCGTCCGGATGTACACGGGCGACGACTTCGACTACCCGACCACGATCCTCGGTGATGGGACCCATCGGAGCGACGCCCTGCTCGGCATCTTCGACGCCATCGCGCCGGTGGCCTCAGCGGCGCTCCACGCGCTGGACGCGGGCGACGTCGCGCGCTACCAGGCGATCTTCGGCCCCACGGTGCCGCTGTCGCGCCACGTCTTCCGCGACCCCACGCGCTTCTACAAGACGGGCGTGGTGTTCCTCGCGTACCTGAACGGCCACCAGTCGCACTTCCGGATGGTGGGCGGGATGGAGAGCGCGCGCTCGGTCGTGCACCTGGCCGAGCTGTTCCGGCTCGCCGATCAGGCCGGCGTCCTCCGCGACCCCGACGAGGCCGCCGAGCGCCTGCGCCGCGTGCTCGCCGTTGCCGGAATCTAGTCGAAAGACGCTCCGGTTGACTGATGATGCGGCAGTGCCGCAGTGTGAGGTGAGCCGCTGTTGCTGCGGCGAGCCGAACGGGGTGCGAGGTGAGCGCACGTAGTGCGCTCGGCCGAGCGGTGAAAGCTCGGAGTTGGCGCGCGGGCGTCGCGGGCCGCGCGGTGAAAATCCGAATCAGGGCGTCTCTCGCCCTCGTGCTCGGCGGGCTCGTGGTCGCCGGGTGCGGCACCACCCAGGTCCGGTTCCCCTCGCTGGCCTTCGACAAGCAGACGGTCATCGGCGACGTCTTCCGTCCCAAGGCCGAGGGGCGCGCTCCCGCCGTCGTTCTCCTCCATCCCTGCGGGGGCCTGGCGCCGTTCGTCTACGAGTGGGCCCTGTGGTTCCAGGACAAGGGGTATGGGGCCGTCGTCGTCGACAGCTTCAAGCCACGCGCGCAGACGAACGTCTGTAGCTCGGGCCGCAACCCGTCGATGATCGAGGTCGCGGGTGACGCGTTCGGAGCCCTCGCGTATCTGCGGGGCCTCGAGTGGATCGACGGCTCACGAGTCACGGTCATGGGCTTCTCCTACGGCGCGGGAGCGACCCTCTACGCGAGCCGGCAGCAAGCCATCGACGCTACGCCGGCGGGCGCGAAGGGTTCCGGGCCGGGGTCGCGCTGTATCCGCCGTGCCAGCTCGGGGGAATGGACACGGTCACGCCCCTCCTGATGCTGCTGGCAGGGCGCGACGACTGGACACCCCCCGCGGCGTGCGAGACTCGCGCGCGAGACCTCGCCGGACAGGGGCGCCTCGTGCGCGCCAAGGTGTACCCGAGCGCGACGCACGGCTTCGACCAGCCCGGCCAGGGGAGGATGTACCTCGGGCACTTCATGACGTACGACGGCGCCGCGACGTCGGACGCGCGGGTCGAGCTCGAGAAGTTCCTGGCCGACGCGCTCAGGTAGTCCCGCCCTCGTCCCGTGACGACCGCCGCCGTTGCCCTCCGCGTGCTCGGCGGCGCCACCGTGGCGCTGCTGGCCGCCGTGCTCTTCAGCCCGCTGCCCGAAGCCCTCGACGCGATCCTGCGAACGCCGGCGCGGCTCGAGCCGGCGGACGCCATCGTGGTGCTCGGGGCGGGGCTCAACCCCGACGGCTCGCTCAACGGCAGCTCCCAGCGGCGCGCCGTGCACGGCATGGTCCTCTTCCAGCGCCACCTCGCGCCCGTGCTCGTGTTCGTGGGCCCCGCGTACGACACGGCCGCGACCGAGGCGGAGGTGCGCGCCCGGCTCGCGCTGACGCTCGGCCTGCCCGCGGGTGCGATCGTCACGGTGCCGACGCCGCGGACCACCCGCGAGGAGGCGGCCCAGGTGGGCGTCCTGCTGCGGGCGCGCGGCACGCGCACGGTGCTGCTGGTCAGCGATCGCCACCACATGACCCGCGCGGTCGCCCTCTTCGCGCGGGAGGGCTTCAGGGTGCTCGCCGCGCCGTCGGACGAGGGCGTCGACCGGGGCGGTCGTCCCGAGGACCGGCTGAGACTGGCGCACCGTGTCGGCCGCGAGGCCGTGGCCCGCCTCTACTACCGTCTGGCGGGCTATCTCTGAGCCTCGAGGCCGCGCTCCTGCTCGTCGCCGTCATCCTGACGTCCGCGCTGGGCTGGGCGCTGGGCGGCCGGCTGGCCCTTCCCCTGCGTGGTCTGGCCCGGGCCCTGGCCGCGACGCTCGAGTGCATCGGGCTCGCCGTGGTCTTCCTTGCCGCGAACGTCCTCGCCGCCTCGGCGATGGTCCTGGTGCTGCGCGCCACGGGGAGGTTCGTGGCGCTCTACGCCGCCGACGACGTGGTGCTGCCGGTCCTCTCGCTCCTGCAGGCCCTGGTCTTCCGCTGGTGGGCCGCCTCGCGCTAAACTCCGCTCCAAAGGAGATCACCCATGCCACCACATCGCCACGCGTACCGGCCGGTCGTCATGGGACGGCGCGGCGCCGTCGTCTCCGCCCATCCCCTCGCCACCATGGCGGGCATCGAGATCCTGCTCGCCGGCGGCAACGCCGTGGACGCCGCGGTGGCCGTGGCCTCCACGCTCAACGTCGCCGAGCCCTTCATGTCGGGGGTCGGCGGCATCGGGCTCATGGTGATCACCCACGCGCGCAGCCGCGAGCGGCACGTGCTCGACTTCATCGGCCGCGCGCCGAAAGCCTCCGACGCCACCCGCGTCACCGAGGCCGAGATCGACGGCGGCCCGAAGGCGTGCGTGACGCCGGGCAACGTGGGCGGCTGGCTCGCGGCGCTCGAGCGCTTCGGGACCATGTCGCGCGCTCACGCGCTGGCGCCGGCCATCCGCCTGGCCGAGGACGGCGCGCCGCTCACGTGGAAGAGCTGCGAGTTCATCGACAAGGCGCGGGCGACGCTCGCGCGCTCCGCGGACGCCGAGCGGATCTACCTCGGGCAGGGCCCGTTGCGCCCCGGCCGCGTGCTCGTGCAGAAGGAGCTCGCGGGGACGTTGCGGCAGATCGCCGAGGGCGGCGCCGAGGTCTTCTATCGCGGCCCCGTCGCGAAGGTCATCGCGCGCTCCGTGCGGGAGGCCGGCGGCTGGCTTTCCGAGGAGGACCTCGCGGCCTTCACCCCCGAGTGGCGGGTGCCCACCGACGTGCCCTTCAAGGGCTACCGCCTGGCGACGGTGCCCCAGCCGTTCTCGGCGTTCCAGTATCTGCAGACGCTGAACATCCTCGAGGGGTACGACCTCGCGGGATGGGGCCACAACTCCGTGGACTACCTGCACCACCTGATCGAGGCGATCAAGCTCGCCTCGGCGGACCGCCTCGCCTACGCCTACCTGGACACCACGACGGCCGGCCTCACCACCAAGGCCTACGCCGCCGCGCAGCGCGCGCGCATCGATGCCCGGCGCGCGGGCGTGAGCGAGGGCGAGCGTTACGATGCCGCGACGCTGCCCGGCCAGATCCTCGCCGGGCATCCGGCGAAGTACGCCGACGAGCACACCACGCACTTCGCCGCCGCGGACCGTGAGGGCAACGTGGTGACGGTGACCCAGACCCTCGGGGGCCCCTTCGGCTCGGGCTTCGTCGCCAACGGCACCGGCATCGTGCTCAACAACCTGCTCAAGTGGACGGACCTCGCGCCCGAGAGCCCGAACCGCCTCAAGCCGGGGCGCAAGGCCGGCACGATGATGTCGCCCACCCAGATCTTCCGCGACGGCGAGTTCGTCATGTCGATCGGCACGCCGGGCTCGTATGGCATCCTCCAGACCACGCCGCAGATGATCCTGAACGTCCTCGAGTTCGGGCTGAACATCCAGGAGGCGATCGAGGCCCCGCGCGTGCGTGTCTATCGCGACCGCCTCCTCGACGCCGAGTCGCGCATCGGCGCGCCCGTCCGCGAGGCGCTCGCCGCCCGCGGGCATCAGGTGAACGTCATCGACGACTGGTCGTGGATCGTCGGTGGTGGGCAGGGTATCGTGCGCGACCCGGAATCCGGCGCCCTCATGGGCGGCGCCGACCCGAGGCGTGACGGGTATGCCGTGGCAGTGTAGTGGCAGCGGTGAAAATCCTAATCAGTGTGGGCGGTGACATTCCTGATCGGGTGAGGTGAGCCGCTGCCGCGGCGGCGGCGAGCCGAGCGAGGTGCCGAGAACGTGGCGCAAGACCGCCGCGTGACCGCCGGCGCGGTGCCGGCCGAGGCGCTGCCGGACACTTTTCCGCCGATCGATCTGCCCGTGCGCCCACCGTATCCGGCGATGGAAGCCCGCGCGGTGGAGACGATCCCGCGCGGCGCCGGGTGGCTCTACGAGCCGAAGTGGGACGGCTTCCGCTGCCTGGCCTTCCGGCGGGACGTCGCCGTGCTGCTGCAATCGAAGGCCGGTCAGGCGCTCGGCCGGTACTTTCCCGAGCTCGTGGAGGCGCTGGGCGCGCTGCCGCCGGGCCGCTTCGTCCTCGACGGGGAGATCGTGGTGACGACCGAGGACGGGCTCTCGTTCGACGACCTGCTCCAGCGGATCCATCCCGCCGAGAGCCGGGTGCGCAAGCTCGCCCGCGAGACCCCGGCCACGCTGCTCGGCTTCGACCTGCTCGTCGACGAGACGGGCGGCGACCTGACGGCGCTGCCCCTCGCCGAGCGGCGCCAGCGGCTCGAGCGGTTCTTCGCCGGCCTGCCGGTGACGCCGCGCGTGCGGCTCTCGGCGGCCACGCCCGACCGGGGCGTCGCGGAGCGATGGATGGACGAGCTGCCGCCCGGGCTCGACGGCGTGATTGCCAAGCGGCTCGACGCCCCCTACGGCAGCGCCGCGCGGGACGCGATGCAGAAGATCAAGCGGCTGCGCACGGCGGACTGCGTCGTCGGCGGCTTCCGCTTCCAGCAGGCCGGCGCGGAGGTCGGCTCGCTGCTGCTCGGGCTCTACGACGACGACGGGCTGCTGCACCACGTCGGCTTCTCCGCGAGCTTCACCGCGGAGGAGCGGCGTGCGCTCAAGCCGATCCTGGAGCCGCTCGTTGAGCCGCCGGGCTTCACCGGAAGCGCGCCCGGCGGCCCGAGCCGCTGGAGCCGTGGCCGCAACACCGAGTGGCAGCCGCTCCGCTCCGCGCTCGTGTGCGAGGTGCGTTACGACCACTTCTCCGGCGACCGCTTCCGCCACGGCACGAAGTTCCTCCGCTGGCGCCCGGAGAAGAAACCACGCGCGTGCACGTTCGACCAGGTCCGCCGCGCAGGCTCGCGCGAAGCGCTCGTCGCCCTGGGTCTCTAGTGGCCTCCGTGCATCCTTACTCGAAGTAAGACCTGTAAGGGGAGAGGTAAGGAGATGCCAAGGACGACGCTGACCACCAAGGGCCAGGTGACGATCCCGAAGCCCGTCCGCGACGTCCTCCGGCTCAGACCCGGTGATCGACTGGACTTCATCATCGGCGATGACGGTCGCGTTCTCGTGCGGGCCGGGACCGCCAGCGCGCGGGAGCTGAAAGGACTCCTACGACGACGCGGCCGGCGGCCGGTCAGCCTCGCGGCCATGGAAGCCGCGACCACGCGACATCATCGGGCGCGCCCGTGATCGGGCTGGATACCAATGTTCTCGTCCGCTACCTGACGCAGGACGATCCAGCGCAAACGCGGCGCGCCATCAACCGCATGCTCGGTCACGGCGACCGCTGTGCCATCAGCATCGTCGTGCTCTGCGAGCTGGTCCGGGTTCTCCGTCACGCGTATGGAGTGGAGCGCGCCACGATCGCCGCCACCATCAAGCGGGTGCTCGACACCGCCGAGCTCGTCGTGGACGAAAGAGACATCGCATACAACGCTCTCTCGGACTACCGCCGTGGTCCGGGGGATGTTGCTGATCACGTCATCGGGTGGCGGAACCGGCACGCCGGCTGCGAAGGGACTGCCACGTTCGATCGTGCGCTTCGCGGCAGCGATCTCTTCCGCGTCATCTGAGGCGATCGAGGCCAGGGGCACCACCCGATGTCCGCCTGGAAGGGCGCCTGAGCCTCGGTCGAGCTGATCGCGGTGGATCTGATCTACAATGAAAGGCGGACGAGCGCTCTTCGCATGACGATCACGATCGACGGACGGACCATCGACGTTCCTGCCGGCGCCACGGTGCTCGACGCGGCGAACCGGCTCGGCATCGCGCTGCCCCAGCTCTGCAAGGACCCGGACCGCGGGCCGCTGGGCGCCTGCCGCACGTGCCTGGTCCACGTCGAGGGCCAGCGCGGCACGCCGGCGGCCTGTCATCTCCCGGCGCGCGACGGGATGGTGATCAGCACGACGGATCCCGAGGTCGTGCGCGTACGCACCATGGTCCTGTCCCTGACGCGCTCGATGCTGACCGCGGACGACGGGCGTGACGGCTTCGGCCAGCTCGGCGTGGCCGCCGACCGGCACGGGTTGGGCGAGGGCGGCTTCACGCCGCTGCACCGGTTCGCGCCCGACGAGTCCAAGTCGTTCTTCACTTTCGACCGTGAGGCCTGCATCCTCTGCGGGCGCTGCACGGCGGCGTGCGACGACGTGCAGAAGATTGGCGCCATCGCGATGCTCGGGCGCGGCCACGCGATGAAGGTCGGCGTCTTCGGCGACGGTCCGCTCGCCAGCTCCGTCTGCACCTCCTGCGGCCAGTGCGTGGCGACGTGCCCGACGGGGGCGCTCAGCCCGAAGGAGGCGCCGGCGCCGGTGGCGCGGACCATCGAGACGACGTGCCCGTACTGCGGCGTGGGCTGCGGCATCCGCGTCGACGTGCGGGAGGACGGCCGGCTGGCCCTGATGGCCGACGACACCCCGGCCAACGGCTCCAGCCAGGGCATGCTCTGCGTCAAGGGCCGCTTCGGCACGGGGTTCGTGCACGCGCGCGATCGCATCGTCAAGCCGATGGTCAAGCGCGACGGCCGCTGGCACGAGGTCTCCTGGGACGAGGCTCTCGACGCCGCGGCCGATGGGCTGGCGCGTCATCGGGGCGCCTTCGGCGCGCTGGCCAGCGCCAAGGCCACCAACGAGGACGGCTACGTCATCCAGAAGCTCTGCCGCGTGGTCATGGCCACCAACAACGTGGACCACTGCACGCGGCTCTGCCACTCGCCCTCGGTCGAGGCCATGCTCGCCTCGATGGGCTCGGGCGCCACCTCGAACTCGTACCAGGACTACGAGGAAGCGGGCTGCCTGATGATCGTGGGCGCCGACGCGTCCGCCAACCACCCGGTGATCGCCGTCCGCTTCCGCCGGGCGCTGCAGCGCGGGGCGCGCATCATCGTGGTGAACCCCAAGCGCGTGGAGCTGTGCGACCAGGCCGATCTCTGGATCGCCCAGCGCCCGGGCACCGACGTCAGCCTCTTCAACGCGATGGCGAAGGTGATCCTCGACGAGGGTCTCGCCAACGACGCGTTCATCGCGGAGCGCACCGAGGAGTTCGTGGCCTGGCGCGCGTCGCTGGCGCGCGCCAGCGTCGAGCGCGCGGAGGCCATGACGGGCGTCGCGGCCGAGGACATCCGGCGCGCGGCGCGCTGGTACGCGCGGCCGCCGTTCGCCGGCTCGTGCCTGATCTGGGGCATGGGCGTCACCCAGCACGTCAACGGCATCCACAACGCCCACGCCCTGCTGAACCTCGCGCTCCTCACGGGCCAGCTCGGCTTTCCCGGCTCCGGGGTCTCCCCGCTGCGCGGCCAGAACAACGTGCAGGGCTGCGGTGACGCCGGCTGCATCCCCACCAACCTGCCGGGCTACCAGGGCTACGACGTCGCCACCCTCGACCGGTTCGAGCGGGCGTGGGGCGTGCGGCCGCCGGAGCGCCAGGGCCTCGTGGTCACCGAGATGGTCGAGGGTTGCCTCAACGGCAAGGTTCGCGCGATGTACGTCGTGGGCGAGAACCCGCTGCTCTCCGAGCCCGACCTGCACCACGCCGAGAAGGCCATCGGCCAGCTGGACTGTCTCGTGGTGCAGGACCTCTTCATGCACGAGACCGCGGAGCGCGCGCACGTGTTCCTGCCCGCGGCGGCCTTCGCCGAGAAGGAAGGGACCTTCACCAACTCGGAGCGGCGCGTCCAGCGCGTGCGCCAGGCGCTCGACCCGCCGGGCGAGGCGCGCCCGGACTGGTGGATCACCGCGGAGCTGGCCCGGCGCGTCTCGGCGCGGCTCGGCCTCGGCGTCGAGCGACAGTTCGCTTATTCATCGGCCGCCGCGATCTGGGACGAGATGGCGCGGCTTGTGCCCTTCCTCGGCGGCCTCTCGCACGCGCGGCTCGACCGCGACGGCGGGCTGCAGTGGCCGTGCCCGACGGCGGAGCACCCGGGCACGCGCTTCCTCTACGCGGACTCGTTCCCGCGCGGCAAGGGACGCTTCGTGCCGGCGGTGCAGACGGTGGAGGCCGCCGAGCTCCCCGATCCGGAGTACCCGTTGATCCTCAACACCGGCCGCCTGCTCTACCACTGGCACGGCGGCACGATCACCCGCCGCGTCCCCGGCCTGCTCGCGCTCGCCCCCCGGCTGGAGGTCGCCATCCATCCCGCCGACGCGCGACGCCTGGGCGTGCGCGACGGCGACCCGGTCCGCGTGATCTCGCGTCGCGGGGAGCTCGACGGCTGGGCCCGCCTCACCGACGGCCTCCGCCCCGGCGCGATCTTCATCCCGTTCGTGCGCCTCGGGGAGTCTGCCGCCAACTTCCTGACCAACAGCGCCTCCGACCCAATCTCGAAAATTCCCGAATATAAAGTCTGCGCCGTCCGCGTGGAGCCTCTTCGGCCAGCGGTATCCGCCAATCGCTGAGTCTCTCGGGTTGCGTAGTGCGACGGCGTTGCGGAGCCCCGGAGAATCGCAGTGGCGGGTAGACTGTCGGGCGGCTGACGTGCGTCCCCACACCACCATCGGATGAGGAGAGGGCATGCTGTCTGATCTGGAGATTGCGCAGCGGGCGCGGTTGAGGCCGATCGGGGAGATCGCGGCGGGGCTGGGCATTCTCGAGGATGAGATCGAGGTGTATGGGAAACACAAGGCGAAGGTGGCGCTGTCGGTCCTGAAGCGGCTGGAGGGGCGGCCGAACGGGATCTACGTCGATGTCACCGCGATCACGCCGACGCCGCTGGGCGAGGGGAAGACGACCACGACCATCGGGCTGTCGATGGCGCTGAACCGGGTGGGCACCCGGGCCATCGCGGCCATCCGGCAGCCGTCGCTGGGGCCGGTGTTCGGGATCAAGGGCGGGGCGGCGGGCGGCGGCTACGCGCAGGTCGTGCCGATGGAGGAGTGCAACCTCCATCTGACGGGCGACGTGCACGCGATCTCGCTCGCGCACAACCTGCTGGCGGCGATGATCGACAACTCGATCACCCACGGCAACACGCTCGGGATCGACCCGCTGACCATCACGTGGCCGCGCGTCGTCGACCTCAGCGACCGCGCGCTCCGGAAGATCGTGATCGGGCTCGGGGGCAAGGAGAACGGCTCCCCGCGCGAGAGCGGCTTCGACATCGCGGTGGCCTCGGAGGTCATGGCCATCCTGGCCCTGACGACCGGCCTCAAGGATTTCCGCGCGCGCCTCGGGCGGATCGTGATCGGGCTGAACGGCGAGGGCAAGGCCGTGACGGCGGAGGCCCTCCGCACGGCGGGCGCGATGGCGGTGCTGCTCAAGGACACCATCAAGCCGACGCTGCTCCAGACCACGGAGAACACGCCCGTGTTCGTGCACGCCGGGCCGTTCGCCAACATCGCCCACGGCAACAGCAGCGTGATCGCCGACCTCGTCGGCCTCAAGGTGGCCGACTGCGTGGTGACCGAGAGTGGCTTCGGCGCCGACATGGGGATGGAGAAGTTCATGAACATCAAGTGCCGCGCGGCGGGGCTCGTGCCCGACGCGGTGGTGATGGTTGCCACCGTGCGCGCGCTCAAGATGCACAGCGGCCGCTTCCGCGTCGTCGCCGGGCGGCCGCTCGACCCCGGGCTGATGCGCGAGGACCTCAAGGCGGTGGACGAGGGCTGCGGCAACCTCGACAAGCAGATCGAGAACGCGCGGCTCTTCGGGGTACCGGTGGTCATCGCCATCAACTCCTTCCCCTCCGACACCGAGGCCGAGCTGAATCTCATCCGCGAGCGCGCGATCACGGCCGGGGCCGAGGGCGCGTACCGCAGCGACGTGTGGGCCCAGGGCGGGGCGGGGGGCGAGGAGCTGGCCACCGCGGTCGTCGCCGCGGCGAAGAAGCCCAAGCAGTTCCGCTTCCTCTACGAGCTGGATCGGCCCCTCAAGGAGAAGATCGAGACGATCGCGACCCGGATCTACGGCGCCGACGGCGTCGACTACCTGCCGGCCGCGGAGCAGGCCATCCGCACATACACCGAGCTCGGCTACGGCGACCTGCCCATCTGCATGGCAAAGACGCACCTGTCGCTCTCCCACGATCCCGCGCTCAAGGGGCGGCCCCGGGGCTTCCGCGTGCCGATCCGCGAGGTGCGCGCCTCGCTCGGCGCGGGCTTCCTCTCTCCGCTGCTCGGCGACCTGCGCACGATGCCGGGACTGCCCTCGGCGCCGAACACCTGGAAGATCGACCTCGACGAGGATGGCAACGTCGTCGGACTTTTCTGACGCCGTCGCCACGCTCCTGGCCGCCTTCGCCGCCCCCGCGCCGACGCCGGCCGGCGGGGCGGCGGCCGCGCTCAGCGCCGGCGTGGCCGCGGCGTTGCTCGTCAAGGTGTGCACGATCGCCGCGCGCCACGCGGCGGCCGGCGCGCTCGACGAGCGGCGGCGAGAGGCCGAGCGTCTCGCGCACGGGCTCGCCGCGCTCGCCGTCCGCGACGCCACGGCCTTCGACGCCGTGCTCGCCGCCCAGCGCGAAGGTGGTGAGGCGCTGACGCGCGCGCTCCACGCCGCGACGGATACGGTCCTCGACGTCGCCCGTTCGAGCGCGGGCGTGATCGCCACCTGCCTGGCGGTGGCGCCCGCGGCGCGGCCGGCCACCCGCAGCGACGTCGCCGTCGCGGCTTCGCTCGCGTGGGGCGCCCTCCAGGGGGCCACCCTGACCGCGCACGCCAACCTTGCCGGCCTGGCCTCGGGCCCGTTCGTCGAGCGCGGCTGCACCGAGCTCGATCGCTTGATGGCGGAGGGCGGTGAGGGGCTCAAGCGCGTGCTCGGCGCGCTGCTCGAGGACGTGCGTGGAGCCTGACGTCTCCGCCGTCCTCGACGGATTTCCGCGCGAGCGCCGGTGGCTGCTCCCGGCGCTCCGCGCCGTGCAGCACGCGGAGGGCTGGATCTCCGAGCCGTCACTCTCCGCGATCGCCGCATGGCTGCGGGTGCCCGCCAGCGAGGTGCACGGCGTGGCCAGCGCGTATCCCGAGCTCCGCCTCGCGCAGCCCGGCCGCCACGTCGTGCGCGTGTGCACCGGCGTCGCGTGTGGACTCCTCGGCGGCGGCGCCTTCCTCGACGCGCTGGCGGCCCGGCATCGCGTGAAGCCCGGGCAGACCACTGCCGATGGCGAGATGACGCTCGAGAGCGCCGACTGCCTCTTCGCCTGCTCGATGGCCCCGCTCGTCGAGGTGGACGGCGCCTGTCACGGGCGCGTGGGCGAGGCCGACCTCGCGATGGTCGACCGCTGGTTCCGCGGGGCGGCCGCCCAGCTCGATCTGATCCCCGGCGCTCACGGCGCCGGGGCCGCCGATGGTGACGGCCACGCCGAGGGCCGCGGGGTCGCGCGCGGGCGGCAGGCGTCGACGGGTGGCTCGGCCCGCGCCGCCCTGGCCTCGCTCCGCCGGGCGGCGTTCGAGCGCGTCGGCGCGCGCCCCCCGACGACGCTGACGGTGCAGGGCGGCGGGTGCGCGGATGCGGTGGGCGCCGCGGCGCTGCGCGCGGCGCTCGCCTCGGCGGTGGCGGCGCGCGGTCTCGCGGCGCGAGTGGTCGACGGCGCGTGCGGCGGCGCCTGCTACGCCGCGCCCGCGGTTGCGATCGCGCACGAGGGGTGGCCGCGCGTGCTCCTCGAGCGCGTCGAGCCCCGGGCGGTAGGGCGCCTGCTCGACGCCCTCGCGGGCGACGACGATCTCCGCCTCGCGGGCTTCGCCGGGGTGGCGTGGACCGACACGCCATGGCGCGGGCTGACGCCGGCGGTGCTCCATGCCTTCTGGGCCGGCCAGGAGCGCCTGCTCCTGGCGCGCGCCGGCTGGAGCGATCCGGCCGATCTGGACGAGGCCCTCGCGGCCAACGCCTACGCCCCTCTCGCGCATGCGCTCGAGGGCTCGCCGGAGGCCGTCATCGCGGCGGTCAAGGCCTCGGGGCTCCAGGGCCGTGGTGGCGCGTTCTTTCCTACCGCCCTCAAGTGGGAGGCCTGTCGCAGGGCGGCGGGGCCGGTCCGTTACGTGGTGATGAACGGCGAGGAGGGCGAGCCTGGAATCTTCAAGGATCGCCACCTCTTGGAGGCCGATCCTCATCAAGTCCTCGAAGGGGTCCTGCTCGCGGCCTGGGCCGTCGGGGCAGGGCACGCCTTCCTCTATATACATGGCGAGGCGGAGCCGGCCGCCCGCCGGCTGGCCGAGGCCGTGGCCGCCGCCGAGGCCGCCGGCCTGGCCGGTGAGGAGATTCTCGGCACGGCGTTCTCCTGTACGGTCGAGATCCTCCGGGGCGGTGGAGGCTTCGTGCTCGGCGAGGAGACGGCCCTGCTCGAATCGATCGAGGGACGCCGGCCCCAGCCGCGCACGCGCCCGCCCTTCCCCGTGGAGACCGGGCTCTGGGGACGCCCGACCGTGATCAACAACGTGGAGACGCTGGCCGCGATCCCCGCGATCGTGGCGGGAGGGGGCGAGGCCTTCGCCGCCCTCGGGACGGCGCGCGCGCCCGGCACCAAGCTCTTCGGGCTGGCCGGCCCTCTGCGGCGCCCGGGCGTCGTCGAGGTGCGCAACGGGGTCACGCTGCGCGCGCTGCTCGATGACGTCGCGGGCGGGCTCGCGGGTGGCCGGGCGTGGCTCGGCGCGGTGGTGGGCGGCCCCTCGGGGAGCATCGTGCCCGCCGCGCTCTTCGACGTGCCCATGGAGCCGCGCGGCCAGGTCTCCCCGGGCACGGGCGGCATCGCCGCGCTGCCGGCCGAGGCGTCGGTGCGGGACGTCGTGCGCACGCTGCTGGCCTTCAACGCGCGCGAGTCGTGCGGCAAGTGCACGCCGTGCCGCGAAGGGCTGCCGCGGCTGCTGACGCTCCTGGACACGCTGAAGGACGACGCCGCGGTGCCGCCGGCGCGCGAACTCTCCGAGGCGATCCAGCTCGCGTCGCTCTGCGGCCTCGGTCAGGCCGCGTCGCTCGCGCTGGTGCGCGCGCTCGAGGACTTCGGCGCGGTGCTGGGCGCTCCGCGCTGATGCCGCCGCTCACGCCGCCGGACGTCACGACCACCGGGACGGACCGGCGTGACCGCGTCGGGCTCACCGTCATCGCGGTGATCTCGGTGCTCGTGGTCGCCGCGGTGGGCGTCTTGCTCCTCGGCGGCCGGCCGCTCGCGGCCACGACGACGCTCGACGTCTCCGCGCTGCCCGCCCTGAACGCGTGGCTCAACGCCACCAGCGCGCTGCTGCTGGCCTCCGGCTACCTCTTCATCACGCGCCGTCGCATCACCGCCCACAAGCGCTGCATGATCGCCGCCTTCGTGACCTCGATGCTCTTCCTGCTCTCCTACGTCGTGTACCACTATCACGCGGGCTCGAAGCCCTTCGGCGATCACGGTCCCCTACGCGCGGTCTACCTGACGCTCCTGCTGACCCACATCGTGCTCGCCGCCGTGATCGTGCCCTTCGCGCTGACCACGCTCTACCGCGGGCTGCGCGGCCAGTACGACCGCCACGTGCGCGTGGCGCGCTGGACCCTGCCGATGTGGCTCTACGTGTCGGTCACGGGCGTGGTCATCTTCTGGATGCTGTATCGGTTGTAGATGGGGGGCCGCGGCGGGCCCCATGCCGCTCCCCCGACGCTCGGCTCGCCCCGGCGGAGCCGTGGCGCGCCTCGATGCCCACGCGCTCCGAGTCTCCGACGGCGGGGCGCTCAGCGGGACGGCAGCAGGTCGGCGACGGCGACGTGGGCGGCGGGGAGCGCGAGCAGGGCAAGGTCGGCGGGGGGTACGAGCCTGGTCATCGAGCGATACCGCCAGCCGTACGGCGCCAGCGGGTCCGTCACAGGCTCGCGATACACCTCGAGCACGTCGTCGACGAGGTTGACGATCCAGTAGTCCACGATCCTCGCGCGGGCATACAGGCTGCCCTTGTGCTCGCGGTCGAAGTGCAGGCTGGTCTCGGCGATCTCGATGGCGAGTGCGGGGCGATCGGGATGCGCCGCCAGGTAGTCCGCGTGGCGCCCGGGGACGACCGCGACGTCCGGTTCGGGGGAGGAGTCGTCGTCGAGGGCGAGCGGCTTCTCGTCCCGCACCACCCATCCGGGCGGCAGGACGCCTCGCAGCGCCTCGGCGACGATTTCGATCGTCGCCGCGTGCCAGCTGCCTTGAGGCTCGGCCACGATCAGGTGCCCGGCGATGAGCTCCAGGGGCTCGTCCTGGAACATGCCGAGGTCAACGAGCCGGTCGTACTCGACTCGCTTCCATCGGCGCACGGTCAGAGGCGCCTGCTTCACGAATCGACGTTAACGAGCGCGAGGACGAACGTCAATGTCCCTCAGCCGTCACGTCGCGGTCGTGTCCCGCGTGATGTGGAAAATCCAGGACGCGACTTCGTGGTCGTCATCTCATACAATGACCTGATCAGCCTGCCGCAGCACCGACTGCGGGATCGTTAGCCCGAGCGCCTTCGCCGTTTTCAGGTTGATCACCAGCTCGAACTTCGTCGGCTGCTCGACGGGCAGGTCGCCGGGCTTGGCGCCTTGGAGAATCTTGTCCACGTAGATAGCGGCGCGCCGATACAAATCAGCAATGTTCGATCCATAGGACATAAGGCCCCCGGCATCGACCGCCTCCCTCCATGGGTACACTGCCGGCAGCCGGTTCTTTGCCGCCAGGTCCACGAGGCGTCTTCGCTCATTGAAGAACATGCCGCTTGTCAGCACAGTCAGAGCACCCGCGCGCGCCCTGGTCATCTCCGAGAAGGCCCTGCCGAAATCGTCGGGCCCTCGCGCCTCAACGAATTGAAGCCGCACCCCCCAGCGCCCGTGCCGCGACTTCTGCTTCCTTCAGCATGTCTCTTTGCGTGCGTTCGCCGAAGGCACCTGGATGCCAGAGGACAGCGACCCGACTGACCCCCGGAACGGCCTGCGTGAGCTGTTCCAGACACTTGCCGACTAGCTCCGGGGCGAGGCCGGACAACCCCGTGACATTGCCGCCCGGCCGCGCCAGGCTGGTGACGAACCCGCTCCCAACTGCATCGGGAACAGCAGTGAAGACAATGGGGATAGTCCTGGTCGCTTGCTTGGCGGGCAGGACGGCGAGGCTGTTTGCGGCCACGATGACATCAACCTTGAGGGCAACCAGTTCGGCCGCAAGAGCGGGGAACCGGTCCCACTTCCCCTCGGCAGATCGGTATTCGATCACGACGTTGCGGCCCTCGACGTAACCGAGGTCACGCAGTCCTTGGAGGAAGGCCTCTCGCAGGTGGGGGCTACCGGCCGGGTTGTTCGCCAGGAAGCCTATTCGAGCGATCTTGGCCGCCGGCTGGGCCTCGGCGGCGAGCGGCGCAGAGAGCGTTCCAAGCGTGAGCCAGCATATGAACGTGCGCCGGTTCATTCAATCACCTGATCCCCCCGCCTCAGCACCGACCGGGGGACCGTCAGGCCGAAGGCCTTGGCGGTCTTGAGATTGATCACCAGCTCGAACTTCGTCGGCTGCTCGACAGGCAGGTCGGCGGGCTTGGCGCCTTTGAGGATTCTGTCCACAAACGTGGCGGCGCGCCGGAACAGGTCGGTGATGCTCGGCCCATAGAACAGGAGGCCACCAGCATCCACGTGCTGCCGTGTTCGGTGGAACCCAAACATCGCGCCTGCCACTACGAGCAGTGCCGCCGTCGAGTCCGCGCAACTCGGTCGATCCGGACACGCTCACGGCGCGCGCTCGGGCAGCAGACCCTCGGGGCGCTTGATCATCAGCACGACGAGCAGGAGGCCCACCAGCATCTGCTGGGCGGCCGCGAGGCGCACGCCGGTGAGGAACGGGATGACGTCCTTGGCGAAGCGGCTGCCCTCGAGGAGCCCGAGGAGCACCACGGCGCCGAGGATGGCGCCGCGGTTGTTGCCGCTGCCGCCGAGGATCAGGGCGAGCCAGACGAAGAGCGTCTCCTGCGGCACGAACATGTTGGGCTCGATGTACGCCAGGTAGTGCCCGAAGAGGATGCCGGCGAGCCCGGCCACTGCGGCGCCGATCACGAAGGCCTGCACCTTGAAGCGCACGATATTCTTGCCCGCCACCGTCGCCACCGTCTCGTCCTCGCGGATGGCGCGCAGCGCCCGGCCGAAGGGCGAGCGCCGCAGCCGCTCGAGCGCGAGGTAGATCAGGGCCACGCACCCGAGCACGAGCCCGAGGTAGAAGAGGTCGTAGTGGGCGGGGAACCACGAGCGGAGCGGTCGCGGGATGCCCGTGATCCCGTTGGCGCCGCGCGTGAGCCAGGCCTCGTTGAGGAGGAACAGCCGCAGCACCTCGCCGAAGCCCAGGGTGACGATGGCCAGGTAGTCCTCGCGCAGGCGCAAGGCGACCGTGGCGAGCAGGGCGCCCGCGAGCGCGCTCGCCACGATCGCCGCCGCCCACGCGGCGGGCAGCGCGACGCCCGCCACGGCGAGCAGCCCGGCCGTGTAGGCGCCGACCCCGAAGAAGGCGACGACGCCGAGGTTGACCAGGCCCGTGAACCCCCATTGCACGTTGAGGCCCAGCGCGAGCAGCGCGCGGATGCCGACGAGCGTGGCGATGGCGACGAGGTAGCCCGTCACGTGCGGGCTCCGGCCAGGCCGGTGGGGCGCACGAGCAGGACCACGAGGATGATGAAGAAGCCGATGGCCGACTTGTACGTGGGCGGGATCACGAGGGTGCCCACCTCCTCGACGATGCCGACAATCAGCGCGCCCGCCAGCGCCCCCGGCGCCGAGCCGATGCCGCCGAGGATGGCGGCGGCGAAGACCGAGATGATGAGCCCGGCGCCCAGCAGCGGATCAATCGAGGTGTCCAGCCCGAGGAAGACACCCGCGCCGCCCGCCAGCGCGCCGCCGCCGAGCGTCGCCAGCCCGATGACGCGCTCGGTGGGGACGCCCTTGACGGTCGCGAGCGGCGGGTTGTCGGCGGTGGCGCGCATGGCGATGCCGAGCCGGGTGCGCGTGAGGAAGATCTGGGCCAGCAGCATGAGCGCGACGGCCACGCCGAGGATGTCGAGCTGCTCGCGGCCGATGCGCAGGCCCGCCCACGTCATGGCGCGCGTCACCGGGACGTCGTAGGCGCGGAAGTCGTTGCCCCAGACGAAGCGGATCACGTTCTCCAGCACGAAGGTGACCCCGATCGACGCGATGGCCAGCGAGAAGGGGCGCCGGGCGCGCATGGGGCGGAAGGTGACGCGGTCGACCAGCCACGCGACGAGCGCGGTGACGGCCAGCGCCCCGAGCCACGCGGAGGCGAGCGGCCAGCCGAGGCCGCGGTTGGCGGTCAGCGCCGCGAAGGCGCCCACGGTGAGGTAAGCGCTGACCGCGAAGTTGGGGAAGCGCAGGAGCTTCCAGAGCAGCGAGAAGGCGACGGCGGGCAGGGCCAGGATGCCGCCGGTCACGATTCCGTTGAACAGGTACTGCGCGGACATCAGAACATGGGGGGCTCCGGGCGCCCCCCAAGCCCCCCAACGCTCGGAGCGCCCCGGGGGACCCGGGGCGCTCCTCGATACCGCGCTTGCCGAAGGGGCTCCGGGTGCCCCCCAAGCCCCCCGACGCTCGGGACGCCGCGGGGAACCCGCGGCGCCCCTCGAAATGGCGTGATGTTCACGCGATCTCAGGGGTTGATGATGCTCACCTGCTCGATCTTGCCCTTGCGTACCTGATAGGCCCCGAACGGCCGGGAGAGGATGTCGCCCTGCGCGTCGAAGTCACACGAGCCGGAGGCGCCCTCGTAGTTGATCTTCTTGCCCTCGCGCAGGAGCTTCGCGCCCTCCTCCCACGAGGTCACCACGGTACCCGGCGGGTTCGAGACCGTGCGCAGGTTGTCCTTGATGACGGTGCCCGAGGCCTCGCCCTTGCCGGCCACCAGCGCCAGGCCGATCAGCGTCATGTGGTCCCACGACTGGGCCGCGTAGGGGTTCTTGTCGGCCTGAGGCACCGCGGCGGCGAACTGCTTGTAGGCCGGCGCGTCGAACGACGGCGCGGGGTCGATCGCCCAGATGCCCTCGGCCACCTCGGCCCCCGCGCCCTCGACGAACTTGGCGTTGACGGCGAAGGCGGGCCCGAGCACGGCGCCCTTGTAGCCCGCGCGGTAGAGCTCCTTGGCCATCACCGTGCCGTCGGGCGTGTAGCACGAGAGCATGATGAGGTCCGGGTTGGTGGCGAGCACGCGCGTGACCTCGCTCCGGTAGGACGGCTTCTTGTCCTCGTAGATCAGGGTATCGCTGATGGTGAGGCCGCCCGTCTTGAGCACGCCGCTGAACATCTCGCCGAACGGCGCCGCGTACGGCGTCTGCAGCGCCATGTAGGCGACGCGCTTGACCTCCTTCCGCGTGAGCACCCACTTGGCGTAGACCTGCGCCTGCAGCCGGGTGTTGGGCTGCGTGCGCGCGACGTAGCCGCCGTGGTTGCCCTCGGTGACCGCGTCGGCGCCGGAGACGCTGAGGTAGAAGACCTTGCCTTCCACGGCCACCGGCTTCACGGCGAGCGTCACCGCGGACGCCCAGGTGGAGCACATCGACACCACCTTG
Organism: Candidatus Rokuibacteriota bacterium; assembly: GCA_016200085.1. Lineage (GTDB taxonomy): Bacteria > Methylomirabilota > Methylomirabilia > Rokubacteriales > CSP1-6 > JACQFL01. The sequence continues at coordinate 39,928 of JACQFL010000042.1, read as the reverse complement.
TTGACGTCGATGAGCTTGCGCGCTGCGCGCACGGCCGCCTCGGGGTTGGTCTGGTCGTCCTCGTGGAAGAGCACGAGCGGCCGGCCGTAGATGCCGCCGGCCTTGTTGATGCGCTCCGCCACGGCGACGATCGCCTTCTGCATGTCCGGGCCATAGGACCCGCCGGCGCCCGTCAGCGGGCAGAGGGTGCCGATGTGGATCGGCTCCTTGGACTGCGCGCGGAGCACCGCCGGCCGGCCGAGCGCGAGGGCTCCGGTTGCCGCCGTGGCCAGCACTTGGCGTCGTGTCACGTCGCTCATGTCATCTCCTCCGTGTGCCTGCTACCCTGGTTTTTCGCTCGCCTCGGACGGCGGGGCCCCAGCCCCGCGACGTCCTGCGGCTCGCACTACCCTCCGAGGTAGAGCCGGCGAATGTCCGCGTCCTCGAGCAGCGCGGTGCCGGGTCCCTCGGCCTGGGTCCGGCCCATCGCGAGCACGTAGCCGCGCCGGCAGAGCCGGAGCGACTCCCGCGCGTTCTGCTCCACGAGCACGATACCGATGCCGCGCGCATTGATCTCACGGACGCGGTCGAAAATCAAACGCTGCAGGGCGGGGGCGAGGCCCGCCGAGGGCTCGTCCAGGAGCAGGAGGGCGGGCTCCACCATGAGGGCCATGCCCAGCGCGAGCATCTGCCGCTCGCCGCCGGACAGCGAGCCCGCACGCTGGCGCCGGCGACCCGCGAGGGCGGGGAAGAGCTCGAGGACCTCGCGCACGCGCGCCTCGCGCGCGCCGGACGCCACCCATCCGCCCATGGCGAGGTTCTCCTCCACGCTCAGCGCGCCGAACACGTTCGCCTCCTGGGGCACGTAGCAGAGCCCGAGGCGGATCACGGCGTCGGGCCGGGCCCCCGCCAGTGTGCGGCCCCGGAAGCTGATCGAGCCGGCCGTCGGCCGGATCAGCCCGGCGAGGGTCTTGAGCAGCGTCGACTTGCCCGCGCCGTTCGGCCCGATGATCGTGACGATCTCGCCCTCGTCGACCCGGAGCCCGACCCCGCGGAGGATCTCGTGGTCGCCGTAGCCGGCGTGCAGGTCCTCGATCTCGAGCAGCGCGGTCATTGGATCCGCGCGCCTGCGCGACAGGCGGGGCCCAGCCCGCTCGGGTCGCTCGGCGCGCTCATGCCGGCACGCCGAGATAGGCCTCGAGCACGCGGGGATCGCGACGCACCTCGGCGAACGGCCCCTCGACCAGCCGCCGGCCCTCGGCGAGCACGATGACGGGATCGCAGAGCTCGGTGACGAGGTCCATGTCGTGCTCGATCAGCAGGAAGGTGACGCCGCGGGCGTGGAGCTCGCGGATGCGCGCGACGAGCGAGCGCATGAGCGTGGGGTTGACGCCGGCGCCGGGCTCGTCGAGCAGGATGATGCGCGGATCGCCCATCAGGGCGCGCGCGAGCTCCAGGAGCTTCTTCTGGCCGCCCGACAGGGTCCCCGCCGGGTCGCTCGCGAGCGGCGCCAGCTCCATGAAGCGGAGGATCTCGTTCGCGCGCGCCCGGATGCTCGCCTCCTGCCGGGCGATCGTCTTCGGCCGCGAGACGAGCCCGCGCAGTCGCTCGCCGGCCTGGTCCGGCGCGTAGACGAGCAGGTTCTCGAGCACGGTCATCCGCGCGAGCGGGCGCGGGATCTGGAAGGTCCGCGCCAGGCCGAGGCGGGCGATGGCGTGGCCGGGACGCCCGTCGATGCGCGCGCCCCCGAGCGCGATGCGGCCGGCCTCCGGCGCGGTGAGCCCGCTGACCACGTTGAAGAGCGTGGTCTTGCCCGCGCCGTTGGGACCGATCAGCCCGGTGATCGAGCCCGCCGCGACGTCGAGGCTGCAGCCCGCGAGCGCCTCCACGCCGCCGAAGCGTTTGACGACGTCGCGCACGGCGAGGAGCGGCTCAGCCACGCGCCACGGCGATCCCGGCGGCGCCCATGTCGACGAGGCGCCCGCCCTCGGCGACGGGGCGGAACTGGCGAAGCAGCTCCTCGCGGCTGGTGCCCGGGGGATAGAAGTACGTCGCGCGCTCGGCCGAGAGGGCGGGCGAGGCGATGAGCCGATCGGCCGGCGGCACGCCGGCCAGCCGCTCGACCAGGAGCCAGGCGACCCCCGGGCCCAGCTTGAAGCCGGTGCCGCAGCCGCTGCCCGCGTAGAAGACCGTCCCGCCGGTGCCGGGCACCTCGCCCTCGAACGGCAGCTCCTCGGGGTTCATGTAGTACGCGCCGCCGGCGATGTCGGCCGGCGTGCGGCCGAGGTTCACGCCCTGGGAGGCCAGCGCGGGGAAGTGCGGCATGACCTCGAGCAGCGTGTCGATCATCACCTGGTCGAGCCCGACGCGCACGCCGTCGATGGTGCCGCCGGCGGGCTCGTAGTCGTCGTCCTGGAGCAGGTGGTGGTGGGTGCCGAAGATCAGGCCGGAGCCCTCGGGCCGGAAGTAGACGTCGCGCCAGTGCGAGATCGTGGGCGCGTCGATCATCTCGACGTCCGTCTCAAACCGCCGCCCGGCGCCGGGCGGTCCCACGCGATAGCGCGTCTGGGCGAAGTCGTTGTCGGGCGAGTTCCGGATGAAGGGCACCTGGTGGAAGGACGTGAACGTGGGCATCTCCCAGCCCGCCGCCCGCCGCACGAGGGCGCCGTTGCCGCGGCCGCCCGCGAGCACGATGCGGTCGGCGCTCACGGTCTCGCGCGCGACGATCTCGCGCGCCTCGCCGCGCCGCGACCAGCGCTCGAGCACCACGCCGGTGATGCGCCCGCCCTCGCGGACGAACTCGCGAACGGAGGAGTAGAGGCTGAAGCACACCCCGGCGTCCAGGCACGCCTCGTAAAGCCCGGTGAGGGCCGTGCCCCCGTCGCAGAACCCGCCGTCGTCGTCGACGAGCACGTGGGTGCAATCGTCCAGGTCCATGATGCGCCCGAGGGTCGCCCGTCGCGCGGGCGGCAGCGCCTGGACGTAATCGGCCATGGGCACCACGCGCAGCCGCCCGCCCGTGCCGCGGGCGATCCGCGTGACCTCGGCCAGGATGCCGGGCACCGCGTCCTCGTTGACGAAGCGTCCCCAGCGGGTCGGCACGAAGCCGAGGTGGACAGGCCGCGCCACGCCCAGCCGCGCGGTCGGGTTGCGGTAGATCTCGCGGGCGAAGCCGGCGACGCGGACCACGTCGAGGTCCGAGTACGCGATGCGGATGATCCCGCCCGTGTTGACGGTGATGCACTCGCCGGGGATCGTGTTGTCCTCGATCACGAGCACGCGCGCCCGGTGATGGCGGGCCAGGAAGAACGCGACGGGCAGGCCGTAGATCCCGGCGCCGACGACGAGCACGTCCCACCGCCCGGCCGGCAGGCGCGCGTCGCGCCCGGCGAAGACCTGGTCAGCGGCCATTGCTCTCCCCGCCGGCGGCCTGCGGATAGTCCGCCGCCGCGCGCCCGGTATCGACGATGCCGTCCTCGAGGTCTGCGCGCACCTGCGGGGCCGGGCGCTCGCCGGGCGGCCCGTACCCGCCGGCGCCCGGCGTGAGGATGGCCACGTAGTCCCCGGGCGCCAGGCGATAGCCCCAGACTTTCGACGGCAGGCGCTGCGCTCCGCCCGTGCCGGGGTTGAGGACGAGCGCGCCACAGCCGCCGGGGCGGCCACCCGCGAGGCCCCACGGCGCGATGCGCGCGCGGTCGAGCGAGCCGAGGAACGACGCCTCGTGATCCAGCACCTCGATCGTGCGCCGGATCCCCATGCCCCCCCGCGTCCGCCCCGCCCCGCCGCTGCCTTCGACGAGCGCGTACTCCCGGACGAGCAGCGGATACTCGAGCTCGAGACACTCGACGGGCAGGTTCGAGGTGTTGGTGACGTGGACCTGCACGCCGTCGAGCCCGTCGGCTTCGGCCGTCGCGCCCGCGCCGCCGCCGAGGGTCTCGAGGTAGACGTACCAGCGGCGCGTGCGGGGATCCACGCCCGTGAACACCATCGCGGCGTTGGCCCCGTTGCCCGCCGCGGGCACGCGGCCCGGCAGGGCCGCCGCCAGCGCGCCGAAGACGACGTCGGCGATGCGCTGGCAGGTCTGCGTGCGCCAGCCCACCGGCGCGGGCGGGCGCGCGTTGACGATGGTGCCCTCGGGCGCCTCCACGGTGATGGCACGGTAGAAGCCGCCGTTGGCCGGGATCGTTGGATCGAGGATCGCCTTGAGCGCGTAGTACACGGTCGCGAGCAGCGCGCCGCGGACGACGTTGAGGTCGCCCCGGCTCTCGGGCCCGCTGCCCGCGAAATCGACGTGCATGCGGTCGCCCGCGACGGTGATCGCCACCACGATCGGCACCGGCGTCTCGCCCACGCCGTCGTCGTCCATGGCGTCCGCGAAGCGGTAGACGCCGTCGGGGACGGCCGTGATGGCCGCGCGGATCTTGCGCTCGCCCCACGCCAGGAGCTCGTCGCACGCTGCGGAAACCGTGGCGAGGCCCCAGCGCGCGATCAGCTCTCCGAGCCGCCGCTCGCCCAGGCGGTTGACGGCGAGCTGGGCCCGGAAGTCGCCGCGGCGCTCGTCGGGGACCGCGAAGTTCGCGAGCAGGAGTTCCATCACGTCCTCGCGCAGACGGCCGCCCTCGAGGAGACGGATGGGCGGGATGCGCAGGCCCTCGTCCCAGATCGTGCGGATCTTCTCGCCCGTGCGATCGGCGTGATGCGCGATGTTGGCGACGAAGCCGAAGAGGGCGCCCTCCGCGAACACCGGCGCCACGAGGTTGATGTCGGGCAGGTGCGTGCCGCCGCCGGTGTACGGATCGTTGACGATGAACATGTCGCCCGGGGCCAGCGCCGAGGGCGGGTAGCGGCGCAGGATCTCCTCGACGGTGCCGAGGAGCGAGCCGAGGTGCATGGGGATGTGCTCGGCCTGGGCGATGACCCGGCCGCGCGCGTCGAAGATCGCGGTCGAGCAATCGCGGCGCTCCTTGATGTTGGTGGAGTAGGAGGCGCGGATGAGCGCGGCGCCCATCTCCTCCGCCACCGTGAGGAGCCCGGCCCCGATCACCTCGAGCGTGATGCGATCCACGTCAGGCCTCCCGCCCGGGCCTCACCCCTCGTGCACCAGGAGAACGCCGAGGTCGTCCACCGTCGCGCGCTGGCCGGGATGGAGCAGCGTGGTGCTGTCGAACTGCTCGATCACCGCCGGCCCCTCGACCACGTGCCCGGCGCCGAGGCGGGCGCGATCGTAGACGGGACAGTCGACGAAACCGGCGTCGAGGTCGAACAGCACCCGGCGGCGAGCCACCAGCGCCGCGCCGACGGCGCAGGTGGCGCGGGGCAGGCGTGGCAGCGACGGCGGATCGGGCCGGCCGCGCGCCACCAGCCGGACGTTGACGACCTGGATCGGCTCGTCGTCGGCGGCGTAGCCGTACGCGGCCTCGTGCATGGCGAGGAAGCGCGCGCGCAGCGGCTCGACCCCGCCCCCCGTCCACACGTCCTCGGGCACGGGCACGAGCAGCTCGTAGTTCTGGCCCGCGTAGCGCATGTCGAGCCAGCGCTCGAGCGAGCGCCGGGGCGCGGGCACGCGCTCGCGATCGAGCCAGGCGCGCGCCTCCGCCTCCAGCTCCAGGAAGAGCTTGTCGAGCGACGCGATGGTGGCCGGCTCGAGCGTGCCGACCCAGGTGCGCACGGCGTCGGTGCGGAGGTCCTCGACGAGCAGACCCAGCGCGCAGAGCAACCCCGGGCTCGGCGGCACGACGAGGGACGGGATGCCGAGCTCACGCGCGAGCGCGCCGGCGTGGAGCGGCCCCGCCCCGCCGAAGGCGACGAGCGCCAGACCGCTCGGGTCGACGCCGCGCTGGACAGTGACGACCCGGAGGGCGCCGGCCATGTTGGCGTTGACGACGGCCACGATCCCGCGCGCCGTCTCGAGCGGCGAGAGCCCGAGCTCGGCGGCCAGCGCAGCGACCGCGCGTTCGGCTGCGCCGACGTCGAGCGCCATGGCGCCGCCGAGCAGGCCGCCCGGGCCGAGACGCCCGAGGAGCAAGTTGGCGTCGGTGACCGTGGGCGCCTGGCCGCCGCGGGCGTAGCAGGCGGGCCCGGGATGGGCGCCGGCGCTCTCGGGCCCCACGCGCAGCGCGCCGCCGGAATCGCGCCAGGCCACGCTGCCGCCGCCCGCGCCGATGGTGTGGATGTCCAGCGCCGCGACGCGCAGCGGGATCCCGCCGATCTCGCGCTCGAAGGCGACCGCCGGTGTGCCGTCGCGCACGAACGAGACGTCGGTGCTGGTGCCTCCCATGTCGAAGGTGACGATCGAGTCGAGCCCGAGCCGGGAGGCCGTCCACGCCGCGCCGGCCACCCCCGCGCTCGGCCCCGACAGCACCGTCCTCACGGGCGCGCGCGCCGCCTCCTCGATCGAGATGGTGCCGCCGTTCGACTGGTTGATGTACGGCGCCGCGGGGACCCCGACCTCGGCGACGCGCCGGCGGAACGCCTCGGCGTAGCGTCCCATCCGCGGCAAGAGGTACGCGTTGGCGACGGTCGTGCTCAGCCGCTCGTACTCGCGGAACTCGGGGGCGACCTCCGAGGAGGCGCTGACGGCCACGCCAGGCAGGCGGGCGCGGGCCCGCTCGGCGACGAGGCGCTCGTGCTCGGGGTGGAGGAACGAGTAGAGAAAGCAGATCGCGAGCGCTTCCAGGCCCTCGCCGGCGAGGGCGTCGAGCACGCGGTCGACCTCGGCGGCCTCCAGCGGCACGCGCACGCTGCCGTCGGCCGTCACGCGCTCCTGGACCTCGCGCCGGAGCGCGCGGCGCACGAGCACCGGCGGCTTGGGCGCGTGCAGGTCGTAGAGCGACGGCCGCCGCTGCCGCGCGATCTCCAGCAGGTCACGGAAGCCGCGCGTGGTGACGAGGGCCGTGCGCGCGCCGTGGCGCTGGAGCAGGGTGTTCGTGGCGACGGTGGTGCCGTGAGCGACGTAGCTCACGCTGGCCGGCTTCGCCCGGGCGCGCGCCAGGATGCTCACGATCCCGCTCAGGATGCCCTCGGAGGGATCGGCGGGAACCGACGGCACCTTGTCGACCACGACCGCGCCCGTGTCCTCGGAGAAGAGGACGAGGTCGGTGAACGTGCCTCCCACGTCGATGCCGAGACGGTAGCCCATCAGGCGGTGTCCATGGGGCCGGGACCGCCCGCTATGATACCCGGAGGAGGCGCGTGCCGACATGACCGAGCCCGAGGCTCCGGGCGGGAATGGACCCCTCGTGGTCGCGGGCGATCAGGAGCTCCATGGTCGCCTGGAGCGCCTCGCGCGGGAGCAGCGGATGGTGTTCGTCGCCGGGCTGCCCGGCACGGGCAAGAGCCTGCTGATCCACCAGCTCGCGCACCTTGCGGTCGCGGCGGGCCGGGTCGTCCATCTCCTGCAGTGGGACGTCGCGCGTCCCGTCTTCGAGGAGAGCGCGGCGGGCCGGCGCTACCCCGTGGTGGACGGGGTGACCCACGGGATCGTGCGCAAGGCCGTCGGGCTCTGGGCGCGCCGCGCGCTGGCGGGATGGGAGCGTCGCTGCGCGGCGCCGGAGCACCTGCTCGTCGGCGAGACGCCGTTCGTGGGCCACCGTCTCATCGAGCTGGCGCGCCCCATCGACGACGAGGCCGAGCCCGCCCTGGCGGCGCCGTCGTGCCGCTTCGCGATCCCCGTGCCCTCCCTCGAGGTGCGCGCGTTCCTCGAGGCGGAGCGGGCGCGGCGGGCCGCGCGGCCCGTGCACCCTCGCGAGCGCGAGGACGCGCCGCCGCACGTGCTGCGCGGCCTCTGGCGCGAGCTCGTCGAGGTGGCGCGCGCGCTCGGGCTCCCCGTGCCGGCGGCGGGCGACGACGTCCCGTACGATCCTCTCGTGTACCGCCGCACCTACGAGGCGCTGCTCCGCCATCGCCACGTCGAGTCCATCGACGTGCGCACCGTGCTGCCGACCACGGCCCTCTCCGTCTACGCTTTTGCGGTCCCCCACGCGGACCTGGCGCCCGGGGAGGCCGAGGCGGAGAGCATCCTTCGCGAGGTCGAGGCGCGGCACCCGGACCCCGCGGCGCTGGGCCGCGACATCGACCGCTGGTGGGTGGTGTGACGTGGAGCGCGACGAATACCAGCGGATGTACGAGCTGGAGCGGACGTACTGGTGGCACGTCGGGCGGCTCCACCTGCTCCGGTCGCTCTTCGACAGGTGGCTGCCCCGGGGCGACCGGCGTCGTATCCTCGACTTCGGCTGCGGCACCGGATCGGCGCTCGATCTGCTGGGCCGCCATGGAACGGTCACGGCGGTGGACGATTCGGAGATCGCACTCGCCTTGTGCCGGGAGCGGCAGGCCGGGAGCCGGGCCGTCCGCCTCGTGCGCGTGCCCGAGCAGGGACCCCTCCCGTTCGCCGACGGCTCGTTCGACCTCGTCACCGCGCTCGACGTCCTCGAGCACCTCGACGACGACCGGGCCGCGCTCGTGGAGCTCCGCCGCGTCCTCGCGCCCGGAGGTACGCTCATCGTCTTCGTGCCGGCCTACCGGTTCCTCTGGAGCGAGCACGACGAGGCGCTCCACCATCGCCGCCGCTACGCCGCCTCCGAGCTCCACGCGCGGCTGAACGCCGCGGGCTTCCGGGTCGTGAAGCAAACGTACGCGATCACGTTCTCGTTCCCCCTCATCCTGGGATATCGGGCCGTGCGCGGGCTGTTCGCCGGGCCCGGCCCGCCGAGGACCTCGTACGTGATGCTCCCCGCCGCGATCAACGCGCTCTTCTCGCGCCTTCTCGCCGTCGAGGCCGCGCTGGTGCGCTGGATCAACCTGCCGTTCGGCACCTCCATCGCGGCGGTCGCGCGCCGGGACGACTGAGCCTCGTCGTGGAGGAGGGTCAGGCCGGCGCGCGAACGATGGGCCTGCTAGAGTGTCCGCCGTGCGCGGCATCGAGCAGATTCCGTGGGTGTACGACGCGATGTGCGCGGTCCTGGAGCGGCTCGGGCTGGCGCGGTGGCGGCGGTGGGTCGTCGGCGGGGCGCGCGGGCGGGTGCTCGATCTCGGCTGCGGCACCGGGCGCAACCTCATGGTCCTGCCCGTGGGCGCGCGGGCGATCGGGCTCGATCCGGCGCGCGAGCCCCTCGAGCGCGCGCGGCGGCGAGCGCCGAGCGTGCCGCTGGTGCAGGGGAGCGCCGAGGCGCTGCCCTTTCGCGACGGCGCGTTCGACACCGTCGTCACGGGGCTCGTCTTCTGCAGCGTGCCGCGCCCCGAGCGCGGGCTCGCCGAGGTCAAGCGCGTGCTCCGGGCGGACGGCGAGCTGCGGATGCTCGAGCACGTCCGCTCGACCACGTCCTGGCGCGCGCGGATGCAGGACCGCATCCAGCCGCTCTGGACGCGCGTGAGCGGCGGCTGCCACCCGAACCGCGACACCGAGCGCGCCGTCGAGCGCGCGGGCTTCACGATCCTGGCCGAGGGGCGCCGGGCCCAGAAGAACCTCCGGCGGTTCGCCGCCCGGCCGCCGGCCGGGACTTCGGGCGCGCGGTAGACTGGAGCCATGGAGCTCTCGCGTCGCAGCGTGCTCCGGACCGCGGCCGCCGCTGCCGCCGTCGCCGTGGTCCCCACGCCGCTCGGGGCCTGGGCCGCGCCGAGGAGTGGCCGGGTCGTGGTGGTCCGGCAGGCCGATCGGGCGAAAGCCGTCGCCGCGTGCTTCGAGGCGTTCGACTTCAAGGCCTGTGACGGGCGCGACGTGGCCGTGAAGGCCAACTTCAACAGCGGCGATCTGTTTCCAGCGTCCACCCATCCCGCCACGCTCGCCGCCGTGCTGGCCACGCTCAGGGCGCGCGGCGCGTCGGGCCTCGCGCTGGCGGAGCGCTCGGGCATGGGCGACACGCGCGCCGTGCTCGACCGGACGGGCGCGACCACCGTGCTGGCGGAGGCCCACGCGCGCCGCATCGTCCTCGACGACGCGGGCGCGGAGGCGTGGCGGCCCTTCACGGCCGAGCACTGGCCGCAGGGCTTCCCGGCCGCGCGCCTCTTCACCGACGCGGGATGCGCGGTGCAGACGATGTGCTGCAAGACCCATCGCTTCGGCGGCCACGTCACCCTCTCGCTGAAGAACACGGTGGGGCTCGTCGCCAAGCGGCTGCCCGGCGGCGGCCACGACTACATGCGCGATCTGCACGGCTCGGCGGACCAGCGGGCGATGATCGCCGAGGCCAACCTCGCGTGGCGGCCGGGCCTGAGCGTCATGGATTGCCTGGAAGCCTTCGTCTCCGGCGGTCCCGAGCAGGGCGACCGTGCGGCGCCCGGGGTGTTCCTCGCCAGCGACGACCGCTGCGCGCTGGACGCGGCGGCCATCGCGCTGCTCCGGCTGCACGGCATGAAGGGGCCGGCCGCCCAGGGGCCGATCGGCACGACCGACCAGCTGGCGCGTGCGCTGGCCCTCGGTATCGGCGCCGCGCCCGAGCACGTGGACGTCGTCGCGGCGGAAGCCTCCGCGCGTGACGTCGCCGCACGGCTCCGGGACCTCCTGGCGAGAGGCTGACGATGGCACGGAACGCGACGCGTGCAGCCTCCGTGAAGAAGCGGCCGGCAGTGCCTCGAGCCGAGCCGACGCTGCCCGATCTCAGCCAGTACGGGATGCTCGCGGAGTACAACCGCAAGCGGAACTTCGGCGTCACGCCCGAGCCCGCGGGGCGCCCACCCGAGGCCAAGCGGGGCGGCGCGCTGGCCTTCGTGGTCCAGAAGCACCGGGCCACCGCGCTGCACTACGACTTCCGGCTGGAGTACGCGGGTGTGATGCTCTCGTGGGCGGTCCCGAAAGGGCCCTCGCACGATCCCTCGGTGAAGCGGCTGGCCATGGTCACCGAGCCGCATCCGCTCGACTACAACCAGTTCGAGGGCGTGATCCCCGAGGGCGAGTACGGCGGCGGCACCGTGATGATCTGGGACCACGGCACCTGGGAGCCCGAGGATGCGGACGTCGAGAGGATGATCCGCAAGAACGAGATCAAGTTCCGCCTGCACGGCAAGAAGCTCCGCGGCTCGTGGGTGCTCGTGGGCACGGGCGACCGGCGGTGGCTGCTCATCAAGCATCGTGACGAGGCCGCCTCGACGAGCGACGTCACCGTCGACAAGCCCCTGTCCGCGGTGTCGCGCCGGACGATGGCGGGCATTGCGCGGGCGGCCGGAGCCACGCCGCGGCAGCTCGCGGTGGCCGCCGCGGCCGACCCTCCGCGCGACGCCACGGTCTCCCGCTCCACCGCCTGACGTGCCGGCGGACCGCGTCCCCTTCCGCGTGCGCCCGATGCTGGCCACGCCGGTGGACGCGCCCTTCCATTCCCCGGGCTGGGTCTACGAGGAGAAGTATGACGGTTTCCGCATCCTGGCCTACAAGGAAGGCAAGCGCGTCAGCCTGATCACGCGGAACGTCAGGGACCGCGCCGAGGACTTCCCGGACGTCGCGCAGGCGATCGCGCGCCTGCCTGCGCCCACGCTCTGTCTCGACGGCGAGATCGTGATCTTCGACGACGCGCTCGTCTCGCGCTTCCAGTACCTGCAGCAGCGCGGGCTCGGCGACACGGAGCGTCCGCCCGTCTACGCGGTCTTCGATTGCCTCTACGCCCGCGGCAAGGATCTGCGCGCCTCGCCCTTGCGCCAGCGCCGGGCCGCGCTCGAGCGCGAGATCGGCACGCGGGACTGGCTGTTCGCGGCGCGCCGGCTGGCCGACGACGGCCTCAGGGCCTTCGAGGAGGCGTGCCGGCGCGGCCTCGAGGGGCTCGTCGCCAAGGACGAGTCGTCCGTGTACGAGGCGGGCCGGCGCTCCCGAGCCTGGCTCAAGGTGAAGGTGCGCAACGAGGAGGAGCTCGTGATCGGCGGCTACACCGCGCCCGCGGGCGCGCGTACCCATTTTGGCGCGATCCTCGTCGGCGGCTGGGACGGCCCGCGCCTGCGCTACGCCGGCAAGGTGGGCACCGGCTACACCGCGAAGACCCTCGCCGATCTCGCGCGCCGTTTCAAGCCGCTCGAGCGCGCAGACTCACCGTTCGACGACCTCGAGCGATCGAAAGACACCACCTGGCTCGAGCCCCGCCTCGTCGCCCAGATCGGCTTCACCGAGCGCACCTCGGACGGCAAGCTCCGCCACCCGGTCTATCTCGGCCTGCGCGACGACAAGTCCGCGCGGGAAGTGACGTGGTGATCGCCGGAGCGACTCGCGCCAAATCTAAGGTTGACAGCCGTTCCGATATTAGGTACACCTAACATCGCCTGGCATCCCTGGTATCCGGAGGCCTTCGATGAGACGGCTCGTGGCGTTCCTCGGCGTCGCGGTGATCCTGGGTCTCGGCGGCGCCGCCGGCGCGACGGCGGCCGACAAGCCCGTCGAGATCGCCCTCACCATCGAGAACAACCGGTTCTCCCCGGAGGAGATCAAGGTCAAGGCCGGCGCGCCGTTCGTGCTCGTCATCACCAACAAGGACAAGACCCCGGAGGAGTTCGAGAGCAAGGAGCTGCGGATCGAGAAGGTCGTGCCCGGCGGCAAGACCCTGCGGGTCCGCATGCCCTCGCTCAAGCCCGGCACGTACCCCTTCATCGGCGACTACCACCAGCAGACGGCCAAGGGCCGCATCGTCGCCGAGTAGGCCGTGAGCGCCACCTTCCTCGTCGCCCTGCGTGAGGCCTTCGAGGCCGCGCTCCTGCTCGGCATCGTGTACGGTTATCTCGACAAGATCGGCCGCGGCTATCACGCCCGCTGGGTGACGGCCGGGGCGGCCGCGGGAGTCCTGGCCAGCATCGCCGCCGGTGCGGCGATGACGTGGCTGTCCGGGCCGCTGCTCGACCTGGGCCCCGACGTCGTCGGCGCGGCGGTCATCTTTCTCGCCGTCGGCGTCTTGACGTGGATGACCGCGTGGATGCGCCAGCACGCCCGGGCCGTCATGGGACAGGTCCAGCGCCGGGTCGACGCGGCCGAGCGATCGCACCGGCTGTGGGTCATCGCGCTCATCGCGTTCACGGGGGTGTTCCGCGAGGGCGCCGAGACCGTGCTCTTCATGTGGGGCATGGTGAGCCAGCCGGGTGATGGGGGCACCGCGTGGTCGAACCTGGGCGGCGCGGTCCTGGGCATCGCGGCGGCGGCAGCGCTCGCGTGGGCCATCTTCCGTGGCGGCCGGCGGCTGAGCCTGCCGCGGTTCTTCACCGTGACCTCGGCCCTGCTGCTCTTCGTCGCCGCCGGACTCTTCGCCACCGGCGTCGGCCGCCTGGCCGCCATGGGGATCCTGCCCGTCACGAGCGCGCTGTGGGACACCTCGTGGCTCGTCGACGACGGCGGCATCGTCGGCTCGTTCCTCGGCGGCCTCGTCGGCTACCGGGCGCGGCCGACGTCGCTCGAGGTCGCCGCCTGGGGCTCGTACGTCGTCGTCGCCGGGCTGCTGTTCTTCGGCGACCTCCTCCGCCGTCCCCGGCGGCGCTCGGCGACCGTCCGTGGCCCCGTGGCTCCCGCGGAGCCATGGTCGAGGCCGGACGCGTGAGGAGGGCGCTCGTCCGGCGAACCGTGGAGGACGCATGACCCCGGAGCGCCCGAAGACGGCGCCCCCGGAGAACCGGCGCGTGCTGTCGAGCGGCGAGCGCATCACGCGCGCCGGCAAGCTGATCCTGACGAAGTAGGCCTCGGACGCTGGCCAGCCCCCCGCTCCGGGTCGGGCCCAGCCAGGGTGCCGAGGGCGATGCGTACCCAATGGCTTCCGGCACCCCGCCCCCCACCCGCCGCCCCGCCGCGCCGCGCGGCCCACGGGTGAGTAACAACTGATACTCTTAAGATCTCATGTTACACTGCCCGCGATCACCCTTGGGATCACGTCGGCTGGCTCGGAGGAGATGGCGATGAGCGAGAGGGCAGACGCGGGGCGCGGCGGCGTGTGGAGCGAGGTCGTGGGGTCGCTGCTGAAGCTGGGGGCCACCTCGTACGGCGGGCCGGCCATCATGGGAGTGATGCAGGCGGAGCTGCAGGAGAAGCGCCAGTGGGTGTCGAAGCCGCGGTTCGTGGAAGGCCTGTCGGTGGTGAACATGCTGCCGGGCGCCACCGCGACCCAGCTCGCGATCTTCCTGGGCTACGCGCGCGGCGGCTGGTGGGGCGGGTTCTTCGGGGGCCTGTGCTTCGTGCTGCCGGCCTTCGTCGTGATGCTGGCGCTGACGCTGGCCTACGCGACGCTGGGGGTGAGCCCCCTCGTGCAGGGCGCGCTCTACGGCCTCGGCCCGGTGGTCATCGCGATCTTCGCCGTCGCCGTGTATCGCCTCGGCCGCGCCGCCGCGAGCACCTGGCAAGAGGTCGTCATCGGTGTGCTGGCCGCCGCCGTCTTGCTGTGGTCGCCGCTCGGCGTCGCCGTCATCCTCGTGCTCGCCGGCGGCGCCGGTCTGCTCGTCTTCCATTCCCGGACGCCAGGCGCGGTGCTGGCCGTGCTCGCCGTCTCGGGGCCGGCGGTGTCGGCGCTCTGGTGGCCGTCCGCGCTCACGATGTCCGGCGGGATGCCCCGCGCGGCCAGCCTGGTGGACCTCGGCGCGTACTTCTTCAAGGTCGGCGCCTTCACCATCGGCGGCGGCCTGACCATGATCGCGTTCATCCAGCAGCAGGTCGTCGACCAGTTCCACTGGCTGACGGCACGCGAGTTCATCGACGGCCTTGCCCTGGGCCAGCTCACGCCCGGCCCCGTGCTGATGCTCGCGGCGTACGTCGGCTACAAGGTCGCGGGAATCGCCGGCGCCCTCGTGGCCGCCACCATGGCGTTCCTGCCGTCGTTCGTCATCATGCTCGTGGTGTTGCCGGTGCTCGACCGCGTGAGAAAGCTGGCGTGGGTGCGTGCGGTGATGAAAGGCATGGGTCCCGCGGTGATCGGCGTGCTCGCGGTGTCGCTCGTCCGCCTGGCGCCCGCCGCGCTCCCCGACCTCTTCGCCGTGGCCATCCTCGTCGCCACGCTCCTCGTCCTGACCCTCACCCGCGTCGGCCCGTTCAGGCTGATGATCGCGGCGTCGCTCCTCGGCGTGCTCCGCAGCCGCCTGTCGTGGTGGCCGGGGCTGAAGCTGGCGGGGCGCGTGATGTCGGCGGGTGGCTGACCCTCAGCGGGCCAGCTGAAGGCACACGTCCTCGGGGACGCCCAGGCGAGCCTCGGCGGCGCGCGGATCGAGCTCGATGGCCCGCGCGTACGCGTTCGCGGCGTCAAAGCAGCGACCCTGCGCCGCGTAGATCTTGCCGAGCCTGAGATGCGTGCGCGGATTGACCGGGTCGAGCGCGAGGGCTGCCCGATACGCGGCGGTGGCGCCCTCTGCGTCGCCCTTGGCTGCCCTGGCATCGCCGAGCCCGACGTGCGCATCGGCGTAGAAGGGGCGCAGCTTGATCGCGAAGGAGTAGGCCTCGATGGCCTGATTGAAGAGCTGGCGGGGTGCTCCGAGGAACAGATCGCCAAGCGCTTTGTAGGGCTCGGGAAACGCCGGGTCGATCTGGGTGGCCGCGCGAAACTGCACCGCTGCCTTCCAGCGGTTGCCGAGGGCGGCGTGGATCACGCCGAGCGTGTACTGGGCGACGGGGAACGTCGAGTCGACCGCGAGCGCGCGGCCCAGCAGGTCGGCGGCTCGCGCGTGGGCCCCAGCATCGAACGCCATCTGGGCGCCCGTGAACAGCTCGAGCGCCCGGAGCGAGCGGGTCGGCCGCGCGGCCCGCTCGATGCGGTCGCACTCATGATCGGTGAGCGCCACCCCGAGCGCGCGTGCGTAGGCCGCGGGCAACGAGGCGACGCTGGTGACCAAGTCGGCGTCGGCCATCGTCATCGGCTCGAGCGACATCGTCTCCGGGTGATCCCTCTTGAGATCGAGCAGGCGCGGCTCCAGCACGAGCGCCGTGTCCTTGCGCCCGATGCGCCCGTACAGCGCGGCATCCGCGTGCACGTCGTGCGCCGCCTGGCGCACCTGCATCTCGCTCCAGAGGTCCGCGCCGCTCACGGTCCCGAGCCGGGCGCGCTCGACCTGCGCGAAGGCGGGATGCCGTGCGAGCCCGAGCGAGATCAGCTGGGCGATGCCCTCGCCCATCCACTGATCGCCGCTCGCGAGACCGGAGGCATCGAAGGGCAGCACCAGGACGGCGCGCGGCGTGATCTCGGTGCCGGCGGCACCGCTCCCGACGAGCGCGCCGAGCGCCGCCACTGCGAAGATCGTCAGCCGCCGGTGGCTCATTTCAGCGCCGCCTGGTGGAACAGGAGCCACTGGTCGGCGCGCGGTTTCCAGTCCACGCGCTCGCGCATGGCGTTGATGTCGACCTGCTGGAGCAGGAACACCCACGTCGGCCCTCGATCATCTCCCGCGCGAGATCGGCGTACGCGCGGCGCCGCCTGGCCGGGTCGAGCGTCGAGCGGCCGAGGTCGAAGAGCGCGTCGATCTTCTCGTTCCGGTAGTAGAGCCCGCGCCCCTTGGAGGACACGAGGTTGTAGAGCTCGTCGCCGTCTTCCATGGGCCCGCCGAGCCCGAGCAGGTAGCCGTCCTGGAACTGCTTGCCGAGGTAGCGCTTGAAGTACGCGCCCCACTCCGCGGTGACGACCTTCGGCTTGAAGCCCGCCTTCTGCCACTGGCCGCCGAGCGCCTCGGCGATCTCTTTGTCGCCCTGGTAGCGTCCCGCCGGTGACTCGAGGGTGATCTCGAGCCCCTCGGGATAGCCCGCCTCCGCGAGCGCGGCGACGGTGGCGACCAGCGCCGCCCCGAGCAGGAGGCCGCCGAGCCGGAGGTGGAGCCGCTTCACACGCGGCTTCGCTTGACCGCGTCCACCGCGGCCTGCAGATGCGCGTCCGCCACCGCGAGGGGGACGCCGCAGCCCGGGCCGACGATGAGCCCCAGGCCACCCGTCTGCGTCACCGCGTCCGCGACGTCGGCGGCGATGGCCTCCAGCGGCCCGGTGCCGAGGGTCTTCGTCTCGTTGAGTCCGCCGACGAGCGCGCCCGCGAACCGCCGGCGGGCCTCACCGAGCGACGGCGTCGTCGCGCGGTCGTGCCAGTTGACGCCGTGGAGACCGGGCAGAGCAGCGGTGAGCGCGTCGAAGTAGGGATCGCGCCCGTGGATGTGGAGCAGCGTGAAGAACGAGCGCCCGGCGATGGACGCGAGCGCGCGGCGCGCGTACGGCGCGTCGAAGCGCGCGCTCTCCTCGGCGGTGTGGGTGTCCGGCGTGGAGGCCTGGGTGGCGAAGAAGACGCCGTCGGCGCCCGCCTCCAGGCTCGCCGCGGCGTAGCGCGCCACCGTCTCCGTGATCGCCTCCAGCGCCGGCGCGACGGCGCCGGGGTTCGCGCGCAGGTCGGTGGCCAGCAGGTCGCCGGCCAGCTTGCGGGCCAGGGTGAGCGGCGAGAAGAGCGTGTGGAGGATCGGCGCGTCGTCGTCGCGGCCCCGCGCGATCAACCGCACGGCCTCGAGCTCGCGGCCCAGCGCGCCCGCGCCGGGATCGAGCGGCTTGATGCGCGCCCAGTCGGCCGTCGCGCGCACCGCGTGCTCGGTGCACTGCTTGGCCCCGCTCGGCGCGCCCTGGTACGCGACCTTGCAGCCCCAGTCCTCCACGCCGTAGACCCCGCTCGACATGACCTTGATGAGGTCGAGGTCGAAGCGCCGGTGATTGGCGAGCATCGCCTCGGCGAGCAGGCGCGGATCGTGATCGAGGTGGGGCACGTGGCGCCAGAACGCGACGGGCGGGCGGTCCACGGGCGTGCGGGCGAGCGCGGCGGCGATACGTTCACGCCTGGTCATGGCGACCATTATATCGGTGGTCCGGAGGCCGCTTGACTTGCCGGCGATTTGGTCCGACATTGTGCCGCACCGATGTTCACCTCGGTCCGCACCCCGCGCGTCTACGAGCACATCGTCACGCAGATCGAGCGCGCGATCTTCGAGGGACGGCTCAAGAGCGGCGACAAGCTGCCGCCGGAGCGCCAGCTGGTGCGGCAGTTCCGCGCCAGCCGCGTGGCGCTGCGCGAGGCCCTGCGCACGCTGGAGCACCGCGGGCTGATCCGCGTCCGCCACGGAGCCGCCGGCGGCCACTTCGTGCGAGGGGTCGACGCCGACCTGCTCCGCCGCGATCTGGAGACCCTCTTCCGGCTCGCCCGGGTGACGGTGGGGCAGCTCGCGGAGGCGCGGCTCAGCATCGAGCCCGACGTGGCCCGGCTGGCCGCCCTGCGCGCCACCGAGATCGACGTCAAGGCGCTGCGCGCCCTCATCGACGAGCGGGCCGAGGCGATGGCGCGCGGCGGGCATCCCCGCGTGCTCGACATCGCCTTCCACCGCCAGGTCGCCCTGGCGGCGCGCAATCCCGTGCACGCCGTGCTCACCGACGCGCTGATGGACCTCGAGGTCCGCGTGGTGGCGCCGCGGATCGAGCTCGAGGAGGCGGACAACGCCCACGTCGACAGCGCCCACCGCGAGATCGTCGACGCCATCGCCGCCCGCGATCCCGAGCGCGCCCGGGCGCGCATGGAGGCGCACATCGTAGACGTGCAGCGCCGGCTGCAGCGGCTCGCCCTCGGCTCGGCGCCCGTCGCGCGCCGCCCGGGGGCGCGCCTCGTCCGCAGACGCAAGGAGGCCCGCGCATGAGCCGGACGTGGACGGTCGCAACTGTCGCCGGGGGGCTGCTGCTGGCGGCGGCCGGGCCGGGCGCCGCCCAGGCCCCCATCAAGATCGGCGAGATCAACTCGTTCAGCGGCATCGGTGCGCCCTTCACCGGGCCCTACCGGCAGGCCGTCGAGATGGCGGTGGAGGAGGTCAACGCCAGGGGCGGTGTCCTCGGGCGGAAGGTCGAGGTGATCTTCCGCGACGACAAGGGCCAGCCCGCCGAGGCGGTCAAGCACGCCCAGGAGCTCGTCGAGGCCGAGAAGGTCGCGCTGATCTCCGGCACCTTCCTCTCCAACGTCGGTCTCGCCGTCTCCGACTGGGCCAGGCAGAACAAGGTGATGTTCGTCGCCTCCGAGCCGCTGACCGAGGCGGTGACCTGGGCCAAGGGCCACGAGCACGTGGTGCGCGTGCGGCCGAACACGTACGAGCAGGGGCGGATGCTGGCCGAGAAGGCCGGCCGCATGAAGTACACGAAGTGGGCGACGATCGGCCCGAACTACGAGTACGGCAAGCGCGCCTGGGAGACGTTCCGCGACCGGCTCAAGGAGCTGAAGCCCGAGGCGCAGATCGTGGGCGAGCACTGGCCCACCCTCGGCAAGCTCGAGGCCGGCCCGTTCGTGACCGCGATCCTCAACCAGAATCCGGACGCGCTCTACGTCTCGCTCTTCGGCAGCGACTGGATCGCCTTCGTGCGCGAGGCCAAGAAGCGCGGGCTCTTCGACAAGACGTTCGTGGTCGGCATCCTGCTCGGCGAGCCGGAGTACATCGATCCGCTCGCCCTCGAGGCGCCGGAGGGCATGCTGGTGACCGGCTATCCCTGGTACGACATCCAGGCGCCGGCGCACAAGGACTTCGTGGCCCGCTTCACGAAGAAGACGGACAAGAACCCGGTGCTCGGCGCGCTCGTCGGCTACGTGACGTATCTGTCCATCTTCGAGGCCTTGCGCAAGGCGGGCGGGACCGACACGGCGAAGCTGGTGGCCACCTTCAAGAACCTGAAGGTCGAGACGCCGACCGGGCCGATCACGTTCCGTGCCATCGACGGGCAGTCCACGATGGGCGCCTGGGTGGGCACCACCAGGCTCGACCCCAAGCGCGGCGTGGGGATCATGGTCAACCACGAATACGTGCCTGGCGAGAAAGTTCTGCCCTCGGACGACGAAGTGAAGAAAATGCGGGGCGGCAGCTAGCGCTCCGTGCTCTCCGCAGCGGCGTCAGGGGTGGGGTGGCCGGGAGCGGCTCAGCCGCGCCGACTTGACTGTGGTTCTGGAGGGCGTGTCCGCGCGCCGCGCCGCGCGCGCGCGGACATCGACCCCTACCCAACGGCGCCGCTGAGCCGCCCCCAGCCACCCCACCCCTGACGTCTCCGCGCGTTGAGCGTCGAGTGGTGAGGGCCACCCCGTAATGTCGCCATCGCTGCTGCTGATCCAGGGGCTGTCGGGACTGGCCCATGCGATGGTGCTGTTCCTCATCGCGTCGGGCCTGTCCCTGATCTTCGGCGTTACCCGCATCGTCAATTTCGCGCACGGCTCCTTCTACATGCTGGCCGCCTACCTCACGTACTCGTTCGCCGCCGCGCTTCCGCTGGGCCCGGCCTCCTTCTACGTCGCGGTCGTTGCGGCCGCGCTCGCCACCGGGCTCGTCGGCCTGGTCATCGAGGTCGGGCTGCTCCGGCGCGTGTACCGCGCGCCGGAGCTCTACCAGCTGCTGCTGACGTTCGCGCTGGTGCTCGTGATCGCCGACGTGGTGCGCCTCGGCTGGGGGACGGAGAACAAGACCGGGCCGACGGCGCCGGGCCTGGCCGGCTCCGTCCGGATCGCCGGCCAGCTCTTTGCCACCTACGACCTGGCGCTGATCGTGCTCGGCCCGGTCGTGGCGCTGGTCCTCTGGTGGCTCTTCTATCGCACACGCTGGGGCGTCCTCATCCGCGCGGCCACCCAGGACCGCGAGATGGTGGCCGTGCTCGGCGTGGACCAGGCGCGGCTGTTCACCTCGGTCTTCGTGCTCGGCTCGTGCCTGGCCGGCCTGGGCGGGGCCTTGCAAGTCCCGCGGCAGGCGCTGACGAACGTCATGGACACGACCATCATCACCGAGGCCTTCGTGGTGGTCGTCGTGGGCGGCATGGGGTCGGTGCCGGGCGCGTTCCTGGCGGCGATCCTCATCGGCGTCATCGACGCCTTCGGCGTGCTGCTCCTGCCCAAGGCCTCGCTGGTGATGATCTTCGTGGTGATGGCGGTCGTGCTCATCGCGCGGCCGTGGGGGCTGCTCGGGCGGCCCGAGGCTCAGGCGCGCTCGGCGGGGGGCAGCGTGACGGCGGAGGCACGCGCCATCGTGCCGGCGCCGCTCGTGCTCGCGCTCGTCGCCGCGCTCGTCGTGGTGCCGCCGTTCCTGCCGCGCTTCCACGTGCTGGTCCTGAGCGAGATCCTGATCTTCGCGCTCTTCGCCGGGAGCCTCCATCTCCTGATGGGCACGGGCGGCATGGTGTCGTTCGGCCACGCGGCCACGTTCGGCCTCGGCGCCTACGGCGCGGCGCTCCTGCTCGAGCGCGCCCGGCTGCCCATGCTGGTGGCCTTCGCGCTGGCGCCGGTCGTGGCCGCGGCGGGCGCCGCGCTCTACGGCTACTTCTGCGTGCGGCTCTCCAGCATCTACTTCGCGATGCTCACGCTGGCCTTTGCCCAGATCGCCTACGCGATCGTGCACCAGTGGTACGACGTCACCGGCGGCGACAACGGCCTGCTCGGCGTGTGGCCGCCGCGGTGGCTGGCCTCGCCGGTGCGCTACTACTACCTGGCCCTGGTCGCCTGCGCCGGGGGCCTCGCGCTGCTCGCCGTGATCGGCCGCGCGCCGTTCGGCCTCACGCTGCGCGCCGCGCGCGACCACGCGCGCCGCGCCGAGGCGGTGGGCATCGACGTCAGGCGCCACCAGTGGGCGGCCTTCGTGGTGGCGGGCTTCTTCGGCGGCCTCGCCGGCGCCGCCTTCGCGTTCCTCAAGGGCAGCGTGTTCCCGAACTACCTCGCGGTGCCCATGTCGGTCGAGCCCCTGGTCATGGTGCTCCTCGGCGGGGTGCAGGCCTTCGCCGGAGCGGCGGTGGGCGCGGCGATCTACAAGGTGCTCGACACGGTGGTGACCTGGTACACGGACTACTGGCAGCTCGTCATCGGGCTCATCCTCGTCACCCTCGTCGTCGCGTTTCCCCGCGGAGTGCTCGGCGTGCTCGCGGAGCGCCGGCGTGCCTGAGGTCGTCCTCGCGGTGGACGGCGTGCGCAAGTCGTTCGGCGGCGTGCACGCCGTGGACGGCGTCAGCGTCGCGCTCGAGCGCGGCGAGATCCGGGCGCTCATCGGCCCCAACGGCGCCGGCAAGTCCACCTTCTTCGACATCCTGACCGGCCAGCTGCGCGCCGACGCGGGCGCCGTCGTCTTTCGCGGAGAGCGCATCAGCGGGCTGCCGCCCCACGCCATCTGGCGGCGGGGGATCAGCCGGACGTTCCAGATCACCGCGACATTCGGCACGCTGACGGTGCTGGAAAACGTGCAGGTGGCCCGGCTCAGCGCGACGGGCCGGAGCCTCGAGCTCTTGCGGTCCGCGGGCCACCAGGAGGTTGGACGCTCGGCGGAGTTACTGGCCCAGGTCGGGCTCTTGGAGCAGGCCGATCGGCTCGCCGGGGTGCTCGCGTATGGCGATCTCAAGAAGCTCGAGCTCGCCATCGCGCTCGCCAACGACCCAGCGCTCCTGCTCCTCGACGAGCCCACGGCGGGGATGGCGCCGGCCGAGCGCGGGGCGCTCATGGCGCTGACCGCAGCCATCGCCCGCGAGCGCGACCTCACCGTGCTCTTCACCGAGCACGACATGGACGTGGTGTTCTCGACGGCCGACCGCGTGATGGTCCTGCACCAGGGCCGCGTCATCGCCGACGGCACCCCCGCCGCTGTCCGCGCCGACCGCCAGGTTCAAGCGGTCTACCTCGGCGATGACCTCTAGCGGGCGCGCGTCGGGGGCGGCATCTCGGCGGGGGGCGCGGCGGGCCGGGGTGGGGCGGCCAGAGCCCACTGACTGTGGGCCCGGGGGCGCGTGGCCGCGCGCCGCGTTTCGGGCTCGCGGATGTCTACCGGTACCCAAGGGCTCTGGCCGCCCCACCCCGGCCCGGCGCGCCCCCCGCCGCCGCGAGGTCGTGCCCGGCGCGGATGTCGCTGATCCTCACCGAGGTCGGTGTTTCATCCCGAGGGTGGGGTGATGCTGCAGCTCCGTGAAGTGCAGGCGTATTACGGCCGCAGCCACGTGCTCTACGGGGTGAGCCTGGAGGCGCGCCTGGGCGAGGTGGTGTGCCTGCTCGGGCGGAATGGGGCGGGCAAGTCGACCACGTTGAAGTCGGTCATGGGGCTCGTCGATGTGACGGCCGGCGACATCGTCTTCGAGGGGCGGTCGCTGCGCGAGGTGCCGACGCACGAGATCACGCGGCGGGGCGTGGGGTTCGTGCCCGAGGATCGGCGCATCTTCAGCGACCTCAGCGTGCGGGAGAATCTCGAGGTCGGCGCGCGCGCGGGCGGGGCGTGGACGGTCGAGCGCGTGTGCGCGCTGTTTCCGAAGCTCGCCTCGCTGGACCACCAGCGCGGCGGCAGCCTCTCGGGCGGCGAGCAGCAGATGCTCACGATCGCGCGGACGCTGATGACCAACCCGCGCCTGCTCCTGCTCGACGAGCCCTCCGAGGGGCTGGCGCCGGTCATCGTGCGCGCCCTGGCCGACACGATCCTGGCCCTCAAGCGGGAGGGCTTGACGATCGTGCTCAGCGAGCAGAACGTGAAGTTCGCGCGGCGGGTGGCGGACCGGGCCTACATCATCGAGAAGGGCCAGATCAAGTTCGCGGGCTCCCTCGCCGCGCTCGACGCCGACGAGGGGCTCCGGAGGGCGTACCTGAGCGTATGAAGACCCTCATCCGGAACATCGGTCTGATGGCCAGCGGCGACCTCCGGCAACCCTTGCTCGACGCCGACTCGCTGGTGGTCGTGGACGGCCGCATCGCCGGCATCGGCCGCGGGCTCGACGAGGACGCCGACACCGTCATCGACGCCCGGGGGACGATGGTCATGCCCGGGCTCATCGACTCCCACGTCCACCCCGTCTTCGGCGATTTCACCCCCCGGCAGCGCACGGTGGACTTCATCGACTCGGGGATGCACGGCGGCGTGACGACTGCGATCTCCGCCGGTGAGGTCCACCTGCCGGGGAGGCCGAAGGACGTCGTGGGCCTCAAGGCCCTGGCCATCGTCGCGGCCAAGGTCTGGGCGGCCTTCCGCCCGGGCGGCGTGAAGGTCCACGCCGGCGCGCCGATCCTCGAGCTCGGGCTCGTCGAGGCCGACTTCAAGGAGATGGCGGCGGCGGGCGTGAAGCTCGTCGGCGAGATCGGGCTCGGCTCGGTGCGGACGGGCCAGGACGCGGCGCCGATGGTCCGCTGGGCGAAGCAACACGGCATGACGGTCACGATCCACACCGGCGGGCCGTCGATCGCCGGCTCCAGCCCCATCAACGCCGAGGTCGTCCTCGAGGCCGATCCCGACGTCGTCGGCCACATCAACGGCGGGACGACCTCGATGACCCCGCCCGAGATCGAGCGGCTGGTCGCGACCGAGATGGCGCTCGAGATCGTCCAGTGCGGCAACCCGAAGACGGCGCTCCACACCCTGCGCGTGGCGACGGATGCCCGCGCCACGCACAGGATCATCCTCGGCAACGACGCGCCGTCGGGCACGGGCGTGATCCCGCTGGGTGTCCTGCGAACGCTGAGCCTGCTCTGCGGGCTTGGCGGCATGCCACCGGCGGAGGCGATCGCGTGCGCCACCGGCAACACCGCGCGCGTCTACAAGCTCGACGTCGGCATGATCGCCGCCGGCCGCGCGGCCGACCTCGTCATCTGCGATGCGCCCACGGGCAGCATCGGCCGCGACGCGCTCGCCGCGCTCTCGGCCGGCGACCTGCCCGGCATCTCCATGGTGCTCATCGACGGCCGGATCACGATCGGCCGCAGCCGCAACACGCCGCCGGCGATGCGGGCGGCTGACGTGTTGAAAGGGCATGGCCCCGTCGGGAGCGGGCACTGAGATGCGCGTCAAGCCCTTCCGCGGCTATCGGTACGGGATCGGGCGCGCGTTCGATCTCAGCAAGGTCGTGGCACCGCCGTACGACCAGATCAGCCCGGAGAGGCAGCAGCACCTTCTCGCGATGAGTCCGGACAACATCGTGCGCGTCACCCTGCCCGAGGAGCGGCCCGGGGAGCCGCCCGGCGCGCCCTACGGGCGCGCCCGCGCGGTCCTCGAACGCTGGCTCGCCGGCGGTGTCTGGAGTCCCGAGGAAGTCCCCGCGATCTATCCGTACCACCAGATCTACGCGGTCAACGCCGCGTTCACGGTGACGCGGATGGGCTTCGTCGCGCTGGGCGAGGTGAGCGACTACGCGGAGGGCGGCGCGGTGCTTCCCCACGAGCGCACCCACGCCGGCCCCAAGCAGGACCGCATGCGCCTGCTCGAGGCGACCGGCGCCGACGTGGGGCTCCTGTTCATGCTCGCGAGCGATCCCGACGGGGCGCTGGGGCGCGCGATGACGCCCGCGAGCGCGCCGCTCGTCGAGGCGCGCGACCTGCAGGGCGAGCGGCATCGCCTGTGGCGGGTCATCGACGAAGATGCGATCCGAGCCGTGGTCGAGCTCATGGCGTCCAGGTCGGTGATCATCGCGGACGGCCACCACCGCTACGAGACCGCGGTCGAGTACGCGCGCCGGCATCCCGGGGCGCGCGACAAGCTGATGGCATTCTTCCCTCTCGAAGGCCCCGGGCTGACGATCCTCCCCAACCACCGCCTCGTCCACGGCGTCGTGGACTTCTCGCTCGAGCGCCTCGTGCGCGACGCCGCGCCGTGCTTCGACGCGCGGCCGCTGCACGATCCTGAGCGCTTCATCGCCACCAACACGGAGATCGGCGTCGTGACAGCCCAGGGCGCGGCCGTCCTGTCGCTGCGGCCCGACGGCGCGTCGCGGATCGCGTGGCCGGACGGGACATCGGCGGCGTGGCGGTCGCTCGCGGTCTCGATCCTGCACGAGGGGTTGCTTCGCCCATGGCTCACCGTCACCGAGGCGAAGCTCGATGCGCGGACCCACGTCGACTACACGGCCGACCAGGACGAGGCCATCGCGCTGGCGCGGGCCGGCCGGTACCAGGCGGCCTTCCTGATCGCGCCCACCACGCCCGACGAGTTGCAGGCCGTGATCCGCGGCGGCGAGCTGCTGCCGCAGAAATCGACGCACTTCTACCCGAAGCTCCTCGACGGCCTCGTCTTCCATCGCCTGGAGCCTCCGTCCTGAGCGACGGGGTGGAACCGCTGGACTGCGTCGCCTTCATGCTCGTCCGGGACGGGCACGTGCTCGCGGAGAAGCGCGGGGCGACGAAGCGTCTCGCCCCCGGCGCCGTCGCCCTGCCCGGCGGGCACGTCGAGGGAGACGAGGGACTCGAGGCCGCGCTGCGCCGCGAGATGCTCGAGGAGCTCGGGATCGCGGCGCTCGGGACGACGTACGTCTGTACACTGCTGCATCGCGCCGAGGAGCTGCGGCGGTTGCACTACTATGCCGTGACGTCCTGGGAGGGCGAGCCGCGGCCGCTCGAGGCGGAGGCCCTGACGTGGATCCCCTTCGACGCGACGCAGAGGCTGGAGATCGACGTCGACCGGATCGCGGTGAACGAGTACCTGCGCGTCACGCGCGACGGCAGGCAGGAGAGCACGCGATGAAGATCCGCAAGCTGGTGACGGTGGTCGAAGAGATCATGAGCGACGGCGGGCGCGAGGCGCGCCGGCCGGTGCGCAAGGTCGCGGCGGTGGCGGTGATCGAGAACCCCTTCGCGGGCCGCTTCGTCGACGACCTGACGCCGCTGATCGACGCCGGCGAGGAGCTGGGCGCGCTGCTGGCCAGGAAGGCCACCGAGGCCCTCGGCGCGCCGGCGGAGTCGTACGGCAAGGCGGCCATCGTCGGAGAGCGCGGCGAGTACGAGCACGCCGCCGCGCTGCTGCACCCCAAGCTCGGCGCCCCGCTGCGCGCGGCCGTCGGCGGCGGCAAGGCCATCATCCCCTCGGCCAAGAAGCTCGGCGGCCCGGGCACCACCATCGACGTGCCGCTGCACTTCAAGGACGCCGCCTTCGTGCGGACGCACTACGACGCCATGGAGGTGCGCCTGCCCGACGCGCCGCGCGGCGACGAGATCGTGCTCGCCATCGCGGTCACCGACGGCGGCCAGCCCCACGCGCGCATCGGCGGGCTCACCAAGGACGAGGCGAAGAAGGAAGACGGCCAGCGATGAAGTACGGCCTGCGCCTGCCGAGCTTCGCGCTCGGCCCGAGGACGGCCACCCTGGAGGAGATGGGCCGCTACCTGCGGCGCGCCGAGGACCTCGGCTTCGACTCCGCCGTCTCCATCGACCATCTGCTCCTCACGCCGCCGGCGTACGCGTGCACCTGGCTCGAGCCCATCGCGATGCTCTCGGCGCTGGCCGGGGTCACGCGCACCATCAAGCTCGGCACCATGGTCCTGGTCCTGCCGCTGCGCAACCCCGTGTACTTCGCCAAGGAGTGGGCCACGCTCGATCTCCTCTCGGGCGGCCGCTCCATCCTCGGCATCGGCGTGGGCTGGCACGAGGAGGAGTTCGCGCTCATGAACGTGCCGTACAAAGAGCGCGGTCCGCGCATGAACGAGGCGATCGAGGCGGTGCGCGCGCTGTGGGCCGGTGACGGCGTGACGTACCAGGGCAAGTACTACCGGTTCGACAACCTCACGATCGATCCGAAGCCGTTGCAGAAGCCGCATCCGCCGATCTGGATCGGCGGCGGGACGCAACCCTCCGAGAAGGTCTACGGCCAGACCGTGCCCAACATCGACCCCGTGCTGCGGCGGATCGCGAAGTACGCCGACACCTGGGTGCCCCACTCCTCCGCGACGCCGGAGATGGTCAAGAGCGACTGGGTCAAGGTCCAGGGCTTCGCGCGCGAGGCCGGCCGGGATCCCGGAGCGATGGGCCGGGTGTACTCGAACTTCGTCTGGGTGCTCGAGCCCGGCGAGAAGCCGGAGTCGGCGATCCCGCGCTTCGCCGTCTACTCCGGCATGGACCTCGACTACTGGCGCACCTACTACCTGCTCGGCGAGGCCGAGGAGGTCGCCGAGCGCATCAGCGCGCGGATCGCCGCCCTCGACGGCGGCGTCGACACCATCGTGCTCAACCCGCTCGACTGGGGGCAGGAGCAGCTCGAGCTGATCGCCCACGAGGTCCTGCCGCGGGTGCGCCACTGAGCGCCATCCGCTACACGGGGGCGCGGGTCAAGCGCCTCGAGGATCCGCGCCTGCTGCGCGGCCAGGGCCGCTACGTGGACGATCTCGCGCTGCCGGGCATGCTGCATGCGGCCTTCGTGCGCAGTCCGCACGCCCACGCCGCCGTCCGCGCCATCGACGCGGCCGCCGCGCGGGCGGTGCCGGGCGTGGTCGCCGTGGTGACGGCGGCCGACCTCGGGCCGATCGCCCGGCCGCTCTCGCCGCGCCTGGAGGGCGACGGCTTCACGCCCACCGTCTGGCCCGCCCTGGCCGGCGACCGCGTGCGCTTCTGCGGCGAGGCGGTGGCGCTGGTCGTCGCGAGAAGCGCCGTGGCCGCGGTCGACGGCCGCGAGGCCGTGACCGTCGACTACGAGCCGCTGCCCGCCCTCGCGTCCGTCGACGCGGGGCTCCGGGCGGGCGAGGTGATCTTCCGGCGCGTCTTCCATCGCGGTGACGTCGACGCGGTCTTCGCCGGCGCGGCCGTCGTGCTCGGCGAGACGTTCGCGCACGGGCGCGTCGCGCCCTCGCCGATGGAGCCGCGCGGGCTCGTCGCCGACTGGGACGGCGAGGCGCTGACCGTGCACGCGTCGACCCAGTCGCCGGGGGTCCTGCGCGTCGCGCTGGCGGCCTCGCTCGCGCTGCCCGAATCGGCCGTGCGGGTCGTGGTTCCGGACGTGGGCGGCGGCTTCGGCCTGAAGGCGCAGGTGTTTCCGGAGGACGTGGCGATCGCGGCGGCGAGCCGGCTGCTCGGCCGTCCGGTGAAGTGGGTCGAGGAGCGGCGCGAGTGCCTGGCCGCCGCCTCGCACGCGCGCGAGCAGCGGGTGGAGGTCGAGGTCGCGGCCGACCGCGCGGGCCGCGTGCTCGGCCTGCGGGCCCGGACGCTCTCGGACGCCGGCGCCTACCACGTGTACCCGACGACGCAGGCGCTCGAGCCCCTCGGCTCGGCCGCGATCCTCCCGGGTCCGTACCTGACGCAGGCCTACGCGTACGAGGCGCTTGCCGTGCGGACGAACAAGCCTCCGCTCGGCGCCTATCGCGGCGTGGGCATGACCATGGGCGCCTTCGTGATGGAGCGCGCCCTCGATCTCGTGGCCGCGCGCCTCGGCCTCGACCCGGCCGAGATCCGGCGGCGCAACCTCATCCCGCGCGAGGCGTACCCCTTCACGTCGGCGAGCGGCATGATCTACGACAGCGGCGATTTTCCGAAGGCGCTCGAGCAGGCGCTGGGAATCGCCGGCTACGAGGCGCTGCGCGTCGAGCAGAAGGCGGCGCGCGCCGCCGGGCGCCTGATCGGCATCGGCATCGCGTGCTACACGGAGTACACGGGCATGGGGGCGGAGGTCTTCCGTCGCCGCGGCATGCCGGACGTCCCGGGTATCGAGGCCGCGACGGTCACCATGCAGCCCGACGCCACCGTGCGCTGCCGCGTCAGCTTCCCTTCGCAGGGCCAGGGGCACGCGACCGCGGTCGCCCAGGTCGTGGCCGATCGTCTCGGCGTGCCGCTGGAGCGCGTGCGGCTCGAGCGCGTGGACACGGCGGCCTCGCCGATCGGCACGGGCACGTTCGGCAGCCGCGGCGCGGTCTCCATCGGCGGCAGCGTGGGCGCCGCCGCCGATCGCGTGCGCGAGCGGATCGTCACCCTTGCGGCGCACCTGCTCGAGGCGAGCCCCGCCGACGTCATCATCGGGGACGGCAGCGCCGGCGTGCGCGGCGTGCCCGCTCGCCGGATGCCGCTCGCGGACGTCGCGCGGCTGGCCTACGCCCCGCCGCTCGGCGGCCTGCCCCCGGGGGTCGAGCCCGGGCTGGAAGCGACGGTGCACTTCGATCCGCCCGGGCCGACGTTCTCGGGGGCGGTGCACGTCGCCGTCGTCGAGGTCGATCGCGAGACCGGGCGTGTGCGCGTGCTGCGCTACGCGCTGGTCGAGGACTGCGGGCCGCTCATCAACCCGCTGCTCGTCGAAGGCCAGATCCACGGCGCCGTCGCGCAGGGCCTCGGCGAGGCCCTGCTCGAAGGCCTCGTCCACGACACCGACGGTACGCTGCTGACGGCCACGCTGATGGACTACGCGCTGCCCCGCGCGGACGACGTGCCGGGCTTCGAGATCGGCCACCTCGAGACCCCGGCGCCGCGCATGCCCGGCGGGCTGAAGGGGATGGGCGAGGGTGGGACGATCGGGGCCCCGGCCGCCATCGCCAACGCCGTCGCCGACGCGGTCGCACCGCTCGGCATCGCGGTGACGTCGCTGCCGATCCGCGCCGAGACGCTGGCGCGGCCGAGGAAGGAGAGGACATGAGCCACGGGCTCGCACGGGGGCTGACCAACTACGGCGACCGCGACTTCGCGCTCTACCTGCGCCGGTCGTTCGCGCGCTCGATGGGCTACTCCGACGCGGCGCTGGCCAAGCCGATCGTCGGCATCGCGGACTCGGGCAGCGGCTTCAACAACTGCCACCGACACTTCCCCGAGCTGATCGCCGCCGTCGAGCGCGGCGTGCTCGCAGCCGGCGGGCTGCCGCTGCGCTTCCCCACCATCTCGCTCGGCGAGGTGTTCCTCGAGCCGACGAGCATGCTCTACCGCAACCTCATGTCGATGGACGTCGAGGAGATGATCCGCGCCCAGCCCATGGACGCCGTGGTCCTCGTCGGCGGCTGCGACAAGACCGTGCCCGCGCAGCTCATGGGCGCAGCCTCGGCCAACGTGCCCGCCATCCAGCTCCTCGCCGGGCCGATGATGACCGGCCGTCACGAGGGCGAGCGGCTGGGCGCGTGCACGGACTGCCGCCGCTTCTGGGCGAAGTACCGCGCGGGCGCGATCACGAAGGACCAGATCGACGGGATCGAGGGCCGGCTGGCCACGACGAGCGGCACGTGCGCCGTGATGGGCACCGCGAGCACGATGGCGTGTCTCACCGAGACGCTCGGCATGGCGCTGCCGGGCACGGCGGCGATCCCCGCCGTCCACGCGGATCGGCTGCGCGCGGCCGAGGCGAGCGGCGAGACCGCGGTGCGCCTGGCGCGCACGGGACTGACACCGGACCGCATCCTCACGGCCGCCGCCTTCGAGAACGCGCTGCGCGTGCTCCTCGCCGTGGGCGGCTCGACCAATGCCGTGATTCATCTCACCGCCGTGGCGGGACGCGTGGGCGTGACCCTCTCGCTCGAGGCGCTCAACCGGTTGAGCGACGAGACCCCGGTGCTCGTCGACCTCAAGCCCTCAGGCCAGCACTACATGGAGGACCTCTTTGCGGCCGGCGGCGTGGGCGCGGTGCTGCGCGAGCTGGCGCCGCGCCTGCGCCTCGACTGCCTGACCGTGACGGGCGAGACCCTCGGCGAGTGGTTGGCCGGGCCCGCGGGGTACGTGGATCGCGCCGTCGTGAGGACCGCGGACGAGCCGTTCCAGGCGGTCGGCGGCCTCGTGGCGCTCTTCGGCACGCTCGCGCCCGGGGGCGCGATCCTCAAGCGCTCGGCCGCCGGCGCGCGCCTGTTCGAGCACGAGGGCCGCGCCGTGGTCTTCCAGTCGCTCGACGACCTCGCCGCGCGCATCGACGATCCCGCCCTCGACGTGACGCCCGACGACGTGCTGGTGCTCAAGAACGCCGGCCCCATCGGCGCCCCCGGCATGCCGGAGGCCGGCTACCTGCCGATCCCCCAGAAGCTGAGCCGCGCGGGCGTCACCGACATGCTGAGGATCTCCGACGCCCGCATGAGCGGCACCGCCTACGGCAGCATCGTGCTCCACGTGACGCCGGAGTCCGCCGCCGGCGGGCCGCTGCGCCTGGTCACGAGCGGCGATCGCATCCGGCTCAGCGTCAAGGAACGCCGGCTCGACCTGCTCGTCGAGGCCGCGGAGCTGGAGCGACGGGCGGAGCGCGTCGAGGCGATCGCCGCCCCCCCGCGCGGCTATCGCCGCCTGTACCTCGATCACGTGCTGCAGGCCGACGCGGGCTGCGATTTCGACTTCCTGCGCCACCCCTCGCGGCGATGAGCGGGATGGCGCCCATCGCCGGCGGCCCACGGCTCGCGCCCGGCTCGCGGCCCTGGCGCCGGTGATCCGGGCGCTCGGCGCGGCGCTGGCGCTCCTCGCGCTGCCGGCGTCCGCGGGCGCGGCCGACGGCCTGTGGGAGTTGTTGAGAGCCGGCGGGCAGGTCGTGCTGCTCCCGCACGCGACGACCGGCGGCGCCCCCGGCGATCCCGCGGGATTCCGGCTCGCGGACTGCACGACCCAGCGCAATCTCTCGGCGGCGGGCCGTGAGGAGGCACGCCGTATCGGCCGCGCCTTTCGCGCGCGCCGGATCCCGGTCGCGAGCGTGATGTCGAGCCGCTGGTGCCGCTGTCTCGAGACCGCGTTGCTGGCGTTCGACCGCGTCGAGCCCTGGCCCGCCCTCGACTCCTTCTCCGACGACCTCGATCGGGAGGGCGCCCAGTCCCTCGCGGTCCGCACGCTCGCGGGCGACCGTCCTGCCGGCGGCAACGTCGTCCTCGTGACCCACCCGGTCAACATCACCGCGCTCACCGGCGCCACTCCGGCGCCCGGCGAGATGGTGATCCTCACCCCGCAGGGCGCCGGCGAGTTCAAGATCGCCGGCCGGCTGCTCGTGCGCTAGTGTCCTGAGTTCGAAGTTCGCCGTCACCTCTGGCCGGGTGGCGCGGGCAGGGGCCGGGGTCGGTTGAAGCGAGCCGTGGAGTACCCGTCGTCTCGCCGAAGACGATGACGATGCGAGCGCGCAGCGGTCGGTGGCGACAGTCAGTCGGCTTGTCCAACCGACCCCGGCCCCTGCCCGCCCCACTCGCGGTGCACGACAACGAACTTCGGACTCTAGACGGTCGGTGCGGCGGGGCGGGTGACCACCCCGTTGATCCTCCAGCCGCCGGGCTCCCGCACCATCTCGTAGAGCGCCTCGACGGCCTTGCCGTTGGCGCCCCAGACGCGGACGTGGACGTAGAGGAGTCCGCCCGGCGCCGTGGTCACGTCGTCCACGGTGGCGCGGGCCGAGCGTGCGATCTCGGGATACCCGCCGCGCACCATCGCCTCGAAGGACTCCGGCGCGAACATGGCGCGGATGGTTTCCGACGCGAACCCGTAGGCGGTGGCGAAGTCGTCCCGGCGGAAGGCCTCGAGCTGGCGCATCACGGTCGCGATCGCCTCGTCGGCGCCCGTGACGTCCTGGGCGCGCGCCGGGGCGGGCCCCAGCGCGATCGCGAGCGCGAGCAGCAGGCCGGCGCGGGCGGCGCAGCCGATCATGCGAGGTCGAACAGCAGCACCTCGGCCGGCTCGACGCCGACGATGGCCAGCGACGGCTCGTCGCTCACGGCCGCGCCGTCACCCTGGTCGAGCCGCGCGCCGTTCAGCGTGACGGCGCCGCGAGCCACCTGCAGCCAGGCGTGGCGTCCCGGCGCCGGCTTGTGGACGAGCTCGCGGCCGGGGTCGAGGATGGCCGCGTGGAGCTCGACGTTCTGGTGGATCATGACCGACCCGTCGCGGCCGTCGGGCGACGCCACCAGCCGGAGCCGTCCGCGCTTGTCGGCGTCGCTGAACGTCTTCTGCTCGTAGCCGGGGGCGAGGCCGGCCTGGCCCGGCAGGAGCCAGATCTGCAGGAAGTGCACGACCGTATCGGGCGAGGCGTTGGCCTCGCTGTGCAGGACGCCCGTGCCCGCCGACATCCGCTGCACGTCGCCGGACCGGATGACCGAGCCGTTGCCGAGGCTATCGTGATGGCGGAGCTCGCCCTCCAGCACGTAGGAGATGATCTCCATGTCGCGATGGCCGTGGCGCGGGAAGCCTTGGCCGCCCTGCACGCGGTCCTCGTTGATCACCCGGAGGTGGCGAAAGCCCATGTGCCGCGGATCGTGATAGTCCGCGAAGGAGAAAGTGTGGCGGGTGTCGAGCCACCCGTGGTCGAAGCCTCCCCGCTCGCCCGCGCGCCTGAGGGTGATCACCAGGGCATTGTAGCCGGCAGGTCCAGCCAGGGGACCGGCCCTGCCGCCCGAGGGGTGCTCGTGGCCGTGTCTGACCGGCGGGAGCCCGTGTCGGGCGGCAGGGCCGTCCGTAGGGGCTATCGGCATCCGGCCCTGTGTCAAAGAGCCCACCGTCGTGTTATGGATAGCAGGACCGATGGTCGGCCTACCCCCGGGACAGCCAGGAATTATGCGTTGATCCTGGGGGTTCGCCGATACCCTATGATCAAAATGCCCGCCAGGGCTCGGTTCTTCCTGGCATGCTCCTGATCTCGCGGTCGTCCGGCCTCCGCCGGCTGACGCTGGCGATCTGTCTCGCGACCGCTCCTGCCGCGCCGGCGACCGCCCAGGCCCCAACCCCCTTCCAGGTGGCCGAGGCCCAGGTCCGTGTCGGCCACCTCCACATCACGGGCAATACCGCCTTCGACATGGAGGCCCTCCACGCGCTGGTGCGCGAGGCCGAGGGCCAGGTGCTGACGCTGCCGCAGATCGAGGCGCTCGCCAATCGCATCACCGCCTTCTATCGTCAGCACGGCTTCCTCCTCGCCCGCGCCTACATCCCGGCGCAGGAGATCCGGGACGGTGGCGTGGTCGAGGTCGCGATCCTCGAGGGCCGGCTCGGCGCCATCGAGGTCCAGGGCAACAAGCATTACCGCGCGGACTCCCTGAAGAAGTACGTCCTGCCGCCGGAGGAAACGCGCGCCTTCAACGCGCAGCGCTTCGAGCGCGGCCTGCTCCTGCTGAACGATCTGCCCGGGCTCGGGGTGAAGAGCACGCTCAAGCCGGGCACGGCGGTGGGGACGACGGACGTCGTGCTGGACGTGGATCGCGACCGGCTCATCGACGGCTCGCTGGAGGCCAACAACTATGGCTCGCGGCTGACCGGACGCGAGCGCTTCACCGCCAACCTGAACGTCAACAACCCGCTCGGTCTCGGCGATCAGGTCTCGATGCGCGCGCTCGCTTCCCGGGAGTTCGATCTCCTCTGGCTGACGCGCTTCGGCTACACGGTGCCGCTGGCCACCTGGGGCACCAGGGTCGGCTTCTCGCACACGCACATCCACTCCGAGGTGGGCCAGGAGTTCCGTGAGCTCGGCATCCAGGGCGCGGGCGACATCTACAGTGTGGTCGCCACGCACCCGTTCGCGCGCAGCCGGGCCTTCAGCCTCTACGGAACGATCGGCCTCGACTGGAAGAACCTCCGGACGGAGATCCTCGGCGAGACGGTCAGCCACGACTACCTGCGCGTGCTCAACGTCGGCGGCTCCGTCGAGGTGGTCGACCGCTGGCGCGGGCTCAACAGCGGCTCGCTCACGGTCGCCCAGGGGCTGCCGGACTTCATGTACGGCCTCAAGGCCATCGACGAGCGCACGAGCCGCGTGGGCGCGGGCGGCCTCTTCACCAAGGTCGGGGGCGAGTATTCCCGTCTGCAACAGATCGTGGGCCCGACGTCGGCGTTCTTCCGCGTGACCAGTCAGTGGGCGAGCACCCAGGTGCCCTCGCCGGAGCAGTTCACCGTCGGCGGGCAGGGGACGGTGCGCGGCTATCCCGTGTCGGAGATCGCGGGTGACTGGGGCTACGTGACGACCCTCGAGCTCCGCTGGAACGCGCCGGGCTTCGGGCATCTGCCCGCCTTCGGGGGCCGGACGTGGGGCGACCTGCTGCAGGCGTTCTGGTTCATCGACTCCGGCGCCATCCGGACGCTCCACCCGCCGGACGGCACGCCGGGCAGCAAGCACCTCACCAGCACGGGCGTGGGCGTGCGCTTCACCATCCCGGACAACCTGCACGTCAAGCTCGAGTACGCGAAGCCCATCCTGCGACCGATCGGCGGCCCCGAGCCGTCGGACAAGCTCGATCACACCTTCTACTTCCTCGTCATCAAGTGGTTCTGACCGGATTTCGGGCCTGAACGCCCCGTGTTCGGTCTTTTCCTCGCGCCCCGTCTGACCTAGAATCCTGTCGTGAGATGACGTGGCACCGAAGGCCGCCGTCCGCCCGTTGAACACGCTCCGCGCCGCGCTCGTCTGCCTCCTCATCGGCTCCGTCGCCGCCGGCCCCGCCGCCGCGCTGCCGCAGAACGGTCAGGTGAGCGCCGGGCAGGTCACGATGTCGCAGGCGGGTACCACGCTGACGGTCACCCAGGTCAGCGACAAGGCGATCATCAACTGGCGCGGCTTCAGCATCGACGTCACCGAGCTCGTGCGCTTCCTGCAGCCGGGGTCGAGCGCGGTCGCGCTGAACCGCGTGACGGGCGGCGATCCCAGCGTGATCCTCGGCCAGCTCCAGGCCAACGGCCGGATCTTCCTCGTCAACCCGTCGGGGATCGTGTTTGGGCCCGGCGCGCGCGTCGACGTGGGCGGCCTGCTCGCCACCACCCTCGGCATCCGCGACGACGACTTCATGGCCGGCCGCTACGTCTTCCAGCAGGACTCCGCCGCCAGCCTGGCGAGCGTCGTCAACCAGGGCACGATCACGGCCGGCCCCAACGGCTTCGTGGCGCTGGTCGCCCCCGGCGCGCTGAACCAGGGCACGATCACCGCGCACACGGGCTCGGTGCTGCTGGGCTCGGCCCGCCAGCTGACGGTGGACTTCGTCGGCGACGGGCTGGTCCGCTTCGTGGTCGACGGCGCGGTCGCCGGCACCCCGACCGGACCCGACGGCAAGCCACTGGCCGCCCGCGTGTCCAACGAGGGCCGCATCCTCGCCAACGGCGGCGACGTGACGCTCACGGCGAAGGCCGCCGGCGACGTCCTGGCCAGCGTGGTCAACAACAGCGGCGTGATCGAGGCCCGCTCGCTCCTGAACCGCGGCGGCATCGTGCGCATGATGGGCGGCGACGACGCCTTCGCCGCGGTCAACGCCAACGGCGCCGTCCGGGCGACGGGGACGATGTCGGGTGTGGTCGGCAACAGCGGGCTGATCGACGTGTCCGCGGCGGAGGCCGGAGCCGCGCCGGGCCGGGTGCTCCTCGCCGGAGAGCGGGTAGGGCAGTGGGGGACGATCAACGCGCGGGGCGCCGACGGCGCCGCCGGGGGCACGGTCGCCATCACCTCCACCGAGCGGACGGTGCTGTTCGACGGCAGCACGATCGACGTGAGCGGCATCGGGAGCTCCAGCGCGGGCCGGGTCAACGTCTGGTCGGACAACGGCACGGCCTTCGCGCCGGCCGCCACGATCCTCGCGCGCGGCGGCGCGAGCGGCGGCGACGGCGGATTCGTCGAGGTCTCGGGCGCGCAGGGGCTGGCCTTCGCGGGTCGCGTGGACGCCACCGCGCCGGCGGGGCGCAGCGGGACGCTCTTGCTCGATCCGGCGCTTCTCGTGGTCGCCATCGGCGGCGCCGCCTACAACGCCGGCGTCAACAACCTGTTCGCCAGCAACGTGGGGAGCACGAACACCATCGACCCGGCGACCCTGGACATCGGCGCCAACATCCTGCTCCAGGCGAACACCGACGTGACGGTCACCGACGCGATCACCCTCACGGCCGGCAACAGCCCCGGCAACAGCGTGACCATCAACGCCGGGCGCAGCGCGCTCATCAACAACGACATCACCACGAGCGACGGCACCGTCACCGTCACCGCCAACGACTCCAACGCGCAATCGGGGGACCGGGCCGGCGGCGCCGGCAGCATCACCATGGCCGCCGGCAAGACGATCAGCGTGGGCAACGCCAGCATCGCGCTGTCCGTCGGCTCGAGCACGAGCGCCCCCTTCTCGCCGGGCGACGTCACCGTCAGCAACCTGTCGAGCACCGGCAACAGCGCGAAGACGATCACGATCGATTCGCCCAACGCGGTGACGCTCAACGCCAGCAGCACGGTGGGAGGCGCCTCGTACAGCGGCACCATCGCCATCAACGCCAACACGGACGGCGCAGGGGGCCAGGACTTCGCCGCCAACAGCGGCAGCCTCATCCGGACCCTGTCCCAGGCCTACAACGGGCCCGACTGCGGCACGCCCTGCGCCGTGCTGATCAGCGTCAACGCGGCCGCCGGCGGCAGCGGCGGCGCCCAGCTGGCCAACATGCAGATCGGCTTCAACGGCCTGTTCCGCATCCGCACGGACACCGGCAACAATACGAGCGGCGGCTCGATCTCGCAGCTCGCCGGCACCGCCCTGAAGAACGGCGACGTGTGGCTGAGCGTGCCCCCGAGCGGGGCGAGCGCCATCGGGACGCCGGGCGCCAACATCCTCGTCGAGAACCCGCACCTCACCGCCACGGGCGGCGCGGGCGTGGTGTACATCAGCGGGCCGGGATTGTCGGGTCTCACCGCGAGCACCACCAGCGGCGACATCGTCGTCACCAACACCAGCGGCGACCTCGGGCTGGGCGGCGGCGGGGTCACGACGACGACCGGCAACATCGTGCTCTCCAGCTCCAGCACCCTGGGGATCAGCGCGCTGGTCGGGGGCGGGTCGGGCACCATCACGCTCAACGCCAACACCGCCGGCCCCGGCAACGGGCTCGACATGAACTCGGGCGGCAGCGTGTCGACCACGAACGCCACCGCCGGGGCGGTGCAGATCAACGTCAACCAGAACGGCGGTAGCGCCACGCTGAAGCTCAAGGACGTCACCGTCGGCGACGGCGGCACCATCACCGCCACCACGGACTTCGCCGGCTCGACGGGCAGCATCACGCATCCCTCCGGCACGCTGAGCGCCGGCAGCAACGGCGCGATAGTTCTTCAGACGCGGGCGGGCACCGCCTCGGCGATCGGCACCGCGGTGGCGCCCGTCCACACCACCGCCGGAACGGTGACGGCCACCGGCGGCTCCGGCGGGGTCAACGTCACGAGCTCGGCCGGCGGCACCTTCACGGCGAGCGCGAGCGGCGGCGGCGACGTGAGCCTCACGACCACCACGGGCGACTTGCTCGCGAGCAACATCGGCACGACCGGCGTGGTGAACCTGACGGCGAGCGCCGGGAACATCCGGGACGCGGTCGGGCACAGCACCCCGGCGGTCAGCGGCGGCACCGTCACCCTGGCCGCGCACGGCGCCGGGAGCACGATCGGCACGGCGGGCACCCCGCTCGACACCAGCGCGACCACCCTCTCGGCCACGACGGACAGCGGGCTGATCAACGTCGCGAACACCGGCGTGGCCACCCTGACGGTGAGTAGTGCCACCAGCGGCGGCTCGAACATCACGCTGTCGAACGCCGGCAACGTCATCGTGAACGACGCGGCGATCAACGCCGGGGCGGGCGACGTGAGCCTGACGGCGACGGGGGGCAACATCACGAGCGTCACGGTGAACGGCACGGCGGACGTGGTGGGCAACCTGGTCACGCTGACCACGACGGGGGCGGGGACGATCGGCACGGCGGGCAGCCCGCTGGAGGTCAACGGCACCAGCCTCAACGCGACCACGGCGGGCGGCGTCATCAACGTGCTGGACACGGCGGGCGGGCTGACGGTGGCCGGCGCCGCGAGCAGCGGCGGGAACATCACGGTGGCCACCACGGGCAACCTGATCGTGAACGACGCGGCGATCAACGCCGGGGCGGGCGACGTGAGCCTGACGGCGACGGGGGGCAACATCACCAGCGCGAGCGTGAACGGCACCGCCGACGTGGTCGGGAGCACGATCACCCTGACCACGACCGGGGCCGGCACCATCGGGGCGAGCCCGCTGGAGATCAGCGGGACGACCCTGAGCGCCACCACCGCGGGCGGCAAGATCGACGTCCTCGACACGGCGGGCGGCCTGACGGTGGCCAGCGCGTCCAGCAGTGGCGGCAACGTCACGGTGGCCACCACGGGCAACCTGATCGTCAACGACGCGGCGATCCAGGCGGGCGCGGGCGACGTGAGCCTGACGGCGACGGGCGGCAACATCACGAGCGTCACGGTGAACGGCACGGCGGACGTGGTGGGCAACCTGGTCACGCTCACCACGACGGGGGCGGGGACGATCGGCACGGCGGGCAGTCCGCTGGAGGTCAACGGCACGAGCCTCACCGCGACGACGGCGGGCGGGGTGCTCAACGTGCTGGACACGGCGGGCGGGCTCACGGTGGCGAACGCCGCGAGCAGTGGCGGCAACGTCACG
>JACQFL010000041.1 GCA_016200085.1 Candidatus Rokuibacteriota bacterium | reverse complement strand
TGAGTGATCGACCCTTTCCCCACGATGGGCGCGGTCGCCACGATGAGGCCTCCTGCACGAAGGAATGGGGCTGCCGCCGGGAAAACCGTATCTGCCGCCCCTGCGCATCGCATGACAACGGCATCGAACCGGTGCCCGAGGATCACAGCCGCCGCATCGGCCCGCCCGTTGAGGACACCAACATTCCTGAGGCCCAACTCGCCGCGTAACGCCAACCTCGGGTAGCCCGAGTCATCGGCTGCCTGGGGGCGTGTGGTACGTGAAACGTTCCGGCATATGCGGGTGCAGGTGACACAGCAGCTAGCATGAGTGATCGACCCTTTCCCCACGATGGGCGCGGTCGCCACGATGAGGCCTCCTGCACGAAGGAATGGGGCTGCCGCCGGGAAAACCGTATCTGCCGCCCCTGCGCATCGCATGACAACGGCATCGAACCGGTGCCCGAGGGTCACGGCCGCCGCATCGGCCCGTTCGTTGAGGACACTGACATTCCTGAGGCCCAACTCTCTGACCGCCGTCGACAGGAACGAGGCACGACGCCTCCGAGCCTCCAGCAATGTCATACGAAAGCCTTCGGTGACGATTTTCAGCGGCAAGCCGGGAAACCCTGCACCCGACCCAAAGTCGAGGACATCGAGCGGGGCCGGTGGCAGGAGGTGAAGGAACAGTAACGAGTCGAGCATCAGGCGGTCGACGATCCAGATGGGGTCGGCCGAGCCGACGAGCCTGCTAACGCGCTGCCAGGCAAGGAGAAGGTCGAGATAGCGAGTAAAGCGGTCCGTTTCCGTGGCGGTCAGTGGCCGACCCAGGATCGGCTCCGCCCCCCGAACCAGGCGGTCAAGGGCCGCGGTCACTTGCCGAGGCAGAACGTCGAGAACACGCGATCGAGCACGGCATCCCCCACGTCGATCCCCAGGATCTCCGCCGTGGTCTGAAGGGCGCCCCGGAGGTCTACCAAGGCCAAGGCCACCTCCAGGGGCTGGCCGCTCAAGGCGAGGCGGCCACCGGCCAGGAGACCTCCCAGCCGCTCGAGCAGCTCGAGCTGGCGCAGCGACGCCACGATGGCGCCTTCGTCACCATTGTCGCCCGCGCACCGGGCGATCGCGGCGGCGAGCCGCTCGGTCAGCCGGTCGAGCCCCTCGCCAGTGATCGCGGACACCGCCACCGCATCCTCGCGCACCGCCGCAGCGGGATGCGGCGGCAGGTCGCTCTTGGACCGCACGGTGATGACAGGCACCCCTTTCGGTGCGGTGACGCGGGAGAACGGCGGGGCGCTCCCGTCGACTACAAGGATTAATAGGTTAGATTCCGCGATCGCCGACCGGCTGCGCCGCATGCCCTCCGCCTCGACCGCGTCGCGCGCCGCGCCGAGCCCCGCGGTGTCGAGCAGGCGCACCGGAACGCCGGCGATCGCGACCGTGGCCTCGACGACGTCGCGGGTGGTGCCGGGCAGGGGGGACACGATGGCACGCTCCCGGCCGATCAGTGCGTTCAGCAGGCCCGATTTCCCCGCGTTCGGCGCTCCCACGATCGCGACGGTCAGGCCCTCGTGCACGACCCGCCCTTCCCGTGCCGTCGTCGCCAGCCGCGCCGCCTCGCCGCGCAGCCGCTCGATCAGCTGGCCGGCCTCCTTGACGTCGGCGCCGACCCCCTCCTCGGGGAAGTCGAGGGTGACCTCGAGCCCGGCGATGACGTCGAGCAGGGCCTCGTGCATCGCCCGCACCCGCTGGGCGAGTCCGCCCGCGAGCGCCCGCGCCGCCAGCGTGACCGCCCGCTCGGTCCGGGCGCTGATCAGCAGCGCCACGGCCTCGGCGTGCGCGAGGTCGAGGCGGCCGTTCAGGAAGGCGCGGCGGGTGAACTCGCCCGGCGCGGCCAGACGCGCCCCCTGGCGCAGCAGCAGCTCGACCACGAGCCGCAACAGGGCCGGGCTGCCGTGGCAGGAGAGCTCGACGACGTCCTCGCCGGTGTAGGATCGCGGCCCCCGCATGACGGCGCACAGCGCCTCGTCGAGCGGCGCGCGGGTCGTGGGGTGGACGAGCCCGACCCGACGGAGATGGTGAGAATCGAGCGCGTCCAGCGCGGTCGGGCCCTCCACGAGCGGCGCGACGACGGCGACGGCGCCGGGGCCGCTCACGCGGATGACGCCGATCGCGCTCTCGCCCACCGGCGTGGCGATCGCGACGATCGTGCCGGGGGCCGGCTCAGACGCGCGCGGCGTCCCTGGCCTCGCGCGCGCTCGCGCCGGCCTTGCCCGGCGAGCGCCCGCCGCGGTTCATGGGCGCCCGCCGCGGTTCATGAACCACTGCTGGAGGATCTGGAGGATGTTCGACACGGTCCAGTAGAGCACGAGCCCCGACGGCAGATTGAAGAACATGAACGTGAAGACCACCGGCATGAAGAGCATCATCTTGGCCTGGCGCGGGTCGCCCGCCACCGGGGTCATCTTCTGCTGGACGAACATGGTGATGCCCATGAGCACCGGGAGCACGTACGTCGGATCCTGGTTCGCGAGGTCGCAGATCCACACGTCCATGCCGACGATCCGGCCGAAGCAGAGAAAGGGCGCGTTCTGCAGCTCGACGGACACGGACAGCGCGAGATAGAGGGCGTAGAAGACGGGGACCTGGGCGAACATCGGCAGGCAGCCACCCATCGGGTTGACCTTGTGCTGCTTGTAGAGGGCCAGCGTCTCCTTCTGGAGGCGCTGGGGCTCGCTCTTGTGCTTGCTCCGCAGCGCGTTGACCTGAGGCTGCAGGGCCTGCATCG
Source organism: Candidatus Rokuibacteriota bacterium (assembly GCA_016200085.1). Lineage (GTDB taxonomy): Bacteria > Methylomirabilota > Methylomirabilia > Rokubacteriales > CSP1-6 > JACQFL01. Next base: position 27,716 of record JACQFL010000041.1, on the reverse strand, counting down.
CCTTCATCGAGCGTATGCTCTTCACGGTCAACGGATAGAAGAGCGTCTTGGAGACGATGGTGAGCAGGATGATGGCGATGCCGTAGTTGTGCACGTAGGAGTACACCCACTGCAGCAGCCTCAGGATCGGCACCCCGAGCCACTCCATGGGCAGGCCGCCGTAGGCGCGGGGGATGGGGAAGCCCCCGAAGTTGAGCGCCCCCTCGAGCCCGTAGGCGGCGAGCCGATCGTATTCCTTCGGCCCCGCGAACATGATCACCGTCGCCTCCCAGGCCTGGCCGGGCGCGATGGTGGGGGTCGCCTGGACGGCGATCGTGGTGCGAATGTCGGGATCCCCCTTGCCCCCGGGCGGCGGCAGGGTTTCGGTCGACGCGACGAGCTTGAAGCCCGGGCTCTTGGGGATGAAGGCCGCCAGGTACCAGGTGCTGCCGACCCCGATCCAGGTCCCATCCACCGCGTGGTTGCCGACCTTCCCGAGATCCTCGATCCGGTCGATGTGCCCGCTGGTCTCCGCCCATAGCACCTCGGTCGGCAGCTGGCCGGGGAACTGCGCCTCTGTCGTCTTCCCCCGCTTGTGGGCGATCCAGGGCAGGGCGACCGTCGGCGTGCGCGGCTGGCCCGAGGTGCTCTCGATCCGGATCCTCCTCTCGATAGCGTAGCTCGCGGCCATGAAGTGCTGGGTCTCACGAATTCGCAGGCCGCCCTCTTCGCCGGTGAGCACGAGGTCGCCGCTGCGCTCCTTGTCGCCGAGCCCGAGCCCCTCGGCGGGCATGGCGAATGCCACCGGGGAGCGCGCGCCCGCCGCGTCCCCGATGGTGAGACCCGCAGGAGCCGATTCGCCGAGGACGACCAGGGGCTTCTCTCCCCGATACCTCAGAACCCACTGTTTCAGCTTGCCCCCGTCGCTGCTGACGAGCGCGTGGTAGAGCGGGCCATCCACCGTCACGGTCCGCTCCGCCGTGGGGAGGCGGGGAGGGGCGGGCGCGGGCGGCGCCGGGGCTGCCGCAGGCGGCCTGGGAGCGGCGGCTGGCGCGACAGGCGCCGGCGTGGGCCTGGCGACCGGGCTCGGAGGAGCCGGCGGTGGCGTGAAATAGTGCTCCTGGACCCAGAAGAAGGCCACGAAGACCAGGACGCTCAGGACGACGGCGAGGATCGCGCGTTTTTCCATCGGTCAGTCGTGCCGGCGCCGGCTCGGCGGCGGATCGTAGCCTCCTCGGTGAAACGGGTGGCACCGCAGCAGCCGGCGCGCGGCCAGGGCCGCCCCACGCGCGAAGCCGTGCTCCTCGATCGCCAGGCGGGCGTACTCGGAGCACGTCGGCGCGAACCGGCACGCCCCGCCGAGGGCGGGCGACAGGATCCGCTGGTAGCCGATCACCGCCGCCACCGCTGCACGCGACGCCCACGTCATGCCGGCCCTCGCCGCGGGATGCTCGCCAGGGCGGCGCGCAGCTCCTGGATCAACGTCTCGAACGGCGCCGTCAGGGCGCGCGCCTTGCCGATCACGATCAAGCCGACGTCGGGCGGGGCGGCCGCGCGTGTCGCCCGGTACGCCTCGCGGATCCGCCGCCGCGCGCGGTTGCGCGCCACGGCGCCGCCGAGCTGGCGGCTCACCGCGAAGCCCACGCGCCGTCCGGGCTCGTGCTCGCGCCAGAGAACGACCAGGGACGGCCGATCGATTCGCTTGCCCTGCTGGAAGAGCGCCTGGAAGGCGGCGCCATTGGTCAGTCTCTCGCGGCGGGAGAGCCGTCCTGTTACACGCTCAGCCGTTTCCGCCCCTTCGCCCGGCGCGCCTTGAGCACCTTGCGCCCGCCCTTCGTCTTCATCCGCTCACGGAAGCCGTGCGTCTTCTTCCGTCGGCGCGTGTTCGGCTGAAACGTCCGCTTCATGAGCGTCGCTCCCCCTTCGATCGTGAGCCGAGTCAGTGTAGGCATCGTCCAGAGGCAAGTCAACTTGCGCTGCCTCTTGCGACGCGCTTTTCGCGTGTGCTAAGGTGCGCCATCTTTTCCCGCGTGTGGGCGTGGCCGTTTCTGCAAGCATGAGGTGATCCCGCGATGTGCGCCCTGAGCCGGCGGTCCTGGCCCTTCCGCGGTCGTCCCGGCTATCCACATCTGTGGATAACTGTGTGTGTAACTGGGCGCTTCGCCTGTGCTTGAAAGCCTTTGGGCGCAACTGCTCGACGCGGCCTCCCGGAAAGTCCCGCCGGCCGTCCTGGACTCGTGGATCCGGCCTTGCCGCCTGCTCGCCCTCGAGGGTGACCACCTCAAGGTCGGCGCGCCGAACCGCTTCTCGCGCGACTGGATCATGCAGCACCATCTCGACTCGCTCCAGGCGGCCGCCCAGGCCTGTCTCGGGGGCCAGCCCCGCGTTTCCGTGGTGATCGACGACAGCGCCCTGCCCGACGAGGACGCGCCCCCCGCGCGCACCGTCCCCAGCGTGCCGGGAAGCGCCGAAGGACTCAACCCCCGCTATACCTTCGACTCCTTCGTGGTCGGATCCTCGAACCAGTTCGCCCAGGCCGCCTCCCAGGCCGTCGCCGAGCTGCCCTCGCGCGCGTACAACCCCCTCTTCATCTACGGCGGGGTCGGCCTGGGCAAGACGCACCTCCTCCACGCGGTCGGCCACCAGACGAGCCGGCTCTTCCCGGGCATGCGGATCCTCTACCTGTCGACCGAACGGTTCACCAACGATCTCATCAACGCCATTCGCTACGACCGCACGGCCGAGTTCCGGGGGCGCTACCGCACCATCGACCTCCTCCTGATCGACGACATCCAGTTCATCTCCGGCAAGGAGCGGACGCAGGAGGAGTTCTTCCACACGTTCAACGACCTCTACGAATCGCGCAAGCAGATCATCGTGTCGAGCGACTGCTCGCCGAAGGACATCCCCGAGATCGAGGAGCGGCTGCGCTCGCGGTTCGAGTGGGGACTCATCGCCGACATCCAGCCCCCGGACTTCGAGACGCGCGTCGCCATCCTCAAGAAGAAGGCGGCCGTCGACCGCGTGCGCCTCGCCGACGACGTCGCCTACCTCATCGCCGGCCGGATCAAGTCGAACATCCGGGAGCTGGAGGGCTCGCTGACCCGGATGATCGCCTTCTGCGCCCTCACCGGGCGCGACATGACCACGGACCTCGCCCAGGAGGTCCTCGGCGAGCTGTGGGGCGAGGAAGAGAAGATCGTCACCGTCGAGCAGGTGCAGCGCAAGGTGGCCGACTTCTTCAATGTCAAGGTCTCCGACCTCAAGGCCAAGAACCGCACCAAGTCGGTGGCGTTTCCCCGCCAGGTCGCCATGTACCTCGCCCGCCAGCTCACCCACTCCTCGCTCGCCGACATCGGTCGCGCCTTCGGCGGCAAGGACCACACCACCGTGCTCCACGCGGTGGAAAAGATCCGGGCGCTGACCCAGGAAGACCCCAAACTGCGCAAGACGCTGGACGGACTTATCCAGGGCATCAGCCTGTGATCCCCAGCCTCGCGGCGGCCGTGCCCGGCGTTGTCCCCACAGGTCCACGCCGGAAAGGGCTGGCGGCAGCGAGGCTTCCACGCCCCCAGCGCTGTCCACATCGCTGTACTACTCTGACGACTACGGGGTTGTTCTTCTCTTTCTGAAGAAAAACGGAGAACCCTATGGAAGTCGTGCTGGATCGAGACGCGTTCCTCAAAGGGCTCCAGATGGTGTCCAACATCGTCGAGCCTCGCCAGACGCTGCCCATTCTCGCCAACGTCCTGCTCGAGGCCGACGGCGAGACGATGCTGATCACGGCCACCGACCTCGAAGTGGGCGCGCGGGTCTCGATCCCGGCGACGACCTCCGGCAAGGGCGCGATCACGATCGCCGCGCGCAAGCTCTCGGAGATCGTCAAGGAGCTGCCCGCCGCCAAGCTCACGCTGAAGACTCAGGACGGCGGTGCCGTGAGCCTGCGCTGCGCCGGCAGCACGTATCGCCTGGTCGGGCTCGGCCCGGAGGATTTCCCGCCCGTTGTCCCGGCCGCCCCGCCCGCCTGGCTCACCGTCGAGGCCAAGACCCTGCGAGAGATGCTGGCGCAGACGGGCTTCGCGGTCTCGCACGACGAGAGCCGCTTCGCGCTCAACGGCGTGCTCTTCGTGTTCCAGCCGAAGGAGCTGCGCCTCATCGCGACCGATGGGCATCGGCTCGCCGTGGCCGTCCGCGGGGTGGGGGAGGGGCTCAGCGGCGTCACCGGGATCGTTCCGCGCAAGGCGGTCAGCGAGATCGCGCGCGTGCTCGGATCGAGCGAGGACGTCCAGATCGCCATCACCGAGAACCAGTTCGTGCTCCAGATGCCGAACTTCGTCATGACGGCGCGCCTGATCGAGGGACAGTTCCCGAACTGGGAAGCCGTGGTGCCGAAGAACCACCCGGGACGCCTGGCGATCAGTCGCGGGTCGCTGTCCTCGGCCCTGCGTCGGGTGGCCGTCATGGCCGACGAGCGGAACAAGCCCGTCAAGCTGTCGCTGGCGCCGGCCAAGCTGACCCTGTCCGCCGCCAGCGCGGATCTCGGTGAAGCCGAGGAGGCGCTCGACGTCGAGTACAGCGGTCAGGAGGTCACGATCGGTTTCAACGGCCGCTATGTCCTCGAGGCCCTGGCGCCGATGGAGAAGGATGAGGTCGTCTTCGAATTCAAGGACGGTTTGAGCCCGGGATTGTTCAAAAGCGGCCAGGACGAGGGGTACCGCTGTGTTATAATGCCTATGCGGATCTAGGACGATTTTTCCCTGAAAAAACAGGAGCTTTTACCGGGTGCAGATCGGGTGGGTGGAGATCGAAGACTTTCGGAATTATCGGACCCTCTCCTATAGCCCGGCGCCGTCCCTGAACGTCCTGTCCGGGGCGAATGCTCAGGGCAAGACGAACCTGCTGGAAGCCCTCGCAGTCCTGCTCACCGGCCGCTCGTTCCGGACGACGAAGCTGGCGGAGCTACCGGCGTGGGGCACCGAGACGACCAGCGTGCACGGCGAGATCCGTCGCACCGAGGGGAGCCGGACGCTGCGGCGGACCATCCAGCGCCGGCAGGACGGCGCTTGGCAGAGCGTGGGTGAAGACGCCGAATGGGCACGGGTCGTCGCCTTCGGCTGGCAGGACCTCGAGATCGTCAACGGGGCGCCCCAGGCGCGCCGGAACTTCCTCGACGGGTTCGCGCTCCGTCTCTATCCGACGCACCGCGCGGCGCTCGTCCGCTATCGCCAGGTGCTCGCGCGGCGGAACTTCCTCCTGCAGCAGCGTCTGGCCGAACCGGTGCTGGCGCCGCGGCTGGCGCCCTGGGACGAGCAGCTCGTGACCGTCGGCGCCGAGGTGATCGATCGCCGCCGGCGTGCCGCCGCCGCGCTGCAGACGGAGCTGGCCCGCATCTATCCGGCGCTCGCGGGCGCGGATCCCGAGCTCGCCGGCGGCCGGCACAAGGTCGAGATCCGTTATCGTGCGGCGAGCGGCGAGACCGGCGACGGCGAGGAGCTGGCGCGGGCCCTCGCGGCCGCCCGGCGGGCGGAGATGAGGCGAGGCCAGACCCTGGTCGGGCCGCACCGCGATGACCTGGCCATCGAGCTCGATGCGCGCGACGCGCGCGCGTTCGGCTCCCGCGGCCAGCAGCGGCTGCTCGCCCTGGCGCTGCGCCTGGCGGAAGTGCTGCCGATCACGGATGCCGTCGGGACCGTCCCCGTCCTGCTGCTCGACGACGCCCTGTCGGAGCTCGATCCCGAGGTGCGGCGCCACGCGCTGCGCGAGGTCGAGAGCGCGGAACAGGTGTTCCTCACATCGCCGGAGCCCCTGGCGCGCGTCGACGGGGTACACTGGATCGTTGCCCAGGGAGGGATTGCCGCCGCATGAGCGCTGAGACGTACACGGCCAGCGACATCAAGGTCCTCGAGGGGCTGGAGGCCGTCCGCAAGCGCCCCGCCATGTACATCGGCGACACGGGCGCGTACGGCCTGCACCACCTCGTCTACGAGGTCGTCGACAACTCCGTCGACGAAGCGCTGGCGGGCCACTGCGACGCGATCAAGGTCGTGCTGCAGTCCGACGGCTCGTGCACGGTCGAGGACAACGGCCGCGGCATCCCGGTGGACACGCACAAGGAGACGGGCAAGCCGGCGGCCGAGGTCGTGCTGACGGTCCTGCACGCGGGCGGCAAGTTCGAGCATTCCGCCTACAAGGTCTCGGGCGGCCTGCACGGGGTGGGCGTGTCCGTGGTCAACGCGCTTAGCGAGTGGCTCGAGGTCGAGATCAAGCGCGGCGGCAAGGTGTGGACCCAGCGCTACGAGAAGGGCGGCACGCCGGTCACGCCGCTGACGCCGGGCGAGAAGACCGCGAAGCACGGCACGATCGTCCGGTTCAAGCCCGACGCCAAGATCTTCGAGGAGACGACGTTCTCCTTCGACACGCTGTCGAACCGGCTGCGCGAGATGGCCTTCCTCAATCGCGGGCTCAGGATCGTCATCGAGGACGAGCGCGACGAGCGCAGCCACACCTTCCTCTACAAGGGCGGCATCGTCGAGTTCGTCAAGCATCTCAATCAGAACAAGACCCCGATCCATCCGAAGGTGCTCTTCTTCGAAGGCCGGCAAGGCGACACCGAGGTCGAGGTCGCGCTGCAGTACAACGACGGGTACCAGGAGAACCTCTTCTCGTTCGCCAACAACATCAACACGCGCGAGGGCGGCACGCACCTCACGGGCTTCCGCGCCGCGCTGACGGGCACCATCTCCTCCTACGCCCAGGCCAACGGGTACTTCAAGAACTTCAAGGGCGGCGTGACCGGCGACGACGTGCGCGAAGGGCTCACGGCGGTCGTGTCGGTGCGGCTGCCGGAGCCGCAGTTCGAGGGGCAGACCAAGGGCAGGCTCGGCAACAGCGAGATCAAGGGGCTCGTGCAGCAGGTCGTCAACGCCAAGCTCGCCGAGACCTTCGAGGAGGACCCGACCACCGCGCGCAAGATCGCCGACAAGTGCGTGCGCGCGGCCCAGGCCCGCGAGGCCGCGCGCAAGGCGCGCGAGCTCACGCGCAAGAGGGGCGTGGACGACGAAGGCCTGGCCGCCAAGCTGGCGGAGTGCTCGGAGCGCGACCCGCAGTACCGCGAGCTGTTCCTCGTCGAGGGCGCCTCCGCCGGCGGCTCGGCCAAGGAAGGGCGCGACCGGCGCACCCAGGCCGTGCTGCCCCTGCGCGGCAAGATCATCAACGCCGAGAAGGCGCGCTACGACAAGGTCCTGTCCCACAACGAGATCCGGCTGTTGATCTCCGCGCTCGGGACCGGCATCGGGCCCGAGGAGTTCGACATCGCGAAGCTCCGCTACCACAAGATCATCCTGATGACGGACGCCGACGTGGACGGCGCGCACATCCGCACCCTGCTCCTCACGTTCTTCTTCCGCCACATGGTGTCGGTGATCGAGGCGGGTCACCTCTACATCGCGCAGCCGCCGCTGTTTCGGGTCCGGAAGGGGAAGACCGAGAAGTATCTGATGAACGAGCGGGAGTTCGAGGACTTCTTCCTGACGACGTGGGTGGAGTCGGCGTCGGTGAAGGTGCCGGGGACGAGGGCGCCGCTCACCGGCGAGCCGCTCCTCGAGCTCCTGCGCCAGGTCTCCGAGTTCCGGGGCCTGTTCGCCAAGTTCGCGCGCCGGGGCGTCCCCGCCCCCGTGCTGAGCGAGCTGCTGCGCAACAAGTTCCGCGGGAACAAGCGCGGCGTCGGGCACACCGAGATCGGCGAGGCCATCGTCGCCGCGGCCAGCGCCGTGAACGGCGATACCGTCCGCGTGCAGCCGGGCGACAACGGCGACGGCCACCGCGTGACCTTCGCGGGCCCGCCGACCGTCAGCTTCACGACCGACCTCTTCAAGTCGCCCGACTACGCCACGCTCTACGAGCTGTGGGAGAAGGTGGCGGGGGCGGCCAAGGGGCCCACCGTGATCATCGAGGACGAGAAGGAGACGCCGGTGGCCAGCCTCGATGCGCTGCACCGCCAGGTGCTCGAGCGCGCCAAGGCCGGGGCCAGCTTCCAGCGCTACAAGGGGCTCGGCGAGATGAACGCCGAGGAGCTCTGCGACACCACGATGAGCGCCGAGTCGCGAAATCTGTTGAAGGTCACGATGGAGGACGCGGTGGGCGCCGACGAGATGTTCACGGTGCTCATGGGCGACGCCGTCGAGCCGCGCCGGGAGTTCATCGAGAAGCACGCGCTGGACGTCGCGAACCTGGATATTTGATCGGAGCGGTGAGGACGGGACGAACGTGGGTGGCCTGACACGTCGGGGCGCGGCATCGCCGCGCCCGATCATCGCACGGAGCTAGATCCTTGCCGAACGAGCGGCAGACGCCGGTTCCGATCGAAGAGGAGATGCGGAAGTCGTATCTCGACTACGCGATGTCCGTCATCGTCGGACGCGCGCTCCCCGACATCCGCGACGGCCTCAAGCCCGTGCACAGGCGCGTGCTCTTCACCATGCAGGCGCTCGGCCTCAACTGGAACCGCGCCTACAAGAAATCCGCGCGCGTGGTCGGCGACTGCATGGGCAAGTTCCATCCCCACGGCGACGCGCCCATCTACGAGGCTCTGGTGCGAATGGTGCAGGAGTTCTCGCTGCGCTACCCGCTCGTGGATGGCCAGGGCAACTACGGATCCATCGACGGCGATCCGCCGGCGGCCATGCGCTACACCGAGGCGCGCCTGGCCAAGATCGCCCACGAGATGCTGGCCGACATCGACAAGGGCACCGTCGACTTCCGCCCCAACTTCGACGAGTCCGAGCAGGAGCCCCTCGTCCTGCCCGCGCGGGTGCCCAACCTCCTCATCAACGGCTCCGCCGGCATCGCGGTCGGCATGGCCACCAACGTCCCGCCCCACAACCTGACGGAGGTCGTGACGGCGCTGATCGCGCTGATCGACGACCCCGGCACGCCGATCGAGACGCTCATGGAGACCGTCACCGGTCCCGATTTCCCGACCGCGGGGTACATCTACGGTCGGGGCGGGATCCGCGAGGCCTACACGACCGGGCGGGGCACCATCACGCTGCGCGCGAAGGCCCACAGCGAGAAGGGGCGCGGGGGCCGCGAGGCCGTCGTCATCACGGAGCTGCCGTACCAGGTCAACAAGGCCAACCTGATCGAGAAGATCTCCGAGCTCTCCGGGGACAAGAAGATCGACGGGATCTCGGAGATCCGCGACGAGACCAACCGCGAGGGCGTGCGGGTGGTGCTGGAGCTCTCGCGCGGGGCGCTGCCCGACATCGTGCTGAACCAGCTCTACAAGCACACGCAGATGCAGACGACGTTCGGCATCATCATGCTCGCGCTCGTCGACCGCCGCCCGCAGATCGTCAACCTCAAGCAGATGCTGGAGGAGTTCGTGAAGTTTCGGCGCGAGATCGTCACGCGCCGCACGCGCTACGACCTGGCGCGGGCCGAGGAGCGCGCGCACATCCTCGCGGGGCTGCGCAAAGCGGTCGACCAGCTCGACCTGGTGATCCGCCTCATCCGCCAGGCCGAGAGCCCCGATGCCGCGCGCACCGCCCTCAGGAGCCGGCTCGATCTGTCCGAGATCCAGGCGCGCGCCATCCTCGACATGCGCCTGCAGCGGCTGACCCAGCTCGAGCGCCACAAGATCGTGGAGGAGCACGAGCAGGTCCTGGCCCTGATCCAGGAGCTCAAGGGCATCCTGGCCTCCGACGCCAGGCTCATGACGATCATCAAGAACGAGCTGGTGGCCATCCGCGACGAGTACGGCGACGCCCGCCGCACGGAGATCGTCGCCGAGACCACCGAGCTCACCATCGAGGACCTCCTGGCCGACGAGGAAATGGTCGTCACCATCACGCGCTCCGGCTACATCAAGCGCACGCACGTCGAGGCCTACCGCAGCCAGCGCCGCGGGGGCAAGGGCGTGACGGGGATGGAGACGAAGGAGGAGGACATCGTCGAGGACCTGTTCGTGGCCTCGACGCACTCCTACCTGCTCTTCTTCACCAACCGGGGCAAGGTCCACCGTCTCAAGGTCCACGAGATCCCGGAAGGGGGCCGGCAGGCCAAGGGCAAGGCGATGGTGAATCTCCTCTCGCTCGCCGAGGGCGAGCGGGTGGCCACGTGCGTTCCCGTGCGGGACTTCGCGGCGGGTGGTTACATCTTGCTGGCGACGCGCGGTGGGGAGGCGAAGAAGACGAGGCTGGAGGCCTACGCCCACATCCGGGCCGGCGGCATCCAGTCGATGGACCTCGAGCAAGGCGACGAGGTGATCAGCGCGCGCCGAACCGACGGCGCCCGTGAGGTCATGATCGCCAGCAAGCGCGGCATGATCATCCGCTTCGCCGAGGAGGAGATCCTGGCCAAGAGCCGAGGGGCCGGGGGCGTGCGCGGGCTCGAGGTCGAAGAGGGGGACGAGGTCATCGCCGCGGATGTCGTCCAGGAAGGCGCGTTCATCCTCACCGTGACCGAGCGCGGCTTCGGCAAGCGCACGCCGCTCGACGAGTATCGGCTGACCGGCAGGGGCGGCAAGGGGATCATCGACATCAAGACCGGCGGCCGCAACGGCCAGGTGGTGGGCATGCTCCAGGTCCGCGACGGTGACGACATCCTCGTGGTGACGACCAAGGGCAAGATGATCCGCTTCCACGCCGGCGACGTGTCCTCGCAGGGGCGCAACACGATGGGCGTGCGCATCATCGACCTCGAGCCCGACGACAAGGTCGGCTCCATCGCTCGTGTGGACGCCGAGCAGGCCCCCGCCGAGACCCCGTAGGCCGGTGCTCGACCTCCGGCTGATCCGCGAGCAGCCCGCCGCCGTCGAGCGCGCCCTCGCAGACCGCGGCGGCGCCGAGCTGATCAAGCCCCTCCTCGCCGTCGACGTGGAGCGCCGCCGCCTCGTGCGCGAGAGCGAGGAGCTCAAGGCCCTCCGCAACCGCGCGTCCGAGGCCATCGGCCAGGCGCGGCGGCGCGGCGAGGACGCCTCGGCCGAGCAGGCGCGCATGCGCGAGGTGGGCGAGCGCATCAAGGCGCTCGAGGAGCAGCTCGAGGCCGTCGACGCCGAGCTCGAGGGCCTCCTGCTCCAGGTCCCGAACCTGCCCGACGCCTCCGTGCCCGCCGGCCAGACCGAGGAGCAGAACGTCGAGATCCGGCGCTGGGGCGCGCCGCGCGCGTACGGGTTCCCGCCGAAACTGCACGAGGAGATCGGTGAGGGCCTGGGGCTCATGGACTTCGAGCGGGCCGCGAAGCTGTCGAAGGCGCGCTTCACCGTGCTGTGGGGCCCGCTGGCGCGGCTTTCGCGCGCGCTCGCGGACTTCATGCTCGACCTGCACACACGCGAGCACGGCTACACCGAGGTGTGGGTGCCGCACCTCGTGAACCCCACCACCATGCAGAACAACGGGCTGCTGCCGAAGTTCGAGGACCAGAGCTTCAAGACCCTCGAGCCCGACGAGGGGCGGACGCTCTTTCTCATTCCCACCGCCGAGGTGCCCGTGACGGCGCTGCACACCGAGGAAACGCTGCCCGAGCAAACCCTGCCCCGGCGCTACGTCGCCTTCACGCCCTGCTACCGCCGGGAGGCGGGCACGTACGGCAAGGACATGAAGGGCATGATCCGCCAGCACCAGTTCGACAAGGTCGAGCTGGTGAAGGTGACCACGCCCGCGCAATCGCCGGCCGAGCTCGAGTCGATGGTCGCCAACGCCGAGGAAGTCCTCAAGCGCCTCGAGCTCCCGTATCGCGTGGTGCTGCACTGCGCGGGCGACATGGGCTTCCAGGCGACGAAGAGCTACGACCTGGAGGTCTGGCTGCCGGGGCAGGGCAGGTACCGTGAGATCTCCTCCTGCTCCGACTGCGGCGCCTTCCAGGCGCGCCGGGCGGAGATCCGCTACCGGCCGGCCGCCGGGGGCAAGGTCGACTACTGCCACACGCTCAACGGCTCGGGGCTCGCCGTCGGACGCACGCTCGTCGCCGTGGTCGAGACCTACCAGGACGCCGACGGCGGCATCACGATCCCCCCCGCGCTGCGCCCCTACATGCACGGCCTCGAGCGGATCACGCGCGGCGCGTAGTGCGCCGTCGCGTCCTCGGCACGGCGCTGCCGCTCCTCGCGCTCGTGCCGCTCCTCTTCGTCCTGGATCGCGCCGTCAACCACGACGACGTCCTCTTCCTGCGCGCGGCCGCCCAGATCCGGCTGACCCCGGCGCGGCCCTACGCGACGACCATCAACTGGTTCGGCTGGACGGAGCCCCTCTGGGGCGCGACCAAGAACCCGCCCGGCGTCCCCTACTGGCTCGCCGCCGTGCAGGCCCTCGGGGGTACGAGCGAGCGCGCCTGGCACCTCGCGCTCCTGCCCTTCGCGGTGGCCTCTGCCCTCGCGGGCGCGCGGCTGGCGCGCCGCTTCGCGCCCGGCTCGGTGTGGGTGACCGTGGCCTGGGTGGCCTCGCCGGCCTTCCTCGTCTCGGCCTCGACGCTGATGGTCGACGTGCCCGCGCTGGCCTTCACCCTCTGGGGCGTCGCGCTCTGGGTCGAGGGTGTCGACGCGCATCGCCGGGGGCCCCGGCTCGCCGGGGCGCTGCTCACCGGGCTCGGCATCGTGGTCAAGTACTCGGCGCTCGTCACCGCGCCGGTGCTCCTGCTCTACGCGCTGCTGCTCGCGCCGCGCGTCCGGTGGCGGGCGCTCCTGACCGACGCCTGCCCGCTGGCGGCGCCGGCCGCCGTGTGGACCGCGATGAATCTCGTTACCGACGGGCGCGCGCACCTCCTCGATTCGCTGATCGTCTCGGGCGGCGCGCTGGCGCCGGGCAGCGGGTCCGTGATCCAGCGAGGGATCGCGCTGCTCTGCATGACGGCCCTCGCCGGGGTCTTCCCGATGCTGTTCGTCGTGCTCGCGCCGCGGGGCCGCGCCGGCTGGGCCGTGCTCGCCGTCTCGGCCGGCCTCGGCGCGCTCGCGGTCTCTCTCACCGGCCGGCTCTGGCCGGACCACGACCCCGCCGTGCCGCTCGTGGTCGCCATCAGCGCCGCGCTCGGCGCGTGCGCCGTGCTCACCGCCGGCCGCGAGGCCATCGAGCGGCGCGGGGGCCGGGAGACGCTGGTGCTGGCGATCTGGGTCGGGCTCCAGGCGCTCTTCGCGGTGGCATGGTCGTGGACGGTGGCTGCGCGCTTCGTGCTCCCGGTCCTGCCGCCGCTGGCGCTGCTGCTCTGGCGGTCGCTGGCCGCGCCCCGCGGCCGCGACGACGCGGCGCCGGGCGGCGCGCGCCGCGCCGAGATCCTGCTCGGCGCCGCGGCGGTGGTGGCCTGCGGCGCGTCCATCCTGTTGCTGCCCGCGGACGCGGCGCCGGGCAACTATCACCGCCTCGCCGTGCCCCAGATCGCGCGCCAGATCGCGGCCCAGGGCGGGCGTGGATGGCTCCTGGGCGCGTGGAGCCTGCAGTACTACGGGGAGCGGGCAGGCCTGGTCCGCGTCGACGAGCGCGCCCTGGCGGTCCGGGCCGGGGACGTCGTGGTCGGCCCCTACTACGCGGCCAACCGGGCCATGCCGGCGGCGCTCGAGCGGAGCACCGTGTTCGTCGCGCACTTCCCGGGGCCCGAGGCCCCGTACGCCCTGCTCACCCTGCACGGCTCGGGCGCGGGCTTCTACACGAGCCAGGCCGGGCCGCTCCCGTTCTGGCGCGCCCACTACCCCGTGGAGGGGATCATGATCTGGCGCGTGCTCGGGCCCCCGTGAGCGCGCCCAGAGCCCGTGAACGAATCGCACTGGCGAGGCTTGGGGGGCGCCGGCGCCGCGCGGGGCCATCGAGGGGCGCCACGGCGGGGCCGGGGCGCCCCGAGCGTGTGGGGGGCTTGGGGGGCGCCAGCGCCGCGCGCCGGGAACCTCGCGGGGCCATCGAGGGGCTTGGGGGGCGCTCGGAGCCCCCCATCTCCTTAGTTGCGCGCGCCCGCCCGGGCGGTCTCCAGCGCCTCGTCCTTGCTGGTCTTCAATTTCGTCACGAGCGTCTGGTACGACGAGGTCTGGATGATCCGGTCGAACTGGGTGCGATAGTTGCCGACCAGGCTCACGCCCTCGATCTTGACGTCGTAGACCACCCAGCGGTCACCGCGGGGGAGCATCTGGTAGTCGACGGGCACCTCGTTGCCCTGCCGGGTGACGATCTTCGTCCTCACGGTGGCCCGCCCGTCCTCCACCGTCTCGCCGACGTAGCGGACCTTCTCGCCGCTGTAGAGCTCGATCTTCCCGATGTACGAGCGCTCGAGCAGGTCGGCGAAGAGGCGCACGAACTCCTCGCGCTCGGCCGGGGTGCGCCGCTGCCAGTGGAGGCCCAGCGCGCGGCGCGAGACCTCCTCGAAGCTGAACGTCTCGTCGGCGATCCGCCGGAGGGCGGTCCGGCGCTACCCGCCGCGCGCCGGCGCCTTGAGCGCGGGATCCTCCAGGGTCTGGATCACGCGGTCGATGTTGGCCTTGAGCTGGTCGGTCGGGGCCCCGGCCCAGGCCGGGACCGCGGTCAGCAGCGCGAGCGCCAGCACGGCGGCGGCTTTCATGCGCACTCCTCCTGCTCTGAGAGATCGGCAGCAATCGGCAGGAACCACAGACCTGGGGCCCGGCAGCGGCTCTCGCCGCCATGACCCTAGCCGATCTGACCGACATGGGGGCCCCGACATGGCCCCCAAGCCCCCAAGCTCGGACCGCCCCGGCGAAGCCGTGGCGCTCCTCGGTTACCTGGACAGACTCCTAGCCGACCCCCGGCGGTACAATCAACCCGCCCCACGAATCAGCCGGGAGGCCCCCCGTGGACAAGTTCGAGTACTTCAGCGGCACGCCCGAGGTCGGGATCGTTCCCCGCGCGCCCCACGCCGGCCCGCTGCTGCGCCACGTCTACGAGCAGGAGCACGGCCGGGGCGGCTTCGCCGGCAAGGTCAGCCACACCTACCATCTCTACCCGCCGGCGAACTGGCTCGCGACGGAGGCGCGGGTGCTCGAGCCGGCCACGTTCGCGCCGCGCTGGGATGGCGCGATGCGGCCGATCGGCGGCACCCACCACGTCCTCGACGTGCTGCGCCCCGAGGCGGCCGCCGACGTCTATCGCGGCATGACCCGGCTCGTGGCCAACGCCTCGGTGGCGATGAACGTCACCGCGCCCGCCGCGCCGATGGAGTACTTCTTCGAGCACCACTCCGCGAGCCTCGTCTACTTCGTCCACCAGGGCGGCGGCACGCTGGAGACCACCTTCGGGCCCATCGAGTTCGGCCGCGGCGATTTCCTGATCGTCCCCAAGGGCATCACGCACCGTTTCGAGCTCGCCACCGGGCCGCAGTACTACTGGGTCTACGAGAGCTTCGCGGGCGATCCCGAGAAGGCGGAGGCGCCGACGACGGGCCAGTTCATCACCCACAGCCGCAGCGACTACCGCTTCCCGCGCTCGCTCGATACCCGCAACGAGGCCGGCCGCTTCGAGATCGTCTCCAAGGTGGACGGCGTTTACACGCGGCGGGTGCACCCGACGCATCCGTTCGACGTGGTCGGCTGGCGCGGCGATTACCTGCCGTACAGGTTCGCCGTCGAGGACGTGCGCCCGCTCGTGGCCGACCGCTCGCACGTGCCGCCCTCCGGCCACACGATCTTCAAGCTCCCCGGCTGCTACCTCTGCGTGTTCACCGTGCGCTCGGTCGAGAAGGACGCCATGTGGCTGCCCTTCTTCCACCGCAACCTGGATTATCTGGAGACGCTCGCCTACCACTTCGGTGACTTCTTCAGCGCGGGCGGCATGAAGATGGACGGCATGGTGACGCTGCATCCGGTGGGCCTGCCCCACGGCCCCAAGCCCCCGGCGCTGCAGCGGTTCATGGACGGCCACAACCCCGGCGTCCACCGGGAGCTCGCCGTGATGGCCGACTTCGCCAACCCCACCCACGTCTCCCAGGCCGCGCTCGGCCTGTCGCGCCCCGGCTACATGCAGGCCTGGGCCGGCTACACCACCGACCCGCGCTTCGTCCATCGCCCGGACCGCCTCGCCGAGGTGCGCGCGCTCGCCGAGCGCCTGGCCGACGCCCGCGACGAGCTGCGGCCGCGTGAGGACGAGTCTCCGGCGTAGCGCCGGGAGCGCCCCGCACTCACCTCACGCGGCGGCGGCCTCCGTGAAGGCGGTCGCCCTGGCGGCCGGCGGGCTCCCGCGCTCCGGCAGATTGCGCACGAAGCACCGGACGTCGCCGAGGTGCTCGTAGCGCTCGACGTGAGCCGTCAGATCGGCCCGGGCCGGATCGAGGCCGAGCCACCCCACCGCCGCCTCGGTGAGCAGGAGATACGCGCGCCTGTCCGCGAGGCCGTTCTTCAGCAGCCGGTGCGCGAGGATGACGTCGACCCCGGCCAGCTGGCCGCGGCCGCCCACGAGGTGTCGGAGGAAGCGCCCGTGGTGGGCGACGATCTTGAGGTCCAGACGCGCGACGCTCCGGCAGGCGCCGCAGGAGCACGAGTCGTCCGCCTCCATCTCCCGCTGGCAGCGCTTGAAGGCGGCGAAGGCCCCGTCCAGCACGTCGAGCAGCCGCGCCGGCGGCACGACCATCCCGTCGGACCCGACCGCGAAGACGGCGTCGCCCTCCACCTCCTGGATCTCCAGGGGCGGCGCGAGCCGCCGCATGACGGCCTCGAGGAGCGCGGCGATGATCTGGGGGCCGTGCTCCAGCTCGGTGGTCGTGACGAACTCGGTGAACCCGGAGATATCCGCCAGCACGAGAACGCCGTCTTCGGTGCAGGTCTTCATGCTCGTTGAGACACCGCTGGACCGCGCATGTGAAAGCCGCCGTCGAGGCTCCCGGCGCCTGCCGGCCGCTGTGGTACCGTGTGACCCCCGGAGGGGAGCGTGCAGATCGGCGTCGACATCGGCGGCACCTTCACGGACATCGTCGCCCTCGATCGCGACGGCCGGGTCACCCTCACCAAGGTCCCGAGCACGCCGAAGGATCTCCTCGAGGGCGTCGGGGCGGGCGTCCAGCGTGTCCTGAGGCTCGCGGGCGCCTCGCCCGAGGCCGTCGAGCGCTTCATCCACGGCACCACCATCGCCACCAACGCGATCCTCGAGCAGAAGGGCGCGCTCATGGCGATCCTCACCACCGAGGGCTTCGAGGACGTGCTGGAGCTGGGCCGCCAGAAGCGCGCGCGGATGTACGACCTCGACATGGACCCGGAGACCCCGACGTTCCTGGCGCCGCGCCGACGCCGGATCGGCATCCGCGAGCGCCTCGACGCGCGCGGCCGGGTCCTCACGCCGCTCGACGAGGGGCAGGTGCGGGCGGCGGCGCTCGGGCTGCGCGGCCAGGGCGTGCAGGCCATCGCGGTGTGCTACCTCTTCTCGTTCGTCAACCCGGCGCACGAGCGGCGCACGCGGGAGATCTGCCGCGAGGTGGCGCCCGAGATCAGCGTCTCGCTCTCCTCGGAGGTCGATCCGACGTTCCGCGAGTACGAGCGCACGTGCGTCACCGCCTTCGATGCCTACCTTGGCCCCGTGGTCAAGCGCTACCTCGCGGGCCTGGCGGCGACGCTGGGCGAGCTCGGCGTGCGCGCGGTGCCGCTGATCATGCGCTCGCGCGGCGGCATCGTCTCCGCGGCGCTGGCGGCCGAGCAGCCGGTAACGCTGTTCCTCTCCGGGCCGGCGGGCGGCGTGATCGGCGCCAAGGTCGCGGCCGCGCGCGCCGGCGTGCGCGATTTCGTCTCGCTCGACATGGGCGGCACGAGCAACGACGTGGCCGTGGTGCGCGACGGCGAGCCGCTCATCGCGAGCGAGGGCGCCATCGGCCCGTACCCGGTGCGCACGCCGATGGTGGACGTGAGCACGATCGGCGCCGGCGGCGGCAGCCTCGCGTGGATCGACGCGGCCGGCGGGCTGCGCGTCGGGCCGCGCAGCGCGGGGGCCGAGCCGGGCCCGGCCTGCTATGGCCGCGGCGGGGATCAGGCCACGGTGACGGATGCGAGCCTCGTCCTCGGTTACCTCAATCCCGATCGCTTCGCCGGCGGGCTGATGGCCCTCGACCCGGGGGCGGCCGAGAAGGCCCTCGCCGCGATCGGCCGGAAGCTCGGCCTCGATCCGGTGGCGGCGGCGGCGGGCATCCATCGCGTGATCAACGCGCGCATGGCCGACCAGATCCGCCTGGTGACGATCAAGCGCGGCTACGACCCGCGGCGGTTCGTGCTGGTGGTCCTCGGCGGCGCCGGCCCCGTGCACGGCGTGCCGCTCGCCGGGGAGATGGGCATGGCCGAGGTGCTCGTGCCGGAGGCGCCGGGCGTGCTCGCGGCCACCGGTCTCCTCTTCGCGGCCATCGAGCATCACCACGCGCGGACGCTCCAGGCGCCCACCGAGGCGATCGACCTCGCCGCCGTCAACCGCTGCCTGGCCGAGCTGGACGCCGCCGGGGGGATGCGGATGCGGAGCGAGCGCGCGCCCGTAGGCGAGGTGCGCGTGGCGTATGCCGCCGACATGCGCTACGTGGGCCAGGCCTACGAGCTGGAGGTGCCGATCGTCGCCCCCGTGGTGAGGGAAGGGATGCCGGCGATCCTGGGCGCCTTCCACGCGGTCCACGACCGCGTGTACGGCTACGCGCGCCCGCAGCAGCCGGTGGAGTTCGTCAACTTCCGCGCCGTGCACACGTATCCCCTGCCGCCGCCGGCCCTGCGCCCGACCGCGCGCCCGGTCGGCACGATCGAGCATGCGCGCCTGGGCGAGCGGCGCGCGTGGTTCGGGCATGCGGGCTTCGTGGCGACGGCGATCTACGACCGCGCGCGCCTGCCCCTCGGCGCGCGCGTGGCGGGGCCGGCCATCATCGAGCAGGCGGACACCACGACGGTGCTGCCGCCGGCCCACGAGGCGCGCGTGGACGAGGCCGGGAACCTGCGCCTGCGGAGGACGGCATGAGCGTGGTCATCGACCCGATCCTCCTCGAGGTGCTGCGCAACCGGCTCGACACCATCGCCGACGAGATGGAGCTGACGCTCCTCAAGAGCGCCGTCTCGCCCATCGTGAAGGAAGGCCTCGACGCCTCCGCCGCGCTCTTCAACGTGCGCGGCGAGACCATCGCCCAGGCCGCCGCGATCCCCATCCACCTCGGCGCGCTCCAGTTCACCGCCCAGCGCATCGTGCGCGCCTTCCCGCCGGAGGCGATGCGGGAGGGCGACGCGTTCCTGCTGAACGATCCCTACGACGGCGGCACCCACCTGCCCGACATCACGCTGGCCGTGCCCGTCTTCGCCGACGGCCGGGCCGCCGCCCTGGCGTGCACGATGTGCCACCACCAGGACGTGGGCGGGCGCACGCCGGGCAGCGTGCCCACCGACGCTACGGAGCTCTACCAGGAAGGCCTGATCATCCCGCCCACCCAGCTCTTCCGCGCCGGCGAGCTGGACGAGAACCTCCTCGCGCTCCTCGCGCGTAACGTGCGCCTGCCCGACGTCTTCACGGGGGATCTCATGGCCCAGGTGGCGGCGGGCCGCCTGGGCGGCACGCGCCTGCGCGAGCTGTTCGCCGCCCATGGCGCCGACACCGTGCAGGCGTACATCGAGGAGCTGCTCGCCCGCGCCGAACGCCTGACGCGCGCGCAGATCGAGGCCATCCCCGACGGGGCGTACACCTTCGAGGATTACCTGGACGACGACGGCGTGGACGTCGGCCGACCCATCACGATCAGGGTGACGCTGCGCGTGCACGGCTCGTCGATGACCTTCGACTTCACTGGCACGGATCCCCAGGTGCGCGGGCCGTTCAACTCCGTCCCCGCCTCGACGATGTCGGCCGTGTACTACGCGGTGCGCGCGATCTCCGATGCCTCCATCCCGAACAACGGCGGCTGCTTCCGGGCCGTGGACGCCGTACTCCCCGAGGGCACCCTGGTGAACCCGCGCCCGCCCGCCCCGGTGAGCTGTCGCACCGCGACCATCAAGCGCATCGCCGACACCATCCTTGGCGCGCTCGTACGGGCGCTCCCGGGCCGCATGCCGGCGGCGAGCTCCGGCACGCTCCTGGTGCTGGCGTTCGGCGGGGTCGACCCGTCGACGGGCCGCCCGTTCGTGGCGAGCGAGCTGGCCGCGGGCGGGATGGGAGCGCGCCCGGGCAAGGACGGCATCGACTGCATCGAGACGGACGTGTCGAACTGCATGAACATCCCCGTGGAATCCGTGGAGATGAACTTCCCCCTGCGGATCCCGCGCATGCGCCTCTGGGCGGACTCGGGCGGCGCCGGCACGTGGCGCGGCGGGCTCGGGCTCGAGAAGGTCTACGAGGCGACCACGACCGACGTCACCGTCTCCCATCGCGGCGAGCGCTTCACCTCCGCGCCGTGGGGCCTGGAGGGCGGCGAGCCGGGACGGTCGGGCCGCGCGTTCATCCTCCGTCGCGACGGCCCGCGCGAGGAGCTGCCGTCGAAGAAGATGATCGTGCTGCACCCCGGCGACCAGCTGTGGGAGTACATCGCGGGCGGCGCGGGCTTCGGGCCCCCGGGGGAGCGCGACCCGGCGCTGGTGCTGGCGGACGTGCTGGACGGGAAGGTGACCCCGCCGGGCCCGGACTCGGCTCGGGCCCCGTCCCGCTGAACTCACCCGTCTCGCGCCGGCCGTGGAGACTGGGCCGCGCCCGCCTTGACTGTCCCCGAGCCCCAACCTAGGCTCGCCGCGATGAAGCCCCCCCGGTTCGACTATCACGATCCCACCACGCTCGCGGAGGCGCTGGCCTTGCTGGCCGGGCACGGCGATGCCGCCCGGGTCCTGGCCGGCGGCCAGAGCCTCATGCCCATGCTCAACTTTCGCCTGGCCCGGCCGGGCCACGTGATCGACGTCAATCGCCTGGACGCCCTGGCCACCCTGAGCCCCGGTCCCGATGCCGGTCTGCGGATCGGCGCGCTGGTCCGGCAGCGCACGCTGGAGCGCTCGACGCTGATTCGTGAGCGCTGCCCGCTCATCGCGCAGGCCATGCCCCTTGTCGGCCACCCGCAGATCCGCACGCGGGGCACGCTCGGCGGCAGCCTCGCGCATGCCGATCCCGCCGCCGAGCTGCCGGCGGTGATGGTGGCGCTGGGCGCCCGGCTCACGGTGCAGAGCGCGCGCGGCCCGCGGACCGTCCCCGCCGAGAGCTTCTTCGTCGCCGCCCTGACCACCGCGCTGGGGCGTGACGAGCTGCTGACCGAGATCGCCCTGCCGGCGTGGCCGGCGCGCACCGGCTCGAGCCTGCAGGAGGTGGCGATCCGGCGGGGCGACTTCGCGCTGGGCGGGGTGGCGGCCACGCTGACCCTCGACGCGGAGGGCCGCGTGGCCGGCGCGCGCATCGTCTGCTTCGGGGTCGGGCCGTGTCCGGTGCGCGCCGCCGACGCGGAGCGCTCGCTGGTGGGCGGGGCGCCGTCCGTGTCGGGCTTCGCCGCGGCCGGCCAGCTCGCCAGCGCCGGCGTCGACCCGGACGCCGACATCCACGCCAGCGCGGCGTATCGCAAGCGCCTCGTCGGTGTCCTGACCACGCGCGCCCTGGCCGAGTCGCTCGCGTCGCTCGGCGAGAGGGCCGCATGACGGAGGCGCGCGACATCGCCCTCACCGTGAACGGCCAGCCCCGCCGGGCGAGGGTGGAGGTGCGCACGACGCTGGTCGATCTGCTGAGGGACACGTTCCGGTTGACCGGCACCCATGTCGGCTGCGAGCACGGCGTGTGCGGAGCGTGCACCGTACTCGTGGACGGTGAGGCGGTCAGGGGGTGCCTGCTCCTGGCCGTCCAGGCCGAGGGCCGTCGCGTCGAGACGGTCGAGGGCCTGGCCCCCGACCCGGCCCACCTCAACGCGCTCCAGGCCGAGTTCGTCCGGCATCACGGCGTGCAGTGTGGCTTCTGCACGGGCGGCATCCTCATGTCGCTGACCGCGGCGCTGCGCGACAACCCGCGGCCCCGTGAGCCCGAGATCCGCGACACGCTGGCCGGCCATCTCTGTCGCTGCACGGGATACCAGGGCATGGTGGATGCCGTGCTGGCCCTGGTCGCCTCCGGCGCGCCGGCGCCCGGTCCCGACGCCGGGTCCGCGCCGTGACCGAGCCCGCGGCGCACCCGGCCGCGCGAACGTCCGGGGGCGGCTACATCGGCGCGCCGATCCCGCGGCGCGAGGACGCGCGCCTGCTGACCGGGCGCGGCACGTTCGTCGACGACCTCGAGATGCCGGGCGTGGCGCACGCGGCGATGGTGCGCAGCCCGCATGCTCACGCCCGGGTTCGCCGCATCGGGACCGCGGCCGCGCTGGCGCTGCCCGGCGTGCTGGCGGTGGTGACGGCGGCCGACATCGCCGACATCCAGAAGCCGTGGCCCGCGCGCATGCCGAGCCCGGTTCCCGGCACCCTCGTCCGCCACGGCGCGCGCCACACCCTGCCGCCGGACAAGGTCCGCCACGCCGGCGAGGTGGTCGCGGCGGTGGTGGCCGAGTCGCGCGCCCTGGCCGAAGACGCGTGCGACCTCGTCACGGTGGACTACGACGTGCTGCCCGTCGTCGCCTCGCCGGCTGCGGCGCTCGCGCCCGGCGCCGCGCTGGTGTACGAGGAGCTGGGCGACAACATCGCGGCCCACATCGTCCAGCGCGTCGGACAGCCCGAGCGGGCCTTCGCCGCCGCCGACCACACGCTCCGGGAGACCTTCCGGGTGATGCGCGGCGGTAGCCACTCGATGGAGGGCCGCGGCGTGGTGGCGCGCTACGACCAGGCGCTCGACGCCTTCACCGTCTGGGACGCCACCCAGGCGCCCCACGCCATCCGGGCCATGCTCGCCTATCTGTTCGACCTGCCCGATCACCGCGTGCGCGTGATCGCGCCCCCGGACATCGGCGGCGGCCTCGGGCCCAAGGCCAGCTTCTATCCGGAGGAGGCGCTGGTGTGCTGGCTGGCCCGTCGCCTGCGGCGGCCGGTCAAGTGGATCGAGGATCGCCTCGAGCACTTCGTGTCCGCCGGCCAGGAGCGGGAGCAGGTCCACACCGTCGAGATCGCCTTCTCCCGGGACGGCACCCTGCTGGCCCTGCGCGACGTCTTCACCCACGACATCGGCATGTACGGCGCCCTTGTCGCGCCGGTCATCACCGCCTGCACCGTGCCCGGTCCCTATCGCATCCCGAACATCCACTCCGAGCTCCGCGCGGTGTACACCAATCTGCCGCCCACCAGCGCCGTGCGAGGCGCCGGGCGCCCGCAGGGCGTCCTCGTCATGGAGCGGATGATGGACCGCATGGCCGAGGCCCTCGGGCTCGACGCCGCCGAGGTCCGCACCCGCAACCTGATCCCCGCCGACGCGTTCCCCTATCCGGTCGGCCTGTGGTTTCGCGACGGCGCTCCGCTCACCTACGACAGCGGGAATTACCCCGAGCTCCTGCGGCAGGCCCTCGCGCGCGCCGACTATGCGCAGGCGCGCCGCGAGCAGGCCGGGCTGCGCGCCCAGGGCCGCTATCGCGGGATCGGCGTGGCGATCTGTGTCGAGGGCGTGGGTCTCGGGCCCTTCGAGGGCGCCATCCTGCGGCTCGACCGCCGCGGGCGCGTGGTGGTGACGAGCGGCGCCCCCCCGCAGGGGCAGGGCTACCAGACCACCTTCGCCCAGATCGCCGCCGACGCGGTGGGCGTGCGCTACGAGGACGTCGACGTGGTGACCGGGGACACCGACGCCATCCCCTACGGCGTCGGCAGCTTCGCGAGCCGGGTCACCGCGAATGCCGGCCCCGCCATCCTGGAGGCCGGCGGCGTGCTCCGCGAGAAGATCCTGGCCGTGGCCGCGCACCTGCTGGAGGCGGCGCCGGCGGATCTCGAGATCGTCGGGGCGGCCGTCCGCGTGCGCGGGCTGCCGGATCGCGGCGTCCCGCTGGCCCAGGTCGCGCACCTGGGCAACGCGGGCGTGGCCTTCGGCATGATCATGCCGGGGGGCCTGCCGGTCGGGCTCGAGGCCTCCGCGTACTTCACGCCGTCGCAGGCCGGGTACTCCGCCAGCGCCCATGTCTGCATCCTGGACGTCGACCCCGACACCGGCGAGGTCGCGATCGTCCGCTACGTGGTCGGCCACGACTGCGGCAACGTGATCAACCCGCTGATCGTCGAGGGGCAGATCCTGGGCGGCGTGGCCCACGGGCTCAGCAATGCGCTCTACGAGGAGGCGTTCTACGACGAGGAGGGACAGAACCTGGCCAGGAGCTTTCTCGACTACCCGTTACCGTCGGCGCGCGAGATGCCGCGCGTGGAGATGTTCCACCTGACCACGCCGAGCCCGATCAACCCGCTCGGCGTCAAGGGCGCGGGCGAGGCGGGCACGCTGCCGGTCCCTGCGGCGGTGGCCGGCGCGGTGGAGGACGCGCTCCGGCCCCTCGGGGTGCGCGTGACCCGCCTGCCGCTCAACCCCGCCCGCATCAGCGATCTGATCCACGGCGCCTGACTCACGCGACCCGATCGATGCGGCAAAAGGAAGAGTTTCGCGGGAGGGCAGAACGACGAAATCGACGCGTAACACGCAACTTGACTCCGATCCCGAGGCGGACTAGCGTTCACGCGACAACGACCCAACGTTCCGGTCCCTACTCTCGGGAGGTGCCCCGTGGGCGTCAACGAACATTCGACCCCAGCGCAGATCCGTTCCAAGCTGAACCACCCCGTGATCGACGCCGACGGGCACTGGCTGGAGTACGGCCCGGTCTTCAGCGAGCAAATGCGCAAGATCGGCGGCAACAAGGCGGCCGACGCGTTCCTCGCCAACGGGAAGGGAACGAAGGAGGTCCAGAAGTCGACCGTGGAAGAGCGGAAGCGCCGTCGGCTCGGCCAGGAAGGGTTCTGGTCGAGAGCGGAGAGAAACACGCGCGACCGCGCGACCGGCATGTTCCCGCGGTTCCTCTACGAGCGCCTCGAGGAGCTCGGCATCGACTTCGCGGCCATCTACCCCACGGCGGGGCTCCGCGTGCCGAGGATCGGCGACGACGAGGCGCGCCGCGCCGTCTGCCGCGCGTTCAACATCGTCACCGCGGACTATTTCCGTGACTTCGGCGACCGCATGACGCCGGCCGCCGTCATCCCCACGCACACGCCGGACGAGGCGATCGAGGAGCTCGAGTTCTGCGTCCGTCAGCTCGGCACCAAGGTGGTGATGTTCACCAGCCCCGTTCCACGGCCCGTGTCGTCGATCACCGATCGCGACGGCGACGTCGCTCGCTTCGCGGTCTGGCACGACGCGATCGGCCTCGACAGCGACTACGACTACGATCCGCTCTGGACGAAGTGCGTGGAGCTCGGGATCGCGCCGACGTTCCACACCGGCGCGAGCCGGCAGGGTTTGAGGCTCTCGGCGACGAACTTCACCTTCAACCACATCGGCCACTTCGCCGCCTCGGGCCACGCCGCCTGCAAGGCGATCTTCCTCGGCGGCATCACGCGCCGCTTCCCCCAGCTCCGCTTCGCCTTCCTGGAAGGCGGCGTCGGCTGGGGCTGCATGCTGTTCGGCGATCTCATCGGCCACTGGGACAAGCGGAACCGGAAAGCGCTCGAGCGCACCGATCCGCGCACGCTCGATCGGGCGCTGCTCCAGGAGCTGGCGGAGAAATACGGGTATCCCGACCACATCGCGGCCCTGCGCGCGCGCGACGGCTGGCCCGATCCCGAGGCGTTCAGCTTGACCGGCGGTCTCGCGGATCTCGACGACTTCTCGAGGTGCAAGATCACGAAGAAGGAAGACTGGCGCGATCTGTTCGTGACGCCGTTCTACTTCGGCTGCGAGGCCGACGACCGCGCCAACGCCTGGGCGTTCGAGAAGGGCGCGAACCCGTTCAACGCGCGGCTCAACGCGATCTTTGGCTCCGACATCGGCCACTTCGACGTGCCCGACATGATGGAGGTGCTGCCGGAGGCGTACGAGCTGGTCGACGACGGCATGATCACGAGGGACGACTTCCGCGACTTCACGTTCGCCAACGCGGTGCGGCTGTGGGGCACGCAGAACCCGACGTTCTTCGAGGGCACGGCGGTCGCGACCGCGGCCGCGGCGGTGCTGGCGGAGGCGAAGACGCCGGCCGCCGTCTGAGACAGGACCCGGGTTCGATCAGCGAAGGGGCCCACGATCGGCGTAGACGCCGCTCGCGCCGACGAGACGTGAGGCTGATGTTCCGGGTCCCGCAGGGGCTACGTGGCTCGTGCCGGCCACACCGGCTCGTGGTAGCCGAGCGGCACCGAGGGCCGGGCCCAGCGCGGCGGCGTCTCGGAGAGGCGCACCACCGGCCCGAGATGATGCAGCCGACCGACCGGCGTGTCGCTCGTCATCGACCAGCGCTCCAGCTCCGCGGGGGTGAATTCCTTCGGCACGTCCGTGAGGGAGGCCTCCGGCACCTGGCCGCGGCCGACGAGCCAGCGCCCGGTCTGCGCCAGGGAGATCCGCACGAGCCAGCTGCCGCCCTCGCGCGCGCGGCGACCGAGGGCCACCAGCGCGCCGAAGGCCATCAGATAGCCGGTCAGATAGTCGATCGCCGACACCGGATAGAACTGCGGGCCCGGCGCCGCGCCGGGGAACAGTTCACCCTGGCGGCTCGTGATGCCGCTGACCGTCTGCACCACCGTGTCGAAGCCGCGGCGTGACGCCCACGGCCCGACATGGCCGAAGGCGCACAGCGAGACGAAGACGATGCCGGGCCGCAAGTGCGCGAGCGCCTCGGGCGAGAGCCCGCGCTGGCCGAGGGTGCCCGGCCGGTAGCCCTGCGAGAAGACGTCGGTCTCGCGCACCAGCCCGCGCAGGGTCTCGAGATCCTTCGGCTCGCGCAGGTCGAGATGGGTGGAGAGCTTGCCGTGGCCGGTATCGTATTCCTGGTAGCCGATATTCGGCAGGTGCGCACCCGTGACCTTCAAGACGTCGGCGCCGTGCTCGGCCAGGGTGCGGGCACAGGTCGGTCCGGCGAGGACCCGCGTCAGGTCGAGCACCCGGACGCCCGACAACGGCCGCTCGCCGTCGGGGGGCTGTTCCGGCGGGCTATCGCCGATCTTGACGATCTCCATCAGCGGCAGCGAGGCGATCGCGGCGGCCTGCGGGTGCCGGGCCCATTCTTCCATGGTGCGCACCATGCCCCCCGCGCCCTTCGCGGCGATGATCGCCTCCTCGAGCTCGCGCGCGTCCCACTCGGCCACCGCTTTGCGCACCGCCTCGCGATCTTCCGGCACGCCGAGCACGCGGAGCGCGGCGGCACGATGGTTCGGGAAGTTGCAGTGGAGATAGCTCCAGCGGCCGTTCTTGGCCGGATAGACGCCCATCACCGCGTTGCGCTCGGTCGACACGGGCGCCCCGTCCATCTGCATGTAATGCCCGCTGCGGAGCGAGGCGGTCGCCTGGCGGGTATCCACGGCGACCTGCTGGCCACGCCCGGTGCGCAACGCCCACAGATCGGAGACGGCGAGGCCGACCGCCGCGAGCGCAGCGGCACTGGTTTCGCCGATGCGGAACGGCGTCGGCAAGATCGGATCGGTGCCGCCGGTGATCTCGACCGCGCGGGCGCGCTCTTCGCCCCAGCCCGCGATCGGCAAGATCGTACGCAGCGCCTCATGGGTCATGGTCGGGACTCCCCCCTCTTCGCTCGCGCTCGCGCGATCAGGCGGCGGGGCGCTTCCAGCCGAGCCAGTCGACGACGGCCCCGCCCATCACCCGCTCGAGGTCGCGGCCCTTCAGCCACGGCAGCTCCTCGGTGAACATCGTCACGCAGTGCCGATAGGAGCACGGCATCCGGGTGATGTCGGTGCCCCAGAACGAGCG
>JACQFL010000040.1 GCA_016200085.1 Candidatus Rokuibacteriota bacterium | reverse complement strand
GGGATCGCCCTGGCGCGAGCCAAGGCTCCGTCATAGACTCCTCGTTGTGCTGCTGGCGTGAACAGGCCCCCGGAATCATGCTGCTGCCTGAGGGCTCGCGCCTCAACGGCCAACCGATTTTTGCGCCGGAAAGTAGCTAGCCGTGCGGACGCCGGATCGCGGCGAGTGGCGCCTGGTCGCGCCGCTCGCCGTGTTCTTCGCGGCCTTCTTCCTGGTGCCGCTGGCCGTGCTCGTCGTCGTCAGCCTGCACGCCGAGCCGGCCATGCAGACGCTCTCGCTCCGCCAGTACGCGCGATTCCTGGGCGACCGGCTGCACCTGAGCATCCTCTGGGACACGCTCCTGCTCGGCGCGAAGGCCACCGCCCTCTGCCTGCTCCTCGGCTATCCGCTGGCCTGGGTCATCGCGCGGGCGCGGCCGCGCGTGCAATCGCTGCTCGTGTTTCTCGTCGTCCTGCCGTTGCTCACCAGCGTGGTGGTGCGCACGTTCGCGTGGATCGTCATCCTCGGCCGTCAGGGCGTCCTCAACAAGACGCTGCTCGCGCTGGGGGTGATCGACGAACCCGTGCGGCTGCTCTTCAGCGAGCCCGGCGTGGTCGCCGTGCTCGTCCAGGTCCAGTTGCCCCTCATGGTGCTGCCGCTGCTGACGAGCCTCCAGCGGATCGACCCGAATCTCGCGGACGCCTCGGCAGCGCTCGGCGCCGGCCGCTGGCGGACCTTTCGCCGGGTCATCGTGCCGCTGAGCCTGCCCGGCGCGGTGGCGGGCGCGATCCTCGTGTACGCCGCGTGCGTCACCGCGTTCGTGACCCAGACCCTGATCGGCGGCGCCCGGCTCGTGTACATGCCGCTCTTCATGTACCAGCAGGCGACGGGCGCCAACGACTGGCCCTTCGCGGCCGCGATCGCGATCGTCTTCATGGCCGCCGTGCTGATGATCGTCGCGCTCCTGAGCGCGACTGGCCGCAGCCGGCGGGCCCTCGTCCATGGCTGACCGGCCCCGCGCGGACATCGACGGCCTGACGTTCCGCCTGGCGATCGGCGCGCTCGCGGCGGCAGCGCTGGTCCTGCTCGTCGCCCCGACGCTCATCGTTCTGATGACGTCGCTCACGGCGTCGGCCTCGCTCAAGTTCCCGCCCGAAGGGCTCTCGCTGCGCTGGTACGCGGCCCTGGCGGACGCCGATCAGATGCGCCGGGCCGCCGGGAACAGCCTCGAGGTCGCCCTCCTGGCGACCAGCGGCTCCGTGGTGCTCGGCACCCTCGGCGCCCTCGGCCTCGCGCGCAGCCGCACGCGGTGGGCCCGCGTCCTCGATGCGCTCTTCATGTCGCCGCTGCTGCTGCCCGCGCTGGCCTTCGGGTTCGCCGCGCTCATGGCCTTCAGCCTGGCGGGCGTGCGACTGTCGCTCGCCACGCTCGCCCTCGGCCACGTGGTGGTGTGCGTGCCGTTCGTGCTGCGCACCACGTCGGCGGCGCTCGCGCAGCTCGACCCTGCCCTGCTGGAGTCGTCGGCGAGCCTCGGGGCGGACGGGCTCTATACCTTCCGGCGGGTGACGTTACCGCTGATCGGCCGGGGCATCGGGGCGGGGGCCTTCCTGGCCTTCATGGCCTCGTTCGACAACGTGCCCGTCTCGCTCTTCCTCTCCGACGCGCGGACGGAGGTGCTGCCGATTCATCTCTGGCAGATCATCGAGACCAGCCTGGACGTCCGCGCCGCGGCGGCATCCGGCGCGCTGATCGTGTTCACGCTGGCGCTGATGCTCGTGGCCGA
The DNA here is from genome assembly GCA_016200085.1 of Candidatus Rokuibacteriota bacterium. Lineage (GTDB taxonomy): Bacteria > Methylomirabilota > Methylomirabilia > Rokubacteriales > CSP1-6 > JACQFL01. Next base: position 17,266 of record JACQFL010000040.1, on the reverse strand, counting down.
GCGGCTGGCCGGCCTCAGCCGCCAGGTGCGTTGAGCGCCTACTGGCTCCCGGCGCAGCGGAATCCCCTCAGGCTGTAGTGGTCGGCCGGTGCGGCGTTGAAGCGGCAGCTCGTGCGCACGGTCTGGCCGCTCGCCGGCCCGCTCGGATTTCCGCTCGGGCCCCAACTCCGCGCCGTCCGCGCCCTTGATGGTCTTCGCCGGCGAGGCGCTCGACTGGGCCGCGACCAGACCAGGGAACGCGAGCGCGGCCAGGCACACCGCACCGGCGGCGAACGAGGGGCTGTCATGCGATGGATTGTGCCGGCCGCCGGGGCGGTGGCCGACGCAAAGAGTTGGTGGAGGCGGTGGGAATCGAACCCACGTCCGGAAATCCTCAGCCGCAGGCGTCTACGCCGATAGCCGGTTGATCTTACGTCTCTCTCGTCCTTCGGCCCTCCATCCGGCAGGAGGACCGCGGGACCAGCCTCATTTTTCTCGCCCTTCCCCTGAGGCCAAGTTCAGGGCCAGCCCCCGGAATATGGCGCCCGTTCCCGCACCCCGGTGGCCCGATGCGGCGGACGCTGGCGGATGTTAGGCCGCCAGAGCTAGCTGTGTGTTGGCAGCTATACCGTTCTCTCTATTTAACGAGGGGAGAGAAACCTCGAGACGCAGCCTGGACCTCGCTGATCCCCGTCGAAACCTGTCGCCCCCTCCTGTGTCTATGATTCTCTCCCAGTGTAACAGGTCGGCCGGCCGGCGCCATCACCAGCGCCCCCGGGCGCCCGCCCGCGCCGCCCGGTCGATCTCGCGCCGGGCCTCGCGCTCGCGGAGGGTGGCACGCTTGTCGTGGAGCTTCTTGCCGCGGGCCAGGCCGAGCTCCAGCTTGGCGCGGCCGCTCTTGAAGTAGAGCCGGAGCGGGATCAGCGTGAGTCCCCGCTCGGCGACCTTGCTGGCCAGCCGCGCGATCTCGCGGCGCTTGAGCAGGAGCTTCCGGTCGCGCTCGGGGTCGTGGTTGGCGTCGGTGCCGTGGCTGTAGGGGCTGACGTGGCAGCCCATCAGCCAGATCTCGTCGTTGCGGACCATGGCGTAGGAGTCCTTGAAGTTGACCTGGCCGTCCCGCAGCGACTTCACCTCGGTGCCGCGGAGCACGAGCCCGGCCTCCACGGTCTCGAGGATGGAGTACTCGTGGCGGGCCCGCCGGTTGACGGCAATGGTGCGATTGCGTGCGTCGTCCTCTTGACTGGCCATGGCCCAACGGTATTATGAACGACGCTGTCCGAGCCGAAGTGGCGGAATTGGCAGACGCGCATGATTCAGGGTCATGTGCCCGCAAGGGTGTGGGGGTTCGAGTCCCCCCTTCGGCACCAGCTGCTACCCACCATCGCCCACGACCCTTAGCTCCCGTCGCGGGCGTACCCGATCAGCGTGTCCCCCCGGCAGTCGCCGCTGGCGGGACAGCGCCGCTCGTAGATCGCGTCGCCCTTCCTGACGATCTGCAGCGTGCCCGGGGTCAAGACCTGGGCACACATCACGCCGGGCGGGGCGACGCCGAGACACGAGTCGGGGAACATCACCATCACGGAAAAGAGCACGACCTCAGCGGTCATCGGACACCTCTGAAGATGGGGACCTCGGCGGGCTCCCATCCCTACGAGCGGCACGCCCCGGCGAACCCGCTGTGCCCTCGAGTTCCCGCCGGCCTCCTGGCTAGCGGACCTCGTCGAGGCTGACGGCGCGCCCGAGCGCGGCCGAGCGGGCGGCGGCTTCCACGACCTCCACGGCCGTGACGCCGGCCTCCGCGGGCACGGGCGAGGGCCCGCCCGCGGCGCACGCGTCGCGGAACGCCTCCAGCTCGAGACGCAGCGGCTCCGGGCCCCGCACCGGCAACTCCTCCTTGCCGGCGTCGATCGCCTCCCACGCCGCGCCCTTCTTCCGGAACTCGCCCGCGTGGAAGGTCACGGTGCCAGCGCCGTAGTCCGCCGCCAGCGCGCCGCGCTCGCCCACGATCAGGCAATCGCGGTACGTGCCGGGCACGAAGTAGTTCGCCTCCACGATGGCGGGCACGTCGCCGTAGTGGACGACGGTGAGGGACAGGTCATCGAGCCCCCGGCCCAGGTAATCGCGCTGCAGCGCCGAGACGCTGGTCGGCGCCCGGCCGAGCAGGAGCGCGAAGAGGTCGAAGTAGTGGATGGCGTCGGTGTGGGTCACGCCCACGTCCGTGCGCGGCCGCTTGAACCCCGAGAACCGGCCGGTGGCGTAGCGCAGGGCGCCCAGCCGCGGCAGCGCCTCGCGCAGGGTCGCGGTCACCGGGTGGAAGCGGAAGATGTGGCCGACCTGGAGCACGCGCCCGGTCTCGGCCGCGACCGCGGCGAGCCGGCGGCCCTCGGCGCCCGTCATCGACAGCGGCTTCTCCACGAAGCAGTGCACGCCCGCCCGCATGCATGTCTCGCCGATGGCGAGGTGGCTCTCGGCGGGGGTGACGATGTCGGCGGCCTGCACCGCGCCGAGCGTCTCGCGATAGTCGGCCACGACCCGCGCGCGCTCCACGCCGTGGTCCACCGCCCACGCGCGGCGGTCGGCCGCCACCTCGGCCACCCACACGGTGGCGCCGATCTCGCGCAGCACCCGCAGGTGCTTCTCGCCCCAGCGTCCGGTGCCGACGAGCAGGACGTCCACGCGCCGCTACTCCGACGCCGGCTCGCCGCCGAGGTCCTCGGCGACCTCGTAGCGGAGGAGGCGCGCCTTCATCCAGCGCACCACGAGCAGGTCGACGAAGGCGACGAGCGCGCGGTTCATCACGCCGTACTTCGAGCGGCCGAAGCGGCGCGGGCGATGGTTCACCGGCACCTCCACCACGCGGTAGCCGCGCAGGCGCAGCAGCGTGGGAATGAACCGGTGGAAGCCGCGATAGAGCACGAGCCCGCGCAGGCACTCGCGGCGGAAGGCGCGGAAGGTACACCCGCTGTCCTGGATCTGCTCGTCGCTGAGCGCGTTGCGGATGCGGTTGGCCACCCGCGAGGAGATGCGACGGACGACGTCGTCGCCGGCGGCGCGGTGCACGCGCCAGCCCGTGGCGGCGTCCCACTGCTCGAGCTGGCCGATCAAGGCGGGGATGTCGGCGGGATCGTTCTGGAGGTCCGCGTCCATCGTCACGACCCACCGCCCGCGCGCGGCCTTGAAGCCGGCGTCGGTGGCCGCCGTCTCCCCCGCGTTGGCCTTGAGCCGGACCAGGCGCACGCGCGGATCGCTCTCGCGGAAGCCGCGGATGATCTCGGCGCTCCGGTCCTGGCTGCCGTCATCGACGAAGACGACCTCGAAGGCCAGGCCGAGCCGGAGCAGGGCGCCGCGCAGCTCCGGCCACAGCACGGGGAGGTTCTCCTCCTCGTTGTAGACAGGGATCACGACCGAGAGATCAGTCACCGGAGGGACCGAGGGGCAGGCGCGGATGCGTCCCCTGCCACTCCTCCACCAGGGTCTGGGGCAGGCTCAGCCGGTCGAGCACGCGCGCGATCGTGTGGTTGACGATGTCGTCGAGATCCTTCGGCCGGTTGTAGAAGGCCGGCATCGGCGGCAGCACCACCGCGCCCATCTCGGCGAGCGCGAGCATGCACTTGAGGTGGCCGACGTGCAGCGGGGTCTCGCGGATCAGCATGATGAGCGGCCGCCCCTCCTTCAGGGTCACGTCGGCGGCGCGCGCGATCAGGTTCTCCGCGTGGCAGGTGGCCACCGCCGAGGCGGTCTTGATGCTGCACGGCGCGATGATCATCCCGCTCGTGCGGAAGGAGCCCGAGGCGATCGAGGCCCCGATGTCGCGGTTGTCGTGCACGTGATCGGCGAGCGCCTCGACCTCGGCCACCGAGTACCGGGTCTCCTCGACGAGCGTGCGCTTGGCCGGCCGCGAGAGCACGAGGTGGGTCTCGACCTCCCGATAGCCGGCGAGGATCTCGAGCAGGCGGATGCCGTAGATCGAGCCGGTGGCGCCGGTGATGGCGACCACGAGGCGCATCACAGCCGGAACCTGCGCTTGAGCACCTCTTCGCGGGTCTTCTGGTAGAGGATCTCCCACTCGCGGCTGCCCTCGGGCGCGGGACGCGCGTAGGTGCCGAGGGTCTTGCGCACCTCGGTGTCGATGGTCTCCTCGATGCGCGACTCCTCGCTCAGCACGCGGATGATCTCCGGCCGCAGATCGTCGGGGGCCCGGGTGACGACCCCGGGCACCTGGGCCAGCTCCTTCATCATCTGCTCCGCGAGGTAGAACATGCGCTCGCGGCTCATGCGCATCACAGGATGAATCCCCGCTCGCGCGCGAGCTTCTCCTTCACCTTCGGCAGGAGCTGGCGATAGTCGGCCGCGGAGTCCTTGATGGCCTTGGCGTGCTCGAGCAGCAGCTTGCGCGCGTCGGCGTCCAGGCGCTCCTCGGCGGCGAGGTTCTCGGCGAGCACGTGACGCACGGCCGCGCGCGCCGCGGCGTCGTCCTTGACCTCGAGAATCTTCTTCACGGTCAGCCGCTTGACCACGGCCTCCGCGATGCGCTCAGCGATCTGATCGCGCCGGGGCATACGCGAAAAGGGTACACGTCCGCGACGCAGAGTGTCAATCAACGGGCGCCGCGGAGGACGCTTCACGGGCGATCGGCAGGCGAAACGTCACCCGCGTGCCCGCGCCGGGAGCGCTGTCCAGGGTGATCGTGCCGCCGTGCGCCTCGACCAGCGCCTTGACCACGGCCAGGCCGAGCCCGGTGCCAGGCACGCCGCGAACGACGTCCGGGGCGCGGTAGTAGGGCTCGAAGACCCGCGCCCGCGCCTCGGGCGCGATGCCCCGGCCGGCGTCGGCAACGGTGACCTCGACGGCGCCCTCGACGGCGCGCGCGGTGATGCCCACCGGGCTGCCCGGCGGCGAGTACTTCACCGCGTTGGCGATCAGATTCTTCACGATCCGGTCCAGCGCGTCGGGATCGGCCACGACCCGAGGCAGCGCGGCCTCGCACTCGATGGCGAAGCGGCGCCCGGTTCCGTCGGCGTCGACGCCGGCAAAGATCTCGACCGCGGCCTCGAGCGCCGCCGCCACCGCGACGCGGCGCGGCCCCAGCGGCACGGGCAGCCCGCGTTCGATCCGCGACAGGTCGAGCACGTCGTCGACCAGCCGCGCCAGGCGCGCCGTCTCGCGGCGCACGATGCCGGCGAGGCGGCGCACCTCGTCACGCGCGAAGTCCAGCGTGGCGAGCAGCTCGCTGAAGCCGAGCAAGGCGGCCAGCGGCGTGCGCAGCTCGTGGGAGGCGAGCGCGACGATCGCGGACTTCGCCCGGTCGGCCTCGGCCAGCCGGTGCGTGGCGGCGGCGATCTTCGTGTCCAGCTCGGAGGCGGCCCGCCGGTTCATCGCGGCCAGGCGCGCGTTCTCGAGACCGAGACCGACGTGGGCGGCCAGCATCACCAGCGTCTCGCGCTCCGGGGGCGAGAGCTCACCCGTGCGCTCCGCGACGAGGGCGCCGATCGTCACGCCTGCGGCGGTCAGGGGCGCGCCGAGCACGCGCCGCGGCCGCGGCTGGCCTCCGGCGTCGGCGAGGTACACGATGCGTCCGCTGCGCAGGACTTCGCGCGTGACGGGATCGCGGTTACCGGACGCGGCCAGCGCCGAGCAGCCGGCGCTCGCCGTCGCGACCGCGTCCCCGTCGCGCAGGGTGAGCGTGAGCGCCGCGCAGCCCAGGCGCCAGTCGAGACAGGCGATCACGCGCCGGAGCGTCCGCTCCAGCGGCGCCTCGATCGCGAGCACGCGCTGCACGGCCCCCAGGGCCTCGTACCGCCGTCGCTGCAGCCGCGCCGCGGCGGCAAGGCTTCCCGTCATGACGGCGGCGGCGAGGAGGACCACGGCGTCGCCGGCCGCATCGAAGGTCACGGCGGTGAGGCCATCGCGCTCGACGCCCGCGAGAATGTCGGGAGCCCGGAAGGACACCGCGAGCAACGCGACGAGCGCGCCCGGCCTGGTGCCGAGGGTGACGGCGCCGAGGGCGACGGGCACGAGCCACGCCAGGCGCGACGCGGCCGCGCTCGCCGCCGGCGTGTCGAGCGCCGCGGCCACGGCGAGCGTGGTGACCACGAGCGCGAGGACACCGGCGCGTCTCATGACACGACGAGCAGGCGATAGCCCTCGAAGAGCAGGATCCCGCTGAGGGTGCCCGGCACCAGGCTGCCCCAGCGCCAGAAGAGCCAGCAGTTCCCCATGCCGAGCAGCGCGACGTAGAACACCGCGCCGGCCAGCACCTCGCTCGCGTGAGGCAGCAGCGGATCGGCGAGGTACCGGGCCAGGCCGAGCGCGACGGCCAGGGCCATGGCCCCGTGCAGCGACCAGCGGCGCTGCGCGCGATTGAACAGCGCGCCGCGCAGGAAGCATTCGGCGCACGGCACGTTGACGCCCACGTCGTAGGCCAGGGACGACAACACGACGCTCGGCGGGCCGAGCGCGAAGCCGTAGCCTCGCGTGCGCGAGACGGTGAGGGCGAGATGGGCGATGAGCCCGACGCCGAGGGCCGCCCCCGCGAGCAGCGCCGGGGCCGGCGGCCGCGCGCCCAGGCCGAGCCCGACCAGGCGCCCGCCTCGCGCGAGCGACGCCAGCCAGGCGGGCAGGGCCAGGTACGCGATCGCCCCGGCGGGGTGCCCCGCCGCGGCGCCGCTGGCGGCGAGCACGAGCCCGGCGGCGACGGCGCCGGCTCCCGGCGCGCCTGCCCACGCGAGCGCGGTCGCGATGAAGGCGGCGTTCATCGCGGCGACGGCGATCAGCGCGGCCGCGCGCGGCGGCAGGAGCCCGTGCCCGCCGAGCACGGCGGCCGCGCCGGCGAGGGCGCCGAGGGCCGCGAGCACGGGCCACGGCGTGCCGGCGGCAAGCGGCGCGGCTGCGCGCTCAACGCGCGAGGCCGCCATCGCGCACGAGACGGACGAACGCGGCGACGACGTCGGCGTCGAGCCCGCGGCCGGCGAGCTCGCGCAGCTGGGCGAGGGCCGCGTCCTGGGCGAGCGCCGCGCGGTACGGCCGCTCGGAGGTCAGGGCGTCGAACACGTCGGCCACGGCGATGAGGCGCGCGCTGAGCGGGATCTCCTTGCCGGTCAGCCCGTCGGGATATCCGCTGCCGTCCCAGCGCTCGTGGTGGTGACGGATCGCCAGCCCGCCCGCGGCAAAGAAGTCGAGCGGCGCCACGATCTGCGCGCCGAGCAGCGCGTGCCGGCGCATGAGCGCCCACTCGCGCTCGTCGAGCGGGCCGCGCTTGCCGAGCACCGCCTCCGGCACGCCGATCTTGCCGATGTCGTGCAGGAGCCCGGCCTGCGCCGTCGTCTCGGCCTCGGCGGGCGTGAGCCCGACGGCCACGGCGAGGTGCCGGCTCCACGCGCCCACGCGCTCGGAGTGCCCGCGCGTGTAGGGATCCTTCGCCTCCAGGGCATTGGCCAGGCCGAGCAGCGCCTGGTAGATCGAGCGCTGCAGGCGCGCGTAGAGCTGGCGGACGTCGGCCGCATAGAGGAGCGACTGCTCGTACGCGGCGTTCAGGCGCCGGTAGGCCACCGCCAGATCCTCGCGCGGCTCCTCGTCCAGGCGTGTGCTCACGGCTCGCGCACCCACAGGGTCTCGTGCGGAAACAGACTGTCCACCAGGGCGAGCAGCCGCACGGGCGAGAAGGGCTTCGTCAGGTAGACGTCGGCCCCCGCGGCGAGCCCGCGGCCGACGTCGGCCTGCTGGCTGGCCGCCGTGAGCATGACGATGCGCGTGCGCGTGAAGCGCGGATCGCGGCGCAGCAGCCGGCAGACCTCCAGCCCGCTGCGATCGGGCAGCTGCACGTCGAGGAGGATGAGGTCGGGACGCGCCTCGGCAGCGCGGGCGAGCGCGGTCTCTGCGTCCACCGCGATGACGACGCGCACGTGGTCGTCCTCGAGGGTGACGCGGACGAGCTCGACGATGTTGGGTTCGTCGTCGACGATCAGGACTGTGAGCATGCCGCCGAGCTGTCGCAAGCCGCGTGCCGCGGCGGCGACTCCCGGAAAACGCGGATTTGGCTCCGGACGGGCGCGCGGACCGCCGCGCGGGGAGAGCAGGCTGCCTGACGGGCGAGGCAGCACATCGATCATCGATCGAGGAACGCCTCGCGGCCCGGACGCGGCGAGCGCCGGGGGTCAGGAGGTCTGGGGGGATCGAGCCGGGCCGCGGCTTTGCCGCGGCGCGGCGAGCGTTGGGGGCTCTGGGGAGCGCCGAGCGCCCCCCAGTCAGCCAGTCCCCCGGTTGGCCACCATCAGCCGCGCGATCGCGCGCAGGAACGCCGCGAGCGCGCGGGTGTAGTCGATCTCGCCCATCCGTCCGGCGAGTCGGGCCTCGGCCCGCTCGCGGGCGCGCTCGGCGCGCGCGCGGTCGATCTCGTCGGGACGCTCGGCGATGTCGGCGAGGATGATCACCTTGTCGCTGCGCACCTCGGCGAAGCCGCCGAACATCGCCAGGTGATGCTCGCGGCCGCCCGTGCGATACGTCAGCGCGCCGATCCCCACGGTGGCGAGCAGCGGCGCGTGGCCGGGCAGGACACCGAAGTAGCCCTCGGCGCCGGGGATCACGACCTCGTCCACCGTCTCGGTCGCCGCCAGCTTCGCAGGCGTGGCGATCTCGAGCATGAGGGGCATCAGTCAGACTGGGGGGCCCCGACATGGCCCCCCAGACCCCCCGACCGCTCGGAGCGCCCCGGGAAACCCGTGGCGCCCCTCGATTCCGCGCCAGGTGCCACTACGCGGCCTCGCGCAGCTTCTTGCCCTTCTCGACGGCCTCGCCGATGTCGCCGACCATGTAGAAGGCCTGCTCGGGCAGGTCGTCGTGCTTGCCCTCGACGATCTCCTTGAAGCTCCGGATCGTCTCGGCGAGCTTGACGTAGCGGCCCGGCTGGCCCGTGAAGGCCTCGGCCACGAAGAGCGGCTGCGACAGGAACCGCTGGATCTTGCGGGCGCGCGACACGGTCAGCTTGTCCTCGTCGGAGAGCTCTTCCATGCCAAGGATGGCGATGATGTCCTGGAGGTTGCGGTACTGCTGCAGGATCGACTGCACCGCGCGGGCCGTCCCGTAGTGCTCGCCGCCGAGGATGTTGGCGTCGAGGATCCGCGACGTCGACGACAGCGGGTCCACGGCGGGGTAGATGCCCAGCTCGGCGATCTGCCGCGAGAGCACGGTGGTGGCGTCGAGGTGGGCGAAGGCCGTCGCCGGCGCCGGGTCGGTGATGTCGTCGGCGGGAACGTAGATGGCCTGGACGGACGTGATCGAGCCTTTCTTCGTCGAGGTGATGCGCTCCTGGAGCGCGCCCATCTCCGTGGCCAGCGTCGGCTGGTAGCCGACCGCCGAGGGCATGCGCCCGAGGAGCGCAGACACTTCCGAGCCGGCTTGCGTGAATCTGAAGATGTTGTCGATGAAGAGCAGCACGTCCTGTCCTTCTTCGTCGCGGAAGTACTCGGCCGCGGTGAGCCCGGTCAGCCCCACGCGCAGGCGCGAGCCCGGTGGCTCCGTCATCTGGCCGAAGATCAGCGCGGTCTTCTCGATGACACCCGACTCCTTCATCTCGTGGTACAGGTCGTTGCCCTCGCGCGTCCGCTCCCCCACGCCGGCAAAGACCGAGATGCCGCCGTGCTGCTTGGCGATGTTGTTGATGAGCTCCATGATGAGCACGGTCTTGCCGACGCCCGCGCCGCCGAAGAGGCCCGTCTTGCCGCCCTTGGTGTACGGCTCGAGCAGATCGACGACCTTGATGCCGGTCTCGAACATCTCGACCTTCGTGGACTGCTCCTCGAACGCCGGGGCCGGCCGGTGGATCGGGTAGAACTTCTTGGCGTTGATGGCCGGCCCCTTGTCCACCGGCTCGCCGACGACGTTGAGGATGCGGCCGAGCGTCTCCCGCCCGACGGGCACGGTGATCGGCGCGCCGGTGTCGTCGACGGTCATGCCGCGCGTGAGGCCGTCGGTGGCGGCCATGGCGATGGCGCGCACCTGGCTCTCGCCCAGGTGCTGGGCGACCTCGAGGGTCAGCTTCTGCGAGTACGAGAAGATGTCCTTGTTCTCGACCCCCTCGACGAGGAGCGCGTTGTAGATGGCCGGGAGCTGACCCGGCTGGAACTCGACGTCGACCACGGGGCCGATGACCTGGACGATCCTGCCCTTGCTCATGCTTCCGCTCCTTGCCTGAGGGCCTCGGCGCCGCCCACGATGTCGAGCAGCTCCTTGGTGATCTTTTCCTGGCGCGCCTTGTTGTACTGGATCGTGAGCACGTCGATCATTTCCTCGGCGTTCTTGGTGGCCGCCTCCATGGCTGTCATGCGCGCGCCGTACTCGCCCGCGAGCGATTCCATGAGGGCGCGGTAGACCTGCATGCGGACGTGGCGGGGCAGCAGGTCGCCGAGGATGACGTCCGGGCCGGGCTCGTAGATGTAGTCGACGGCGGCCGCCTCGGTCCCCTGCTCCGCCTTCGGGATGGGCAGGAGCTGCTGGCGGACGGGCCGCTGCACCGCGACCGAGCGGAACTCGTTGTAGAGGAGATCGACCTCGTCGACCTCGTTGTCGAGGTACTGCTGGATGAAGAAATCGGCGAGCTCGCGAGCGTGGTCGTAGGCCAGGCGGTCCCAGAAGCCGATCATGTCGCGCTTGATCGTCCACGGCCGGCGCCGGTAGAAGTCGCGCGCCTTGCGGCCGACGACGACGAGCGTGACGTCGGCGGCGCTGGACGACCGGATCAGCTCGAGCGCGCGCCGGATGATGTTCGAGTTGAACGCGCCGGCCAGCCCCTTGTCGGCGGTGATGATCACGATCTGCCGCCGCGGCCCCTCGCGCCCCTGGAGCAGCGGGTGCGGCGCGCCATCCCCGGACGAGGCGCTCATGAGGTTGCCGAGCAGCTCGGCCATCTTCGTCGCGTAAGGGCGCGCCGACACGATGCGCTCCTGGGCCCGGCGCAGCTTCGCCGCCGCCACGAGCTTCATCGCGCGGGTGATCTTCTGCGTGGACTGGACGGATCGGATCCGCCGCTGGATGTCACGAAGGGTCGCCATGGCCCGCCGCGGTCAGGCCGCCTTGATGCCCTTGGCCGCGACGAACTCCGCCTTGGCGTCGCCGACCGCCCTGGTCAGCGTGTCGCGCAGGCTGTCGCTCAGCTCCTTCTTGTCGCGGACCTCGGCGAGGATCTGCGGCTGCGCGCGCTCCAGCCACGCGTAGAAGAAGTCCTCGAAGCCGCGCATGGCGTCGACGGGCAGGTCGTCGAGAAGGCCCTGGGTGCCGGCGAAGATGATTACCACCTGCTTCTCCATCGGCAGCGGCTGGTACTGGCCCTGCTTGAGGATCTCGACCATGCGCTGGCCGCGCGCGAGCTGGATCTGGGTCGCGCGATCGAGGTCGGAGCCGAACTGGGCGAAGGCGGCCAGCTCGCGGTACTGCGCGAGGTCGAGCCGCAGCTTGCCCGCCACCTGCCGCATCGCCCTCACCTGCGCCGAGCCGCCGACGCGGGAGACGGAGAGCCCGACGTTCACGGCGGGCCGGATGCCGCCGTAGAACAGATCGGACTCGAGATAGATCTGGCCGTCGGTGATCGAGATGACGTTGGTCGGGATGTACGCGGCGACATCACCCAGCTGCGTCTCGATGATCGGCAGCGCGGTGAGCGAGCCGCCCCCGAGCGCGTCGTTCAGCTTGGCCGCGCGCTCGAGCAGGCGCGAGTGCAGGTAGAAGACGTCGCCGGGGTAGGCCTCGCGGCCCGGCGGCCGGCGCAGCAGCAGCGAGAGCTGGCGATACGCCGTGGCATGCTTCGAGAGGTCGTCGTAGATGCAGAGGGCATGACGGCCCGCGTCGCGGAAGAACTCGCCCATGGTGACGCCGGCGTAGGGGGCGATGTACTGCAGCGGCGCGGAATCCGAGGCGGAGGCCACGATCACCGTGGTGAAGGCCATGGCGCCCGAATCCTCGAGCACCTTGACCACCTGGGCCACCGTCGACCGCTTCTGGCCGATGGCGACGTAGAAGCAGAAGACGTCCTGGCCCTTCTGGTTGATGATCGTGTCGACGCCGATCGCGGTCTTGCCCGTCCCGCGGTCGCCGATGATCAGCTCGCGCTGGCCGCGGCCGATCGGGATCATCGCGTCGATGGCCTTGAGCCCGGTCTGCAGCGGCTCCTTGACCGAGCGGCGATCGACGACGCCCGGCGCGTACCGCTCGATGGGCCGGAACTCCTTGGCCGGGATGGGACCCTTGCCGTCCACGGGCTGACCCAGGGCATCGACCACGCGGCCGACCAGCGCCTCGCCGACCGGCACCTGGGCGATGCGGTTGGTGCGCTTGACGGTGTCCCCTTCCTTGATCCCGCGGTCCTCGCCGAGGAGCACGGCGCCGACCTGATCTTGCTCGAGGTTGAGGACCATGCCGACCACGTCGCCGGGGAACGTGAGGAGCTCGCCGGCCATGGCCCGGTCGAGCCCGTAGATGCGCGCGATGCCGTCGCCGACCTCGATGACCCGGCCGACCTCCTGCAGGTCGACCTCGGCCTCGTAGCCGGCGAGCTGGCGCTTGATGATCTCGCTGATCTCCCCCGCGTTGATCATGCCCTGTCCTCTCGTTGAAGCTGGGGGGCTCCGAGCGTCCCCCAGACCCCCCAACGCTCGGCACGCCCCGGCAAAGCCGTGGCGCGCCTCGATTTCCCGCCTGCGCTGCCCGGCCTCTAGCCCTCGGCGAGGCGCGCGCCCAGCTGGGCGAGCTGCCCCTCGAGGCTGCCGTCCACGATGTAGCTGCCGACCTCGGCCACGAATCCGCCGAGGAGCGCCGGATCCACGGTCTCCTCGAGCACCACCTGCTTGCCGAGCCGGGCGCCGAGCTTCGCGCCGAGCGTGGCCCGCTCCGCGTCCGTGAGCGGGACGGCCGTCCTGACACGCGCGCGGACGCGACCGAGGTCCGCATCGATCAGATCGCGGTAGGCCGCCACGATGTCGTCCAGCTGGGCCGCCCTTCCCCGCCCCGCCACCAGCGCCAGGAAGTCGCGCATCAGGCGGGAGAGCCCGGCGCGCTCGGCGACTTCGGCGGCGACCGTGCGCTTGGTCGCGGCCGCGATCCACGGCCGCGCGAAGAAGTCGGCGAGCGCGCGGTCCCCGCTGACCAGCGTGACCAGCCGCTCGAGCTCGGCGGTCACCGCGTCGGCCGCGTTGCGCTCCCGCGCGAGGGCGTGGAGCGCCCGGGCGTACGCCCGGGCGACGGCGGACGGAGCCTTCACCGCTAGGCCCTGATCTTCGCGATCTCGTCGTCGACGATGCGGCGATGCTCGGCGTCGTCGAGGCTCCTGCGCACGAGCTTCTCGGCCACGGCCACGGCGATGCCGCTCACCTCGCGACGCAGCTCGTCGCGGGCCCGGCGGATGTCGGCGTCCATCTGCGCCCGGGCGGATTCGACGAGCCGCTGCGATTCGGCGCGGGCGGCCTCCACGAGCCTGCGCTGCTCCTCGCCCGCCTCCTTCACGGCGCGCTCACGGATCTCCGCCGCCTCCGCGTAGGTCTGGCGCAGCCGCGCGGCGTTCTCTTCGGCCTGTTTCGCGGCTTGCGCGCGGGCGGCCTGCGCCTCGTCGAGCGACTTGCGGATGGCCTCGGTGCGCTCGTTCATCTTGGCGAGGAACGGCTTGTAGAGGACCCGGTGCAGGACCACCAGCAGGATGATGAAGTTGATCGCCTGGATGATCAGCGATTTGTCGAGGTTGATCAGCCCCCCGCCGCCGCCGCCGTGCTCCTCGGCGGCGAGCGCCGCCACGGGCAGAGCGAGCAGGACGAGGCCGAGGGCGCGCACGAGCCCGCCCAGCCAGAAGGTTCCGCGCTGACGCATGAGGAGGTCTCCCCGGACTCCGGGCCGGAGCGAAGGGCCCGGAAGGTTTGTGAAAACTATCACGCAGCGCGCGAGGGTGTCAAGCCCCCCGCGCGATGACGGCGCCGCCGATGACGAGTTCGCCGCGGTACCAGACCACCGACTGCCCGGGCGTGATCGCCGGCTGCGGCTCGTCGAACTCCACCTCGGCTCGGCCGCCCTCGAGCGCCCGCACGGTCGCGGCGGCCGGCGCGTGGCCGTGACGGATCCTGGCCTCCACGCGCAGCGCCGCGGGTGGCTCGCCCGCGATGAAGTTCGCCGACCCGGCGACGAGCCGCGTGCGCTCCAGATCGGCGCGCTCGCCGACCGTCACCGTGTCGGTGTCCGGATCGAGATCCACGACGTAGAGCGCTCGGCCGGCCGCGGTGAGCCCCAGGCCCTTCTTCTGGCCGATGGTGAAGTTCGCGAGGCCCCCGTGGACGCCGAGCACGGTGCCCGCGCGGTCCACGATCCGGCCGCGACGGAACATCGCGGGCTCCCGCCGGCGGAGAAAGCCGCGGTAGTCGTCGTCGGGAATGAAGCAGATCTCCTGGCTCTCGGGCTTGTCCGCCGTCACCAGCCCGAGCCGGCGCGCCTCGGCGCGCACCTCGTCCTTGGTGAGCTCGCCGACCGGGAAGCGCGCCTGGCCCAGCTGCTCCTGGCTGAGCGGCCAGAGGAAATCCGACTGGTCCTTGCGCGCGTCGCGCCCCCGCCAGAGCAGGAATCGCCCGGTTGCGGCGTCGTGGGTCACGCGCGCGTAGTGGCCAGTGGCGACGGCGCCGGCCTCCCAGGCGCGGGCGCGCCGCAGCAGCGAGCCGAACTTTAGATCTCTGTTACAGGCTACGCACGGAACTGGAGTTCTCCCGACCCGGTACTCGTCGACGAAGCGCTCGATGACCGCCCGATCGAACTCGTCCTCGGAGTTGAGCAGGTAGTACGGGATGCCGAGCCGGCGCGCCACCGCGCGCGCATCGCCCGCCGCCTCGGACGAGCAGCAGCTGCCAAAGCGGCGGACGGCGTCCTCGGGCTCGCGCCAGGGCCACACGCGCAGGGTGACGCCGACGACGTCGTGGCCCTGCTCGACCATGAGGGCGGCGGCGACCGAGGAGTCCACTCCCCCGCTCATCGCGACCACGATGCGCTCCCGTCCGGGCATGTTCAGGGTCTCGCGCCCAGCAGGTCCGACAGGCGATCGAGCTCCTCCAGGGTGGCATACGTGACCTCGATACGACCACGTCGCTCGTTGCCGACGATCTTGACCTTGGTCATGAGGGCGCGCTGGAGCTCCTCCTCGAGGGCGGCGATCTCGGCCGAGCGCTGACGCGCCTTCGGCCGCCGCGTCCTCTGCTTCTGGACGCCTTCCTCGGTCGCCCGCACGGACCAGGAATGCGCCAGGATCTCCTCCCGCAGCTTCAGCTGCTCGGCCGGGGTCGCCAGGGACAGCAGCGCCCGTGCATGGCCCATGGTGAGACGACCGGCCTTCAGGTCCTCCTGGATGACTTCGGGGAGCCGGAGGAGCCGGAGGCTGTTCGAGATCGTGCTCCGGTCGCGCCCGACCCGCTGTCCGAGCGCCTCCTGGGTCCAGCCGTAGTCCGCGAGGAGCTTCTGGTAGGCCTCACCCTCCTCGATCGGGTTCAGGTCCTCGCGCAGCAGGTTCTCGACGACGGCGAGTTCGAGGCTCTCGACGTCCGAGGCCTCGCGCACCAGGGCCGGGATCCTGGCAATCCCCGCCAGCTTCGCGGCGCGCCATCGACGCTCGCCGACGATCAGCTGCCACCGCTCGCCGACCTTGCGCACCACGACCGGCTGGATCAGCCCGGACGCCTTGATCGATCCCGCGAGATCCTGGAGGGCCTTCGGCTCGAACGCCTTCCTGGGCTGGAGCGCGTTGGGGTCGATGAGATCGACCGGTAGCTCGACGAACGCCTCCGCCTCGGCGGGCTCGCTCGTGAGCAGGGCATCCAGACCGCGTCCCAGGCCTCTTTTACCGAGCATGCTGCAGCACCTCCCGCGTGAGCTCGAGATATGCGACGGAGCCGCTCGAGCGCAGATCGTGAAGCATGATGGGCTTACCGTGGCTCGGTGCCTCGATCAGCCGCACGTTCCTCGGGATGACTGCCTCGAAGATCTGGCCCGGGAAGTGGCGCAGGACCTCTTCACGGATCTGGAGCGCCAGGCTCGTCCGCCCATCGAACATCGTGAGCACGATGCCTTCGACGGCGAGCTCGTGGTTGAGCCGCTCCTTGACGAGCTTGATGGTCTTGAGCAGGTGGGCGAGGCCCTCGAGCGCATAGAACTCACACTGGAGCGGCACGATAACGCGCTGCGTAGCCACCAGGGCGTTGATGGTCAGCAGCCCCAGCGAGGGTGGACAATCGATCACGATGTAGTCATACGCGGCGTCGACCGGCTCGAGCGCATCCCGCAACCGAAACTCGCGCCGTTCCAGCCCGACGAGCTCGATCTCGGCGCCAACCAGGTCGATGTCCGAGGGCAGGAGCTTCAGGTGGGACAGCCCGGTCGGCCGCACGGCCTTGTCCGCGGGCTCACCATCGAGGATGACATGGTAGATGGTCGGATAGAGCCCGGTCTTCTCGACGCCCAGGCCGGTGGTGGCATTCCCCTGCGGATCGAGGTCGACGAGCAGGGTTTGCCGGTGGGCCAGCGCCAGGCCAGCCGCAAGGTTGATGGCGGTGGTCGTCTTACCGACCCCGCCTTTCTGGTTGACAACCGTCAGGCGGAGGGCCATGACAGCCAGGATGGGGGGGAATCCAGGATCTCGAAGGGTACCAGCCGATGCCTCATCGCCCAGGTCTCTAGCTGGCGACGCTTCCTGCAAACCGGAAAGGCTGCAGAAGCAGGAGTACTACTTTCCGAAGGCCTCGCCCGTCGTGGCAGTAGGGCCCGTAGATCTCTCCGCCGAAGAGGGTCCGAAGGCCGTCGAGTGGCTCGGGATCCTCAGCATGAAGCTTCACGGAGAGAACGGGGTAACCGCGACCGTGCGGTGTAAACGACCCCTCACGGCGATGAGACCCACCCCATAGCCAGGCGCAAAGGGGCTCCGGTGGTGTGGTCCGTGGAACTCCTCCGCCGCGTAACGCCAACCCCGGGTAGCCCGAGTCATCGGCTGCCTGGGGGCGTGTGGTACGTGAAACGTTCCGGCATATGCGGGTGCAGGCGACACGGCAGCTAGCATTGTCAGCGACAAGGGGTCCCGGGGTCAAGGATTCGTCTATTTAGGGGGGGGCGAACCACGAGAAACTGCCGCATCATTCGCCCCACACGGACCGTTTGAGTGATCGACCCTTTCCCCACGATGGGCGCGGTCGCCACGATGAGGCCTCCTGCACGAAGGAATGGGGCTGCCGCCGGGAAAACCGTATCTGCCGCCCCTGCGCATCGCATGACAACGGCATCGAACCGG
>JACQFL010000004.1 GCA_016200085.1 Candidatus Rokuibacteriota bacterium | reverse complement strand
GTCCGCCGCTGCGGCTTCGCCACCACCTGCACGTCCTCCTGCGTCCCGGTCATCTCTCGCGCGTCCATGGGGTCATCCCGTCTCGCCCTCCTCAGTAATTTCGGGGGCAGGGACTGTCTCACTCATCCTGGCACAGAGGGCAGACCCGAACGCACCGGCGCGCCCCTCAGAATCGCGCGGGGTTTGCCGAGCTCGTTGTGGTGGGTCCAAAGAAGCGTTCCGCAAATTTTCAAAAGATCGTGAGTCAGCCAGGCTGTTGTCCCAGCCGAAGGTTAGCCATGCGTGGCTCTCCGACGCCGGATCCAACGCAGGCACGCCGATATCACCACCCACAACCTGTGACCGACCAAGCAATGGTCAGCCCGAGTACAGTCAGTTGGGTCGCTGCCCCAAGGGTGCTTTTACATCCCTGGTGGAGACCACCACACGTTGTGGGGCCGTGAGCCCTTCACGGATGCGCATGCCCTGCCCTCGGTGCCGGAACGCGGCGCCGTAGACCTGGTCGCGATCGCGGAGGAGATACGACGGGGCAGTGTCTTCCGGGAAGGTGTCCACGAGCTGCTGCGCCGTCCAGGCGGCGGTGGGAGGCTCGGTCACGTTGAAGTGGAGGACGCGCCGGCGCTGGTGTGGAGTTGCCCGGTTTGGTGGACGGTGAACTGCTTTCGCTTCACACCGGCGACACTTCACCCCCTGCGCTTTGGCGGTCACCGTTTCTGTAACCGTGAGATCGGTTCTGAACGGTTTCTAGCGGCCGGCAGCGATGGCGTCCGAGAAAATCTGTGCTACAACTACGCGTCGTTACAGAGAGGTGTGGTGGCGGCGGTAGTCCTCATAAGCCCCGTGTCGGAGGTTCAATTCCTCCCACCGCCACCAACTTGAAGCGGCTCCGACGAGGAGACTGGGATGACGTTCACGTACAAGCGCGAATACCGGGGGAGGATCCGGGCCGTCCTCCTCGATTGGGCCGGCACCACGATGGACTTCGGGTGCATGGCGCCCGCCGTCGTCTTCGTGAAGGTCTTCGAGGGCGCCGGTGTGCCGATCACCATGGAGGAAGCGCGGGCGCCGATGGGCGCCCACAAGCGCGTGCACATCCAGAAGATCAGCGAGCTGGATTCCGTGCGCGCGCGCTGGCAGGCGACACACGGGCGCGCGCCCGTGGAGGGCGACGTCGATCGGATGTTCGCCGAGTTCGTCCCGCTCCAGCTCGCCTGCCTGTCCGAGTACTCCGCGCTGATCCCCGGCACGCTCGACGCCGTCGCCGCGCTCCGGGCGCGCGGCATCAAGATCGGGTCGACCACCGGCTACCTCGGCAGCATGATGGAGATCAACCTGCGCGACGCCAAGCGGCAGGGCTATGAGCCCGACTCGACCGTGTGCGCCTCCGATGTCCCGGCCGGCCGGCCCTCTCCGTACATGTGCCTGCAGAACGTCATCAACCTCCAGGTCTGGCCGATGCAGGCGTGCGTGAAGGTCGACGACACGCTGCCCGGGGTGGAGGAAGGCTTGAACGCGGGCATGTGGACGATCGGCCTGGCCGTCAGCGGCAACGAGGTGGGCCTGCCGCTGAGCCAGTGGCAGGCGCTGCCCGAGGCCGAGCGGCAAGGTCGGCGGGAGCGGGCCTACGCGCGGCTGCAGATGGGCGGCGCCCACTACGTGGTCGATACGATCGCCGAGGTCATGCCCTGCATCGACGACATCGAGGCGAGACTGGCCCGCGGCGAGACGCCGTGAGGGGCCGCGCGCCCGAGACGCCCTCATGCTGACGAACAAGGTCGCGATCGTCACGGGCGGCGCGCGGGGGATCGGGGCGGGCATCGCGCGCGTCATGTCCGCGCAGGGCGCACGCGTCGCGCTGCTCGATCTGGACGGCGTCGAGGCCGAGAAGACGGCGGCCGGGCTTCCGACCCCGGGCATCGCGCTGGCCTGCGACGTCGCCGCCGAGGCCGATGTCGCCCGCGCGCTGGCGGCGGCGGTCGAGCGGCTCGGCGGCCTCGACGTCGTGGTCAACAACGCCGGGGCCGGTCGCGGCCCGTTCAATGCGAGCGCGGCGCCGTCGTCGGCCGGCGGCGGCCCCATGGACACGCTCTCGGCGGCCCGGTGGGACGAAGCCCTCGCCCAGAACCTTCGCACCACGTTCCTGATGACGAAGGCGGCGCTCCCCCATCTCCAGGCGCGCGGCGGCGGCGCCATCGTCAACATCGCCTCGATCGCGGGCCTGGTGGCCTCGCCGCGATTGCCCGCGTATGCGGCCGCGAAGGCGGGGGTGATCTCGCTGACGAAGAGCCTCGCGCTGGAGTACGCGCGGCACGACATCCGGGTGAACGCGATCTGCCCGGGCTACCTGTGGACGCGCGCGTGGGACGGCCTGGCCACGGCGATGAAGATGACCGTGCCCGGGTACGCGGGGATGGAGCCGCGCGACATCTTCCTGGACGCGGTGAAGCGCGGGGTGCCGCTCGGGCGCGAGCAGACGCCGGAGGACATCGGCCAGCTCGCCGCGTTCCTCGCGAGCGACGCCGCCCGCAACATCACGGGCCAGTGGATCGCGGTCGACGGCGGCATCACGCTGCGCCAGTCGCCGTGACCGGCCGCGTCAGCGTGCGGCCGCACCACCGCGGCGCCGGATCAGCTGGAGATTGCGGGCGCTGACGACGACTCCGAACACCTCGCCGGCGATGAAGACGGGGTCGAGCCGGTACGTCGCGTAGGCGAGCGCGAGGAGGTTGCCGCTCAGCGAGAGGTACCAGAAGGCCACCGGGAACACGCTGCGCCGCCGGCGCTCGCTGGCGATCCACTGCAACAGGATGCGCAGGCCGAAGCATCCCTCGGCGCACAGGCCGATGCCGATCCACACGAGCTCCCGCGTCACGCCTCCCGAGCATACGACAGCAGGGCGCGCAGGGGTCAACGATCCCGCCGTCCGTACGCTTCAAAGACTCGCGGCGCCGGCATCCCGGGCATCCGGTGGCCCTGACCGCCCGCGACGCCGCCAGCGCGAGCCGGCGGAGCCGATCACCGCGCCCCGACGACTCCGAAGTCGGTGCCGGCCGCCACCGTCAGGTCAGGCGGAACGGTTCCGGGCGGGATCGTCGGCACCGTCTATAGCCACAAGACCTGGAACAGGGTCTTCCAGAAATACCGCGCGCCATGGGCCCTCGCGCCCAGGTAATACAGGACTCGCAGGAACACGAAGACATCCCTCCGCCATTGAGCCAGATGCCATCGCCATGGTGCTCTGTTCCTCAGCGTCAGGAGGGGAGGCAGGGGCCGTGTCAAGTGGCGTCAAGTATGTGTAGTGCGTCAGTTTGAAATCTGACAGCCGCGCGAGACGCTCGCGAGCCGTGCGATACTCGCCTCGTGGCCAAGCGACCGCCGCGCCCGCGCGACTTCGCCCAGCGCGCTAAGCTCATCATCGACATCGCCACCGGCCAAGCACCGCACGATGCGCCGATCCCGCCCGAGAGCGCGAAGGCTGCCATCGGCCGCAAGGGCGGCTTGACAGGCGGGAAGGCCAGGGCGAAGGTGCTCAGCCCGAGGAAGCGAACGACGATCGCGAAGAACGCGGCGCACGCGCGATGGAGCAAGTCTAACGCCCAACCTTAGTATTTACCGATCGCCTCGAAGTTAATCTCGACCGTCAGATCATTTTCGCCAGGTATTCTTTCGAATCTCACGAACGCGAACTCCGAGAGACGCGTCAGTTCTCGGAAAAACGTCCTCGGGGTCAAGCCTTTATAAGAGTTCCGAATGTGAACATTTTGCCGCAGCTCAGTGAACCTGACCTTACGTGACAGGTCATCGGAAAATGGGTCCCTCGGCTCCGTTTCTGTCAACAGGAAATCCAGGAGATTGTATTCCCTCTGATTAAGCAGACGACGCTTCGGGCTCTTCATTGTGTTAAAAGCCCTCACGAGCATCGCTCGGTAAACAACTCGGTTGAGTTTCGCCTTGATGAAATTGTTGATGCCACGGAGTTCCTTTGCGAATCCCTCAATACCGAACTTGATGAAAGAGGTGATATCGAATGGCTGTTGCGCCCGGCAGGTCTGGAGCAGCGTCTTGTATTCGCGCTCATTCCGATAAAAGTAGTTTGATAGTCCATAGAAGCCGTGGACATTATATCCGCCGCGAAACAGGATGCCCGCCTCGACGAGGCGCGACACGCGCCCATTCCCGTCTCCGAATGGATGGATCGTCACTAGGAAAAAGTGTGCTAGAAGCGCCCGTATCACCGGGTGCGTGTTCAGTTGATGGCGGGTGTTCACAAAATCTATACACTCACCCATTAACTGATCGAGCCTATCGTGCGGCGCACCAACGTGAACGCCGCCCAAGTCAGGACTCCCTACTTGGACGGAGAATGTCCGTAAGCGCCCTGGGACATTATTCGTCTCATCGGAATGTTCGGTGATCATCTCGTGCATGGTGAGGATGTCTTTGAGCGTTAGCGGGGCGCTGTCTGGATGAAATCTTGCCCTAATCCACTCCTGTGCTCTGCCGGCGTTCCGGATCTGCATCTGCTCCTTTGTGGTTTTCGTTGGGACAGCAGTCGCTCCTTCCAGAATGTCGATCTGGTGAGAAACCTCGGCTTCGGATAGCGGGTTCCCTTCCAATGCCGTTGTGCCGTATACCGCACGAATCCGGTTGAGTCGATCGAGCTGGGTTTTCCAGTCGAGCGGGAGCACCAAATTTAGCGCAGCCTCTTTATAAGCCTCGATGGCGATCAGATCACTTTGCAGGCCCTCGCTATCAAGATGAGATTCGAAGCTGAACCTCCTCCAGTCCATCGAGGCCTCCTCTCTTATGGCAGTAAGTCTGCCACGTATTTTGCCACAAGTCAAATGCAATATTAATAGCCATTTGAGGCTACTTAAAGCCATATATTCTTGACACTGTGGCTGTATGTCTGGCACGCTACCTGACGCCAAGTAGAACCAATATGATATTATGCTTGACCACCTCGTGAGGGTTCGATATGCTCCGAGCAATGAACAGACTTCCGGCCGAGCGTCGCGCCCAAGTCCTCTCGATGATCGCGGAGGGGAACAGCCTCCGCGCCACGAGCCGCATGGCCGACGTGGCGTTCAACACCGTGGTGAAGCTGCTGCTCGACGTGGGCGAGGCCAGCGAGCGGTATCAGGACCAGCACGTCGGCAACGTCAAGGCGCGGCGGATTCAATGTGACGAAATATGGGCCTTTGTGTACGCGAAGAACAAGAACGTCCCGGAGGCGCACAAGGGCGAGCTGGGTTACGGCGACGTGTGGACGTGGACGGCGCTCGACGCCGAGACGAAGCTGCTCGTCACGTGGGCAATCGGGCGCCGCGACGGGTTCACCGCCCAGGCGTTCATTCGTGACCTGGCCGACCGGCTCGCCACGCGGGTTCAACTCACAACGGACGGCCACAAGGTCTACCTCGAAGCCGTCGAGGGCGCCTTTGGCAACGCGATCGACTACGCCATGCTCATCAAGATGTACGAGGGCGACGCGACGGTGAACGCGCCAGCCGAGCGGCGCTACAGCCCGGCACGCTGCACGGGCTCGCGCGAGCAGACCATCACCGGCAACCCGGACCCCGACCACATCTCCACATCCTATGTCGAGCGCCAGAACCTCACCATGCGGATGCATATGCGCCGGTTCACCCGGTTGACCAACGCCTTCTCGAAGAAGCTGGACAACCACAAGGCGGCCGTCGCGTTCTACGCCATGTGGTACAACTTCGCGCGCATCCACCAGACACTCCGCGTGACGCCCGCGATGGAAGCAGGGATCAGCGATCACGTATGGAGCGCGGAAGAAATCGCGCGGCTCACAAACTGAGAGGGACCCGAAATGCCAGTACCGAAGGACCGCATTCCCGTATCTATTCCCGAGGCCGCATGCATCATGGCAATTGGTCCGCGTGGATCGACGGTCGCCGTTCTGAGTGACACCTTGATCGCGAAGATCAGCGGGACACCGCGAGACACGACGCTAGGCCCCGACAAGGCGTGGCGTCACGTCATCTGCACCGCCGCCGAAGCGGAGGAGTTACGCAACTTTTTCCAGGCTCTGGCCGATAGTTTCAGCACGCACGGTGACAGCAAGGCTACCGTTTGCGCTCAGGCGGTAGACAACATCCGCCACGCCCTTAGAACGGCCGGCATTTCAAACTGAGGCACTACCCAAGTATGGTTTGACGTGACCGTGCCTTCGACAGATCCTCGGACGCCACGTGACATTCACCGAGCGGAGACCCCGAATGCATCGAGCGCTGGTCGCGGGCGCGCTGTCGCTCGGAGTCTTGGCCGCCGCCCCGGAGATCCACGCAGACCCCGCCACCACTCCTGTGATCGTTGCCCACGACCGGCCCGCGAGCGTGGATCGGTCCGTGACCGACGCACCTCTCGTCTCGCCCGCGCCCGCGCGTGAGGGACCACCACCGAGCGCAGGCCTCTCGAGAGCGGCAGCGTACGTGGAGCCGCCCACGATCCGCCTGGGTCTGTATCTGGAATTCGAGCACTTCTCCTACCTGGGCGGCGCCGCCGGGAAGCTCGTCGGGCACCGCAATGCTCTCACCGCGATCCCCAAGGTGGACTGGACCCCGCTGGAGAGCGTTCTCCTTCATCTGGCCCTGACCCTCCGGAAGGACTTCTCCGAGGAAGAGCGGTCGCGCGTCTATCCGTACGAAGGTTACGTGAACGTCGAGCGCGAGGGCTGGTCGGCCAGGGTGGGCCGGCAGTTCATCACGTGGGGGCGGGCCGATACCCTCAGGCCCACCGACGTCTTCAAGCGTCACGACCTCACCGACCTCATCGAGGACCGGGAAGAGGCGATCGACGCCGTGAAGCTGGATCTCGTCCGGGGAGGGTGGACACTCGAAAGCGTCTGGGCGCCCGTCTTCGATCCCGACATCGTCTCGTTCCGGCCCGAGAACCGGTGGACCGGGCTGCCGACCCAGGCCGACCTGCCGGGTGTCGGTCGGGTCGGGCTCACCTTTCGCGAGGATCGCACCCAGCGACCGCCCGCGACGCTCGGCTCCGGACAGGTCGGGGCTCGCCTGGGCGGGTCGGCACGGGGCTGGGACTTCGCCGCCATGTACTACTACGGCTACGATCGCATTCCGACGGTCATCCGGCGCGAGATCACCACGATCGATCCTGTCGCCCGGGACGCGACGATCACGCTCGTGCCGACCCACCAGCGGATCCACGTCATGGGCGGAGATTTTGCCACGGCAATGGCCGGCTGGGGCATTCGCGGCGAGGCGGCTTACACCCTCACACGGGACGTGGCAGGCGGTGTCCAGGGGATCAACGATCCGTACCTCCGGTTCACCGGGGGCGTGGACCGTACGTTCACGCGGCTGCCCCTTGGCGAGAGCCTGCTCGTCGTTCTGCAATACGCGCTGGATACCGAGCCTCGGCCGCGGGGCCCACTCACCCAGCAAGAGGTCGATCCTCGGCTGCATCCCTTCCGGCATGCCGTCACCGCCAAGAGCACCTGGAAGTATGACGAGTTCATCCGGTTGAGCGCCAAGGGATACGTCAATCTGGAGCAGGGAGACTTCGTGATCCAGCCGGAGATCTCCTGGCAACCGCGCGACGCGATGATGCTGGTGGTGGGCGGTGACGTGATCGGGGGCCGCCGCAGCACATTTTTCGGGCAGTTTCGAGACAACGATCGGATCCGGTTCCGCGTCTCGTATTCGTTTTGACCGCCCTTGACGCAATCCCCCTTTTGGAAGATCCTCGCCCGCATCGCTCACCTTACTGACTCGTGCCAGGTGTGATGAAGAATCGCGTCGTCGTGACTGGCCTCGGTGTGGTGTCGCCGATCGGCATCGGGATACCCACGTTCTGGAACAATGCGCTGGCCGGCCGCTCCGGAATCACCGCCCTCGCGCCGTTCGAGGGTTTTCCCCTCGAGGGGTATCGCTCGCAAGTGGCGGGCCAGGTGCTGGATTTTGATCCGGCGCAGCTGCCCGGCGGTGTCCAGGCCGAGCGCCTCGACCGCTACGCCCGGTTCGCGCTGCTCGCGACGAAGGAAGCCGTGGAGGATGCCGGCCTTCGCATGGAGCGCGAGGCCCCGTATCAGGTGGGCGTCATCATGGGCGCCGGCATGGGCGGTCTCGTCATCGGGGAAGAGGAGTTCACCAAGCTCCACCGCGGACTGCGGCCCGGCCGCGTCACTCCGACCCTCATCCCGACGCTCTCCCTCAACTCCGCCTCGGGGATCATCGCGATCACCTTCGGCGCGAAGGGCGTGAACCAGACCATCTCCACCGCGTGCTCCTCCAGCGCGCACGCCATCGGCCAGGCCCTCAACTGCATCCGGACCGGCCAGGCGGACGTCATCATCGCCGGAGGCGCCGAGGCGAGCCTCACGCCCCTGGTCTTCGCGGGCTTCTGCTCCCTGCGGACGCTCTCGACCTCCTTCAACGCCACGCCCGCGCGCGCCTCACGGCCGTTCGACCGCGCGCGCGACGGCTTCGTCATGGGCGAGGGCGCGGCCACGCTCGTCCTCGAGTCGCTGGGCCATGCCCTCGAGCGAAAGGCTCGGATCTACGCCGAGGTCGCGGGCTACGGCGCGACGAGCGAGGCGTATCACATGGTCAGTCCCAAGGAGGACGGCTCCGAGATGGCCGCGACGATGGCGCTGGCGCTTCGTGACGCCGGCCTCTCGACCGAGCAGGTCGACCATATCAATGCCCACGCCACGAGCACGCCGGTCGGCGATCCGGTCGAGGTCCGCGCGATCCGCCGCCTGTTCCCGTCGCGGGCTGACCGGATCCTCGTCAATGCGACCAAGTCGTTGATCGGCCACACCCTGGGCGCGGCCGGGGCGCTGGGGGCGCTCGCGGGCGTGCTCGCCGTGCACACCGGGCTGGTGCATCCCACCATCAACCACGACGACCCGGACCCCGCCTGCGAGCTGGGCGCGCTCTCGGCCAAGGTCCAGGAGGGTCGGGTCGGGGTCGCCATGGTGAATGCCTTCGGCTTCGGCAGCAACAACGCCGTGGTGGTGTTCCGGAAGTGGCCGTGACCGTCTCGAGAAGACGACCGGTCACCCCAACCCCGTCGCTCCCATGGAGGCACGCAATGGCCGCTGAGTCGGCACTGACGACACGGATTCGCGACGCGCTGGCCACGCACCTCAAGCGCGACGTCAGCGAGATCCGCGCCGGCGATACCTTGCGTACGGATCTCGGTCTGGACTCCCTGGCCATGATCGAGCTGCTCTTCGAGGTCGAGGAGGCGTTCGATCTCGAGATCCCCAACGCCGATCTCTCGGAGATCATGACGGTCGGCGACGTGATCGCCTATGTGGAGCGACAGTCGGCCGCACCCGCCTCCGTGCCCGCCGCTCAGAGCGTCGGAGAGTGAGCGGAGCGACGGCTCGATGAGCTCCCACCGGGCGAGCTGACGGCGGGCCACCCGTTGCGGATCGCGGCCGTCGGCAGCGCCTTCCCGCCGCACTATGTCGACCAGGAGACCCTCATCGCGGCGTTCCGGGAGGCGTGGGCCGCCCGCTACCACAACGTTGGTCGCATCGAGGACCTGCACCGCCACGTGCTCGTGGGAGGGCGTCATCTCTCGCTCCCGCTGGAGGCGTACGCGCGTCTGGAGGGCTTCACCGAGGCCAACGACGCGTGGATCCGGGTCGGCACCGACGTCGGTGCCGCCGCCATCGAGGACGCCCTGGCGCGGGCCGGGCTCGGGGTTCGCGACGTGGACGCGCTCTGGTGCACGAGCGTCACCGGCGTCGCCGCGCCGAGCCTCGACGCGCGCCTGATCAACCGCCTCGGATTCCGGTCCGATCTCAAGCGTGTCCCCATCTTCGGCCTGGGCTGCGTCGCCGGGGCAGCCGGCGTCGCCCGCGCGGCCGACTACCTCCGCGGGCACCCCCGCGACGTGGCCATGCTGCTGTCGGTCGAGCTGTGCTCGCTCACCCTGCAGCGCGACGACCTCTCCATTCCCAACCTCATCGCCAGCGGGCTCTTCGGGGACGGCGCGGCGGCGGTGGTGCTCACCGGCGCGGAGCGCGGCGATGCCGGCCCAGCGATCGTGGCGACGCGCAGCGCGTTCTACCCGGGCACCGAGGAGGTGATGGGCTGGCGCATCGGGGCGAGCGGCTTCCAGGTGGTGCTGAGCGCCGACGTGCCCGAGATGGTGCGCCAGCACTTGCGCGGCGACGTCGACGCCTTCCTGGCCGATCACCACCTCGGGTACGACGACATCGCGGTCTGGGTGGCCCACCCGGGGGGCCCGAAGGTGCTGCAGGCGATGGAGGACGTCCTCCCGATGAAGCCGGGGGCGCTGGCGCTCACCTGGGAGAGCCTGCGACAGGTCGGGAACCTGAGCAGTACGAGCGTGCTCCTGGTGCTGAAGGAGACGCTCGCGCGGGCCGCGCCACCGTGCGGGAGCTACGGGTTGATGACCGCGATGGGGCCCGGCTTCTGCTCGGAGCTGGTGCTCCTGCGATGGTGAGCGGTCTCGAGCTCTACCTCGGGCTGGTGGGAGCGGTGGCCGTCGAAAGGCTCGTCGAGCTCGTGCTCGCCCGGCAGAACGCGGCGTGGTCCCTGGCCCGCGGCGGCGTGGAGTACGGGCGTGGCCACTACCCGTGGATGGTGGCGCTTCACGCCGGGCTGCTGGCCGGTTGTGTGACGGAGCCTTTCCTGATCACGCGCACTTTCGACGCCGTACGCTTCGGCGTGTGCGCGGCGGTGGTGGCGGTGGCGCAGGCCCTGCGCTGGTGGACCATCGTGACCCTGGGCCGGCGCTGGAACACGCGGGTGATCGTCATTCCCGGGCTCCCGGCCGTGACGGGCGGGCCCTTCCGTTTCTCGAGTCACCCCAACTACCTCGCCGTCGCCGTGGAGGTGGCGGCGCTGCCGCTCGCGGGCGGGGCGTGGGTCACGGCACTCCTGGGCACCGCGCTCAACGCTGTGCTCATGGCGGTGCGGATCCCGTGCGAGGAGGCCGCCCTCGGCATCCGGAGGAGCGCCGCATGACCGACGCCGATATCCTGGCCGGCATCCGCGACGTCGCGCGCACGCATCTGAACGTTGAGCGCGAGATCGGAGCGGACACGGTGCTCGTCGAGACGCTCGCGCTGGACTCGCTCGCCATGCTCACGCTCGTCGCCGAGCTGGAGAACCGGTTTCGCGTGTGCTTCGAGGACGGGGACGAGGCCGGCCTCACCACGGTCGGTGATCTCATGACCGTCCTCCGCCGACGCTTGTCGTGAGCGATACCCTCGGCGCGCGCCTGGTGCGCGCCGCTGCGCTCGGGCCCGAGAAGGGGGTCGTCTTCCTCGACCGCGAGGAGCGCGAGACGTCCCTGCGGTGGCCCGAGCTCCTCGCGCGCGCCGCCGCGGTCGCCGGAGGCCTGCGCGCGCGCGGCGTGCGCCCCGGCGACACCGTCGCCGTCGTGCTTCCCACCGGCGCCGCCTTCTTCCACGCCTTCTTCGGCGTCCAGCTCGCCGGCGCGGTGCCCGTGCCGCTCTACCCCCCCGTGCGGCTCGGGCGCCTGGACGAATACCACGCCCGGACCGCGGCCATGCTCACGGCCGTGCGCGCCCGGCTGGTGCTCGCCGGCGCGCGCACCTGGCGCGTTCTCGGGGACGCGGTCGCCCGTGCGCGCCCCGAGCTCGGCTGCGTCGACGTCGACGGCGTGACGGGCCCGGCGGTCGTCCACGAGGCGCGCCCCGAGGACCTCGCCCTGGCGCAGTTCTCCTCCGGCACCACGGTGGAGCCCAAGCCCGTCGCGCTCACCCACGCCAACGTGCTCGCCAACGTCAGCGCCATTCGTGACGTGCTCCTCGAAGCGGGGGCCGATAGCGTCGAGCATGGCGTGAGCTGGCTGCCGCTCTACCACGACATGGGGCTCATCGGTACCGTGTTCCTGGCGCTCTGCCATCCCGCCTCCCTCACCCTGATCCCGCCCGAGCTGTTCGTGGCCCGGCCGGCTCTCTGGCTGCGCGCGCTCTCGCGGACGCGCGCCACGGTGAGCGCGGCCCCCAACTTCGCCTATGCCCTGTGTACCGAGCGCATCCGGGACGAAGAGATGGAGGGCGTGGATCTCGGCGGCTGGCGCCTCGCCCTCAACGGCGCCGAGCCGGTGTCGGCCACCACGCTGCGCGCGTTCGTGGGTCGGTTCGCGCGCTGGGGGCTGCGGCCGGAGGCCCTCACGCCCGTGTACGGGCTCGCCGAGGCCACGCTCGCCGTCACCTTCTCGGACTGGCGCACGCCCTTTCGTGCCACGCGCTTCGACCGTGACGCCCTTGCCGACGGACGCGCCGTGCCCGCCGCCAACGGGACCGAGCTGGTGAGCGTGGGGCAGGCCGTGCCCGGGGTGGAGCTCGACGCGCCGATCGGGACGGTCGGTCCCATCCGCGTGAAGGGGCCGTCGATCACGCCCGGATACTTGCACCAGCCGGAGCTAACGAGGGCCGCGATCGCCGACGGCTGGCTCGACACCGGTGACCTTGGATTCCTGCACGAGGGTGAGCTCTACGTTTGTGGGCGCACCAAGGACGTCGTGATCCTTCGCGGTCGAAACTACGCGCCCCACGACATCGAGCAGGCCATCGAGGCGATGCCGGGCGTGCGCGCCGGCGGCGTCGCCGCCGTCAGCCACGTGCCCCAGGATGACGAGACCGAGCGACTGATCGTGTTCGTGGAGGCGCAGGGCGCCGAGCCCGACCTCGCGACGCGCTGCCGCGAAGCCGTCCTTGCCGCCATGGGACTCGATCCCGCGCTGGTGGTGGTGCTCGTGCCGGGCACCCTGCCGCGCACGTCATCGGGGAAGATCCGGCGCGGCGACACCCTCCGGCGATGGATCGAGCGCACGCTGATGCCGGCCGAGAAGGTCACGCCGCGGATGCTGGCCGGCGCGCTGGCGAAGGGCACGCTCGCGCGCTGGCGTCCCGCTCTTGCGCCGGACGTGTCGCCTCGATGAGTCACCGTGTCGACTACGCCGTCGTGGGAGGCGGGCCGGCAGGGCTGGCGGTGGCCATTCTCGCCGCGCTGGCCGGGCGCCGGGCCGTGGTGATCGATCGCAAGCACGGTCCGGTGGACAAGGCCTGTGGCGAAGGCCTGATGCCTCCCGGCGTGGTGTGGTTACGCCGGATGGGGGTCGAGATCCCCGCCCAGGACGCCCGACCGTTCCGGGGTATCCGCTACGTCGACGGCGATGCGACGGCCGAGGCGAGCTTCGTCGAGGGGCCGGGGCTCGGCATCCGTCGCACCGTGCTCTCGTCGGCCATGGAGGCGCGCGCGGCCGCGCTCGGCGTGGAGCTTCGACACGACTGCGAGGCCGGCGCCGTCGCCGACCGGGCGGACCACGTGGTGCTGCACACCACCCACGGTGAGCTCGAAGCGCGCTGGCTGGTGGGCGCCGACGGCCTGCACAGCCACGTGCGGAAGGCCTGCGGATTCGCGGTCACGACCGGACGGCGGCGCCGCTTCGGGATACGGCGTCACTTCCGCGTCGCTCCGTGGTCCGACGTGGTCGAGGTGCACTGGGCGGACGGCGTGGAGGCCTACGTCACGCCGGTCGGCCCCGACCGGGTCGGCGTCGCCTTCCTGTGGTCGGCAGCCCGCGGCTCGCGGCCGAGCTACGACGCGTTCCTGGCGCGGTTCCCGGCCCTACGCGCCCGCCTCGGCCCGGCCGCCGGGTGCCCCGAGACGACCGTGCGCGGAGCGGGCCCCTTCGACGTCCGCGTGAAGCCCATCGCGCGTGGCCGGGTGCTGCTCGTCGGCGACGCCTCCGGCTATCTCGACGCGATCACCGGCGAGGGGCTGTCACTCGCCTTCGCCTCGGCGGCCGCGCTCGTGGAGGCCACCACCGGTGAGGACGCCTCGGCCTACCCCCGGGCCTGCGCGCGTGTGCGACGCCGGCACCTCGCGCTCACGCGCCTGGTGCTCTGGGTCGCCGAGCACCCGGGGCTACGCCGCCAGGTGATCCGCGCGCTGGCCCGGAGCCCCGATGCCTTTCGTGCCTTCCTCGCCCTGAACACGGGCGCCCGGGGTTGGGCCGGCGCGCTGCCCGCTCTCGGGAGGCTGGGTTGGCGGCTGATGACCACGCTCGCGGCCGATCTCCCCGCCGCGCGACGGCGGACACGCGGTCCGCTGTTGCATCGGTGACGGTCGCCCTGAAGGCCGACGATACGGCGTCCGCGGCGCACGTGCCCGCCTCGCGTCCTCTCGTCCATCTCTCCAGCGTGTGCAAGTGGTATGAGCAGGGCTCGATCCGCACCGTGGTGCTGGCCGAGACTTCGCTCGCCGTGGAGGAGGGGCAGTTCGTCGTCGTGCTCGGCCCGTCCGGCAGCGGCAAGTCCACGCTCCTCAATCTGATCGGCGCCATGGACACACCGAGCAGCGGCAGCGTGTTCGTTGCCGGGGCGGAGCTCGGTCGCAGCTCGCCGGCGATGCGCACCGCCGTCCGGCGCGACAAGATCGGCTTCATCTTCCAGTTCTACAATCTCTTCCCGACCCTGACGGCGGCCGAGAACGTCGAGGCCGGCCTCGAAGTCCTCGGCCTGCCCCGGTTGGAGGTGCGGCGCCGCACGCGCGAATACCTGACGTCGGTCGGCCTCGCCGACCGGGCGGGGGCGTTTCCCGGCCAGCTCTCCGGCGGCCAGCAGCAGCGCGTGGCCATCGCCCGGGCGCTGGCCAAGGAGCCGCCCCTCGTGCTCGCCGACGAGCCGACGGGGAATCTCGATCGCGACACCGGCGAGCAGATCGTGCGGCTCATGCGCGACCTCAACGATCGCACCGGCGCGGCCTTCATCGTGGTCACGCACAACGCCGAGATCGCGCGTGCGGCTCATCGTGTCGTGCACATCCTCGACGGCCAGATCGTCGAGACCTGACGTCACCGGGATGCGCGTGCTCGAGCGGAAGATGCTCCGAGATCTCTGGCAGATCCGCTGGCGGGCGCTGGCGGTCGCCCTGACGGTGGCGTCGGGTGTCGGCATCTACGCCGGCACCGGGATGGCCATCGCCACCGGCTTCCATACCCGTGACGTCCTCTTCCAGCGGATGGGCTTCGCCGAGCTGGAGGTGCAGTTTCTCCCGGAGGACGTGACGAATCTTCCCGATCTCACCGCGGTGCCCGGAGTGCACGCCATCGAGCGCCGGCTCGTTCTTCCCGGGACGGTGTTCTTGCCCGACCACAGCCGGATCGCCGGCGTGCTCGTGTTTCTCGAGACGGTACCGCCCACCATCGATGCGCTCGAGATCGCGGCGGGCGGCCCGCTGCGCGCCGGAGATTTCGAGAGCGCGGTCGTCGAGCGGTCGCTCGCCACGTTCCACGGCTTCGGCGTGGGTGATCGGATCCGGGTCCAGGTCGGCGAGAAGACCTACGAGAGCCGGATCGACGGCGTGGTCATCAGCCCCGAGTGGCTGATCGTCACCGCGAACCCCGACTACTTCGTTCCCGAGAAGGGCTCGGTGGGCGTGGTCTTCACCAGCCTGACCCGGGTGAGTGACGCCCTCGGCTTCACGATGGTGAACGATCTCCTGTTCCGGCTCGATCCCGGCGCCGATGCGCGCGCGGTGAAGGATGCCGTCATCACGCGAGTGGGCCGGCTCAACCTGGAACGCGTGATCGCGAAGGAGGAGCACTTCATCTGGAGGCACATGCAGCTGACCCTGGAGGCGTTTCAGGTCTACGTGCCCTCCCTGGTCCTGATGCTGGGCTCGCTGTCGTTCGTGCTGACCTTCATCACCGTGCACCGGCTCGTGCTCGACCAGCGAAAGGAGATCGGCGCGTTGCTGGCGCTGGGCTATGGTCGCCGCCGGCTGCTGGGGGCCTACCTCACCGCCGGAGCGCTCCTGGGAAGTGGGGGAGGAGTGATCGGGATCGGGCTGGCGTTCGTCTTCCGGAATCTCTATGCCGCGACCACCGCTGACGCGATCGGTCTCCAGGAGGTCATCCCCGTCGTCGTCCCCCGCCTGCTCGCCGTCGGGTTCGCCGCCGCGGTGATCGGGACGATGGCCGCCGCCGCGTTGCCCGTCGCGCGGATGCTCCGCCTGCCGCCGCAAGCCATCATCCGAGCACCCGTGAGTGAGCGGGCCGGCTTCGAAGCCTGGATGCGGTGGACGCGCTGGTCCATGGCGCGCTTCCCACTGCCGGTGCGGTTCGGCCTCCGGAACATGATCCGGCGGCCCGGCCGGACCCTGTCCACGATCCTGGCCATCGGGTTCTCACTCGGTGTTGCGATCGCGTACGTGATGTCCCTGACGTCGGCCCTGCAGACCAGCGAGCAAGTGTTCGCGCGTGAGGGGTGGGACCTCACCGTCGATTTTCTCTACCCCGTCCCCCTCGAGGACCTGGCGCCGATCCGCGCCCTGTCCGGTGTCACCAGGGTCGAGCCGTACTTCCGCCGATTCGCCGAAATCGGGGTGGGCGGCCGTTACGAGTCCGTCAAGATCCTGGGCGTACCTCGCGAGGACGGGATGAAGCGCACGGTCTTGAAGGCGGGACGCGCCTTGAGCGGCCGGGCCGATGAGCTGCTCGTCAGCCAGGACCTCGCCCGACGGTTGGGGTCCGGGTCGGTGACCGGGTCGGCATCAGGATCCGGAGCGGGCGGG
The DNA here is from genome assembly GCA_016200085.1 of Candidatus Rokuibacteriota bacterium. Taxonomy (GTDB): domain Bacteria; phylum Methylomirabilota; class Methylomirabilia; order Rokubacteriales; family CSP1-6; genus JACQFL01. The sequence goes on along the minus strand of JACQFL010000004.1, from coordinate 58,813 downwards.
AATTCATCTTTGCCGTCGTCGGCATCGCCGGAGAGGTCATCCCGGGTCAGGTCATGATGGCGTTCGGCCAGGCGCAGGCGATCACGGAATTCGAGGACGCCGCCACGGGCATGTACGTCGCGACGTCCGTCGCGCCGGTATCACTCACGGCGCCGCTGCTCGGGCTTCCCTACGTCGCCAAGGTCACCGCGAAGACGGGTGTGGCCCGGGCGTTCCAGAAGCTGATGTCGGGGATGCTGCGGGTCGTGTACTTGAGCTGTGGGGTGAGCGTGTTCGTGGCCATGCTCTTCATCGTCATGAGCGTGAACTTCACCATCAGCGAGCGGCAGGCGGAGTATGCCACCTTCGCGTGTCTCGGCTACGGGCGGGGACGGCTGGGCGCGACCATCCTGGCCCAGGCGTTCGGTGAGGGCGGCCTCGCGGCGCTGGTCAGCATCCCGGTGGGGATCGCACTGGCCATGTACCTCAACGCCCAGATGACTCAGGCGTGGTACGAAGTGATCGATATCTTCCGCGCAGGGGATGTGGTCCAGGTGCTCGCCGTCACGCTGGTGCTGATCCCCGTCTCCGCCGGCCCCGGACTCCGCATGCTGAATCGCTTGAATATCGTCCGCGCGCTGGGGAACAGGACCATCGAATGACGACGGTGCGGTGGTCACGCCGCGCGCGGCGCGCGGTGGCGGCCAGCGCCGTGCTGCTCGCCCCCTGGGTGGCGAGCGGGCAGCCCCCGAATCCCGGCGACGTGATACGTCGCGTTCAGCGCCAGGACACCGCCTCCGATGAGCAGGTGCAGTTCCTGATGCAACTCATCGACGCGTCCGGACAGGTCCGGGAGCGGACAGGAACGATCTACCAGCGCCAGGTGGCGCCGGGCTCGCTCGACGCGATGCGGTTGATCCGCTTCCATTCTCCGCCCGACTTCCAGGGGAGTGGGGTGCTCACCATCGAGCACTCGGATCGGGACAACGATCAGTGGCTCTACCTGCCCGCCTATCACACCACGCGCCGGATCGCCCCCGCCAACCGGGGCGATCGGTACCTGGGCACCGATTTCCTCTACGAGGACATCATGCGCGAGAAGATCGAGGAGTACCGCTACCGGACGTCCCGCGACGACGCGCTCGGCGGGGTGCGCTGTCTCGTTCTCGAAGCGGTCCCCGTCGCGGAGCGGCTCGTCCGCGAGACGGCATACGGGAAGAAGCTCATCTGGGTGGACGCTGGGCGGGACGTGATCCTGCGCGTCGACTACTACGACCGGAGTGGAGGCCTTCTCAAGCGCCTCACCGTGATGGGGATCGAGGAGGTGTCTGAGAAGTACCGATGGCGCGGAGCACACGTGGAGGATTTCGGCCGGCGACACGTCACCGTGGTGCACTACCACGGCCGGAAGATCGGGGCCGGAGTGCCCGAGCGGACTTTCACGGAGCAATACTTGAAGCGTGGACACTGACGCGTCACCGGGCCGTCGGCGTGACCGGCGAGCGGGGGGGGCGGCCTCCCGGCATCTGCTACACTCGGACCCCGTGAATCCCGCGCCCTTCGAGGTGGTGCCATGAGCGACATCCTCGTCAATCAGGACGGTCCGATCGCGACCGTGGTCTTCAACCGGCCCGAGATGCGCAACGCCATCAGCCTCGGCATGTGGGCCGAGATCTCGCGCGTGATGGCGGGGCTGTCCAAGGACGACTCCGTGCGCGCGATCGTGCTGCGCGGCGCGGGCACGGTGGCCTTCGCCTCCGGCGCCGACATCTCGGAGTTCCAGGAGAACCGGAAGGACACCGCCACCGCGCTCACTTACAACGCCACCACCGAGGGCGCGTACACCGCGATCCGCGAGTGCCCCAAGCCGACGGTGGCGATGATCTTCGGCTACTGCATGGGCGGCGCCATGGCGGTGGCCATGGGCTGCGACCTGCGCTTCGCCGCGGAGGGCTCGAAGTACGGCATCCCCGCCGCCAAGCTCAGCATCATCTACGGCGCCGACCCGGTGCGCCAGCTCGTGCAGCTCGTGGGGCCCGCGTACGCCAAGGACATCCTGTTCTCGGCGCGCACGCTCGACGACCGTGAGGCCCTCGCCATCGGCTTCATCCAGCGGCTGCTGCCCGCGGCCGAGCTCGAGACGTACACGTACGACTACCTCGCGCGCGTGGCCGACAACGCGCCGCTCTCCGTGCGCGGCTCGAAGATGACCGTCAAGGGCTGCCTCGAGGGCCTCTCCGACGAGTGGCGCGCGCGGCTCAAGGGGCTGGCGCAGGAGACGGTCGAGAGCGAGGACTACAAGGAGGGAACGCGGGCGTTCCTCGAGAAGCGCGCCCCCCGATTCCAGGGGCGGTAGTGCGTCTTGCCTTCCTGAGCTCGACTCCCCCGAGTCCGATCGAGGGGAGCGGCACCTTCGTCGCGCTCGACGTCCTCGCGCGCGGCCTGCGCGCCCGCGGCCACGAGGTCGCCCTCCGGCCGCTCGGACGCCGCACCGGCGTCCACACGTTCGACCGCTGGCTCTACAACGCTGCCGTGGCGCTCGCGCCACCCGCCGCCGACGTGGTGGTCGGGGTCGACCTCGACGGCTTCCTCTGGGCCCGCCGGCGGGGGCGGCGCCCCTTCGTGGTCGCGCTGAAGGGGATCATCGCCGACGAGCTCCGCAACGAGCGCGGGGTCACGCGCGTGCTGCTCGGGGTGCAGGCGCGCTGGGAGCGGGCCAACGTCCACCGCGCCGATCGCGTCCTGGTGCCCAGCCGGTACTCCGCCGCCGTCGCCAGCGAGGTGTACGGTCTCGCGCCGGCGAGGATCGGCGTGGTGCCCGAGCCGATCGACCTCGCCGACTGGCGCCCGCGCTTCGCGGCCGCGCCGCCCCGCCACGAGGCGCCGACGGTGCTCGCGGTGGCCCGGATGTACCCGCGCAAGCGACTCCAAGACCTGCTGGAGGCCGCGCAGATCCTGCGCGAGCGAATCCCCGGGGCGCGCATCCGCATCGTAGGCGAGGGGCCGGAGTCGGCCCGCCTGCGCGCGCAGGCGACGGCCCTCGGGCTGGGCGAGGTGGTGACGTTCCTCGGCGACGTCTCGCGCAGCGCGCTGGCGGTAGAATATGCGCGTGCCCACTGTTTCTGTCTCCCCACGGTACAGGAGGGGTTCGGGATCGTGTTCCTCGAGGCCATGGCGGCCGGACTGCCTGTCGTCGCCTGCCGGGCGGCGGCCGTGCCCGAGGTCGTCGCCGACCGGCGGACGGGCCTGCTCGTGAACCCGCGCAGCCCCGACGAGCTGGCGACGGCGCTCGCCACGCTGCTCGAGAACGACGGCCTGCGCAAGGATTTCGCCGCCGCCGCCGCGCGCCACGTCGAGGCCTTCGACGTCGGCCGCGTGGCCACGCGCTTCCTCGAGGCCCTGCCGGTATGAGCGCGCGCGGCTACAGCACGCGGCGGTTCAGCTTCGCGGCGGGGCACCGGTACTGGGTGGACGCCTGGCCGGCCGCGCGGAACGAGGAGACGTTCGGCCGCCTGACCGTCCCCCACGGGCACAACTACACGCTCGACGTCACCGTGCACGGCCCCATCGATCCCGAGACGGGGATGGTCATCGACCTCGCCGAGCTCAAGCGCGTGGTGGGCGAGACGGTGGTCGAGCGCTTCGATCACGCCGACCTCAACGCGGACCCCGTCTTCCGCGGCCGCGTGCCGACGACCGAGAACATCGCCGTCGCGGTGTGGGACCTGCTCGCGCCCAAGCTCGGGGTGGAGCGGCTCTGGCAGGTGCGCGTGTGGGAGGATCCCACGCTCTACGTGGACTATCGGGGATGAGCGCTCCGCTGATGGCGGGGATGAGCGCGCCGCTGACGGTTCTTGCCGCGCCCCGCCTCGAGCTCACGCGCGTGTACCACTTCAGCGCGGCGCACCGCCTGGTGAGCCCGCGGCTGGACGCCGAGGCCAACGCGCGGCTGTACGGCCACTGCGCGCGGCCGCACGGGCACAACTACTACCTGGAGGTCACCGTGGCCGGGTGTCCCGATCCGCTGACCGGGATGAGCGTCGACCTCGGACGGCTCGACGCGATCGTCGCCGGCGCCGTGATCGACCGCGTCGACCACTACGCCCTCGAGGAGGTGCCCGCCCTGGCCGGCGTGGTCACGACGGGCGAGAGCCTCGCGCGCGCGTTCTGGGGTCTCATCCGCAACGCGGGGCCGGAGGTGGCGCTCGTGCAGGTGACGGTGGTCGAGACCGCCAAGAACCGCTTCGAGTACCGGGGGGGCGAATGATCTCCGACGTGATCCGGCAGCTCCTCAAGGAGCTGGGCGAGGACGCGCAGCGCGAGGGCCTGGAGCGCACGCCGGAGCGGGTGGAGAAGTCGCTGCGCTACCTGACGGCCGGGTACCACATGAAGGTGGAAGACATCGTCAACGACGCCCTCTTCGTCGAGGACTACGACGAGATGGTCGTCGTGAAGGACATCGACCTGTTCAGCCTGTGCGTCCCAAGCAAGCAGATCGTCAACGCGGTGGACGGCGCCAAGCCGGCGCGGGAGGTACGGGCCGGTGACAAGCTGTGGACGCTGGTCTCGGGGTTCCTGAAGGAGACCAGGGTCACGACCATCTCGTCCCGCAAGACGCGTGACCTCGTCGAGGTGCACACAAATCGGGGTCGCTTCCGGGTGACGCCCGACCATCCCGTCATGACGTCGTCGGGCTGGGAAGAGGCCGGCCGGCTCACTCCTGGAACCAGTGTCGAGTGGATGAACCCCAAGTCGCTCTGCCGTGAACCCTATTTGCCTCAGCCAGGTTATCCGCTCGGCTATGTCGTGGGAGCAGCGGCGTCGGACGGCAGTATCCAGGACGGACGTCGTATCTGTCTGACCGTCCGGGATCGCCGGTTCGCGGAGAATTTCCGCGACATGTGGATGCAGGCCTTTCCCGGATCGGTGCCCGAGATTCAGAAGGTGGCTGTGCCCTCCGGATTTCTTCATCGCGACGTCGAGGCTCATCGAGTACGCGTCGTGTCCAGGGCAATCGGAGAAAAGCTCTGCCGCTGGCTCGGTGTGTCAGAGACGGGGTCAAGAAGCAAGACGAAGACCTTCCGATTTCCGAAGGTGGTGACGTCCTCACAGGAGATGATGCAGGGGTTCCTCGACGGCTATTTTGACGGGGACGGGACCCGCAACAAGGCTGGGAGGTTCATCATCAGCGCGAACGAAGGATTTCTCGCAGACCTCGGACGGTACCTCGACACGCCCGTCCAGCGTCGCTCGCACGGCGTCGGCGCGCTTTACCTTTCACACCGATGGCATCAACCCGGGTGGTACGGGAAGCACGGATTCCGCCAGGAGAGCGACTTCTACGTTCCGATCGACAGTACGTACGCAATCGTCGTCGGGGTGAAGCCGGTGATGCGGCCGGGCAAACCGTACATCGTCTATAGCTTCAAGTGTTCGCCGCATCCGACATTCCTGGTCGGTGGCCATCTCACCCACAACTGCGAGCATCACCTCCTCCCATTCATTGGCAAGGCGCACATCGCCTACATGCCGAAGCACAAGATCGTCGGGCTGTCGAAGATCGCGCGGCTCGTGGAGGTGTTCGCCCGGCGGCTGCAGGTGCAGGAGCGGCTCACCACGCAGATCGCGAACACGCTCAACGAGGTGCTCGAGCCGCGGGGGGTCGCGGTGGTCATCGAGGCGATCCACCTCTGCATGATGATGCGCGGGGTGGAGAAGCAGAACTCCAAGGCGGTGACCTCGGCGATGCTGGGCGCGTTCCGGGACCGGCCGGAGACGCGTGCGGAGTTCATGGAGCTGATCAGGACCGGGCGGGGGCTGCAGATATGAGCGCGCTCGCGGGGCAGGTCGCGCTGGTCACCGGCGCCGGCCGCGGCATCGGCCGCGCGGTCGCCGTCGCGCTGGCCGCCGAGGGCGCCGCGGTGGCGCTGGCGGCGCGCTCGCGCGCGGATCTGGCCGAGGCCGCGGCCGCCGTCAAGGACGCGGGCGGCCGCGCGCTGGCGATTCCCGTCGACGTCACCCAGGACGCCGAGGTCGAGGCGCTTGTCGAGCAGGTGCTGTCCGAGCTCGGCCGGCTCGACGTGCTGGTCACGGCCGCGGGCGTCGCCGCCTTCGGCCCGGTGGCGGGCGCCAAGCCCGCCGACTGGGACGCGATGCTCGCCGTGAACCTGCGCGCGGTGATGGTCACGTGCCGCGCGGCGCTCGGGCCGATGCTGCGGCAGCGCCGCGGCACGATCATCAACGTCGCCTCGATCGCCGCCGTGCGGGCGATCGCCGGCGGCGCCGCGTATGCGGCCACCAAGGCCGGCGTGGTCGCGTGGAGCCGGGTGCTCGCGGAGGAGGTCCGCCACGAGGGCGTGCGCGTGGGGGTCGTGCTTCCCGGCGCGGTGGACACGCCCCTGTGGGACCAGATCTCCGGCGCCCCCGATCGCGCGCGCATGCTCCGCCCGGAGGACGTGGCGCGGGCCGTGGTGCTCATGGCGAGCCTGCCCGACGGGGCCACGATGGAAGAGGTCCGCCTGCTGCCCGCGGACGGCATCCTGTGATAAGCTTTGCGGTGAATCAGGGCATCGGCCCGGCCGTGACCACGGAGGACATCGCATGGTGACGTTGACCGAGACGGCGGCGAAGAAGATCTCCGAGCTCCGCCTGGAAGAAGGCAAGCCCGAGTGGGGCCTGCGCGTGCGCATCGTCGGCGGAGGCTGCTCCGGGATGTCGTACGAGCTCGGCTGGGAGGACCAGGAAGCCGCGGGCGACCAGGTCGTCGAGGCGAGCGACGTGAAGGTGTACATCGACGAGCACAGCGCGGCGTACCTGGCGGGCTCCGAGATCGACTACGTCGACAACCAGATGATGGGCGCCGGCTTCGCGATCAAGAACCCGAACGTGAAGTCGAGCTGCGGCTGCGGCCAGTCCCACCGCTTCTAGCCGGCGCGTCACGCCGTGCGCGTCGGGGTCCGTCTCTTCGCCCGGTATCGTGAAACCGCCGGGCGGGAGCGGCTCGACGTCGAGCTTCCCGATGGCGGAACGGTCGAGGCGGCCTGGGCGGCCGTCGTCGATCGTTATCCGCAGCTCTCCTCGTTCCGTCCCTTCACCCTCTTCGCGGTCGGCCAGGAATACGTCGAGCCCGATCACGCCCTGAAGCCGGGCGACGAGCTCTCGCTGTTCCCGCCGGTCAGCGGCGGCGTCGGGGGCGACCAGTACCGCGTGGTCGAGGAGCCGCTCTCCCCGGATGCCGTGGCCGCCGCCGTCGACGAGCCCGGCGCGGGTGGCATCGTGATCTTCTCGGGGGTGGTGCGTGACGAGACCGGCGGGCGGCCGGTGAAGTTCCTGGAATACGAGGCGCACGCGCCGATGGCCGAGTCCGAGATGCGGAAGATCGGCGAGACGCTGCGCGCCCGCTGGCCCGGCGTCAAGCGGGTGTGCATGCTGCACCGGATCGGCCGGCTGGAGATCGGCGAGTCGAGCGTGCTCATCGGGGTCTCGGCCGCCCATCGCGGCGATGCCTTCGCGGCCTGCCGCTACGCCATCGACACCCTCAAGCGCACGGTTCCCGTCTGGAAGAAGGAGCACTTCGAGGACGGCGAGGTCTGGGTCGGGTTGCAGGGCGGCTAGCTCTTTGCTCGCCTTTGCGCTCGTCGGGCGGGGGGGCGGCGGGGGCAGGGCTTCCGGGAGCCGACTGACTGTGCCTAGGAGCGTCTGGCGTGGCGCTTTCGCGCCTCATGGGCGAGGCGCTTTCTTCGCGTACCCAACGGCTCCCGGAAGCCCTGCCCCCGCCGCCCCCGTCCCGGGAACGCGGTGCGTCCATGATCGGGTCCGACTGACTGTGCCTACCGTCGTCTGGCGTGGCGCTTTCGCGCCTCATGGGCGAGGCGCTTTCGTCGCGTACCCAACGGCTCCCGGAAGCCCTGCCCCCGCCGCCCCCCGTCCCGGGAACGCGGTGCGTCCATGATCGGAGCCGACTGAGCATGCTCGTCCTGGAGACCGTCCGTGCCACGATCGGCCACCACGCGATGCTTGCGCGCGGGGATCGCGTGGTCGTGGCAGTGTCCGGGGGCGCGGACTCCGTCGCGCTGCTGCACGTCTTGCACGCGCTGGCGTCCGAGCTCGACCTCACCTTGAGCGTGGCGCACGTCGATCATCGGTTGCGCGAGGATTCTGGTGATGATGCGGCGTTCGTGCGCGCGCTCGGGGCGCGGCTGGGCGTCCCGGTGGAGGTCGTGGCGGTCGACGTCGCGCGGCGCGGCTCGCTCGAGGACGCCGCGCGCCGGGCCCGCTACGCCGCGCTCGCCGCCGCCGCCGCGCGCGCCGGCGCCACGCGCATCGCCGTCGGCCACACCGCGGACGACCAGGCGGAGACCCTGCTCCTGCGCCTGCTCGAGGGCGCGGGGCCGCGCGGCCTGGCCGGCATCCCGCCCGTGCGCGGGCGCATCGTCCGCCCGCTGATCGCGTGCCGGCGACGCGACCTCGTCGCGATGCTGGCGGCGGCGGGCGAGGGCTGGCGCGAGGACCCGTCGAACCGCGACCTCAAGTTCGCGCGCAACCGCGTGCGCCACGAGGTGCTACCCCTGCTGGCGGCCGCGTTCGACGGCGACGTCGTGTCCGCGCTGGCGGCCGCCGCGCGGCGGCTGCGCGAGACGGTCGAGGCCGTGGCGTCGGTCGGCCGTCTCACCCTCGAGCGCTGGATGGCGCGGGGCGAGGGGATCGCGGATGACGGGGCGATCGTGCTGCCGCTCAGGGAGCTGCGGGCGCTCCCCCGGCCGGTGGCGGGGGAAGTGTTGCGCCAGGCCGCGGCGTCCCTCGGCAGCCGCGCGCCGTTCCGCGCGTGGGTGCACCGCGGGCTCGACCGCGTGCTGGCGCCGGCGCCGCCGCGGCCGTTCCGCTTCGGGGGCCTCACCCTGGAGGCGAGCGGCGCATGGCTGCGGCTGGCCAGCCGGCCGGCCCCGGCGCTTGCGCCGCGGGTCTTCGAGGTCCCCGGCACGCTCGCCCTCGAGGAGATCGGCGCCGCGCTCGAGGCGCGCGTGCAGCCCGCCGCCGGCTACGTCGTGCCTCGACAGCCCGCGATCGCCGCCTTCGACGCGGACGGCCTGCCGCCGCGACTCGAGGTACGCGCGCGCCGCGCCGGCGATCGCTTCACCGCGTTCGGCGGCGGCGAGCGGCGCGTGAAGGCGTGCCTCATCGGCGCGCGGGTGCCGCGCTGGGAGCGCGGGCGCGTGCCCCTCGTGGCCGCGGACGGCGTGATCCTCTGGCTCGCCGGCCTGCGCCGCGCGGCGGCGGCCCCGGTGACGCCGGCCACGCGGCGCGTGCTCGAGCTCCGGCTGGTACAATGCGCAGGACTATGATGCGCCGCGCGCCGCTCGCCGTGCTCCTGCTCCTCGCGCTCGCCGGGCCGGCCCGCGCCCAGACGCCCTCGGCGCCCGCGGTGAATCCCCGCGCGGTGCTCGGGGCCATGGAAGACGCTTTCGCCTCCGTGGCCGAGCGGGTGACCCCGGCCGTCGTCAACGTCAGCACCAGCGTCAAGCGCGGGGCGGGCGAGCGCTCGCCCGAGGCGCTGGAGCGCTTCCGCGAGTTCTTCGGCGACGAGTTCTTCGACCGCTTCTTCAAGCGCCGCCGCGAGGAGGGCCGGGCCACCGGCTCGGGCGTGATCGTCGATCCCGCCGGGTACGTGCTGACGAACAACCACGTCGTCGAGAACGCCGACGAGATCACCGTGACCCTGTCCGACGCGCGCAAGCTCACGGCCAGGCTGGTGGGGCGCGATCCCAAGACCGACCTGGCGGTGCTGAAGGTCGAGAGCGGGCAGCCGCTGCCGGCCGCGGTGCTCGGCGACTCCGACCGCCTGCGCGTCGGGCAGTGGGCCATCGCCATCGGCAACCCGTTCGGCCTCGACCGCACGGTCACCGTCGGGATCGTCTCGGCGACCGCCCGCAACCGCGTGGGGGTGGCGACGTACGAGAACTTCATCCAGACCGACGCCTCGATCAACCCCGGCAACTCCGGCGGGCCGCTGCTCGACATCGACGGGCGCGTCATCGGCATCAACACCGCCATCGTCGCCACCGGACAGGGGATCGGGTTCTCGATCCCCATCAACACCGCCAAGGACGTGCTGCGCCAGCTCATCGCGAGCGGCCGCGTGGTCCGCGGCTGGCTCGGCATCGCCATCCAGGACCTCACCGACGACCTCGCCAAGAGCTTCGGCGTCGCCGAGCGGCAGGGCATTCTCGTCGCGGACGTGATGAAGGGCGGCCCCGCGGAGGCGGCCGGGCTCAAGCCCGGCGACGTGATCGTGGAGTTCGCGAGCGCGCCCGTACGCGAGGTGCCCGAGCTGCAGCGGGCCGTGGCGGGCGTGGCGCCCGGGCGGCCCGTGAGCGTGGTCGTCGTGCGCGAGGGCAAGCGCGTGAGCGTCACCGTCACGCTCGGCGAGATGCCCTCCGAGGAGGCCGCGGCGCCCGCCTCGACGGACGAGCAGCAGGAGCGCTGGGGGATGGCCGTCGACGCGCTGACGGACGAGATCGCACGGCGCTTCGATCTGTCCACCGGCCGGGGCGTGGTGGTGAGCCAGGTGGCCCCGGGCAGTCCCGCCGACCGCGCGGGGCTCCGGCGCGGCGACGTGATCCTCGAGGTCGACAAGAAGCCGGTGGCCGACCCGGAGGCGCTGTTCCGCCTGCTCGACGCGCTCGCGCCGGGCGCCTCCGCACCGGTCTACGTCCGCCGCCTCACCGGCAGCCCGCGCGGCGAGTACCTCGTCTTCGAGCGCCCCGCCGCGCGCTGAGCGCGGCGCCGGGCCGCTGCACTGATTCGGTCCAACCGACCCGTTCCGGTGCATCCGGCCCGCGGCCGGGATTCCGGCAAGGGCTGCCCGTCCGTGACTTTAGCGCACGCCGCGCGCTGGCAGCATCCTTGCCTCAGTCATCGGCACGCCCCACGCCACACGCCGTATCAAGGGGGATACGTCGCATCACGAGGGATACGTCTTGACGATTCCGGGGTGTCCCGCGATGCTCGGGCTCCGCTCATGATCGACGGGCTCAGCGCGGAAGGCCTGCGGGGCACCGTCCTCGTCGTGGACGACGAGGAGGGCGTCCGCGCGTCCGTGCGCGCCATCCTCCACAAGGGCCCCGAGGTCCTCGAGGCCGAGGACGGCGAGGGCGCGCTCGAAATCTTGAGATCACGGGACGTCGACCTCATCATGCTCGACCAGCGCATGCCGGGCGACGCCGGAACGGACCTCCTGCCGAAGCTGAAAGCGCACGACCCGTCGATCGTGGTCGTCCTCGTCACCGCCGTGCACGACGTGCGCACCGTGGTCGAGGCCATGCGGCGCGGGGCGTGGGACTACGTCATCAAGCCCTTCGACGTCGACGACATCCTGAGCATCGTGCAGCGCGCGCTGGACAAGCGCGCCCTCGAGCGCCAGGTGCTGTGCCTGCGCTCCGAGCTCACGCCCGTGGGCCCCGCGGCGGGCTTCGAGGGCATGGTGGGGCGCCATCCCGAGATGGTGCGCATCTACCAGCTCGTCATCCGGATCGCCGAGACCTCCGCCACGGTGCTGATCACCGGCGAGAGCGGGACGGGCAAGGAGCTGGTGGCGCGCGCGATCCACCGGCGGAGCCCGCGGCGCGAGCAGCCGTTCGTCGCCGTCAACGTCGCGGCCATCCCCGAGACCCTGCTCGAGTCGGAGCTCTTCGGCCACGAGAGGGGGGCGTTCACCGGCGCCCACGTCCGGAAGCTCGGGAAGTTCGAGCTGGCCCAGGGCGGCACGGTGTTCCTCGACGAGATCGGCGCGCTCCGCCTGGATCTCCAGACCAAGCTGCTCCGGGTGCTCCAGGAGCGCGAGGTCGAGCGGATCGGCGGCAGCCGGCCGATGCCGGTGGACGTGCGCGTGCTCGCCGCGACCAACGTCGGCCTGCGCCAGGCCGTGCGCGACCGCGCCTTTCGCGAGGACCTCTACTACCGGCTCAACGTGGTGCCGGTGCACGTGCCGCCGCTGCGCGAGCGGCGGGACGACATCCCGTACCTGGTCGAGCACTTCGTGCGCAAGATCTCCCGCGAGTGCAGCCGCGACGTGCGCGGCGTCTCGGCCGGCGCGCTCGACGTCCTCACACGCTACGACTGGCCCGGTAACGTCCGCGAGCTGGAGAACATCATCCACCGCTGCGTGGTGCTCGCCCACGACCCGGTGATCCACCTGCAGGACGTGCCGCTCGACGTCGCGCTCCCCGAGACGGGCGCGCGGCCGGCCGGCGACACGCTGCCCCTGCGCGAGGCGTGCGACCAGTTCGAGCGCCAGTACGTGCTGCGCGTGCTGGAGCGCCTGGGGTGGAACGTCAGTCGCGCCGGCCGCCACCTCGGCATCCACCGCAACACCGTGCTCGCCAAGCTCGCCGGCTGGGGCATCCGCCGCCCGGGCCTCGACGACAGCCCCGGCCACAGCGCGACGCTGTAGTCGCAGGCCGCTGCGGAGTTCGCTCGGGGCACTGCTGTGTGTCGGGTCGTGTCGGGGCGGACGACGGTGTCGCGCCAAGGGTCCGCAGCAGATAGCTCAGCTGGACGCGGCCGTCGGAAAGCTGGATCGCGAAGACGTCGCGGCCGGCGGCCGGGGATCTCCGCAACGACGGGCGGCGCGGCCTACTTCCGATTGGCGCACTTCACGAGGCGCCAGCCGTTGAACATGTTGACCCTCGACACCAGATCCGGCGTCAGGCCCACGGCCTTCAGCAGCGGGGGCATGGCCAGGTTCGACTTCCAGCCCAGGCGCGTGCACAGCGGCGCCACGAAGTCCTCCAGGTGCCCGGTCACGCGGCGCTCGCTGCGGAAGTGGTTCAGGATGACGAGGGTGCCGCCGGGCTTGACGACCCGGCGCATCTCGCGCAGGACCGCGACGGGGTCGGGCACCGCGGAGATCGTGTAGGTCGCGACCGCCTTGTCGAACTCGTTGTCGGCGAAGTCCATCGCGGTGGCGTCCATCACCTTCAGGGTGACGTTCGGCATCAGGAGGTTCTGCACCCGCTCCACGGCCTTGTCGAGCATTTCCTGCGAGAGGTCGATGCCGGTGAGCCGGCAGGTGGGCGGGTAGAGCGGCAGGTTCAGCCCGGTGCCGATGCCGACCTCGAGCACGTTGTCGGCGGCCGTCAGGGCCAGGTGCTTGATGGCGGCCGCGCGGCCGGGGGCGAAGATCCAGTCGAAGATGAAGTCGTAGACGGGAGCGTAGAATTCGTACGCACGCACGACCTGCCTCTTCTCCAGCACCACGTCCAAGCGAGGTCCTCCGCGACTCCGGGTGAGAGGCCGGCCGCCGGTCATTCGATTGGCGCTCGGTATCTTACCGCCGGGTTGCATGAATGCCAAGAGGCTTCTGCTCGGCATTTCCTTGAGTTTCCAGCAACATCGAGGCCACCGGCGCAACGCCGGCGCCGCTCAGCCGATGAAGCCGAGGAGGAGCGTGGCGAGCGAAAGGAAGATCGCGATGCCGACGACGTCCTGGAACGCCGTCTCGAACGGCCCCGCCGTGATCGCGGGGTCGAAGCCCAGGCGCTTGGAGAGCATCGGAAACGCGGTGCCGGCGAGGCCCGAGAGGTTCACGGAGATGAACATCGAGAGAGCCACCACGAAGCCGAACGCCACGGTGCCGTGCCAGAGTCCGGCGACGATCCCCACGGCGACGGCGCACACGCTCCCGATGATGCTCGACGTCTGGATCTGTCGCCACATCGGCTCCCACCAGCGCTCGAGGACCACGTGGCCGGTGGCGAGACCGCGGACCACCATCGTCACCGACTGCAGCCCGGTGTTGCCCGAGATCGCCTGGATCACCGGCATGAACGTCGCGAGCAGGATCACGCGGATCAGCGTCGGCTTGAAGTAGAAGATGATGCCGCCCGCGCCGAGCTCGATGAGCAGGGTGACGAGCACCCAGGGCAGGCGCATGAGCGCGATCCGGTGCGGCGGATGGCGCTCGAGCTCGGAGGCATCCGAGCCGGCCATCCGGAAGATGTCCTCCGAGGCCTCCTCGCCCATGATGTCGACGACGTCGTCGACGCTGACCGCGCCGAGCAGCCGCCGCCGGCTGTCCACGATGGGAATGGCGACGAGGTCGTACTTGGCGACGATGCGGGCCAGCTCCTCCTGATCGGTGTCGGCGGTGGCGCTCACGACCTCCTCGTCGAGCAGCGCGCGCACCGGCGTCAGGGGATCGCTCACGATCAGCCGACGGAGCGGCACCACGCCCACCAGGTGGTCGTGGTCGTCGACCACGTAGACCTCGAAGGCCCGCTCGTCGGAGACCGACTTGCGGATGTGGTCGATGGCCTCCTCGACGGTGCTGCTGTCGTGGACGGCCACGAACTCCGGCGACATGAGCCGGCCCGCCGTGCCCTCGGCGTACTCGAGGAGCTCCTGGACCTCCTCGGACTTCTCCTCCTCCATGAGGTCGAGGATCTTCTCGGCCTGCTCGGGCGGCAGCTCCTCGACGACCTCGACGACGCGGTCCGAGGGCATCTGATCCAGGATGCGGGAGACCTCGCTCTCGTCGAGGGCCTGGGCGAGCTCGCGCAGGGTCTGGTCGTCGAGCTCGGAGAACACGTCGCCCGCGTGATCGGCGGAGAGCAGCCGGAACACGCGGACCTGATCGGCGAGCGGCAGCTCGCGCATGGCCGCCGCCATGTCGGCCGCGTGGGCCTGCTCGAGCACGTCGGCGAGGCGCTCCTCGCGCCCGCTCTCGAGCAGCTCCTTGACCACGTCGATGAGTCGCTCAGTCTCGCTCATCGCGGCCTCGCGCGCCGTCGCCGCCGCGCAGCGCTCGCAGGAACCGGGTGACGATGGCGGCGGCGAGCGCGTCGTCGCTCGTGTCGCCGACGTGGCTCCGCCAGTCGCGCAGCCGCACCTCCGCCTTGGCCATCGCCCGGTGGCCGCCGGCGCCGCCGACGTCACCGAAGGCCTGGCGAACCACGTCGCCGGCGGCGCGCACGTAGCCCACGTTGCGGACGGAGAGGTGCACCTCGGCGTGCAGGGTCCCCGAGACCACCGACCACTGGACCCCCTGGACCTGCAGCAGCCTGTCGGCGAACTGGGCGATGAGCTCCGGGTAGCCCACCGGGCCGAGGTGCACGAACATGACGTCGTCGACGAGCCGCCGCCGCCCCACGCCGGCCGCGAGCGCGTCGAGGGCCTCCAGGGGCACCTCCGGCCGCTCGATGCGCCGGAACGCGCTGTGATTGGCCAGCGGGTGCAGGAACGCGAAGGCCTCCATGTCGGCGCGCGTGGCGCCCCGCTCCAGGTGCAGCGTGTCGGCCTTGATGCCGTACAGCAGCGCGGTGGCCAGCCGCTGGGTGAGCTTGACGTCGGCCGCGCGCAGGTACTCGGTCAGGATGGTCGAGGTGGCCCCGTAGGCGGGGCGCACGTCGCGCAGCCGCGCCCGCACCGGCGCCTCCTCGGGGTGGTGGTCGATCACGAGGTCGATCTCGGGCAGGGCCTCCTCGAAGAAGGTTGGCTGCGCGTCCACCATCGCGATCATGTCGTAGTCGGCCACCGCCCGCGGCTTGATCTGCTCGACGTCGATCTCGAGGATGCGCGTGAGCGCGCGGTTCTCGGGCCGCGTGATGGTCCCGAAGGTGCCGAGGATGGCGTGGGGGCGGGTCCGGCCGAGGAGCGTCTTGAGCGCGAGGGCGGAGGCGATGGCATCGGGATCGGGGTCGTCCTGCATCATGACGAGGATGCGGTCGGCCGCGGCGAAGTGGCGGCGCACGAGGTCCACGCGCGCGTGATCGCGCGGTGCAGGGCGGGCTCGATGACCGCGTCGGTGAACGCGGCCGGGGCGACGCTGGGGACGCCGAGCAGCTCGCCCGCCCACGAGCGCTCGTCGGCGAAGATCACGATGGGCGCGCCGGGCGCCACCGAGCGGATGGCCGCGATCACCGCCGAGCGCCGGTCGGGGGGCACGGCGACGAACACGGGCTCGTCTCCCGAGCGGAAGACGCGGCGGTACACCACATCGCGCTCGAGATTGCCCGCGACGGCCTGCCCGCCGTGGCGCAGGATGGTCGCTCGCCCGGCCGCCGTGGCCACCACGTAGACGGGCGCCTCCCGCCCGGCCGCCGCGTGCGGGGCGAGCTGCCAGAGAAAGTCGTCGGGGCAGACGAGAACGTACCGCATGGTCTCTGGCGTCAGTATGACGCGAGCCGCGCCGAGGACAAGCCCGTTTTAGCCTTCGAAGGGGGCCTCGACGGCCCCCTCCGAGCCTCCCCCAGATCAGGATTGCGCGGGCACAGCCCGCGCTCGAACGAGGGGTCATTCCGACGCTCTCGTCGCGAGCGAGGCGTGGAAGGCGCGGAAGGCCGGTGAAGCGCGCACGCGGCGCTGCAGGCGGCGGTCGACGAGGGCCGGACCGGTGAGCGCGGCCGGGCGCAGCAGGCGCGCCAGCGTGGCCTCGTCGAGCAGCGCGCGCGCCCTGACCACGGCGCGGAGCGGCCGCTTCGAGGCGAGCGCCTCCTTCACGAGCTCCGCGGTGACCTCGTAGCCCAGGTAGGGCGAGAGCGCGGTCGCCTCGACGAGGCTGCCCCGCATCAGGGCGGCCACCCGCGCACGGTCGACGCGCAGGCCCGCCACGCACCGCGTGCGCAGCAGGCGCACCGCGCGGGTCAGGACGTCGAAGGCGTCGCCGAGGGCGGCGGCGACGAGCGGGGTCATCACGTTGAGCTCGAGCTCGCCCGCGGCGGCGGCCAGCGCGACGGCGTGGTCGTGAGCGCGCGCCTCCAGGCACGCCATCTGGACGGCCTCGACGACCGAGGGGTTGACCTTGCCCGGCATGATCGACGAGCCGGGCTCGACCTCGGGCAGCAGCAGCTCCCCCAGCCCCGTGTGGGGACCGGAGGCGAGCAGGCGGAGGTCGAAGCAGACGTTGCCGAGGTCGACGGCGATGCCGCGGAGCGCTGCCGAGCACGCGAGCAGCGGGCGGAGACTCCAGGTCGTCGTCACCGCGCTCCGCGCGGGCCGGAGGCGCTCGCCCGTCAGCCGTGACAGCTGGCGCGCCACGAGCGTGGCAAAGCGCGGGTGGGCGGTGAGGCCGGTGCCGACCGCCGTGCCCCCGAGCCCGATCGCCCGGAGCTCGCCGGCCGCGACCTCGAGGGCCGCCCCGGCGTCTCGGATCGCCTCCGCCCAGCCCCGGAAGACCTGGCCGTAGGTGATCGGGACCGCATCCTGGAAATGGGTCCGTCCCGGCTTCACGACGGTAGCCTCGCGGCGCGCCAGCCCCCGCAGCGCCCGCTCCAGCGCCGCCAGCTCCGCGAGCAGCGGGCGGCGCAGCTCCAGGGCCATGAGGCGGATCGCCGTCGGGGTGACGTCGTTGGACGACTGACCGATGTTGACGTGGTTGTTGGGATGGATCGGCGCGTAGGCGCCGCGCCGGCCGCCCAGCCGCTCGTTGGCGAGGTTGGCGATCACCTCGTTGACGTTCATGTGGCTCGGCGTTCCCGCCCCCGCCTGCAGCCGGTCGATGACGGCCGCGTCGGGGATCTCGCCGGCGATCACCCGGTCCGCCGCGCCGGCGATGGCCCGTGCCCAGGCGGTGGGCAGACGGCCGAGCCGGGCGTTGGCGAGGGCGGCGGCCTTCTTGATGCGCGCGTAGGCGCGCACGAGGGCCGGATGCGGGGGACGGCCGCTCAGGTCGAAGGTCGTGCGCGCGCGCTCCGTGAAGATTCCCCAGAGCGCGCGCGCGGGCACGGACTTGACCCCGAGGCTGTCGCGCTCACGACGCACCGCCGGGTCAGGCGCCGTACTTCGTCAGGCGGAGGGCATTGGCAAGCACCAGGGGCATCAGGTGCTGCGCGGGAAGGATGCCCAGGCTGCCGGCGGCACAGGCGCGCTCCGTGAACGCCGTCACGGGGTCGGCGCCGCTGTAGCGCCCGGCCAGCACCACGGGGACAGGCTGCCAGCCGTGCCCGGCGAGCACCGAGGGCGTGGCGTGGTCGCCCGTCACCACGAGGACGTCCGGGGCGAGCCGCTCGATCTCCGGCAGGAAGGCGTCGAGGCGCTCGAGCGCCTGGACCTTGGCCTCGAAGTCGCCGTCCTCGCCGGCCTTGTCGGTGTCCTTGTAGTGCAGGAAGAAGAAGTCGTAGGCCGCCCAGTGCTCGCGCAGCGTCGCGACCTCGTCCGCGAAGGTGCCGCCCGTCTTCAGGATGTCCATCCCGACCACGCGGGCGAGGCCGCGGTACATCGGATAGGCCGCGATGGCCGCCGCGCGCATCCGGTAGATCTCCGGAAAGCGCGGCAGGTCCGGGAGGCGATCGAAGCCGCGCAGCAGGATCATGTTCGCCGGGGTCGAGTCGGCGAGCCGCCGGCGGGCCTCCTCGACGAAGGCGTTCACGAGCGCGGCCGTCGGCTGCGAGGGCTCGTCGAGCCCCCTGACCGGCAGCGGGGGCTTGCCGAGTGCCTGGGGGTCCGTCTCGCTCAGGCGGCCGCCGAGCCCGGGGCCGCGGAGCACGAGCACGAACCGGTGCTCCTTCACGGGCTCGACGAGCACCTCGACACCGGACAGGCGGATGCCGCGCAGCCGGTCCACCAGCGCGACGCACGTCTCGGTCGAGATGCGGCCGGCGCGGCGGTCGGTGATGAGCCCGCGCGCGTCCACCGTGCAGAAGTTGCCGCGCGCGGCCACGTCGCCGGCCCGCAGGTCGAACTCGATGCCGAGCGACTCCAGCACGCCCCGGCCCACGAGGAAGCGCACGGGGTCGTAGCCGAACAGGCCGAGGTGTCCGGGCCCGCTGCCCGGGGTGATCCCCGGCGCCACGTGACGGAGCAGGCCGCACGCCCCGCGGGTCGCCAGCGCGTTCAGGTGCGGGATCCGCGCCGTCTCCAGCTCGGACCGGCCCGTCTCCGGGCGCGGCAGGCCGCCGAGACCGTCCAGCGAGAGCAGGACGATCTTCGTGTCGTTGCCGACGACGAGCGGGGCGATGAGGTCGAGCAGGGCCTCAGGCCTCCTTGACGGGGTTCTCCAGCCTGCCGAGACCCGTGATCTCCATGCGCACGACGTCGCCCGGCTGCAGGAACACCGGCGGCTTCATGCCGAGCCCCACCCCGGAGGGCGTGCCGGTGGCGATCACGTCGCCGGGGGAGAGGGTCATGATGTTGCTGAGGTACTGCAGGACGTAGCCCACGTCGAAGATGAAGTCCTTCGTGTTGCTGTTCTGCATGAGCCTGCCGTTGACCCACGTCTTGAGCTCGAGCACGTGCGGGTTGGGAATCTCCTTGCCGTCGACGATCCAGGGGCCGAGCGGGGCGAAGGTGTCGGCCATCTTGCCGGGGCCCCACTGGGTGGTGTGGAACTGGAAGTCACGCGCGCTCGCGTCGTTGATGATCGTGTAGCCCGCAACGTACTCGAGCGCCTTGTCCCGCGTCACCCACCGGCACGGCCGGCCGATGACCACGCCGAGCTCCACCTCCCAGTCCAGCTGGCCGGAGCCGCGCGGCCGGAGGATCGGCTCGCCCGGGTCGAGAATCGCGTTGCTGTACTTGGAGAACACCGGGGGTTCCTTGGGAACCGCGGCCCCGGCCTCCTCGGCGTGGGCCCGGTAGTTGAGGCCGATGCAGATGAACTTGCCGGGATCGGTGATCGGCGCGTGCAGGCGGGCCCCGGCGAGGGGCACCGTCACCCGCTCGGTGATGCCGTCGACCGCTTCCTGGCTGGCGGCGCCACCCTCGAGGAACTGGCGCGTGCTCTGGGGCACGAGGGCGGCGGCGATCTCGTCCGCGCGCACCACGCCGCGGCGGCGCAGGGTGGCGGCGACGCTGCCCTGCAGATCGAGGATCGTGTCGTCCTGGACGGCGCCGAGGCGCGGAGCATGACCGTTGGCGGAAAAGCGTACGAGCTTCATCGGGACAACCTCCGGGAAGAGTGTGGTTCGGATTATAATGGCTGCGGCGAGGGGGGCCAAGCCGGCCCCCGGCACCGGTCGAAGGAGGACGAGATGGGCGTTCGAATGGTCGCCACGATGGTCGCCCTGGCGCTGATCCTGGCCGCTCCGCTCGTTCCGCGCGCGTCCGCCCAGCAACCCGCGCGCCCGGACATGTCCCCCGATCGCGCCAGGCCCATGGCTTCGGATCGCCGCGGGCCCGACGTCTACGACGCGGGCGCGGTGGCGCTGACCGCCCTCGGCGCACCGCTCAAGGCGGGCATGTGCGGTGTCAGCATGGTCGTGGGCGTCGCGCTGTTCGTGACGACCATGGGCAGCGCCCACCAGAGCGCCACGGGCGTGGTCGAAGAGGGGTGCAACGTCAAGTGGCTGCTCACCGGCGATGACCTGCGCCCCGACCGGGCCGCGGCGAGCCGCGAGTTCGACTGGGAGCGGGAGTAGGCGACATGGGGGGCCCCGACGTGGCCCCCCGGACCCCTCTCGGCTGAGCGGCGCCACGCGCGCCCGCTTCATCGTCGTCGGCCTCTTCGTCGTCTTCGTCGCGGTCTTCGCCGTCGCGCTCTGGTTCACCGTCGTCCATCCCCCGGCCTACGAGGTGCGGGGCGAGGTCGTCGCGCGCGCCGCCTCGAACCTTCTGCTGGTCCGCCATCAAGCGATCGAGGGGCTCGGGATGGGCGCGATGGAGACCATGGCGATCTTCGCCGACTCCGCGCTCCTGGACGCCGCCGCCCTGCGCCCGGGAGACCGCGTGCGCCTCGCGGTGCGGCGCCAGGGCGACGAGCTCACGCTGATCCGGGTGGAGAAGCGGTAGCCGCGCCCGCGCGGGTGCTTTCCCGGCACTTCCTCGGTTGATCCCCCGCGAACCTCGGCACCATCATCACCGGCCTCTTTTCCGCACGATCCTCGAGCTGCTCCGCACGGAGGCATGGCGGGCACGACGGTCATCAAGGGGATCGCCGGGTTCGGCCACGGCACCCGCTGATGGCAGGAGGAGCCGATCTCCGCGGCGAGCGACGCCAGGGCGCCGAGCCCGCCGTCTTCTCTCACGTGCTCTTCTCGTAGCGCGGGACCCGGACCCTCTCCATGGTGATGAGCCTGCCGTTCATCATTTCGCGACCAGCACCGGACACGGCGCGTGACGGACGATGCTCTGTGCCGTGCTGCCCATCGCGCGCTCGAAGATGGCGCTGTGGCCGTGATAGCCGATGACGAGAAGGTCGAAACGCCCCTCCTTCGCCGCACCGACGATGCGCTCCACCTCGTGTCCCTGCTGCACGAGCGTCTCCATGCTGACGTCGCTCAGACCCGCGAGGTCACGCGCCTGTTTGGTCAGCGCCCGGAAATGCTCGTCGATCTCTTCCTTGGTGGCCTTGACCTCGCTGATGGAGGCGGCGTAGTAGGGCAGATGCTCTTCCACGGAGATGCTGACCAGCTCGGCATCGAGCCCCTGCGCCAGCTCGATGGCGCGTGTCAGCGCGACGCGTGAGCCTTCGGACCCGTCATAGGCTACGAGAATGCGCCTGAACATGCCGGCCTCCGTGCGTACAAAAAAACCTCCACCAGTCCGTCGCGACCGGTAGAGGTCATCAGCCCCACCCCGGGTGGGGCGGTTGGGGCGAACCTCATCGCCTTGGCGTCACGATCATCACCGATCGTCGTTCACGGTCAAGCGGTGGAGGCCTCGAGCCAGGCGGTGACGATGGGGCCGCTGGCGCCCGAGGAAGAGGCTGAGCAGCGACGGTGCGGCGATTCATCGAGCGCGGCCCGTGGGCGCCATCTTCAGCATGATGGCTTCGATGGCGTTGCTGACATCGTCGCAGCGATCCGTCACACCCTCGAGCGTCTCGTAGATCTCCTTCCACTTCAGGATGTCGATCGCGTTGCCTCGGAGATCGAAAAGCGACGCGATGCTCTGCCGCAGCAACCCATCGGCGCGGTGCTCGTGCCGGCGCACCTCGTCGGCGCACCGGTAGAAGGCTGCGGCGTCGAGGCCGCGGAGTGACCGCACGGCCCCGTCCACCGCATTCGCGGCGTCCACCACCACGTCGGCCAGGGCGCGACATTCCGGGGTTGGCTGCTTCACGCGATAGACGTGCAGCGCCGAGGCGGCGGCTTCGATATAGTCCAGGACGTCGTCGAGTCGGACCGCGAGGACGTGGATGTCGTCACGGTCGATCGGCGTCACGAAGGTCGTGTGCAGGCGCGCGATGATGTCGTGCGTGATGCCGTCCCCTCGATGCTCGACGTCCTTGATCGCCGTCACCGAGGCCAGCACGTCCGTGAATTCGTGGACGAGGGTGCGGAGAAGACCTGCGGCGTGGACGAGGCACTGGGATTGCGCCTCGAAGTCGTCGAAGAACCGCACCTCGCGCGGGAGCAGCCGCCGCATGACTCCGTCGGCTCCGAGTGTAGCGCCGTTGACGGGATTCAGCGACAGCACGTAGAGTATGCACGTCGTTCCCGGGGCGATGGAGTCCGCCCGCGACCGCCTCCGCTCGAGGCTGATGACTCCTGCCGGCGATATGCCAGGCCGCCGGTCGGAGGGACGAATGGCGCGGGACATCGAGGCGATCGCGGCACACCGGCAGGCGGTGGGTTTCGTCGTCCTCATCGGGGTCGTCAGCCTCTTCGCGGACATGACGTACGAGGGGGCGCGCGCCATCACCGGACCGTTTCTCGCCGTGCTGGGCGCCAGCGGCGCCGTCGTCGGCATCGTGGCCGGCTTCGGGGAGCTGGTCGGGTATGGCCTTCGTCTCGCCTCGGGATATCTCGCCGACCGCACTGGCCGCTACTGGGGTGTCATCCTCATCGGCTATGCCGTCAACATGCTCGCGGTCCCGCTGCTGGCACTCGCGGGCCGCTGGGACGTGGCGGCAGCGCTCATGATCGCCGAGCGGGTCGGTAAGGCCATCCGCACGCCGCCGCGCGACGCCCTGCTGTCGCACGCTGCTTCGCGGATGGGGCGCGGCTGGGCCTTCGGACTGCACGAGGCGATGGATCAGATCGGCGCGGTACTTGGCCCGGTGCTGGTGGCCGTCGTGCTCGCCCTTCGAGCCGGGTACCACACCGCGTTCGCCATCCTGCTCATTCCCGCGGTCCTCGCGCTCGGCTGCCTCGTCGCCGCGCGGCTTCGCTATCCCGAACCCCAGGCGCTCGAGGCCCAGGGCGAACGCGCCCCGGATGAGCGTTTTCCCAGGGTGTTCTGGATCTATCTCGTCGCGGTGGCATTCCTGGCCGCCGGGTACGCCGATTTTCCGCTGATCGCGTTTCACCTCAAGAAGGTTGCGGTCGCCTCCGACACGTCGATCCCGCTCCTCTATGCGCTGGCCATGGGAACGGACGCCGTCGCCGCACTCGTGCTCGGACGGTTCTTCGATGCGGCAGGTTTTCGGGTGCTGACGCTCGTGCCGCTGCTGTCCTGCCTCTTCGCTCCGTTCGTCTTCTCGACGAGCCCGGCGCTCGTCGTGATCGGCACGGTGCTGTGGGGGGTGGGGATGGGGGCGCAGGAGTCGATCGTCCGTGCCGCCATTGCGGGGATGATCGTCCGCGAGCGGCGGGGGACGGCCTTCGGGGTCTTCAACTCGATCTACGGCGTGGTCTGGTTCGCGGGCAGCGCTTTCATGGGCGCGCTCTACGACGTCTCCCTGCCCGCGTTGATCGCCTTCTCCGTGATCTGCCAGATCGTCGCCGTCCCGATCTTCTATCGGATGCGGAGCGCGCCCCGCGTGACGACCGGCCAGCGGCCAGACGCGCCGCGGGCTCATCGAGCCGTCGATCGCAGGCGGTAGGATAGCCGGCGAAAAGACACACCGAGCGATGCGGCCACGTCCCCCACCGCATCGAAGGCGCGGTCGTCTGAAACGAGGTCGAGGCGGTCACCGGGGCGGGCGTGGCCCAGCCAGAGCCCGGCGGCCGCCGCGATCCGCAGGTCGCTCCAGTCCTTCACGCCGGGGACGGGCGCGCTGTGCACCAGCCGGGCGCCGTGCCTGGCGAGCAGGCGCGCGGTATCGTCCCCGATGACCCTCCAGTTACCCAGGGCCACGAACTCCGTCGGCCGATTGCCGTCCGCGATCCCCAGCTCACGCATCACCTCGTCGACGTGCTGGGCGCGGCTGGTGTTCTCGACATCGAAGAAGACCGCCCATCGGCTCACGCCCGATACCCTCGCACGGATTGCCGTGAGGACGGTGAAATTGCGTTTGACTCGGGCCAGCAGTGTACGATAATCGACCCACGTGACCACGCAGAGGTGATGGGGTTCGCCTGAACCGCCCGGCTCGCGTCGGGCTGATGACCCCTACCGGGACACACCGGTAGGGGTCTTTTTTGTGTGAGCGATTCTGCGGCCGGTCGAGATGGAGGTGTGAATGGAGAACGTGTGGTTTCTCGCCGCCGTGTGGGTTGGGCTGGCGCTCATCGCCACGTTGCTCGCCATCTGGTTCAAGGTCTCGACGGCACTGTCAGAAATCATCGTCGGCACGATCGCCCAGCTCATCATCGGCGCACTCGTGGGCCGCAACGCGCTCGGCTCGTCGTCGGGCTGGGTGACGTTCCTGGCCGGCACTGGCGCGATCGTGCTGACGTTCCTGGCCGGGGCCGAGCTCGATCCCGCGATCTTCCGGACCAAGTGGAAAGAAGCCCTAGTCGTAGGCCTCGCCGGCTTCTTCGCGCCGTTCCTGGGCGCCGCCGCCATCGCGCACTACATCCTGGGCTGGACACCCGCTTCCAGCTGGCTCGCGGGCGTGGCCCTGTCGACCACGTCGGTGGCGGTCGTCTATGCCGTCATGCTCGAGCTCGGATTCAACACCACGGAGTATGGCAAGGCGATCCTCGCCGCCTGCTTCGTGAACGACCTGGGGACGGTCATCGCCCTCGGGCTGATCTTCGCGCCGTTCACCCTGCGGACGCTGGTCTTCGTCGTCGTCAGCATGGTGGCGTTCGTGGTCCTGCCGTTCCTCACCCCGCGCTTCTTCAGGAAATATGGCGGACGGGTGTCCGAGCTGGAGGCGAAGTTCATCCTGCTCGCTCTGTTCGGGCTCGGCGGCCTCGCGCTGTGGGCCGACAGCGAGCCAGTGCTCCCGGCCTACGTGATCGGCATGGTGCTGGCGGGTACGGTCGGCAATGACCACATGCTCATCCGCCGCCTCCGCACCTTGACGTTCGGGCTCCTGACGCCGTTCTACTTCATTCGTGCCGGGTCGTTCGTGTCGGTGCCCGCCCTGGTCGCCGCCCCCCTCGTCTTCATCGTGCTGTTCTTCGCCAAGTCGGTCACGAAGCTGATCGGCGTCTTCCCCGCGGTGAAGACCTTCCGGTACGCGCGGCAGGAGGCGACCTACTACACGCTGATGATGTCGACGGGCCTCACGTTCGGCACCATCTCTGCCCTCTTCGGTCTGAGCCACGGCGTCATCACGCCGGAGCAGTACTCGCACCTCGTGGCCACCGTCATCGCCAGCGCCGTGGTCCCGACGATCATTGCGAACGCCTTCTTCATGCCGGTGCATCTCCGCCCCGCGGCAGATGTCAGCGCCGAGGAGGAGAGCCGGGTCGAGCCCGCGGCGCCCGCGCGTAGCGCGCGACAGCCTGGCTAGGCTCGCCGGCGCCGCAGGCTGGCCGTCTTCGCAAGGGAGGACACCGATCCGGCGGCGCCTGGCACCAGGCCCTGATCAACATCTTGGTGACGACGACGATCTGCCTGAGCCTCTGTGCTTCCTCGGGATTGCCGTCGGTCGCGGCGTGGTGCTGCTCCGCGGATGACGCCTCCGCCCAACGATTCTTGACCAGGGAGAGCGCCGGGCGATAATGAGGGTGTAGCGAGTTGGCGATGGGGTTCGCCCCCAACCGCCCCGCCTGACGCGGGGCTGATGACCCCTACCGGAAGGCGCCGGTAGGGGTTTTCGTTTATCCGGCCGTTGCGACGGAGGGTTTGGGGGATGAGCGAGGAGAGGTTCATCGGGTACTTCCGGCTCGTGGAAGCATGCGCGGAGCCGGGCTGCCCCGTCTGCCGGTGCGTCACGCACGAGAGCCGTAGCTACCTGGACTCGCTCCTGTACGAGCAGGTCACGGACCCCGGCACCCGCCGGGTCATTCGGGCGGCGTGGGGCTTCTGCAACTGGCACACGTGGCTGCTCCTCGAGATCGGCAGCTCACGCTTCGGCGCGGCGATCATCTACGACGACCTCGTCAGGCTGGCGCTGAGCCGGACCGAGCGGCTGGCGGCGCGAGCGGGTCAGAGCCGAGGTCGCCGCTGGTTGAGGGCCTTGTTCGGTGGCGCCCGGCGTCCGGGGGTCATGGATCTCTACCGCGCGCGCGCGGCGTGTCCGGCCTGCGTCCACGCCGCCGACTCGGAGCGGCGCTATCTCGACACCATCGTCAAGTTCATCGACGACGGCGACCTCCAGGCCGGCTACGCGAGGTCCGACGGTCTTTGCGTGCCGCACCTGTTCGCCGCTCTGGAAGGGAACCCCGAGCGCCACGAAGCGCGCATGCTCGTGGATCGCACCCGCGCGAAGTGGGCGGGCATCGGCCGCGACATCGGCTCGTTCGTCGCCAAGCACGACTACCGCAATCGAGAGCCGTACACCGCGGAGGAGACGGCCTCGTATACGCGCGCCTTCGAGATGTTCGCTGGCGCCAAGAGCGTCTTCGGTAACGACGTGCACGCGCCGTCCTCGACGCGGCGCGCCTCTCGGCACTCCATGTCCCCCGTGAAGCCCGCAACCTCTGCCGGCGACAGCCGTGCGCCATCCCGGCCCGTCGGGGAGGACGTCTCATGAAGCGACGGATCTTCGGCCTCGAGAACGAGTACGGTCTGACCTGCACGCTGAACGGCCAGCGGCGCCTGTCGCCCGACAACGTCGCCCGCTACCTCTTCGAGAAGGTCATCCCCGGGGCCCGGAACGCCAACGTCTTCCTCGAGAACGGCGCGCGCCTCTATCTCGACACCGGGTTCCATCCGGAGTACGCCACGCCGGAGTGCGACAGCGTGGCGGAGCTGGTCGTCCACGACAAGGCGGGCGAGCGCATCGTGGAGGACCTCCTCCACCGGGCCGAGAAGCGGCTACGCGAGGACGGCATCTCCGGCAACCTCCTGCTCTTCGAGAACAACACGGACTCGGCGGGGAACTCCTACGGCTGTCACGCCAAGCTAGAGGAGAATGAGGTATGCGTATCCTCGTGATCTCCGACATCCACGCGAACTGGCCGGCACTCGAGGCCATCGTCGCTGCGGAACCGTACGACAGACTGATGGTGGGCGGCGACCTCGTCTCGTACGGCCCCCATCCAGGCGAGGTCGTCGACTTCGTCCGCCAGCATGCCACGCTGAGCGTGCGGGGCAATCACGACGAGGCGCTTGCCCATCGGGTGGATTGTCGCTGCGCGCCGGCGAGCAAGCCGCTCGCCGAGGCCACCCGCGCCGCGCATCGGACGATGCTGTCGGTCGCCCAGGTCGCGTATCTCGGGACGTTGCCGCTGAGCGGCCTCCTCGAGGCCGACGGGACGAAGTATTTCAGCGTGCACGCCTCGCCGCACGAGCATCTCTATCGCTACACGTTGACGCCGGACGCGCCCGAGGACCACCTCCGAGCCGAGATCGACGGCATCGACGAGGACGTCATCGTGCTCGGTCACACGCACTTCCCGATGATCCGACGCGTCGACGGCCGCACGCTGATCAACCCGGGAAGCGTGGGGCAGCCTCGCGACGGCGACCCTCGGGCCGGCTAGAACGCCCTGCGGGCACTCCGCATTCCCGAGCCGATCGCCGATGGGCTCGCGTCGATTCTGACGCATGGGCACGCTTGATGACGGCGCTCCATCCTCCGGGTCTGGACAGACTCGAGCCCCGGCCCTATCGTCCTACCGGCGAGGCGGACCAGTCGGCCGACCCAGCCCGCGCGCGTAGGTCACCAGTGCCTCGACGTCCGCGTCGCTCAGGCTCGACCCGAAGGCCGGCATGCCCGGCTTCCCGATCGGCGCGCCGCCGTACTTGATGACGTCGAAGAGGTACTGGTCGGACTCGTCCCGCAGCGATCGCGGGGCGCTGAAATCACCCGGTCGAATGAGGAAGAGGGCGGCGCGCCACGAGCCGCGGCCGTCCACGCCGTGGCAGGTGGCGCAGAGCCCGATCCAGAGGCGCTCCACGCGCGGGGCCTGGGCGGGCGGCCTGGGGGTGTCCAGCAGCCACGCGAGACCGCCCGTGAACGCGCCGATCCCGGCGAGCGCGAGGACGAGGACGAGCAAGGGCCGGCGCACGCGGCGAGGGTAGCACGCGAGGACATCCGGACGGATTCACCCGGGCGGATTCACCTTGACAATTGCGGGTCTACGAGACTAAACACGAGTACCTTGTTCCGAAACCGGCCGCGTCGTGTCCCGTGGCACCACGCGAGGCAGGTCCCCCCCAAGGGAGGTCTTCGATGAGAACCGACGTGAACCGCCACAAGGCCTAGCGTGGCGCGCGTCTCGGCGGGCGGTGGCGCGTCGCCCGGCACGTCGCTGTCGGTCGCGGTGCGCGGGCACGCCCGGGGGCAATCCTGGTATCAGACCCCCACCGCCCGCCGCTACCTCTTCGGCTACACGCTCCTCGCCCCGGCCATGCTCTACGTGGGCCTCCTCGTCGGGCTCCCCTTCCTCTTCTCGCTGTACCTCGCCATGAGCGACGCTTCGGTCGGCTCGCCGGTGGCGAGCTTCGTCGGGCTCGAGAACTTCCGGGCCGCGCTGGAGAGCTCGACGTTCTACGTCGCGCTGCGCAACACCCTGGTCTTCACCATCGGCGCCGGGATCCTCAAGGGCCTGCTCGGGACCACGCTCGCCTTCCTGCTGATCCAGCCCTTCAAGGGCCGCAAGGTGGTGCGCGCGCTGATCGTCATCCCGTTCACGCTGCCCATCGCGGTGAGCGTGCTCGGGTGGAAGTGGATGTTCGACTCGCAGTTCAGCGTGCTCAACTGGGCGCTGAGCCGGCTGCACCTGATCGGCGGCTACGGCTCCCCGGACTGGCCCATCTGGCTCGGCCAGCCGGGCCTGGCGCTCCTCTCGGTGATGTTCGTCAACGTGTGGCGCGGCTTCCCCTTCGGCGCCATCGTGCTCATGGCGGGCATGACCTCGGTCCCTCCGGAGATCATCGAGGCGGCCAAGGTCGACGGCGCCTCGTTCATGCAGCGCTTCAGCAAGGTGATCGTGCCGATGATCGCGCCCATCCTCTTCATCGGCAGCGCGTTCGACACCGTCTTCACGCTGTCGGACCTGAGCATCGTCTATCTGCTGACCAACGGCGGGCCCGACGGCGCCACCGAGATCCTGCCCACGCTGGCCTACAACACCGGCATCAAGGCGGGCGCGCTCGGGCGGGGCGCGGCAATCTCGCTGTTCCTGTTCCCGCTGCTGCTGCCCGCGATCGTCCTCCTGCTCCGCACGCTGCGGCGGCGACAGCTCTGATGGCCGTCGTCGCCCTGGCCGTGCCGCGCACGCACCGGCAGAAGGAGATCCGGCGTCACGCCCTGATCTACCTCGGGCTGACCCCCTTCCTCCTGCTCGCGGTGTTCCCCCTGTTCTGGATGGCGGTCACCGCCATCAAGCAGGAGGCCGACCTCTACCGGATGGACGTGGTGCCGTTCTGGTTCCACCTGCCGCCCACGTGGAAGAACTTCGATTTCCTGTTCCACCGGACCTTCTACGGCGACTGGATCCTCAACACGATGTCGATCTCCTTCTTCGTCTCCGCCATCACCCTGGTGACCGCGGTGCCCGCCGGCTACGCGCTGGCGCGCCTGCGCCTGCCCTTCGCCGAGAACATGGGTATCGGCATCTTCATGACGTACCTGGTTCCCGCCATCATCCTGTTCATCCCGCTCGCCCGCGTGGTCAGCACGCTCGGGTTGCAAGACGAGTGGTGGTCGCTGGTGGTGGTGTACCCGACCTTCACCATCCCGTTCTGCACGTGGCTGCTCATGGGGTTCTTCAAGACGGTGCCGTTCGAGATCGAGGAGGCCGCGATGCTCGACGGCTGCGGCCAGATGGGCGCGCTCTTGCGCGTGGTGCTGCCCGTCAGCATCCCGGGCGTGATCACCTCCGTGATCTTCTCGTTCACGCTGTCGATGCAGGACTTCCTGTACGCGCTGGCCTTCGTGTCGATCTCCGATCAGAAGCCGGTGCCGCTCGGGGTGGCCACCGAGCTGATCCGGGGCGACGTCTACTTCTGGGGCTCGCTGATGGCGGGAGCGCTGCTCGTGGGCGTGCCGGTGGCCATCGTGTACAACCTGTTCCTCGACAGGTTCATCTCGGGCATCACCGGCGCAGCGATCAAGTGACCGCAGTGCACGCGACACCGTAGTCGGGGAGGGCATCATGAGACTGAGAACTGCTGTGGCCATCGTCGTTGGGCTGTTCGTGTTCGTCGCGGGCGCCCACGCCCAGTACCGCGGGCCGGGCGTCGCGCCCGCCCAGGCCCAGGACGCCAAGCCCGCGCAGCCCAAGGGCGTGAAGGCGGTGCCGACGGTGAGCTCCACGGGCGTCATGCCCCGCATCGGGATGACCGTACCCGTCGTGCTGATGGGCCAGACGCTCACCCTGGAGCCGGGCGGGCAGACGGGCAAGATGCGCTTCCTCGTGCCCTCGTACATCTACGTCCTTGAGGGGACGCTGGTGGTCGACACCGACGGCGGTCCGATCGGCACCTCGGGGATCCAGTACCACGGCGAGGGCCAATCGGTCGCCCAGCCGACCGGGCTCTGGTTCAACGCGATGAACACCGGGCCGAAGCCCCTGCGCTTCCTGCAGCTCCTGCTCGCCACGCCGGGCGGCGCCACCTCGGAGCAGGCCAAGGCCGACGAGTAACGCCCGAACGCCGGCCGCCGCCTGACGCGGCCGGCGGAGGTGTGAACGGTGCGATCGTCACGAATCGGGGGCGCCGGCGCTCTGGCCGGCGCCCTCGTGCTCTGCGCGTTCGAGCCCTGGGCGCCACCGCCCGATGCGCAGCCCGCGGTCGAGATCGTCGCCACCGGCATCTCGCGCCCGCTGCAGCTGGCGCTCGACGGACGCATCCTCGTCGTGCTCAGCCCGGGCACGCGCGGCGACACCGCCGCCGAGATCTCGCGCGTCGACCTCGAGGGTGAGCTACCGGTCGACCTCGCGCGGCAGCCCGCTCTGAGGATTCCCTTCGCTCAGCACGCCGCGGCCACGCTCGGGAGCCTCGCCATCCCGTCCGGGAGCCGTGACCTCTATCTCGGGGAGGAGAACGGCGCGCGCATCTTCCGCATGGGCGAGGACGGCCGGCTCGTGCTCTACGCGACGGGCCTCACCCGCCTGGCGGGCAGCGGCGGGCTCAGCTTCGACGCCGAGGGCCGCCTGCTCGTCATCGACTACGTCTTCGACCCGCGCGCGCACGGCGCGGAGGATCGCCCGCCGCCGGGGCTCGAGCAGTTCAAGGACGAGGACTACCGCGGCCCGCTCGTGTTCCGGCTGACCCTCGATCCCCAGATCCCCTTGCCGCGCCGCCTGGCCAGCCTCGCGCCGCTGTTTCCCCGCGGCTGGGGCGGCCGCAAGGGCGGGGGCATGCTGCCGCGCTTGCTGGCGGTGGCGCCGCTGGCGGGCGGGGATCTCCTCTTGCTGGGATCGGGCGGCCATCTCTACCGGCTCACCTCCGACGGCGCGTTCACCTTCTTCGCGCGCCTGCCCACGGCGCAGTACGACCGCATCAGCATGGTCACCGACCGCCAGGGGGGCGCGTACGTCAGCGGCGGCTTCCACACCGGCCGCGTGTTCCACGTCTCCCCGGCGGGCGCCGTGACCACCGTCGCCTCCGGCCTCGCCGACCCCGAGGGCATCGTGCCCGACGGGCGGGGGTGGCTGTACGTCGCGGAGTCCGCGCAGCACCGGGTGATCCGGTTGCGGCCGTAGAGCACAGGGTGTCCGGACCGCGTGGGGACAGAGAGACCCGGACGATCTCGCGTTGTCGCATCGGTCGAACCAACATCGGTACGTTGATCATGGCGGCCGGGTGTCTGCTGACGGTCGGGGCTTCACCCGCCGTGCCTGAGGACGAGCACGTCGTCTATCCGATCTCGTTGATCACGTTGATCGCGAACCCAGATCAATGGGATGGAAAGATCGTGAAAGTCATGGCATACGCTCGCGTCGGATTCGATATGATCGCCCCTACGTGATGGGGAAGGGGCGTTTCAATCACCTACATCGACCGTCTTCCCTCCAGCAAGTCCAGGACTTCACCTTGAGTGCCGACGCGCACGTCACAGGGTCCCGGATGTGTGGCCATGAGACACGTTGGGCTTCGCAGCGCCGCTACATTGCCAGCACGGTCGGGAGCCCTCGTTGGTCGCCGAGGCGCACTACGAATCGAACATGGAATCATCACAAGCGTCGAAGCCCCTGAAAGATCTGAAGTGTTCAGCGAAGTGGCCATGATGTGCCCAGGGGAGTGTCTCTGCACGTGGGCGAAGGGGCTGGGCCATGGCACATGCGGGGTGACGAACATGTCTGCAGCGAGGGAGGGAGGGTAGTCATGGAAGTCGGACTGTTTTCGATTGGGGTCGCGCGAACTGCCGATCCAGACATCGTCGGTCAGATTGCCCGCACCGCCGACGACATGGGGTTTGCATCGCTGTGGGCGCCGGAACATGTGGTCCTCTTCGCCCAGGACAGCTATACGTCACGCTATCCGTATAACGAAAGCGGGAAAATCTCTGTCACGGATGCGGATCTCCTCGACCCGTTCGTGACGCTGGCCTTTGCCGCCGCACACACCAGCCGGATCAAATTGGCGACGGGTATCTGTCTGGTCCCGCAGCGTAACCCCCTCATCACCGCGAAGCTCGTCGCCAGCTTGGACCGGCTTTCGAAAGGCCGGTTGCTCTTCGGGGTTGGCATTGGCTGGCTCACAGAGGAGTTTCAAGCGCTCGGGATTCCTCCGGAGCGTCGAGCGCAGCGCACGTGTGAATACCTCGAGGTCATGCGCGTGCTGTGGACTCAGGATACGCCGTCCTTTCAAGGAGAGTTTTGTGCCTTTCCGCCGGTGAAATCGTTTCCAAAACCGATACAGAAACCGCATCCCCCCATCATTTTCGGGGGCCATACGGTGCCAGCCTTGCGTCGGGCCGTCGAGGTCGGTGATGGCTGGCTCGGCTTCCACCTCTCTTCCCAGGAAGCCGCGCCCCTGGTGCAGCGCCTGAACCAGTACGCCACAGAGGCTGGTCGGAACGTCGATGATCTCTTCATTGGCGTCGTGGCAAACGCGCCGGTGACACGCGAGGGGTTGCAACAGTATCGACACGCCGGAGTGCGGCACCTCGTCGTGCGGCTCCCAACTGTCGCACCGGAGCGCCTCGAAGCAGCGTTGGGAGAGCTGCGAGAACACCTCGTCGTCCCAGCGCAATCACTGTAGTCGAGCCGCGCAAACCTGAGGCAGACGCGAAGATCTCTCGCGGCAAGTGACGGGTGGACCTACCGTTTGCGGTAGGTGGTCGTCGTGCGCCGCGCGATGGCGGTCACCTCGACCAGGCGGGCGTCCGGATGGACATCAAAGAAAACCCGCCAATCGCCGACTCGCCGGCGAAAGGCGGAGGGTTGGTCCTTGAGACGTGCGACATCGCCCGTGAACGGGTTTCGCTGCATCTCGCCGAGCGCCTTCATGAGGCGCTCGCGTTCAGGCCGTGGCGCGCGCCGGACGCTTTTTTGCGCGGGCTTTGCGACCCGCAGCGTCCACGGAGGCTCGGAAGTCATCGAGGGTGATCGAGTCGCCCCGGCGGAAGGCTGCGCGGCCTCGTTCGATCGCGCGGAGCTCTGGCTGGGTGGGTGTGTAGGCGTGGCGCACGGTGAAGTACGTCCGCAGGGCTTCGCGGACCAGTTCGGAGCGGGTACGGTGTTCAGATCTCCGGACCGCCTCGACCTCGCGGGCCATCGCGGGCGGCAGGGACACGGTCATGGTGTGACGGGTGCGCATAGCTGCCCTCGGTGTTACTTGGTGTTACTTGGTGTTACTTGGTGTTACCAGGATTCTAGCCGACGGCCCGGAAGGCGTCAAATGACGGGCCGTTTCAGCGAGAACCTCAGGCCGGGGAGTGCTTGTGGGAAGACCTTCGCCAGGATCCGTCGCGCGGCCTCATCCTCACGCCCCCTCCACCATCGCCGCGGTGAGCCCCCGCACGTAGCCCCGCGCGAACACCGCGCAGGCGGCGGCCACGGGGATCGCCGCGAGGTTGACCCCCGCGACGGTGACCAGCTCTTCCAGGCTCACGTCCATCACGCCCAGCCCCGCCGCCACCGTCTGCTTCGTCGGATCGAGCAGGAAGATCGAGGCGAGCATGAAGTCGTTGCCCACCGTGCCCACCGTGAACAGGGCGGCGGCGATCAGGACGTTGCGGCTCATCGGCAGCACGATGCGCACGAACGCGGTCGCCGGCGAGGCGCCCTCGATGAGCGCGGCCTCCTCGATCTCGCGGGGCAAATGCTGGTAGTACGCCGAGAGGATCCACACGCAGAAGGGCAGGGCCATGGTCGAGTAGATGAGCACGAGCGCGCCGTGGCTGTCGTCGAGGCCGAGACGGATGATGACCTGGTAGAGCGGGACGAACAGGATGGTGTGCGGGACGACGTACGTCGCGAAGAGCGCGCGGCGCCACCAGCGCCAGCCGGGGGGCTGGAGCCGCCCGAGCGCGTAGGCGGCGAGCACGGCGGCGGCGAGGGTGACGGCGAGGCTGCCCGCGAGCACGAGGGCGGAGTTGGCGAGCCAGTCGAGAAAGGGCACGCGGGGCAGGATGACGAAGCCGCGCGGGCGGGCCTTCGCCCCCTCGAAGAGCTCGGTGTAGTTCTCGAAGCTCGGGTCGGTGACCCAGAGCGGGCTGCCGAAGACGTCCTCCTGGGGCGTCTTCAGCGACTGCACGGTGATGAAGTAGATCGGGAAGAGGCTGTAGGCCGCGATGAGCGCCATCAGCGTGCCCTGGGCCACGCGGCGCGCGCGCCTCGAAGCCACGCGCGTCACGCGCGCGGCCCGCTCACGCGGCGCGCTCCCGCGGCGGGTCGAACCAGCGGAAGAGCACCACGAGCGCGAGCACCAGCAGGGGCACCAGCGAGAGCGAGCGCGCGGCCGCCTCCGCGAACTGGCCGTTGCGGATGCCGAGCCAGTACGCCTGCGTCCCGAGCACCGGGAACACGATGCGGCCGCCGGTGAGCATCCAGACATTGGCGAGATCGGCGAACGCCGTGGTGAACGAGAGGAACACGGCGAGGGCGAGGTACGGCCGCAGCAGCGGCAGGGTGACGGCCAGGAAGCGCTGCCAGGCGTTGCGCGTCTCGAGGCGCGCGTAGTCGAAGAGCTCGGTGGGCAGGGCGTTGAGCCCGGCGAGCAGGAAGACGGCGGTGAAGGAGGCGCCGCGCCAGACGTTGAAGAGGGCGACGGAGAGGAACGCCCACGCGCCGGTGCCGAAGAGGCCGTCGAAGGCGTGCTTCACGCCCCCCATGGCCACGGCATACGACGTCAGGAGCGGCGGGTTCAGCATCCAGAACCACGCGATCACCGTCACGCTGCCCGGGTAGGCCCACGGCAGGAACACGGCGAGAAAGACGAGCGCGCGGCCGCGAAAGGGCCCGGCGAGAGCCACCGCCATGGCTGTGCCGATCGCGAGCTTGAGGCCCGTCGTCAGCACGAAGTACGCGACGGTGACGGTGAGCGCGTGCCAGAATTCGGGCTCTCGCCCCAGCGCCAGGTAGTTCGCGAGCCCGACGAACGAGGGTGGCCCGTCGAGCCGCGTCGAGAAGTCCGTCAGGCTGACCCACACCTCCCACCCGACGGGATACGCCAGCACCCCCAGCACGAGCACCAGCGCCGGCGCCATGAGCGCATACGCGACGACGAGTCGCCGAATCTCTCGTTTGCGAGTCTGTGGTGTCGCCACGTCCGAGCGCGGGCTTTGCCCGCGCAATCCCTTTCGCTGGGGGAGGTTTCGGAGGGGGCCGTCGAGGCCCCCTCCGACGCTCGGAAGGGGGGCGCAGCCCCCCTCCGAGTTAGCTATATCGCCGCTTCGCTCTTGAGGTCGAAGAAGTGGAGCCGGTCGGTGTTGATGGCCATCTTGATCGGCTCGTGGACCTTCACGCGCACGGTCGGCTCGACGCGCGCCACCATCTGCGCCGAGGCTATCTTCATGTCGAGCAGGATCTCCGAGCCGAGCGGCTCGACGACCTCCACCACCGACTCGAACGTCCTGTCGGGCGTGTCGCTGCCGGAGGCGAGGCGGATGTCCTCGGGGCGGATGCCGAGCGTGACCTTCTGGCCCTTGTACGGCCGGAGGCGGTCCGTGCGGTCGGCCGCCGCCTTGAGTCGCAGGCCCTGGGTCTCGATCCACACCGCGCCATTGGCCTCGCTGATCCCGACGTCGACGAAGTTCATGGCCGGCGAGCCGATGAAGCCGGCCACGAAGCGGTTCGACGGCCGGCCGTAGAGTTCGAGCGGCTCGCCCACCTGCTGCACCCAGCCGTCCTTCATCACCACCACCCGGTCGCCGAGGGTCATGGCCTCGACCTGATCGTGGGTGACGTAGATGGCGGTGGTCTCCAGGCGGTCGTGCAGCCGCTTGAGCTCGACGCGCATCTGCACGCGCAGCTTGGCGTCCAGGTTCGACAGCGGCTCGTCGAAGAGGAACACCTGCGGGTGGCGCACGATGGCCCGGCCCACGGCGACGCGCTGGCGCTGGCCGCCGGAGAGCTGCCGCGGCTTGCGCTTGAGCAATTCCTGGATCCCGAGGATCTCGGCGGCGTCCTGCACGCGCTTGAGAATCTCGGCCTTGGGGAACTTCCGCATCTTCAGGCCGAAGGCCATGTTGTCGTACACGGTCATGTGCGGGTAGAGCGCGTAGTTCTGGAACACCATCGCGATGTCGCGGTCCTTGGGCGGCAGGTCGTTGACCACGCGGTCGCCGATGGCGATCTCGCCCGCCGTGATCTCCTCGAGCCCCGCCACCATCCTGAGCGTCGTCGACTTGCCGCACCCGGACGGGCCGACGAGCACGATGAACTCCTTGTCGCGGACGTGCAGGTTGACGTCCTTGACCGCGTGCACCTCGTCGTACTTCTTGTTGAGGTCCTTCATCACCACCTGGGCCATTGATCTCTCCTGTCCCTCAAATAGGTTCCCCGGGGCCGGGACGTGCTCCGGGCGCTGCGGGCGGCGCCGGCGGCGTCAGCCCTTGACCGAGCCCGTGAGCCCGGTGACGTAGTATTCCACGAAGAACGAGTACACGAGGGCGACGGGGATCGAGCCGAGCAGGGCCCCCGCCATGAGCTGCCCCCAGAAGTAGATGTCGCCGCGGATGAGCTCGGAGACGACGCCCACGGGCACCGTCTTCTTCTCGGGCGACGACAGGAACACCAGCGCATAGATGAACTCGTTCCAGGACAGGGTGAAGGCGAAGATCCCCGCCGAGAGGATGCCGGGCACCGCGATGGGAAAGATGATGCGCACCATCGCCCCGAAGCGCGTGGCCCCGTCGATGCGCGCGCACTCCTCGAGCTCCTTGGGGATGGTCTTGAAGTACCCCATGAGGAGCCAGGTGCAGAAGGGGATGAGGAACGTCGGATAGGTGAGGATCAGGGCCCACGGCGTGTCGCCGAGCTGGAACGTGCGGATGATGTTGGCGAGCGGGATGAAGAGCAGCGTCGGCGGCACCAGGTACGTCACGAAGATCGAGGTCCCCAGCGTGCCCGCCATGGGGAACTTCAGCCGGCCGAGCGCGTAGCCCGCGAGCAGGCCGCAGAAGAGCGAGATGATCGTGGAGAACACCGCGATGAAGAACGTGTTCCACAGCCAGTGCGGGAACGTGGTCTTGGCCATCAGGTCGCGGAAGTGCTCGATCGTCGGGTGCAGCGTCCAGAAGGGCGCGTTGTTGACGGCACGCCAGGAGCGGTAGAGCTCGGAGTCGGGCCCGGATGGCGGTGATGAACATCCAGTAGAACGGGAAGAGGGTGCCGATGATGAAGAGGGTGAGCGGGATGTAGAAGTACACCCACTTCTTCCACTTCCGCTCGATGAGCATTTACCCGTCCTTCCGATCTTCGATCTTGATCGTGACGGCGACGGCCGCCGTGGCGCCGGAGACCCTGATGAACTCACGCCGGTCGATGCCGCTCTTCATCCGACAGATCCTCCTTGATCGGACTGGACGCTTCGCCGTCCAGGGGTCAGGTGTTGTCCACGGGGTCGGGGCACGGGCGGCCGCGCGGGCTAAACCTCCGGGAAATGTGACGAATTGATAACACCGTCCCCCCGGGAGTGTCAACGGCAGCCGCGCAGGCTGCGCGCGGCGAGATCCGCTCCCGACGGCGAGCCGTACGCCCCCGCGGCGCCGTGCTCAGCAGCCTGCTCGGCTCAGCGGCCGCCGGCGATGGCGGGGACCGGCGTGGCGAGCATCCGGGGCGGGCGGAACGTCATGGCCACGAAGACCCCCAGCGCGCCGATGAGCGCCGAGGTCATGAAGAGCCACGCGTAGCTGCCGAAGTGATCGTAGATGAAGCCGCCGGCGTACGAGCCGAGGCCCATGCCGAGCGTGGAGATCAGGAACACCCCACCGTACGCGGCGCCCATCACCTTCTCGCCGAAGTACTCGCGCACGAGCAGGGCGTAGAGCGGCATCACGCCGCCGTACGACAGGCCGAAGACGAGCGCCAGGACGTAGAAGGCGAGCAGGTTGTGGGCGAACAGGTAGAGAAACACCAGGACCGCCTGCACGGCCAGGCCGGCCACGAGGGTCGGCTTGGCTCCGTAGCGATCGGCCAGCATGCCGGTGGCGATGCGCCCGGCCACCGAGGAGAGGCCGGAGACGCTCAGCACCGTCGCCGCCGCCATCCGCGCGATCCCCTGGTCTCCGGCGTGGGTCACCATGTGGAAGATCGGCCCGGAATGGGCGGCGCAGCAGGCGAAGTGGGTGATCGCGATGGCCCAGAACTGCGGCGTGCGCATGACCCCGGCCGCCGTGAAGTCACGCTCGCGCGCCCCGCCCGCCTGCGGCACGGCCGAGGCCGGCACCGGCGGGTGCTCGCGGATCAGGAGCGCGACGGGCAGGATCAGGAGCCACGACAGATCCCCGAGGATCGCCATGGCCGCCTGCCAGTCGTAGCGGATGATGAGCCAGCGCGCGAAGGGCGCCGTCACGAGCACGCCGATCCCGATGCCGGCCGAGACCGTGCCCACCGCGAGGCCGCGCCGGTTCGGGAACCACTTCGCCGCCGTGACCGTGAGGGGCGCGTAGAACGCGCCGACGCCGAAGCCCACCAGCACCCCGTACGTCACGAAGAGCGCGCCGAGGGACGTGGCCTGGCTGGAGGCGACGAGCCCGGCGCCGAGCAGCAGCCCGCCCGCCAGGGCGACGACGCGGCCGCCGTAGCGATCGGACAGCGCCCCCCAGAAGAACGAGCCGGCGCCCATGGCGAGCCAGTTGATCAGCGCGATCGTCGAGATGCCGCTGCGGCTCCAGCCCGTGGCCTCCTCGATCGGCTTGACGAACACCGCGAGCGAGAACATCGCGCCCAGGCCAACGCAGACCACGCTCGTGCACGCGGCGAGGACCACCCAGCCGTAGAAGAGAGGCCGCCGGCTCATCGCGCCGATTACGATACCATGCCGCGCCGCTCGCGGATCGCCAGGAGCACCAGCATGGCCAGCACCATCACGCCGGCCAGGCCGAGCCACGCCGGCCGGTAGAGCCCGCCCATCAGCTCGACGGAGCGCCCGAAGAGCGGCGGCCCCGCGGTGACGCCGATCGACGAGAGCGCCAGCCCGAGCCCCACCGCCGTGCCCGCCGCAGCCGGACCGGCGAGCTCGGCCATCAGCGTGTGGTGCACGCCGTTCCAGCCGATGCCGACCAGACCGAAGACGAAGACGAGCGGCACGAGCCACGCCGCGGAGGCGCCGGGGCCCGTGAACGCCATCGCGATCGAGCAGAGCGTGCTGCCCGCGCCCGCGATGAGCAGCGGCAAGCGGCGGTCGCCCGCGAACACCCGGTCGGAAAGGAGGCCGAAGACGATCCGTCCCATCGCGCCGGCGAGCTGGGCCAGCGCGAGGTAGGCGCTGGCCACGAGCAGCGGCAGGCCGACGACGGCCTCCAGATAAAGGACGAGGAAGGCCATCCAGACCGTCTGCATGGCGGCGAAGACGAGGGACGCGAGGCCTACCAGCCAGGGATCGCGCATCGCCAGCACGGTCCGCAGCGGACTCTTCGCGCCCGGCGGCCGCGCGAGGATCTCGCCGGGCGGATCGCGGTAGAGGATCACCGACGCGACGATCAT
Organism: Candidatus Rokuibacteriota bacterium; assembly: GCA_016200085.1. Taxonomy (GTDB): domain Bacteria; phylum Methylomirabilota; class Methylomirabilia; order Rokubacteriales; family CSP1-6; genus JACQFL01. The sequence continues at coordinate 18,638 of JACQFL010000004.1, read as the reverse complement.
CACGAGGATGAGCGCCGCCGAGGCGGCCACCGCGAGCCGCCAGCCGACGGCGAGGGCGAGCGCCGGCAACAGCGCGGCGCCGATGACCCCGCCCGCAGGCAGCCCGATCTGCTTGATCCCCACGACGGTGGCGCGCTGGCGCGGCGGAAACCAGCCCATCGCGGCCTTGGTCGACGTCGGGTTGAGCATCCCGTAGCCGAGGCCGGCGACGATCAGGAGCGCGATCACCATCGGGTAGGAGCCGGCCGCGCTCGCGGCGAGGAGCCCGCCCGCGATCACGACCTGGCCGAGGATCAGCGTGCGCGCCACGCCCCAGGTGTCGGCGAGCGTGCCCGCGGGCACCGACATCACGATGGGCCCGATGTAGTAGGCGGAGAGGAAGGAGCCGGCCTGGGTCAGCGTGAGCCCGAGGTCGGCGCGGATCAGCGAGGCGATGGCCGGGATGCCGAGCGGCCCGACGCACGCCGCCGTCTGGGCGAGCAGGATGAGGGTCACGATCCCCCACGGCCCGAGGGCGGGCCGGGACGTCACGACGAGCGGCGCGCGAGCAGGGCTTCGACGGCTCTGAGGTCCTCCTCGGTGTCGACACCGATCTGCGCCTCGGTGGTCTCCGAGACCACGATGGGGATGCCGTGCTCCAGGAAGCGCAGCTGCTCCAGGCCCTCCGTCAGCTCGAGCGTCGAGGGCGGCATCCGATGGAAGGCGTCGAGCGCGTGCCGGTGGTAGGCGTACAGACCGATGTGCTTGTAGTGCACGACGCCGCGGCCGTCGCGATCGAACGGGATGGGGTGCCGCGAGAAATACAGGGCCTGCCCGAGGGCGTCGCAGACGACCTTGGGGCTGTGGGGGCTCGCGACCTCCTCGGGCGTCGCGCGGATCTTGAGCGTGGTCACCTGGGTCTCGGGCCGCCGGATGAAGGGCGTCACGAGCAGGTCGATGTGGCCAGGAGTGAGCAGCGGCTCGTCGCCCTGGATGCCCACGTAGATGTCGGCCACGCGGCCCTGCGCGACCTCCCACACGCGGTCCGTGCCCGAGGGGTGATCGGGCGAGGTCATCACCGCGGGGACGTGGTGGCTGCGGCAGACGTCGATGACCTCGTCGGAGTCGGTGGCGACGAGGAGGTCGGTGAGGCGCCGCGCCGCCTGCGCCCGCTCGTAGACGTGGACGACCATCGGCTTGCCCGCGATCTCGCGCAGGACCTTGCGCGGCAGCCGCGAGGAGGCCAGCCGGGCGGGAATCACGCCGAGGACGGTCAGCGCCACGGGATCACGACGGCGCGCCCGCGCGCGACGCGGGTGGGGATCATGACGGGGCCGTCACCTCGCTGCGGGTCGGTCGGTGCGTCCACCGGCCGCGAGTATAATCCGCCCCGGAGGAACCCACCATGCAGAAGCGCCGCGCCGTCGTCGCCGTGGAACGTACGGTGGGCTCGTGCGCGCGCGCTGTTCTTCGCTGGCCCACCTGCCGCACCGTCGCCGCTACACGATGAAGACCGCTCCGGAGTTCGCGGCCTGCACGGCGCGGCTGACCGAAGAGATCCGCGAGGAATCCATCCGCGCCATGCAGCTCGAAGCCGCTACTGGCTGAGCGACCCGATCATGCTGGGCGGGATCGCGTTGGCGTTCAGGATCCCCGAGAACGTCAGGGTGCCGGCGGAGACGCCGCCGGGCGTCAACACGAAGGTGGCGCTGACCATGTACGTGTTGGTCGGCTGGCCATGGATCCCGATCGCCGTGATCGTGCCGTTCGTGACCGACCCGCCATAGCTCGGCGCCGAGACCGCCGGATGGATGATCCAGCCTCCGGCCGCGATCGGCATCGGCGGATCACTCAGGGTGGGGAGGTGGTCATACCGGATCGACACCCCGAAGGCCGTGGTCACCGCACTGGTGTCGATGGTGCCCACGAACGATCCCGCGAACGCCTGCCCCGGACACTGCGGCGGCTGGCAGATGACGATGCCCAGGACGTTGCCGGAGATCGGCGGCGTCGTGGTCGCCCGCGCCAGCGGGGGCGTGACGAGCGCGAGGAGCACGGCGAGGACAAGCGGCCAGTGGCGCGTGACGGTCATTGGTTCCTCCTTGGCAGGGCGGGAAAGCTTCCGGACGATTATGCCCGTCTGCGCTCAGCGTGCAAGCCGAAAATGTGGGGTAGAGTGACTCCAGAAAACCGGGCACTCACCGTCCCGCGCCGGGAGGCGTCATGAGCGATCCGCTGCGGCCCCGCGAGCCCGTCCGCGCCCCGCGCGGCGCCGCGCGCTCCTGCCTCGGCTGGCCGCAAGAAGCGGCGATGCGGATGCTGATGAACAACCTGGATCCCGACGTCGCCGAGCGCTGGGAGGACCTCGTCGTCTACGGCGGGACGGGGAAGGCGGCTCGCTCGTGGCAGGCGTATGACCGCATCGTGGCGACGCTGCAGCGGTTGCGGGCGGACCAGACCCTGCTCGTGCAGTCCGGCAAGCCTGTCGGGGTTTTTGACACCCATCCCGAGGCCCCGCGGGTGCTCATCGCCAACGCGCTGCTCGTGCCCGCGTGGGGCGACTGGGAGCATTTCCGGCGCTACGAGGCGATGGGGCTGACGATGTACGGCCAGATGACCGCGGGCTCGTGGATCTACATCGGTACCCAGGGGATCCTCCAGGGCACGTACGAGACCTTCGCCGCCTGCGCGCAGAAGCACTTCGGCGGCTCGCTCGCGGGCCGGCTCGTGCTCACCGCGGGGCTCGGCGGCATGGGCGGCGCCCAGCCGCTCGCCATCACGATGAACGAGGGCGTGGCCATCATCGTGGAGGTCGACGACGAGCGCATCGAGCGGCGGCTGCGCCTGTCGTACGTGGACCGCGCCACGCGCTCCATCGACGAGGCGCTGGCGTGGGCCGAGGAGGCGCGGCGGGCGCGGCGGCCGCTCTCGATCGCGCTGCACGGCAACGCCGCCGAGGTGCATCCGGCGCTCGCCGCGCGCGGGGCGCACTTCGACGTGGTGACCGACCAGACCTCGGCCCACGACATGATCAACGGATACATCCCCGCGCCTCTGACTCCGGCCGAGGCGGCCGTCCTGCGCGCCCGCGACCCGAAGGAGTACCTGCGCCGCGCCCGCGAGTCGGTGGCGGCGCACATGCGTGCGATGCTCGAATTCCAGCGGCAGGGTGCGGTGCTCTTCGACTACGGCAACAACATCCGTCACGAGGCCGGGGAGGCCGGGGTCGGCGACTTCTCCTATCCCGGCTTCGTGCCCGCGTTCATCCGCCCGCTGTTTTGCGAGGGCAACGGGCCCTTCCGCTGGGTCGCGCTCTCCGGCGAGCCCGAGGACATCTACGTGACCGATCGCGCGCTGATGGAGGCCTTCGCCGAGGACGAGCGCCTCGTGCGCTGGCTGCGTCTGGCCCAGGAGCGCGTGCGCTTCCAGGGCCTCCCCGCGCGCATCTGCTGGCTCGGCTACGGTGCGCGCGCCAAGGCCGGCGCCATCTTCAACGACCTCGTGGCCACGGGCCGGGTCAAGGCGCCGATCGTGATCGGGCGCGACCACCTCGACTCGGGCTCCGTCGCCTCGCCCAACCGCGAGACGGAGTCCATGCGCGACGGCTCCGACGCCATCGCCGACTGGCCCGTGCTCAACGCGCTGCTGAACACGGCGGCGGGCGCGACGTGGGTGAGCGTGCATCACGGCGGCGGCGTGGGCATCGGCTACTCGCTCCACGCCGGCATGGTGGTGGTCGCCGACGGCACGCCCGACGCCGCGCGACGCCTCGCGCGCGTGCTCTCGACCGACCCGGGCACCGGGATCATGCGTCACGCGGATGCGGGCTATCCCGAGGCGATCGAGGCCGCGCGCCGCCACCGCCTGGATCTGCCCGGCATCACCTCATGAGCGTACCCGGCGATCCCGCCGGCGTCGACCTCGTGGTCACGGGCCTGCGCGAGCTGGTCACCTGCGAGCCGGCGCTCGGCGACGGACTCCTCGGCGTGATTCCGGAGGCGGCGATGGCCGCCGCGGCCGGGCGCGTGGTGTGGGTCGGGCCCCAGTCGCGGCTCGCGAGCGCCGTCGGCATCCCGCCGGCGGCGCGGCAGCTCGACGCCCACGGGCGCGTCGGGCTGCCGGGATTCGTGGACTCCCACACCCACCTCGTCCACGCGGGCTCGCGCGAGCACGAGTACGCGCTGCGCGCGCCCGGGGCGTCGTACCAGGAGATTGCCGCGGCGGGCGGCGGGATCCTCTCCACCGTGCGCGCCACCCGCGCCGCCAGCGTGGACGAGCTCGTCGAGCTCGCGCTGCCGCGGCTGGCCACCCTGCTGCGCCACGGGACGACCACGGTCGAGATCAAGTCGGGCTATGGCCTCACCACCGCCGACGAGCTCAAGATGCTCGAGGCGATCCGGCGGCTCGGGGAGCTGCAGCCCGTCGAGGTGCACGCGACCTTCTGCGGCGCCCACGAGATCCCGCCCGAGTTCAAGGGCCGCCCGGACGCCTACGTCGACCTCGTGGTCGACGAGATGCTGCCCGCCGTGGCCGAGCGGCGGCTCGCGCGCTACGTCGACGTGTTCTGCGAGGAGGGCGTCTTCTCCGTCGCCCAGGCGCGGCGAATCCTCGAGGCGGGCGCGCAGCGGGGGCTCCGGGCGAAGTTCCACGCCGACGAGTTCGTCACCCTGGGCGGGGCCGAGCTGGCCGCGGAGATCGGCGCGCTCTCCGCCGATCACCTCCTCCGGGCGCGGCCCGAGGGCGTGGCCCGGATGAAGGAGGCCGGGGTGACCGCCGCGCTGCTGCCGGGCACGGCCTTCTTCCTCGGCCTGCCGTACGCGCCCGCGCGCGCCTTCCTCGAGACCGGCGCGCGCGTGGCGCTCGCCTCCGACTTCAACCCGGGCTCGTCGATGGGCTGCAACCTGCAGCTCGTGATGACGATGGCGGTCAGCCAGATGAAGATGTCGCCCGAGGAGGCCTTGCTGGGCGTCACCCTGAACGCCGCCCACGCCATGGGGCTCGAAGGGGAGGTCGGATCGCTGCGGCCGGGCGCGTGGTGCGACATGCTGCTCGCCGACGTCCCCAACTGGCGCCATCTCTCGTACGTCTACGGGGTGAACCACGTGAGCCGCGTGCTCAAGCGCGGCTGGCTGGTGGTCTCGCGATGAGGCTCGTGCCGGACCTCGTGCTCACGCCCGGCGGCTGGCGCGCCGCCCACGCCGTGGACCTCGCCGGGGGCCGCATCGTGGCCGTCGAGCCGGCGGGGGCGGCGCGGGCCGGCGACGTCGCGCTCGCCGGCCGGGCGCTCCTGCCCGGCACGGTGAACGCCCACTGCCACACCTTCCAGTCGCTGCTGCGCGGGCTCGGCGACGACCTCGACTTCATGGGCTGGCGCGATCGCGTGCTCTATCCCTTCTCCACGCGGCTGGACCGCAAGGGCATCGCGCTGGGGGCGCAGTTCGCCTTCGCGGAGATGCTGCTGCACGGCGCCACCACCTGCGTCGACTTCTTCTACCTGACCGACGCCGGCAACGAGAACGCCGAGGCGGTGATCGCGGCCGCGCACGAGATCGGGATCCGGCTCGTGCTGGCCCGGACCATGTACGACTGGGAAGGCGCGCCGGGGCGCTATCGCGAGACGCCGCCCGACGCCGCCCGCCGCACGCGCGAGCTCGTCGAGAGCTACCGGGGCGACGCCACCGTCAGCGTGCAGCCCGCGCCGCACAGCCCGCACGGGGCCTCGCCGGCCATGATCCGCGCGGGCTTCGAGGTCGCGGAGGCCGCCGGCACGCCCTTCCACATCCACGTGGCGGAAGGACGGTACGAGGGCGAGCACACCCTGCGCGAGCACGGCGCGACCCCGATCCGCTACCTCGAGCGCCTCGGGGTGCTGGGCCCGCGCACGATCGGCGTGCACTGCGTGTGGCTCGACGACGAGGAGATCGCGCTCATGGGCGCGCGGGGCGCCGCGCTCGCGTACTGCCCGAGCAGCAACATGTTCCTCGGCGACGGCGTCACCCGCGTCCCCGAGATGCTCCGCGCGGGCGTGAGGATCGGGCTCGGCACCGACGGCGGCTGCACCAACAACCGGCTGTCGGTCTTCGAGGAGATGCGGATGACCTCGCTCCTGCAGCGCGTCCGCCTGCTCGACGGCACCGCGCTCTCCGCGGGCACCGCGTTCGCGCTCGGCACCTCGGGCGGCGCGGGGATCCTCGGCCTCGAGGCCGGCGCCGTCGCCGCGGGGCGCCTGGCCGATCTCGTCGCCGTCGACCTGGAGGACGCCTCGCTCCACCCGCGCACCGATCTCGTGAAGAGCGTGGTCTACGCGATGTCGCCGCGCGCCATCACCGACGTCTGGGTCCACGGCCGCCACGTCGTCGCCGGCCGGCGGCTGGCGACCGTCGACGAGGACGACCTGCTCGCGCGCGTGCGGGAGCTCACCCGGGGATGGTCGATCTAGACGGCGGCCCGCTCACCCTCGAGGCCGTGGAAGCCGTGGCCCGCGCGGCCGAGCCCGTGCGGCTGGCCCCGCGCGCGCTCGAGGCCATGCGCGCGAGCCGCGCCTACGTCGAGCGGCTCGGGCGGAGCGACGCGCCGATCTACGGCATCACCACGGGCGTGGGCAAGCTCAAGGACGTCGTGATCCCGCCCGCCGCGCGCGCCGCGCTCCAGCGCAACCTCGTGCTGAGCCACGCCGGCGGCGTCGGCGCGCCCCTGCCCGAGGCCGAGGTGCGCGCCATGATGCTGCTCCTCGCCGCCTCGCTGGCGCGGGGGGCGTCGGGCGTGCGGCCGGAGGTCGTGGCCGCGGTCGTGGCCTGCCTCAACGCCGGCGTGCATCCCGTCGTGCCCGAGCGCGGCTCGCTCGGCTCGAGCGGCGACCTCGCACCGCTCGCCCACGTGGCTGGCTGTCTGATCGGCGAGGGCGAGGCGTGGGTGGCTGGGGCGCGCCGGCCCGCGCGGGAGGCGCTGGCGCGGGCGGGCGTGGCGCCGCTCGTGCTCGAGGCCAAGGAAGGCCTCGCGCTCCTCAATGGCACGCACCTCATGGCCGGCGTCGGCGCCCTCGCCGTCGCGGACGCCGCGCGGCTGGCCCGGCTGGCCGACGTCGCCGGCGCCATGTCGCTCGAGGCGCTCATGGGCAGCAACGCCGCGTTCGACGAGCGCATCCAGCGGCTGAGGCCGCACGCGGAGCAGGCAGCCTCCGCCGCCAACCTGCGCCGGCTCACCGCCGACAGCGCGATCATCGCGTCGCATCGCGACTGCACGCGCGTGCAGGACGCCTACAGCCTGCGCTGCATGCCCCAGGTCCACGGCGCCGCGCGTTCGGCGATCGGCTTCGCCCGCGCGATCCTCGAGAGCGAGCTGACGAGCGTGACGGACAACCCGCTCGTCTTCCCCGACGGTGACGGCGCGGTGCTGACGGGCGGCAACTTCCACGGCGAGCCTCTCGGCGTCGCGCTCGACACGCTCGCCATCGGGCTCGCCCAGCTCGCGGGCATCAGCGAGCGGCGCATCGACCGCCTCGTGAACCCGCTGACCAACGAGGCGCTGCCGCCGTTTCTCTCGCCGCACGGCGGCGTGCACTCCGGCTACATGATCGCCCAGTACGTCGCTGCGGCGCTGGTGGCGGAGTGCAAGCGGCTGGCGGTGCCCGCCAGCGTGGACTCGATCCCGGCCTCCGGGCTCCAGGAGGACTACAACGCGATGGCCGCCGGCGCCGCCCTCAAGGCGCGCACCGCCGTCGGCCACGCGCGCCAGGTCGTGGCCATCGAGCTGCTGCTCGCCGCCCAGGCCCTCGACTTCCGCGCGCCGCTCGCGCCGGGGCGGGGGAGCGCGGCCGCCCGCGCCGCCGTGCGCGCGCGCATCCCCCGCCTCGACGCCGACCGCTGGCTCAAATCCGACCTCGACGCCGCGCTGGCGCTGGTGGACGACGGCAGCGTGCTGGCCGCCGTCGAACACGCGGTCGGGCCTATCAGCTGACCGGTCGACTTCTTGGACCAGGCCGCTCACGGCGATCCGTGAATGACCGTGAATAGCGAATAGACGATGCCAACCAGGCGAACCAGGCGCTCACTGACCGGGAGCATGAACATCGTGAACCGGTTCACCGAGGAGCCCCTCGACGATGGCGAGCACGACCCACGTCACCGGCAGGCCGACAAGCGTCGAGGCGCCATTCACTATCGTCTGCGAGAGCAAGGATCGCCCCGCCGGCAGCGGGAGACGCCGTATGCCGTAGCCAGCTTCGGCGAGGATGATCACGATCAGGGCAAGCCAGGCGGTCGGCAGATAGATCGCGATCATCGGAAGACCGACGTTCGCGAACGCGAGGGCGGGTCGTAGCGTCGGCTAGCGCTTGAGCGAGACGACCGAGAGATCGCGCGCGGGTGCAGCAGCCTCCGCCGGCTTGGGCTTCGTCATCCGGCAGTGGCCCTCGAAGATGACGCCTTCCTCGATGACGACCACGGGGGCCTCGACGTCGCCGAACAGGCGCGCGCTGCCGCGCAGCTCCACGCGGTCGATGGCCATCACGTTGCCCACCACCTCGCCGCTGATCAACACGACTCCCGCCCGGATTGACGCGTTGATCACGCCCTTCTCGCCGACGATCAACGTGTCGGAGGTCTGGATCTCGCCGCGGAATTTCCCGTTGAGCATGACGGTACCGCGGAAGGCGTACGTGCCCTCGATCTCGGAGCCTTCGTCGATGAAGGCCGAGAGGTCGGCGGGCCGGTGGTGACCCTTGGCTCGACGCTTGCCCCAGCGCATGGTGGGAAAGTGGTGAACCTTGTACAACGCGCCGACAGCGAGTGTCAATGCCCCTCGGGGCCGCGCATCACCCCTGGTCGGCCGGCGGCGTGGCGGCCGGATCGCCGGCGGGCAGCACTTCGCGGAACTCGGGACGGCGCTTCCAGTCGGGGATGGGCGGCGTGTGGCCCTCGCACGGCGCATGGGGCGACGGCTCGAGGACCTGCATCGTGTGGACGTAGCGCGGACAGTTCGGGAAGATGGCGTGGGCCTCCACCCGCACGATCAGCTGCGCGCCGACGAAATCGGCGAGCAGCGGATCGTCGTCACACACGGTGGCCCGCCCGTTCACGCGCAGGCGCCGGGGGCGCTCGAAGTCGATGAAGAGCATCCCGACGTGCGGGTTGACGAGGATGTTGCCGAGGCTCTTGAACATCCCGTTGCCGTCGTAGCTGGGAAAGGCGAGCGTCCGCGGATCGATCACGCGGACGAAGCCGGGCCGCCCGCCCTTGTACGAACAGTCCGGATGGCCGTCGGCGTCGGCGGTGGCCAGGAAGAAGAGGGGGCGGCTCTCGATGAACGCCCGCTCGGCGTCCGTGAACGTGCCGTGGGTGACGACCTCGACCAGGCGATCGGCGAGCCGGCGCGTGTCGAAGCGATCCTGGAGCCGGCGCGCGCCGTCGTGGTACATCGGGTCGTGCATCACCGGGGAGACCCGGAGGGCGCCGCCCCGGCGATCAGAACGAGCGGATCAGCCGCGCGACCCGTTCGTCGTGGGACTGGAACGGATCCTTGCAAAGGATGGTCTCGCGCTCCGGGTCGTTGAGCTTCAGGTACACCCAGTCCACGCGGTAGTCCTTGCCCTTGAGATTGGCCTGGCGGATGAACTCGCCGCGCAGCCGCGCCCGCGTGGTCTGCGGGGGCTCGTGCTTGGCGCGCTCGATCGTCGCGTCGTCGGTGATGCGGTCCACCATGTCCCGGGCGGCCAGCTTGTAGTAGAGCCCGCGGTCGGGGCGGATGTCGTGGTACTGGAGGTCCATCAGCGAGATCTTCGGATCGCGCCAGGACAGGCGGTTCTTGTCCATGTACTGCTGGATCCACTCGCGCTTGATGACCCAGTCGAGCTCGCGGCTGAGCTGGTTGGGGTCGGTCTCCAGCTTGGTCAGCACGTCCGTCCAGCGGGCGAGCACGTCCTTCGTGGCCGGGTCGGGGCTGATCGAGTCCACGTATCGGCTCGCGTACTCGAGGTACTCGAGCTGCATGTCCAGCGCGCTGATGGACCGGCCGTCCTTGAGCTTGACCGTCTCGCGCAGGGTGGGGTCGTGCGAGATGTCGCGGATGGCCTGCACGGGCGACTGCAGCGAGTAGTCGCGGTCGAAGAAGCCGTCCTCGATCATGTCGAGCACGAGCGCGGTGGTGCCGATCTTGAGGTAGGTGGCCACCTCCGACATGTTCGAGTCGCCCACGATGACGTGCAGGCGGCGGTAGCGCTCGGCGTCGGCGTGGGGCTCGTCGCGCGTGTTGATGATCGAGCGCGACGAGGTGGTGGCGCCCGAGATCTCCTGGCAGATGTGCTGGGCGCGCTGGCTCAGGCAGTAGTGGAAGCCCCGCGGCGTCTGCAGCACCTTGCCCGCCCCCGCGAAGATCTGCCGGGTGACGAAGAAGGGAATGAGCGCCTCGGCCAGCCGCTGGAAGGACACGTCGCGGCTGACGAGGTAGTTCTCGTGGCAGCCGTAGGAGTTCCCCGCCGAGTCCGTGTTGTTCTTGAAGAGCAGGATGTTGCCGGAGATGCCGTCCTCGCGCAGCCGCTTCTCGGCCTGGTGGAGGAGGTCCTCCACGATCCGCTCGCCCGCCTTGTCGTGGACGACCAGCTCGGCCACGTCGTCGCACTCGGGCGTGGCGTACTCCGGGTGGAAGCCCGTGTCGAGGTACAGGCGCGCGCCGTTCTCCAGGAAGACGTTGGCGTTGCGGGCGCCCGGGATGACCTTCTCGAACAGGTACCGCGCGACGTTGTCGGGGGAGAGGCGGCGCTGGCCGTTCAGGGTGCAGGTGAGACCGTACTCGTTCTCGAGGCCGAAGATCCGGCGCTTCATCTGGCCCTCAGCCTAGCACGTCCTAGCCGGGCGCGCCCAGGAGTTGGGTCAGGACCTCGGCGGGGATGCGCCGGAACTTGCGGCGCGCCTTGGTGGCGTCGAGCACCGCGACCTCGAGGTCCTTGCTGCTGAGGGTCTTGTTCTGGGTGACGTTCAGCGCGCGGACGCCGAGCTGGACGGCGTCGTCGAGCGTCATGGCGTCCTGATAATGGTCCTTGAGGAAACGGCGGATCTCCTCGGCCTGACCGCCCATGGCTGCGTAGTTCTTCTCGTCCTCGATGGTGCCGTCGTAGAGGATGTGGTAGATCTCGTTCTTGCTGCCGTTGCCGTCGCTCACCTCGGCCACCAGCACCTCGACCTCGAAGGGCTTGATGTCCTGGGTGAAGATGTTGCCGAGGGCCTGCGAGTACGCGTTGGCCAGCGCCTTGGCCGTCACGTCGCCGCGGCTGTAGGAGTAGCCCTTGACGTCGGCGTGCCGGATGCCCGCGATCCGCAGATTCTCGAACTCGTTGTACTTGCCCACCCCGGCGAAGGCGATGCGGTCGTAGATCTCCGAGATCTTGTGGAGCAGGGTCGACGGGTTCTCGGCCACGAGCAGGATCCCCTCGCGATACTCGAGGGTGACGATGGACCGTCCGCGGGCGATGCCCTTGCGGGCATACTCCGCCTTGTCCTTCATCATCTGCTCGGGGCTGACGTAGTAGGGCAGCGGCATGGCTCAGGCCCCGGTCTCGGCCTTGGCGCGCTCGCCGAGGATCGCCTCGCACACCCGGCGCACCTCGTCCTCGCCCACCTCGCTGAACCCGCTCCGCGTGATGGTCTTCACGCTGGGGAAGATGCCGCGCACGAGGTCGGGCCCGCCGGTGCCGACGTCCTCGTCGGCGGCGTCGTAGAGGGCCTCCAGGGCCGCGCGGAGCGCGTCCTCGCGGCCCATGTCCCGGCGCCACAGCTTCTTGAGCGAATCGCGCGCGTCCTTGGAGCCCGAGCCCTGCGAGTCGTAGTCGCGCTCCTCGTAGCGGCCCCCCGTGATGTCGTACTTGAACAGCCGTCCCGCGCCGGCCTTCTCGTCGAAGCCGGCGAAGATCGGCACCACCGCGAGCCCCTGCATGGCCGCGGGCAGGTTCATGCGCACCATCTGGGAGAGCTTGTTGGCCTTGCCGTCGAGGGAGAGGTTGTCGCCCTCGACCTTCTCGTAGTGCTCGAGCTCGGTCTGGAAGAGCTTGGCCATCTCCACGGCGGGGCCGGCCGCGCCCGCGATCCCGATGCCCGAGAGGTCGTCGCACTTGAAGATCTTCTCGATGCGGCGGCTCGCGATCTGGTACCCGGCGGTGGCCTGCCGGTCGCCCGCCATGATGACGCCGTCGCGGTAGCGCAGGGCGAGGACCGTCGTGCCGTGCGGCACCGCCGGCGCCGGCGTCGGGTCCTCGGCGGCGCCGGGGAAGCCGGGCAGCAGGTGGGGGGACTGGCGGCGGAGCAGGTCGGTGAAGCTGCAGGCGGCGTAGTCGTTGAACGCGCTCAGCCAGCGGTCGTCGGTCATGCGTGTCCCTCGCCGGGGCTCGTCATACGCCGTACGTCGGCCGTGAGAGGTTGCGCAGGAGATCGCTGGCGGTCGGCGACTCCGTCAGGAGCTGCCGCACGTGCGCCTCCGTCCCCCGGAGCGGCTCCAGCATGAAGATCTTCTTCAGCGGGCCCTCCTTGAGGTCGAAGATCACCGAGTCCCAGCTCGCGGAGACGATCTCGTCCGCGTAGCGCTGCAGGCACATCCCGCGGAAGTACGCGCGGGTGTCCTTGGGGGGGTCGTACATGGCCTTGGCGATCTCGTCGTCGGTGCACAGGCGCTCGACGGCCTCGGCCTCCTCGAGCTTGTAGAAGAGCCCCCGGCCCGGGCGGATGTCGTGGAACTGGAGGTCGATCATCTGGACGCGCGAGTCGTTCCACTCCAGCGAGTGCTTCTCCATGTAGTTCTCGATGAGGTGGCGCTTGATCACCCAGTCCAGCTCGCGCGAGAGCCGCAGGGGGTCGTCGGCGAGGCCGTCGAGCGTGCGCTGCCAGCGCGCCATGACCTCGTCGACCCAGGGCTCGTGCTCGCGGTCCTTGAAGTAGCGGCGGGCCAGGTCGAGGAACTCGCGCTGCAGGTCCACCGCGGAGACCTGGCGGCCGTCCTTGAGCCGGAAGGTCTCCCGGCAGGTGAGGTCGCGGGAGACCTTGCGGTAGGCGGCCACCGGCCCGTCGATGGAGAGATCGCGGTCGATGAAGTCGTCCTCGACCATGCTGAGCACGAGGGCCATGGTGCCGACCTTGAGGTAGTTGGTCACCTCGCTCATGTTGGCGTCGCCCACGATGACGTGCAGGCGCCGGTACTTTTCGGGGTCGGCGTGGGGCTCGTCACGCGTGTTGACGATGGGCCGCGAGTGCATGGTCTCCAGCCCGACCTCGGTCTCCAGGAAATCGGCGCGCTGGGAGATCTGGTAGTCGCAGGGGTCGGTGTTGTTCTCCGCCCCCACCTTGCCCGCGCCGCAGAAGACCTGGCGCGACACGAAGAACGGCATCATGTGCTGCACGATCCGCGCGAAGGGCACCTTGCGATCCATGAGGTAGTTCTCGTGGGTGCCGTAGGAGTTGCCCTTGCCGTCGCTGTTGTTCTTGTAGATGAGGATCCGCTGCTCGGGCGGCGAGACCGCCTCGGCGCGCTGGCGTGACAGGTTGACGATGCGCTCGCCCGCGCGATCCCAGATGACGCAATCGCGCGGGTTGGTCGTCTCGGGGCTCGAGTACTCCGGATGGGCGTGATCGACGTAGAAGCGCGCCCCGTTGGACAGGATGAGGTTGATGAGGCGCGACTCCTCCTTGGAGGGGACGTCCTTCTCCTCCATGTACTCGAAGCCCCGGGCATCCCGCAGCGGGCTCTCCGCCTCGTAGTCCCACCGGATCCGCGAGGAGCGGTAGGTCTCGTAGGAGTTGATCAGCAGCAGGGAGGACAGGATCGGGTTGAAGTCCGGCTGGTTCCTCACCAGGATCCCGTACTCGGTCTCGATGCCCATGACTTTCGGGATGGCCATTCGTCCCTCTTCCGTGGAGGCAGAAACAAACCCCCCGCGCGTCAGTGTAACGCCGGGGGGAAATGGGGGGCCCCGAGGCGGGCCCCCCTCTTCCTTACAGGTACTGGCCGGTGGTGACCACCCGCTCGACGTTCTTCTGCTTCTCTTTGCTCTCGCTGATCAGCGGCTTCACGTAGACGATCCGCTCGCCCTTCTTGCCGGCGATCTTCGCCCAGTCGTCGGGGTTCGTGGTATTCGGCAGGTCCTCGTTCTCCTTGAACTCCTCGCGCACGGCGTTGAGGAGGTCGTCGCCGGCGACGCCCTTGTTGCCGCCGGCGATGAAGCGCTTCAGGGCCAGCTTCTTGGCGCGCCGCACGATCGATTCGATCATGGCGCCCGACGAGAAGTCCTTGAAGTACAGGACCTCCTTGTCGCCGTTCGCGTACGTGACCTCGAGGAACCGGTTCTCCTCGCTGAGGCTGTACATCGCCTCTACCGTCTGGCCGATCATGGCTTCCACGGCGCTGCCGAGGTCGCCGCCGTGCGCGCGCGCCTCGGCCTCGGCGATCGGGATGTCCGTCGTCAGGTACTTCTGGAAGATGTCCCTGGCCGCCGTCTGGTCCGGCCGCTCGATCTTGATCTTCACGTCGAGGCGGCCCGGGCGCAGGATGGCCGGGTCGATCAGGTCCTGCCGGTTCGAGGCGCCGATGACGATGACGTTCTTCAGCCCCTCGACGCCGTCGATCTCCGCCAGCAGCTGGGGCACGATGGTCGTCTCCACGTCGGAGGAGATGCCCGTGCCGCGGGTGCGGAAGAGGGCGTCCATCTCGTCGAAGAACACGACGACGGGCACGTCCTCGGCGGCCTTCTCCTTGGCCTTGGTGAAGATCTCACGGATCTTGCGCTCGGTCTCGCCCACGTACTTGTTCAGGAGCTCCGGCCCCTTGATGTTGAGGAAGAAGCCCTTGATCTTCTCGCCGCGCTTCTCCGAGACCTTCTCGGCGAGGTTGTTGGCCACGGCCTTGGCGATCATGGTCTTGCCGCAGCCGGGCGGCCCGTAGAGCAGCACGCCCTTGGGCGGCGTGAGCTTGTGCTCCTTGTAGTAGTCGGCATAGAGGTACGGCAGCTCGACGGCGTCCTTGATCGACTCGATCTGGTTGCCGAGGCCGCCGATGTCGTCGTAGCCGATGTCCGGCACTTCCTCGAGGGCCAGGTCCTCCACCTCGCTCTTGGGCAGCCGCTCGAGCAGGTAGCCCGAGCGCGCGTCCATGAGGATGTGGTCGCCGACCTTGAGGCGCAGGTCGCGCAGGGGATCGGCGATGATGCCGACCTTCTCCTCGTCGGCCCGCAGGGTCACCACCGCGCGCTCGTCGTCGAGCTTCTCCTTGAGGATCACGACGTCGCCCTGGATCTCGTAGGTCGCCGCCTCGATGACGTTGAGGCCCTCGTTCAGGATCAGCTCCTGGCCGGGCTTCAGGGTGTCGAGCTTGATCGACGGATGCACGTTGACCTTGACCTTGCGTCCCTGCGACAGGATGTTGACCGTGCCGTCCTCATTGGTCGACAGGAAGACGCCGTAGGTCGAGGGCGGCGCGCAGAGCTTGTCGACCTCTTCCTTCAGCGAGGAGATCTGCTCGCGCGCCTCGTAGAGCGCGTTGACCAGCTTCTCGTTCTGGTTGAAGGCCTGGACGAGCTGCCGGTTGGCCTCGCGCAGCTTGTTCTCGATGACCATGAACTCCTTCGGCCCGTCCTCGAGCTTCTTGCGCAGGTGCACGGTCTCGTTCTCGAGCGAGCGGGCGTACGCCTGGAGATCCTGCACCTGGATCTCGTACTCGGTCAGCCGGCGGCGGGTGCTCGTGTCCGACATCGACGCGGGGAGGAACTTGGAGAACCCCTCGCGGCCCGGGCTACCCTTCTTGTCGAACTCCTTCATAGCCCTTTCCCTTCTCCTAGCCCGTGGTGAGCCTCTCGCCGCCTCTCAGTCGCTCAGAGACTGAACCGCTGCTCGAAGTATAGGCGGCGGCAAAAACGAAAGTCAAGGATGCCACACCGCGTCGGAGCGGTCGATTCCCAACATTTTCCAGCGTTTCGCCGACGTGCTGCGCGCGCGGCACTCCATGGTCGATTTCTTGAGCAAGTTCCGTACCGAAGCGCGACGCGCTCATGCTGATGGGGAAACGGGTAGCGACGATACCGGGTTCCACGTATAAGAGCAGCATGCGCGCCGTGAGCGTGCTCGGGCTTTCCTTCTGCGCCCTGGTCATTTCTGCCGCCTCGCCCACCGCGCTGACCGCGCAGGCGCCGCGCCGCGAGGTGCGCATCGGGATCGCCGGCGTCCCCGTATCGGTGGATCCCGCGGCGGCCATCGACGGCGCCGTTCCCGTCATCGCCCGCCAGGTCTTCGACACCCTCGTGGCGTGGCGCGAGGTGACGACCGACGTCGAGCCCGCGCTCGCCGTGCGCTGGGCGGCGTCGCGCGACGGGCTCACCTGGTCCTTCACCCTGCGCGAGAACGTCAAGTTTTCTGACGGCACGCCGCTGACGGCGGTCGAGGCGGCCGCATCGTTCGAACGCTTTCTCAAGCCCGACGTCCAGCCCGGCGCCGCCCCGGCGTGGGCGGCGATGCTCCGCGGGCTGCCGGGTGTCGTCAAGGAGGTGCGCGCCGCCGACGCGCGGACGCTGCAGATCGTGCTCGCCCAGCCGTACGCGCCGCTCCTGACCGTGCTCGCCCATCCGGCGTTCGGCCTCGCGCGCGCCACGCCGGGCCCGGACGGCGTCCGCTACGCCGGCACCGGGCCCTATCGGGTGATCGAGGCCTCGCCCGGCCGGCTCGTGCTGGAAGCGGTGACGGGACACTGGGCGGGCAGCCCCCGCGCGGATCGCCTGGTGTTCCTCGAGGTCGGCTCCGACGAGCACGCCCAGGCCGAGATGGACGCCCGCGCGCTCGACGTGTGGCTGCCGCCCGGGCCGCCGCGCCGCAACGACAACGCGCTGTCGATCCCCGGGCTGCGCGTCGGCTACCTCGCGTTCCAGACGGAGAAGGAGCCGTTCTCGCGCAAGAAGATCCGGCAGGCCGTCGCGGCGGCGCTGGACCCGGCCGTGATCGGCGTCGCGCTCGAGCGCAGCGCGGTGCCGCTGCAATCGTTCCTGCCGCCCGGCGTGTGGGCCCGGCGCGAGGGGTCGCCGGTCCTCGGCGGCAGCCGCGAGACCGTGACCGCGCTCCTGCGGGACGGCGGCTGGCCGAAAGGGTTCAAGGCGACCCTCCTCGTCCCTTCCGGCGACGACGGGCTGGCCGGGCGGCTGGGCGAGCCGATCCAGCTGATGCTGGACGCCGCGGAGATGCCGGCGCAGATCCGGGCCGAGCCGGTGGCCACCGTCAAGGCGGCGCGCGAGGCGGGCGATCACGAGATGGTGCTGGCCGAGGCGACGGTCTTCGCGGGCGACCCGCACCTCTTCCTCTATCCGCTCTCGACGAGCGAGGGCGCCACCCGCGGGCCGCGCGCGCTGAACTTCTCCTTCTATCGCAACCCCCGGCTCGACGACGTCCTCATCCGCGCCAGCCAGCTGGCGTTCCGGCCCGAGCGCCAGCGCCTCTACCAGCGCGGGCAGGCGATCCTCGCCGAGGACCTGCCGTGGATCCCGCTGTACGTCCGCCTGGTCTGGGCGGTGGCGCGGCCGGAGGTCCGTGGCCTGCGCCTGCACCCCACCGGCTTCCATCGCTTCTGGACGGTGAGCCTCGACAGCACGGGCGCGCTGCCCTGACGGCCAATCCGACGACACGGAGGGCACCATGAAGCTCGAAGACAAGGTCGCGCTCGTCACGGGGGCGGGCTCCGGCATCGGTCGCGCCATCGCGCTGCGCTTCGCCGAGGAAGGCGCCCGGGTCGTGGTCAACGACCTCACGCGCGAGCGGGCCGAGAAGACCGTGGGCGAGCTGCCCGATGGTCGCGGCCGCGCCATGGCGGCCGACGTCTCGGACAGCGCCCAGGTCCGCGCCATGTTCGAGGCGGTCGAGCGCGCGTACGGCCAGCTCGACATCCTCGTCAACAACGCGGGGATCGGCTCCAGCCGGCCGGGCGAGTGGAGCGAGGTGCGCCAGCGAGCGGACGCACGCGTGATGGAGGCCGTGAGCGGCCAGGGGATCACCACCCACCTCGACGTCACCATGAACATGACCGACGAGGTCTGGCACCGCATGATCGCAGTGCACCTGAACGGCACGTTCTACTGCACGCGGGAGGCGCTGCGCCTGATGAGCCGCGAGAACCGCGGCGCCATCGTGAACCTCTCCAGCATCGCCGCGTGGGGGCTCGAAGCGGTGCCGCACTACAGCGCGGCCAAGGGCGGGATCCTGGCCTTCACCCGGGCGGTCGCGCGCGAGGTCGCCTCGCGCAACATCCGCGTCAACGCCATCTGCCCGGGCTACATCGACACCCCGATGACCGAGGCGATGTCCCCGCTGATGAAGAAGTCGCTCCTCGCCCGCACCCCGATGGCCCGCATGGCCGACCCCTCGGAAGTCGCCGCCACCGCCCTGTTCCTCGCCTCCGACGAGAGCTCGTTCTTCACGGGCCAGTGGCTGTCGCCCAACGGCGGTCTGTTCATCGGCTGACCGCGTCGGCCGGCCCGCCGAGACCACCCGGGCGCCGAGAAGGATGGAGCCGCTAGCTACTTTCCGGCGCAAAAATCGGTTGGCCGTTGAGGCGCGAGCCCTCAGGCAGCAGCATGATTCCGGGGGCCTGTTCACGCCAGCAGCACAACGAGGAGTCTATGACGGAGCCTTGGCTCGCGCCAGGGCGATCCC
>JACQFL010000043.1 GCA_016200085.1 Candidatus Rokuibacteriota bacterium | reverse complement strand
GGCGGTGATCGTGAGCGTCGGGGCGGAGGGCAGCGTCACCGAGGTCGGGGTCGCCACCGTCAGCTCGCGCGGGGTGTAGGTGCCCGCGAGCGTGAAGGCGGCCGTGTCGATGAAGGCCTCGGCGCGCACGCGGCCGACGCTGCCGCCGCCGTCGGCGTCGACGGCGAGGGTGCCGGGGCCGGTCAGGGTCGTGGCGATCAGCCGCACGGCCCCGCCGCTGCCGCCCGAGCCGCCGCTGCCCTGGCCGCCGTCGTAGGGGCTGGCCCCGCCATTGCCGCCGCGGGCGCTGATCGTGCCGGTCAGCGTCAGGGTCCCCGAGGACGCGATCAGGATCGCCCCGCCGCCGCCCCCGCCCCCGCCGCCGGTGTGCCCGGTCAGGTTGAGGCCGCCGCCGGCGCCCCCCGAGCCGCCGAGGAGCGGCAGCAAGGTCGTGGTGCCATAGGCGAGGCCGCCCGTGCCGTCTCCGGTGCCGGCGTGACTGTTGCCGGGCACGAGATGGCCGGCGGCGAAGCCATGCCCCTGCGCGCCGCCGGGCCCGCCCCCGGGGCCGAGGCCGCTGGCGCTGTTCAGGGTCAGCAGGCCGTTGGCGCCGGTGCCGCCGTCGAAGCCGCCGGGGCCGCCACGCCCGCCGTTGGGCTGGAGCTGGATCGTGAGGCTGCCGTCGCCCCCGACCTGGCCGTCGAGGGTGATCGTGCCGGCGATGCTGACGTCGCCGCTCGCCAGGAGCGTCACCGGGGTGTTGGCCGCATTGCGGGTGAACGTCACCGTGACGCCCTGGGGAATGCTGATCGTCGTGTAGTTGAAGACGCCGCTGGGCGGCAGCGACACCGTCACATCCCCGGTCGGGGACAAGGTGAGAGTGATCCCGGTTTTCGATGGCAGTGCGGTCGCGCACGTTGATGGGCAGCGACGTGTGTGAGGTTCAGCGGTGACGGGCGGCGTGGAGCGGGCCGAGGCCGTCGGTCGTACGTCCGTCGCCGAGTAGGGCCTGTGGAAGGTACCGGGCCCGGTGGACGGCACGCCGCCCACCAGGCCTTGGACATCGCCGGGCGATGCCTACACCTCCCACAGGCCCGGCGGCGCGCATGATTGTGTGAGGATTCGATTCGGAGACCGACGTCGCGCGGTTCCCTGCTGAGCGGTTCCCGGTTCCGGTTCCCGACGACGGTAGGGACGCCTGGGATCCGGAAACGGGCCGCTACGACTTGACGAGGCGATAGCCATCCGGTAATCGAGTCACGCGCCCGTCCGCGAGCAAGCGGGCCAGGACCGGACCGAGCGTGCTCGCGCGCATCCGGCAGACGCGGCGCAGCGCGCGGCGGGTGAGTGGCGTGGCCGCCTCGGCCAGCGCGTGCTCGATGCGCGCGCCGAGCGCGAGGGACGGCGGCGGGGCGACGCGATCGTCGATGGGCCCGCCGTCGACGACGTGTAAGGCGAGGGCTTCGCCCTGCGCGCGGAGCTCGACGACGAGGCCGTCGCGCGACGGGGCAGCGCGATGTTCGATGGCCAGACAGAGCGTGTCGCCGCGCCGGCGCAAGTAGAGGTTCGAGTCGCCCCAGGCATGGAGCTCGGAGGAGCCCCGCAGGGCCTGGCCGGCCCGGGCATGGGCGGCGCCCTTGCGGGCGTGGTGGACGAGCAGCACGGCCGT
The DNA here is from genome assembly GCA_016200085.1 of Candidatus Rokuibacteriota bacterium. Lineage (GTDB taxonomy): Bacteria > Methylomirabilota > Methylomirabilia > Rokubacteriales > CSP1-6 > JACQFL01. Next base: position 3,804 of record JACQFL010000043.1, on the reverse strand, counting down.
GTGGAAGTGGCGCTCGAGGTCGCGCAGGTAGGCGAGCATCGGGGCGACGTCGGCCGCCGCGTTCTCGTCGATGCGGTGCAGGCGGACGAAGGGATCGAGCACGAGCAGCGTGGGCCGCAGGATCGCGACGGTCTCGCGGAGTCGGTGCTGGTCCTCGGCCAGGTCCAGGCGCACCGTCGGGGCGGTGATGACCTGGATGTCGAGGGTCTCGAAGACGACGCCGGCGGCCCGGGCGATGCCGGCCAAGCGCGCGCGCACGACGTGGAGCGCGTCTTCGGCGGCGAAGAGCAGCACGCGCCCGGTCCGGGCCGGCCGAAATCGTCGCAGACACGGCGCGCCCGAGGCGACCGCGACGGCCACGTCGAGGGCGAGAAACGACTTGCAGCACTTGGGCTCGCCGCCGACGATGCCGACCGCCTCGGCGGCCCACAGGTCGTCGATCAGCCAGCGGTGCTCCGGAAGCTGGACCTCGAGTTCGTGCGCGGGCCGCACCGGCAGCACGGTCATCGGTGCGCCTCGGCCGGGAGCCGGCGCGCTTTGGCGGGCGCGGCCGACCGGGACGGGGCGAACACCTCGAGATAGAGTTTCTCGTCGAGCTGCGCGAGCTCGCGCTGGGCGGCGACCGCGAGAAGCTCGGCGGCCATGGTGGTGAGCACGCGGTAATTGCCGAGGGCGTGCTCGCAGAGCGTGGTCTGGAGCTCGGCGGTCATGAGGGTCGCGTTGCCGGCGGCGTCGAGCAGATGCTCGAGGCAGGCGCGCAGCTCCTCCCGACTGGCGTACTCCAGACTCAACCGGGTGCGGATGCGGCTGCCGAGGGGGCGGAGCTCGTCGCGCCGCAAGAGATCGCCGAAGCGGCCGTCGCCCGCCAGCACCACGCTGAGCAGGGCGCGGGAGTCGAACTGCGCGCTGGCCAGCAGGCGCAACTCGCTGAGGACGAGGGGCGGCATCTCCTGGGCTTCGTCGATCAGGAGCACGGGGCGGAGCAGCGTGCTGTCCAGATGGGTGAGCCACCGCTCGCGCAAGGTCTTGAACCCGTTCCAGCGGTTGTGCGGCTTGAGGGCGACGCCGAAGAGATCGCCGAGCTCGCGGTAGAAGTCGGCCACGTGACTCTGCGGATGCGTGAGCGCCCCCACCGTGAGATCGCGCACGCGCGCGAGCCGCTCGGCCAGCAGGCGCAGCACGACGCTCTTGCCGGTGCCGGAGTCGCCGGTGACGAGCGCGAAGCCGCCCTCGCGCACGTGGCTCTGCTCGATGCGCCAGCAGAAGGCCTCGACCTTCGGCGGGGTGAGCAGCGCCTCGAGCGGCACCTCCGCCGCAAAGGGGTTCCACTTCAGACCGTACAGGGCCAGGAGCTTCTTGGTCATGAGCGCGACTCCTCCTCGTCAGGCCGCGCCTCGGGGGGCGGCAGATACGCCGGCGGCAGGCCGGTGGCCGCGTAGTCGGCCATTAGCTTGCGCAACAGCGGCGCGGGCGTCGATGGCATCGGGGCGAGGTCGAGGGGCGTCGACGCGACGGGCGCGAGGCGACGGCGCCGCCCGTCGGCGTTGGCCGCCTTGTCCAGCGGGTAGAGGGCGCAGAGGATCACGTGGGTGTGGGGATCGACGAGATCGACCGCGCCGAGATCCCACCGCGCGTAGCGCACGCGGAGGCGCGTCAGATGCCGGGAGCGCGCCGGGACTTCGAACCGTCGCCCCTCGAGACTGACCGTGCCGTCACTGCGGCGTTGGGTGCGATCGACTTCGGCGCGGAAGGCGCGACGAAGGTCCTCGCTGCTCGGGCTCGGGCGGCCGACATCGGGGCCGGCCAGATACCGCGCGAGCGGCGCGCAGCCGAGCTCGCGGTGCACGGCGCGGTGATGTGCCAGCTCGACCCACGCCTGGGTCGCCGCGTTCAGCCGCTCGAGCGTGAGCTCCGCCTCGCCCTCGAGCATCGCCAGCAGTCGACCTTCGACCTGCGCCCAGAAGACCTCCTGCTTCGCGTTCTGATAGGGGCTGTAGGGCAGCGTGGTCTCGTGCACGATGCCCAGCGTCTCCAGCCCTTGCCGGACCTCGGCCGCCAGCATCGCGGCGCCGTTGTCGGTCAGCAGGGCGCGCGGCAGCCCGCGTTTCTGGAGGGCCTGCGCCAGACCGTGCACCAAGGTCTCCGCCGTCTCGTCCAGATACCACTGGAGGTGACAGGCCACGCGGGAGCGATCGTCGAGCACGCCGAGCAGCCGCGGCCGGCCCCACGCGCCGGTGCGGCTGAGGACCTTGCGCGAGCCGTGGTGGAAGTCCAGGTGCCAGAGCCCGTGCACGTACTCGGCCTCGAAGCTCCGCACCTCGAGCTGTTCGCGCCGGTGCACGGCGATCGTGGTGCCCGGCGTGTCCGGCGTGGGCGCGCGCGGCGCCGGGCGCAGCCCCTGGGCCGTCAGGTACCGGCGCAGCGTCGAGTACGACGGCGCCGGGCCGAGCGTCGGGTCCTCCGCGATCAGCACCGCGAGGTTATCGAGCTGGAGCTGATAGCTCCAGCTCCGGTGCGCGTGATACTGGGCCTGGAGCGCGAGCTGAAGGCGCGCGGAGAGGGCGCGCTGCTGGCCCGCGTCTTTGCGCCGGCGGTGCCGGAGCACGCCGACCGGATCGCGCGTCGCATTGCGCGCGGCGTAGTACCACCGCTCGATCGTGGGGAACGCGAAGCTGACAGGGGTGCGCGTGCTGGGATGGCGCCAGCTCTGGGCGGCCAGACGCTCCAGGGCCGCCCGCAGCGCGCCGCGCGCCGGTGGGGCCGCGAGCAAGGGCCCGACGATCGCAAACCGTAAGCGCGCCCACCCATCGCGACCGGACTCCGCCTCGTGGTCGTGCATCGCTCGTCCGCTCCCTTCCGCCGGCGTCGAGCGCCGGCTGGATCGTGCGCGGCCGAGCCTACGAGCGCCGGCGGCCGGGGACCAGCCGCATCCTCTGCGGGTCGCCACCGGCCATCGGCGAGCCTGCGCCGTGGTCGGCCCGGCGGGTCGTCAGCGGCGCGAGAAACGCGAGCGCGGAGAGCACCCGCGTCCGTTCATCGCCAGCAAACCGCTCGAGCAGCGAGGCCGGCAGCGCCTCGATCGCCACCGGCGGCATGAAGCGCCCCTGGGCCCCCCGCCAGAACGCGCTGGCCACAAACGTCGCCCGCCACCAGGCGTGCCAGCGCTTGAGCGTCCGCACGCTGACCCCCAGCCACGCCCGCAGCTGCGCGGCACGGGTCGCGGTGATGCCGCCCAGCATGGCCGTGACCAAGACCACGACCGCGCCCAGATACACGCGGCGTCCCAGGTACCGCACCGACGGCGGCGTGGTCCGCCGCCGGCACCCCTCCGCGGCGCAGCAGAAGCTCAAGCGCGTGGCGTAGTCCGGCCCGAGGTCGTCCGGCCCGCCCCGAGGCTTGCGCGGATAGCGGGCGCTGTGGAGGATCCCCTCGCAGAAGGCACATCCCGCCGCCCGAGCGTCGGCGGCGAGGTAGTGATCGAACGCGAGCAATTGCTCGTACAGGCTGGCGTCGCGCAGCAGGGCGTGGCACACTCGCGGCCTCCTTCGTCGTGGCAGACAAAGGAGGGGACCCCTTCACGGGCCGGTCGTCAAGCGGTCGAGCTTCGGGAGGGGGTCTCGCGTTTCCCCTCAGCGAGCGTGATCAGAAGTGGGCCCGAACCCACGGGTGCGTTTGCGCCCGCCCCCGGGGCGCCGGATCCGTCCCGGCGCCAGCGCCGCGGCCCCACGCGCCCGCAAGTCCTGGGCCCCGGCGCGGATCGCGCGCCGCGACACGCCCGTGGCCCGCGCCACCGCCGACACCCCG
>JACQFL010000039.1 GCA_016200085.1 Candidatus Rokuibacteriota bacterium | reverse complement strand
GGCTTCCGGCACCCCCGCCGGCCCCGGCCCGCCCGTTCGACCACCGTCGACGCGTCATGAGTGATCCGGGCTGGCCCCTTCGCTCGTGGGCCATCCCGGATCTCACCGGGTGCGGCGGCGGGCGGGGTCGTCGACGTGGAGGGTGGGGGTCCAGCGCAGGCCGAGGGTCGACCGATCGGCGGCGAGCACGTCGTCGCCGTCGGGCCGCACGCCGGTGTCCATCCAGCGCACGAGGTCGTCGAAGGCCTGCTCGCGGACCTCCTGATCGAAGGCGCAGTGTCCGGGCCAGCGGTGCGCGCGCTGGACGAGCAGGTGGGCGGTGCCGGCGGCGAGCGTCTTGCGCCGGAGATCCTGCTCGAGGCTGAACGGCACCCAGCCGTCGCCCGTCTCGTGCAGTGTCAGCACGGGCACCCGGATGCGGCCCGTGAAGTCCGCGAAGACGGGATCCGCGTCCCGCGAGCGGGCGCCGGCGATCGGCGCGCGGCGGCGGATCTTCGCGTTCAGCTCCGCCTCGTCGACGCCGAGCCCGCGGTCGATGCGATAGCGGACGTGCAGCGTGCTGCCCGCGCGCTCCATCGGCATCCGCGAAGCCGCGTGGCTCGGCGTGACGCCGAGGTTCTTGAGATAGCGCGGCTCGAGGCCCTGGAGCCTCAGCGGCAGCTCCCCGCCTGTCAGGTACTTCACGACGCTGTCGAACCGCCGGCCCTTCACGGTGTAGCGCCCGGGGGTGCCCATGGCGGGCAGCCAGCGCTCGTTGACGGCGCGCCAGAAGGTGGTCTTGTCCTCGATGTCGAGCAGGCCGAGTCCCGAGAAGTAGTCCGCGGCGGCGCGATAGGCGTAGAGGAAGTCCGCCTCGCCGATGCCGGTGACGTTGCCGCACTCGATCAGCGCGCCGTGGTAGATCTCCGGGTGCAGCTCGAGCGACGCGATCGCGATGTGCCCGCCCATCGACTGCCCGTAGATGATGGTGCGGCGCGGGGCGCCGACCTCGCGGATGAAGAGCTCGCGCAGCGCGAGCGTGTCCTCGATGAACCAGTCCGGCCGGTAGTCGATGCTGCGGAACAGCGAGCCCGCCCAGGCGTAGCCGTGCCCCTCGAGATGGCTCGCCAGCGGCGGCTGCGGTCGGTTCGAGCCGTAGCCGTGGGCCCACATCACCAGCGTGCCGTTCCAGTCGGGCGGCCGCGCGAGCGAGTAGGCGACCCCGCCGAGCGAGCCCTCACGCCGGCCGCCGCCGCGGTCGGCCTGCGCCGGTCCGAGACGCGCCAGGGCGGCGACGGCGAGGAGCGCGGCGAGCAGGACACGGGCGAGCGGGCGGCGCATCACCCCTCGCCGCCGGTCACCTCGGCGGGGTGATGCCGTAGGCCTTGATCTTCCGGTAGAGGTGCGAGCGCTCGATGCCGAGCCGCTCGGCGGTGCGGGTGACGTTCCACTCGTTGGCGCGCAGCTCCGCGACGATGTAGACGCGCTCGAAGTTGTCCCGGGCCTCGCGCAGCGAACGGTCGCGGGGCTCGCCCTCGCCCGCCGTCTCCGGCTTGGGCCGGACCGGCGCGGGCAGGTCCTCGGAGCCGATGACGTCGCGGGGCGCCATGATGACCAGCCGCTCGACCATGTTGCGCAGCTCGCGCACGTTGCCCGGCCAGTCGTGGGCGAGGAAGTACGCCAGCGCCTCGCCGGACACGGTCTTGATGCGCTTGCCGTTCTCCGCGCAGAACAAGGCGATGAAGTGGTCGATGAGGGCGGGGATGTCGTCCTTGCGCTCGCGCAGCGGCGGGACCTCGATCGGGATGACGTTCAGCCGGTAGTAGAGGTCGTCGCGAAACCGGCCCTCGCGGATGAGCGCGAGGAGGTCGCGGTTGGAGGCGGCGATGACGCGCACGTCGACCTTGATGGTCTCGCGGCCGCCCACGCGCTCGAAGGCCTGCTCCTCGAGCGCGCGCAGGACCTTGGCCTGGGTCTTCACGCTCATGTCGCCGATCTCGTCCAGGAACAGCGTGCCGTGGTCCGCCAGCTCGAAGCGTCCCCGCCGGCGGGCCACCGCGCCCGTGAAGGCGCCCTTCTCGTGGCCGAAGAGCTCGGACTCGATCAGCTCCTCCGGAATGGCGGCGCAGTTGACCTCGGTGAAGGGATGCTCGCGCCGCGCCGACAGCGCGTGGATGGCGCGCGCGACCAGCTCCTTGCCGCAGCCGTTCTCGCCCTGGATGAGCACGCGGCCGTTGGACGGCGCGGCGGTGGCGATCTGCTCGCGGAGCGCGCGCATCACCGGGCTGCCGCCGATGATCTCGGAGCGCTCGGCCAGCCGCTCCCGGAGCGTCGCGTTCTCCCGCTCCAGGCGCGCGTGCTCGAGCGCCCGCGTCACCGTGAGCAGGGTCTTCTCGAGCGACAGCGGCTTCTCGATGAAGTCGTAGGCCCCGAGCCGCGTGGCCTTCACCGCCGTCTCGATGGTCGCGTGCCCCGAGATCATGACCACCGTGGCATCCGCCCGGACCTTCCGGATCTCGGCCAGCGTATCCAGCCCGTCCATCCCCGGCATCCAGATGTCCAGGAACACCAGGTCCGGCGCCTCGTCGCCCAGCGACGCGAGCGCGTCCTGCCCGCTCCCCACCGCGCTGACCCGGTACCCCTCGTCCTCCAGCACTCCCCGCAGCGCCGACTGAATCGCCGGCTCATCATCCACGATCAAGATATGCTCCGCCGCCATCGGTCAGTCGCTCCCGATGGCCGCCGAAGCCGTGTGCCCCGCGTCTCGGGGCGCGGCCTTTGTCGCCGTCATCACGTCGTTCGAGACGAGATGACGAACCTCGCGGCGGCAGGGGGTGGGGGGAGGGGGGCCGGGGGTCGGAAAGCCGTTGGGTAGGGGTTGAGATCGGCGAGCGCGCAACGCGGCGCGCGGACACACGCTCCCGAGACCACAGTCAGTCGGCTTTCCGACCCCCGGCCCCCCTCCCCCCACCCCCTGCCGTGACGTCGCCATCACGCCTCGACCGGCGCGGTCGCTCGCGAAACGGGCAACTCCATGATGAAACGCGTGCCACGCGGGACGTTGTCCTCCACCCGGATCGTGCCGCCGTGCTCGGTCACGATCTCGTGGACGATCGGCAGGCCGAGACCCATGCCGGCGGTCTTGGTCGAGAAGTACGGCTGGAAGAGGCGCTCCTTGTTCTCGGCGGTGATGCCGGGGCCGGTGTCGCTGACCACGACGCGGACGCGGGCGGGCTCCGCGGTCGCGACCTCGACGTCGACGTCACCGGCGCCGCCCACGGCGGCGACCGCGTTGTCGACGAGGTTGAGCACCGCGCGCTTGAACTGGTCGGGGTCCACCTCGACGAGCGGCACGTCGTCGCCGTAGTGGGTGGCGAGCGCGAGCGCCGGGTGCGACTCGCGGTAGAGCGTCGCCACCGACTCGACGAGCGGGCGGACGTCCGTCGGCCGCGGCGCGAGCGCGGGCATGCGGGCGAACCGGGAGAACTCGTCGACCAGCCGCTTGAGTCCGTCGACCTCCTGGATGATCGTCTCCGTGCACTCCGTGACCAGCTCCTGGTCCTGGCCGGACGTGCGCGTGAGCCGGCGCCGCAGGCGCTGGGCCGAGAGCTGGATCGGGGTCAGGGGGTTCTTGATCTCGTGGGCGATGCGCTGGGCGACCTCGCGCCAGGCGGCCAGACGCTGGGCGCGCAGGAGCTCGGTGAGGTCGTCGAAGACGATCACCGCGCCGGCGTACTCGCCGTCGGGGCCGCGGAGCGCGGTGGCCGAGGCGAGCAGCGACAGGCGGCTGCCGTTGCGCCGGAGGTGGAGCTCCTGCTCGACGCTGCCCGCGCGCGTGCGGCGGCAGCGGTGGACCAGCGCGAGCACCTCGCCGACCTCCGAGCCCAGGAACACCTCGTCGAGGGCGTGACCGACGCTCTGCGCCGCGTTGAGCCCGAACATCCGGGCGCCCGCGCGGTTGATGGTGGTCAGCCGCCCTGCGGGATCGATGGACACCACGCCGGTGGTGATGGCCTCCAGCACGGTCTCGGTGTAGCGCCGGCGGTCCTCGAGCTCCGTGTGCTTGTCCTGCAGGTCGAGGTACGCCTCCTCCAGCCGCTGCTTGGACTGGAGCAGGTCGTCGGTCATGTGATTGAAGGAGTCGACGAGGGCGCCGATCTCGTCGTCGGCGCGCGCCTTGACCTTGTAGCGCAGGTTGCCCGCCGCGACCTCCCGCGTGCCCTCGGCGAGCTGCTCGATGGGCCCCGTGATGCCGCGCGCGAGGTAGAAGCCGAACCAGGTGAAGGAGAAGACGATGATGAGGGTCATCAAGAGGAAGAGCTGCGTGTAGATGGTCTTGATCGGCGTCTTGAGCAGCTTGAGCTGCTTGTAGTCCTGGAATGACTGCGAGATCCCGCGGATCTTCGCCTCCAGCCGCTCGGAGACGTGCAACCCCACCACCACCGCGCCCACCACCTGACGCGCCGGCGCGCGCGACCAGATCGGCGCCACCGCCTCGATGAGGTCGCCCGAGCTCAGCTCGCGGACGGTGGTGATCTCCTGCCCTCCGAGGCCCCGCTTCAGCTGGTTCTCGTTGACCTCGCCGGTCGGCAGCTCCGACAGGCCCGGGTCCTTGACGCGCACGAGCTCCTGGCGGCGGCCGTTGTAGACCGTGATGGTGCTGACCCCGAGCTGGTCCTGCTGCTCGACCAGGTACGAGGCGAGCGCCTCGCGCCGGTCCTCGGTGAGGAGCCCCTCCCGGTCCACCACGCGCCCGATGTGGGTGGCGTGGCGAAGGGCCGTCCCCTCGAGGTTGTGGTAGTACGTCGACGCCACGGCGAGGGCCTGGTCCAGCGGACGCTCGACCTGGGGCTTGAACCAGCCCTCGATGGACTTGCTGATGAAGTTCGAGGCGACGACGAAGATGAGGGCCGCGGGCACGAGGGCCAGCGACAGGAACGCGAACACGAGCTTGGTCTTGAACTTCGCGCCGATCAGACCCTGCCGTCGCTCGCCCCACAGCTTGATCAGGTTGCGCAGCAGGAGCAGGACCAGCAGGGCCAGGACGATGAGGTTGACGTTGATCAGGGCCAGGACGACGAGGTTCGAGGCGACGGGCAGCTCCGGCGCCCGCATCTCGAGATTGAAGACCGTGAAGAGCACGGCCACGAGCAGGAGCCCGCTGATGACGATGAGGTTGCGTTTGCGGCGGCTCTGCTCGCTCAGCAGCGGCATTACTGGATTCTCATGATCGTGCGGTAGTCGGACTGGCGCGCCGTCTGCTCGGCCGTCCCGGCCATCCGCGTGACGAAGGTGTTCTCGCCGGAGAGCGCCGCCTCCGCCCGCACCCGGACGTAGATGACGTCGTTGGGGTCGAGGGAGGAGGCGGACACCAGCTTCACGCTGCGCACCTCCGCGAGCACGCGCTGGGCGTCGCGCAGGTCCCGCGTGGTGTAGACGTCGCGGGTGTCGCCGTGCAGGAAGGTGACCTTGTACTCCTTGCTCACGACGTTGTAGGTGAGATGGCGCTCCACGACCTTGGAGGTGATCAGCCGATCACGCCAGTAGCGGCTGTACTGCCAGAGCTCGACCGTGAACCGGACGTGGGAGGGCAGGCCACTCTGGATCCCCTCGTAGAACGAGGGCGGCACCGAGCCCAGGGCCACGATGTGGACGGTGACCTCGTGGTCGTTGAGAAATACGTCGAGCTCGCTGATGGTGAGGTCGGCCCGCGCCGGGACGGCGAGGCCCAGGACCAGCACGAGTGCGACCACGGTAGTCTTCGACCCCAAGCCAACCATACGCCGGCCAGCGCATTATAGCCCGCCACGCGAGCATTGCCGCCGCCCTCCCGACAGGGAGTGAGGCCGAAAACGTCAGGCCAGCCGGGGGAGTTCGAGGGGGGGGTCGCCCCCCTCGATCAAGCAGTCGCGGTTGCCGGGGTCAGGCCGGACGCGGGCAGGGCCGCCCAGGCGGGCGCGGTCGCGCCGACGGGCCGGCGCTCGAGGCCGAGGGCGCGCTGGATGGCCAGGACGAGCTCGAAGTTGAGCGCGTGCCCGGCATTGCGCGCGATGACGTGGCCGAGCACGGGCCGCCCGAGCAGACAGAGGTCACCGATCAGGTCGAGGATCTTGTGGCGCACGAACTCGTCGCGGTACCGCAGGCCGTTCAGCACCCCGCTCTTGGCCACGACGACCGTGTTCTCGAGCGAGCCGCCGCGCGCGAGGCCGATGCGCCGCAGCATGCCCACGTGGTCGAGAAAGCCGTACGTGCGCGCTGCGGCGAACTCCTCGGCAAAGGCCTTCTCCGTCGGCACGCAGGAGAGCACCTGGGTGCCGATCGCCGGATGGTCGTTGTCGAGAGTGTAGCTGATGCGGAAGGTCTTCGAGGGGACGATCGAGAGCCAGCGTCCACCCGTGCCGACGCGGATCGGGTACGGGATGGAGACAGGACGCCGGGGCGCGCCCTGGGTCACCCGCCCGGCGGCGTTGAGGATCGCCACGAAAGGCTTGGCGCTGCCGTCGCCCGCGGGCACCTCGCTGCCGTCGATCTCGACGGTGAGGTTGTCGATGCCGAGCCCGGCCGCCGCGGCGAGCAGATGCTCGACGGTCTGCACGCGGAAGCCGTTGCGGCCGATCGTCGTGGCGTAGTGCGAGTCGACCACGCTCTCCGGCGCCGCCGGCACGACGTCACCGTCCGTGGAGCGAAACACGATCCCGGTATTCGTCGGCGCGGGCAGGAGGGTCAGGGAGACCTGCTTGCCGGAGTGGAGGCCGATGCCCTCAAGGCTGACCGGCTTCCGGATGGTCTGCTGGTTCATGGCCGTGGACGTAGATAGCAACCACCGGGCCAGACCGGCCATGCGGCATAAATTGCCGCCGTGAAAGGGCTGGATTTCTCAGGCGTCCCGGCGCCGGCCGGCCCGGTGTGGTCCGAGCGAGACGGCGATGACGCCCCGTGTCTCATTTTCGTCGCATTCACACATCCACGATGACGCTCACCCGACAGCCCGATGCGCGCTCCGTGACCTCGACCTGATGCAGGGTCGCGGCCTTCACCACCGTGCCGGGCTGGTGGCGCCCGCGGTCGATCTCCTCGCCGGCGAGCACGCCGTGGACCAGACGCTCGTCGATCGCCGTCACCTCGATGCGCCGGACCACGAAGCCCTCGATCTCGTGCACGTACAGGCATTCGTTGATCCAGTTCACGAGCAGCGTCTCGGGGGTGTCGCCCTGCGCCCGGACCTCGCGCCGCTCCCGCGCCTCGACCTCGTCGGGGCGGACGATCAGCGCGAACACCCCGAGGGCGGCTTGCGCGAAGGCGGCCGCACGGCTCGGGCCCCACGCCGCCACGCCCACGTCAGCCTCGACGTCGAAGTACTCGTAGCCCTCGGCCGCGCCGCTCAGCCCAGGTCTCCGAAGCGCGACTGGAGCACGGCGAGCACCGCGGGCCCGGCCGTCTGGGACCTCAAGATGCGCGGGCCGAGCGAGGCGACCGCCAGGCCGCGCGCGCGGGCGAGCGCGACTTCCTCCTCGGCGAGCCCGCCCTCGGGCCCGACCAGGAGCAGCACGCGGGCGGGCGCGGCGAGACAGCGCCCGAGCACGACGCCGAGCGGCTCGGCCTCACCCTCCCACAGGCACAGGGCCAGCGGGACCTCGCCCGCCGCGTCGAGGCACTCCGCGAGCGGGCGGGGGGCGGCGACGTCGGGGATCACGCTGCGCCCGCTCTGCTTGGCCGCCTCCTTCGCCACGCGCTGCCAGCGGCGCGCGCGCTCGCGCCAGCGGCTGGGCTCGAGCTGGACGATCGTGCGCGCGCAGATGGCCGGCCGGATGCGCCGCACCCCGAGCTCCGTGCACGCCCGGACGATCGCTTCCATCTTGTCGGCCTTCGGGATCCCCTGCACGAGGGTCACCTCGAGGGGCGACTCGCCGCGCCCGCGGCGGGTGTCGAGCACGCGCCCGGTCGCGGCCTCGCCCAGGGTCTCGAGGCGCACCGTGAGCTCGCGCCCCGCCCCGTCGGTCACGAGGACGTCGTCGCCGGGGCGGAGCCTGAGCACGAGGGCGAGGTGCCGCGTCTCCTCGCGATCGAAGCGCACACGGTCGCCGGCGATCCGATCAGCGTGGAGCGCGAAGCGTCGCATGGGGGGCGGTGAGCGTGAGCGTCGCCCAGCCGTCGACGCGATGGACGCGGCCGGCGGAGAAGCCGTGCGCGGCCAGCGCGGCGCGCACCGCGTCGGCTTCGGGCTCGAGGATGCCGCCGAGCACGAGCGTGCCCGCCGGCGCGACGTAGCGCCGGTAGGCTCCGGCGAGGTGGCGGTGGGCGGCGGCGAGCAGGTTGGCGAGCACGAGCGGGGCAGGAGCGACGTCGAGACGGGCGGCGTGCCCCGGCGCGCACGCGATCCGGTCGGCCACACCGTTGAGCGCGGCGTTCGCGGCGGCCGCGGCCACCGCGTCGGGATCCTCGTCGATGGCCACCACCCGCGCGACCCCGAGCCGCGCGGCGGCGATGGCGAGGATCCCGGAGCCCGTGCCGATGTCGAGCGCGCTGGTCGGCCGCGCGCGCTCCAGGGCGTCCTCGAGCGCAGCGAGGCAGCCGGCCGTGCTGCCGTGGTGTCCGGTGCCGAAGGCGCGCCCGGGATCGATCAGGATCACCAGGCGCTCGCCGGGCGGCGGCACTTCCCACGGGGGCGCGACGATCAGCCCGCGGCCCGCGGGGACGGGGCGGAAGTGCTCGCGCCACGCCTCCGCCCAGTTGCCGTCGGCCAGTGGCTGCACGTGCGGCTCGCTGGCCGGCGCGAACCCGAGCCGGGCCAGGCTGCGCGCGTACTCGCGCAGGCGCCTCTCGCGCTCGCTGGCGTCCACGCTGTCCGGAAAGAACGCGCGCAGCAGGCCGGCGTCCTCCTCGATCACCCCCAGGGCGCCGAGCTCCCAGAGGAAGTTGGTCAGGCTCTCGGCGCTGTCCTCGGGGGCGGTGAGGCGGAGCTCCCAGTACCCGGCGGGCGGCACTACCCGAGCAGCTTCTTCATGCGCTCGACGAAGGACGCGAGCAGCGGCCCGCTCTGCTGGCCCTTCGAGGCCGCCTCGAAGCTCTCGAGCGCCTCGCGCTGCCGGGCGCTGAGCTTCGCCGGCACCTCCAGGATCAGGCGGTAGCAGGCGTCACCGTGGCCGCGCTCGCGCAGCCGCGGCATGCCCTTGCCCCGCAGCTTGACGATCTGGTGGGGCTGGCTGCCCGCGGGGATCTTCAGCCTGGCGGTGCCGTGCAGGGCGGGCACGTCGAGCTCGGTGCCGAGCGCGAGCTGGGCGAAGCCCACGGGCAGGTCGCACAGGAGGTCGGCGCCGCGGCGCTCGAACAGCTCGTGCTCGCGGATGCGGACGAGCACGTAGAGGTCGCCGCTCGGGCCGCCGTGGCCGCCCGCGGAGCCCTCGCCGCTCAGGCGCAGCGACATGCCGTCCTCGATGCCGGCGGGGATCTTGATCTGGAGCAGGCGCTCGGAGCGCTGGCGGCCCTCGCCGCGGCAGGCCGGGCACGGGCTCTTGTTGATCTCGCCCGCGCCCTGGCAGCGCGGGCAGGTCCGCGCCACGGTGAGGAAGCCCTGGCTCATCCGGATCTCCCCGCGCCCCCGGCACACGTCGCACGTCACCGGGCTGCTGCCCGCCTCCGCCCCCGTCCCGTGGCACGGCTCGCACGCTTCCAGGCGGGGAATCTGGATCTTGGTCTCGAGCCCGTCGGCGGCTTCCTCGAGCGTCACCTTCAGCTCGTACTGGAGATCGTCGCCGCGCTGCGCGCGGGCGCGCCGGCCGCCGCGGCCGCCGGTGAAGAAGTTCTCGAAGATGTCCTCGAAGAGCGTGCCGAAGCCGGCGTCGGCGAAGCCGCCGCCCCCACCGGGCGCGGTGCCGAAGCGGTCGTAGTGGGCGCGCTTGTCGGGGTCGGAGAGCATCGCGTAGGCCTCGCTCAGCTCCTTGAAGCGCTCCTCGGCCCGCTTGTCCCCGGGGTTGCGGTCGGGGTGGTACTGCATCGCGAGCTGACGGTAGGCCCGCTTCAGCTCGGCGTCGCCGGCCGCGCGGCCGACGCCGAGGACCTCGTAGTAGTCGCGCGGCACCTAGGCGGCGTCCTCGTCCGGCGCGGCGGCCACGGCGACCTGGGCGGGCCGCAGCACGCGGTCGTGCAGCATGTAGCCGGGGACGATCTCGGCGATCACGGTGTCGGGCTCCGCCGTCGGGCTCACCACCCGCGCGGTCGCCTCGTGGCGGGTGGGATCGAAGCGAGCGCCCAGCGCGGAGAAGCGCCTGACGCCGACGCGCTCCAGGACGCGCAGGAACTCGCGCTGGATCAGCTCCACGCCCTGCACGACGGTGTCGGCGCCGCCCGTCTTGCGCGCGGCCTCCAGCGCCCGGTCGAGGTTGTCGAGGGCGGGGATCAGCTCGCGCAGGAGGCTCTCGTTCGCGTAGCGCACGTACTCCTCGCGCTCGCGCTGGGTGCGCCGGCGGAGGTTGTCCATCTCGGCGAGCGCGCGGAGCAGGCGGTCCTGCTTCTCCGCCACCTCGCGGCGCAGCCCCTCGACCTCACCCGTGCTCTCCGCCGTCGTCTCGCCGTTCACCGACTCATCGCGTGCCGGACCGTCGCTCATGGGGAAATTATAGCAGCGGTGCTCGCGCGCGGGCCGAGGCCCCTGGGAAGTCAGCTGGGAAGGTACAGGTCCTGGCGCGCGCGCGAGAGGGCCTCGCTCACGTGGTGGGCCGTCTCGTCCACGACCGAGATGACGTCGGGGTACGGCAGCCGCCGCGGGCCCACGATGCCGAGGATGCCGAGGACCTGGTCGCGGAACATGTAGGCCGAGGTGACCAGGGTGCACTCCCGCAGCTCGGCGTACGGGTTCTCCTCGCCGATGGTGACCTGCACGCCCTCCTGCTCGGCGAGCGCGGTCATGAGATCGGCCAGGCGCTCCTTCTGCTCGAAGGTGCGGAGGAGGTGGCGCGTGGTCTCGATGTCCCAGAACTCGCGATGGTCGAGCATGTTCATGGCGCCGCTGACGTACAGCGTTCGCCCGCGCAGGAGCCCGACGATCTGCTCCATGACCGCCCGCGAGCGCGTGTACAGCGGCTCGAGGGGATCGGCGGGCGAGGCCTCGGTGTCGACCACGGCCTGCACGGTGCGGCCCGTGAAGCGCCGCGCCAGCTCGCGGCCGATGCGGCGCACCTCGTCGGCCGGCAGCGGCGGCTCGAGGGTGATGGCGCGCGCGGTGACCCAGCCCGAGTCGGTCACCAGCACGGCCAGCGCGCGGTCCTCCTCGAGGGGCAGGAGCTCCACGCGCGCGATCTTCGTGTGCTTGAGGGGCGGCGCCAGGAGCAGGCCGGTCATCCGGGTCGAGGTCGACAGGTGCGCCGAGGTGCGCTCCATGAACCGCTCGATGCCCGAGGCCCGCGAGGGCAGGCTCTCGGCCGGCCGCGCCGACGGCTGCGGTGGCGGGAACGAGTCGACGTAGAACCGATAGGCCTTGTCCGTCGGCACCCGCCCCGCGCTCGTATGGGGCTGGGCGAGGTAGCCCATCTCCTCGAGGTCGGCCATGACGTTGCGGATGGTGGCGGGCGAGAGCCCGGGGAAGTGCCGGCGGCTGAGCGCCCGCGAGCCGACCGGCTCGGCGGAGTCCACGTACTCGCGGATCAGCGCGATGAGGACGTCTTTGTGTCGCGCATCCATGCATTTTTTTTAACAATCCGGGCCGCGCAAGTCAAGGCGGTCCGCGTCGACTCACGCGCCGTCGTCCCGGAGGGCCCGCGCCACCAGCAGGCCGGCGAGCGCGAACAGCGCGAGGGCGCCGGCGGCCAGGCCCATCACCGCCAGCACGGCGGGGCGCGCCTGGGCCCCGGACGCGATGGCATTCCCCGCCCGCTGGCCGAGCAGCGCGAGCACGCCGGAGGCCACGAGCAGCGCGGGCGCGCGCCAGTTGCGGGTGATGCCGATGGCGACGGCGATGGCCACGAGGTAGACGATGGCTTCCGGCGAGAAGAGCACCCTCACAGGAGCTCGACGAAGAGCGCGTCGGAGAGCAGGAACCCCTCCTCGCTCAGCCGCGCGCGATCGCCCGCGGCGAGGAGCAGCCCGCGCGCGCGCCAGTCGTCGAGCCGCCGGGCGAGCGCGGCCTCGCCGGCGGCGCGCTCGTCGAGCCACGCCGCGGGCACGCCGTCGGCGGTCCGGAGCCCGAGGATCAGCCGCTCGCCGAGGGCCTGGCGCGGGGTGAGGATCTCGTGCTCGCCGACGGGAAGCCGGCCCCCCTCGGCGAGCGCGCAGTAGCGGGCCAGCGGCTTGACGTTGGTGTAGCGGAGATCGCCGAGGAAGCCGGCGGCGCCCGGCCCGGCAGCCAGGTACTCGCCGCGACGCCAGTAGTTGAGGTTGTGGCGCGAGCGGCGTCCGGGGCGCGCGTGGTTCGAGATCTCGTAGTGCTCGAAGCCGTGCGCGGCCGCGCGCGCGGCGAGCGCCCGGTACTGCGCGACGACGGTGTCTTCGGGCGGCAGCCCCGCGATCCCGGTGGCGCCCCACAGGCTGCCGGGATCGAGGCTCAGCCCGTAGGACGACACGTGCTCGGGCTCCCAGCCGAGGATCGTCTCCACGCCGCGCGTCCAGGTGGCGAGGTCGAGGCCGGGCAGGCCGAACATCACGTCGACGCTGACGTTGTCGACGCCGGCCTCGCGGCAGGCGGCGAAGGCGTCCGCGGCCTCGCGCGCGCCGTGACGGCGCCCGAGCGTGGCCAGGATCGCGTCGTCGAGGGCCTGCACGCCCAGGCTGATGCGGCTCACGCCCGCCGCGCGGTAGCCCTCGAGCCTGGCCCGGTCGACGCTCTCCGGGTTGCACTCCACCGTGATCTCGGGCGCGGCGGCCACGGTGAAGCGGGCGCGCACGGTGTCGAGGATGGCGGCGATCTCGCCAGCGGCCAGCGTCGAGGGCGTGCCGCCCCCGAAGAACATGGTGGCGATCATCACGTCGCGGGCCCACGGAAGGTCGCCGAGCCCGTCGATCTCGCGCCGGAGCGCCGCCACGAAGCGCGCCGTCCCCGCCGCGTCCCCGAGCGGCGCGGTGTTGAACGCGCAGTAATGGCACCGGTACGCACAGAACGGCACGTGCAGGTAGAGCCCGAGCGCGCGCGTGGCCGGCCTGGCCCCCGCGAGCACGTCGTCAGCCGCGAGGCTCCTGGGTCCGAAGCTCATGGTCACTTCTGGCCGACGTCGGACGGGCCGGGGGCCGGGGTCGGTTGAGCGAGCCGTGGAGTACGCCGAGGGTCGCCGAAGACGATCACGATGCCAGCGCGCAACGCTCGGTAGCGCCAGTCAGTCGGCTCGTCCACCCGACCCCGGCCCCCGGCCCGTCCGACCTCGCGCGACGCGAGCGCGAACGCGGGGCGCGTGACGCTAGGGGATGTAGCGGCCGAGGCGCCACCAGCGCAGCCAGTGCCCTTCGCTGTCCCAGGACCAGTAGATCAGGAAGGCCTTGCCCTTGATCTTGTCCCGCTTCACGAAGCCCCAGTACCGGCTGTCCTGCGAGTTGTCGCGGTTGTCGCCCATCACGAAGTAGGAGTTCGACGGCACGATCGTCGGCTCGCAGGCGTACTGGTAGCTGCAGAAGCTGGCCTGGCCCAGGTGCGACAGCGCGGCGCCCTGCTTCGTGTAGGGTTCGACCAGGGCCTTGCCGTTGACGAAGACCTGCTGCCCCTTCACCAGCACCTCGTCGCCCGGCGTGCCGATGATGCGCTTGATGAAGTCGCGCTTCTCATCTTGAGGGTACTTGAAGACGATGATGTCGCCGCGGCGCGGCTGGCGCAGGCCGGGCGCGTGCCAGTCCACGAACGGCAGCTCCGGCCCGTAGAGGAACTTGTTGACGAGGATGTAGTCGCCGACGAGCATCGTGTCCATCATCGAGCCGGAGGGGATGGTGAAGGCCTGCACGACCAGGGTCCGGATGACGAGGGCGAGGAGGACGGCGATGACGATCGCCTCGCCGTACTCGCGCACCAGCGACTTGCGCCGGCTCGCCGTCTTGTGGTCGGGATCGGCGGTGCCGCTGAGCGCGTCCCCTTCGGGTCCTTCCATGGTCAGCTCCGCAACACCGTCAGGAACGCCTCCTGGGGGACCTCGACCTTGCCGACCTGTTTCATGCGCTTCTTGCCTTCCTTCTGCCGCTCGAGGAGCTTGCGCTTGCGCGTGATGTCGCCGCCGTAGCACTTGGCGGTGACGTTCTTGCCCATGGCCTTGACGGTCTCGCGCGCGATCACCCGGCTACCGATGGCCGCCTGGATGGCGACCTCGAAGAGTTGCCGCGGGATCACGCCGCGGAGTTTCTCCACGAGCGACTTGCCCTTCTCGTAGGCCAGGTCGCGGTGCACGATCACGCTCAGCGCGTCCACCGGATCGCCGTTGAGCAGGATGTCGAGCTTCACGAGGTCCGAGGGCCGGAAATCGGCGAACTCGTAGTCGAAGGACGCGTAGCCCTTGGAGATGGACTTCAGCTTGTCGTAGAAGTCCACCACGATCTCGGCCAGGGGGAAGTCGAAGCGGATGTGCACGCGCTTGCCGAGGTACTCCAGCGCCCGGTGCTCGCCGCGCTTGTCCTGGGCGAGCTTGTAGATCGAGGTCATGTACTCGGTGGGCACGAACACCGAGGCGCGGACGTACGGCTCCTCCATCTGCTCGATCTTGTCGGGCGTGGGCAGCTTGGCCGGGTTGTCGATGTCGAGGACCGCGCCCGCGGTGGTGAGCACCCGGTACTGCACGCTCGGCGCCGTCACGATCAGGGCGAGGTCGAACTCGCGCTCCAGGCGTTCCTGGACGATCTCCATGTGGAGCATGCCGAGGAAGCCGCAGCGAAAGCCGTAGCCGAGGGCGAGCGAGGTCTCCGGCTCGTAGCTGAAGGCCGGGTCGTTGAGCCGCAGCTTCTCCAGCGCGTCCCGCAGGCCCTCGTACTGGGTGTCCTCGATCGGGTAGAGCCCGGCGAAGACCATCGGCTTGGCGTCGCGATAGCCGGGGAACGGCTCCGCCGTCGGCCGCAGGGCCTCGGTGATCGTCTCGCCCACCTTGGCGTCGGCCACGCGCTTGATCGAGGCGGTGATGTAGCCGACCTGGCCGGCGTCGAGCTGCTCGACCTCCTTCATCCCGGGCGTGAACACGCCCACCTGCTGGACGTCGTAGGTGCGGCCGTTCGACATCAGGAGGATGCGGGTGCCCGCGCGGATCCGCCCCTCGAAGAGCCGGACGTAGATGACGACGCCCTGGTAGGAATCGTAGTAGGAGTCGAAGACGAGGGCCTTGAGCGGCGCGTCGGGATCGCCCTGCGGCGGCGGAATGCGCGCGACGATCGCCTCCAGCACCTCGGGCACGCCGGTGCCGTGCTTGGCGGAGATGGTGAGGGCCTCGGTGCCGTCGAGGTCGAGCGTCTCGGTGATCTGCTCGCGGGTGCCCTCGACGTCGGCGGCGGGCAGATCGATCTTGTTGATCACCGGGATGATCGTCAGCCCGGCGTCGGAGGCGAGGTAGAAGTTGGCCAGGGTCTGGGCCTCGATGCCCTGGGCGGCGTCCACGATGAGGAGGGCGCCCTCGCAGGCCGCGAGCGCGCGCGAGACCTCGTAGGAGAAGTCCACGTGGCCCGGGGTGTCGATGAGGTTCAGCGTGTACTCCTGCCCGTCCTTGGCCCGGTAGAGCAGGCGCACGGTGTGGGCCTTGATCGTGATACCCCGCTCGCGCTCGAGGTCCATCGAGTCGAGCACCTGGTCGACCGCCTTCTTGGCGTCCATCGTGCCCGTCAGCGCGAGCAGGCGATCGGCCAGCGTCGACTTGCCGTGATCGATGTGGGCCACGATGGAGAAATTCCGGTTGCGGTCCAGGGTCATCGACTCAGTCTAGCACGCGGGTCGGCGGCGGCCGTCTCCCCTCACGGCTCGCCGGGTGCTCGAGCGCAACCGAGCTTTCGTGCAGACGATCGGGCCTTCGGCCCGACGGGTCGGCGCGCGATCAGTTCCCACGGTTCGAGGCCGGCGCACTCCGTCCTCACAGGCGTCTGATCTACCGCGGATGCGGTGGGCGATCTAGTCTGGTATGGGCGGGGATGACGGCGCCGGACTCGAGGACGACGCCGGGGCCGATCTCCGCCTCCGGGCCGATCTTCACGTCAGCGCCCACGACGCAGTCGCGGAGCACGGCGCTCGCCCCGACCTCGACGCGCTCCCAGAGCACGGCGCCCTCCACGCGCGCTCCGCGGCCGATGTGGCAGCCGTCGCCGAGGACGGTGAGCGGGCCGACCCGGGCGCCGGACGCGACCTCGGCCCTGGTGCCGATGACCGACGGCGCCTCGACGCCGGCGTCCGGGGCGATCCACGCGTCGGCGGCGATCCACGAGCCGTCGCGCCGCGTGCCCGGCGGCGCCAGCGTGGTGTCCACGCCGCCGAGGAGGAGGTCGATCTGGGCCGCGCGGTAGGCGTGCGGGCTCCCGATGTCGCGCCAGTACGTCTTGGCCCGCCAGCCGAAGCACGGCACGCCGTCGGCGATGGCCGCGGGGAAGAACTCCCGCTCGATCGACACCGGGCGGTCCGTGGGGATCCGGCGCAGGAGCGCAGCGTCGATCAGGTAGATGCCGGCGTTGATGGTGTTCGTGGTGATCGCCTCCCCGGGTCCAGGCTTCTCGCGGAACCGGAGGATCCTGCCGTCGGCGCCGGTCTCCACCAGCCCGTACGGGCGCGGGTCGTCGACGGGATAGAGGCAGATGGTCACCCCGGCGCCGTGCGCGGTGTGGAACTCGCGCATGGCGGAGAGGTCGGCGTCGGTGAGGACGTCGCCGTTCAGCACGAAGACGGTGCCCGCGGTGAGATCGGCCGCGTTGCGCACCCCGCCGCCGGTGCCGAGTGGCTCGTCCTCGACCACGTACCGGAGGCGGGCGCCGAGCGCCGCGTCGCCGAGCGCCGCGCGCACGTCGTCCACCCGGTACGAGCAGGAGAGGATCACGTCCTCGACGCCGTGACGGCGGAGGAGGGCGACCTGGTACGCGAGCAACGGCCGGTTCAGCAGCGGCACCACCGGCTTCGCTCTCGCCAGGGTCAGGGGGCGTAGCCGGGTGCCCTGACCACCGGCGAGGATGACGGCCTGCGTCGCTAGCTGCCCGACCAGGGCTGGGCCTCGTCGACGAGCATGACGGGGATCCCGTCGCGGATGGGGTAGACCTTTCGGCACGCCGGGCAGATGATCCGCGTCTCCTCGAAGCGCAGATCGCCCTTGCAGGCCGGGCACACGAGGATGGCCTTGAGCTCTTCGTCGATCATGGCGGGGTCTCCTTGAAGTACGCCAGGGTGCGTGCGAGGCCCTCGTCGAGCACGGTGGCCGGCGTCCAGCCGAGCACCGCCTTGGCGCGCGTGGCCGCCAGCGCGCTCCGGCGCTGCTCGCCGGGCTTCGCCGGTCCGTGGATCGCGGGGCTCGTCACGCCGGCCGCGCGGGCCAGCCGCGCGTGCACGTCGTTGATGGTCGTTTCCAGGCCGGTGCCGATGTTGAGCGCGCCGGCGGCCCCCGGGGTGCCGAGCGCGCGGGAGACCGCCTCCGCGACGTCGCCCACGTAGACGAAGTCGCGCGTCTGCTCGCCGTCACCGTTGACGACGCAGGGCTGTCCGGCGACGAGGCGCTCGGAGAAGATCGCGATCACGCCGGCCTCGCCGCGGGGATCCTGGCGCGGCCCGTAGACGTTGGCCAGCCGCAGCGTCACCGCGCGCGCGCCCGTCAGGCCCGCCCAGCACTCGACGTAGCGCTCCGCGGCGATCTTCGACACGCCGTACGGGGACGAGGGCCGCATCGGATGATCCTCCGGCGTGGGCACCACGTCGGTGTCTCCGTAGCCCGCGCCCCCCGTGGAGGTGTAGACCACCGTGCCCACCCCGGCCCGCCGCGCCGCCTCGAGCAGGGTGATGGTGCCGAGATAGTTGACGCGGGCGTCGAACATGGGGTCGGCCACCGAGCGCGACACGGAGGCCTGCGCCGCGACGTGCACGAGCGCCGCCGGCGCGGGGTCGGCGACGATGGAGGCGATGGCGTCGTCGCCCACGTCGCACACGTGCAGGCGCGCGCGCGGGGACACCAGCGCCCGGCGCCCCGTGCTGAGGTCGTCGACCACCGTGACCGCGTGACCGTCCCCGAGCAGGCGGTCGACCACGTGGGAGCCCACGAACCCCGCGCCGCCCGTGACGAGGAGGTTCACGCGGAGAGCTTGCCGCGGAACCACTCGAGGGTCAGGCGCAGCCCATCGTCGGTGTCGACCCGCGGCTCCCAGCCGAGGAGCGTGCGCGCGCGCGTGATGTCGGGCTGCCGCACCTTCGGGTCGTCCTCGGGCAGCGGGTGGAAGACGATCTCGCTCGTGGAGCCGGTGAGCCGGATGATCCGCTTGGCCAGCTCCAGCAGCGTCATCTCGTGAGGACTCCCGATGTTGACCGGATCGGGCACCGGCGCCTGCAGCAACGCCCACACGCCGGCGATGAGGTCGTCGATGTACTGGAAGGACCGCGTCTGCGAGCCGTCGCCGAACACCGTCAGCGGGCGGCCGGTGAGCGCCTGGGTGGTGAACGCGGGGATGGCGCGCCCGTCGTTGAGTCGCATGCGGCTGCCGAAGCAGTTGAACACGCGCACGATGCGCGTGTTCACCCCGTGGGTGCGGTGGTAGGCCATGGTGAGCGCCTCGGCGTAGCGCTTGGCCTCGTCGTAGACGCCTCGCGGGCCCACCGGGTTCACGTTGCCCCAGTAGTCCTCGCGCTGGGGGTGCACGAGCGGATCACCGTACACCTCGGAGGTGGAGGCGAGCAGGAAGCCCGCGCCCTTCGCCTTGGCGAGGCCCAGCGCGTTCAGGGTGCCCAGGGCGCCGACCTTCAGGGTCTGGATCGGGAACTCGAGGTAGTCGCGGGGGGAGGCGGGGCTGGCGAGGTGCAGGACCCAGTCGAGGGGGCCGTCCAGCGCGATGTACTCGGTGACGTTGTGCCGCACGAACGTGAAGCCCGGGCGCGCCGCGAAGCCCGCGAGGTTGTCGGCGGAGCCGGTGATGAAATTGTCCATGCCCACCACCTCGCCGCCCCGGGCGAGGAGGAACTCGCAGAGGTGCGAGCCGATGAATCCCGCGGCGCCGGTGACGAGAATCCGCATCGCTGCGCCCGCCGGACGGTCAGGAGGGGACGACCGGCTTCCGGCCGATCGAGTGGTACTCGAAGCCGAGGCGCCGCATGCGCTCCGGCTCCCAGAGGTTGCGGCCGTCGAACACCACCGGGCGCCGCATGAGCGCGCGCAGCCGCTCGAGGTTGAGCAGCTTGAAGGCGTTCCACTCGGTCACGAGGGCCACGCCGTCCGCCCCCGCCGCCGCCTCGTAGGGCGACTCGCAGTAGACGACCGCCGCGGGGAGGATCCGGCGCGCGTTCGGCATGGCGACCGGGTCGTACGCGCGGACGGTGGTGCCCAGCTCGAGGAGGCGCTGGATGACCTCCACGCTCTTGGCCTCGCGCATGTCGTCGGTGTTGGGCTTGAAGGCCAGCCCGAGCACCGCGAGCACCTTGCCCTCGACCGGCTCGAGGGCCTGGGCGATGACGTCCACGAAGTGCCCCGCCCGCGCGCGGTTCACCTCGATGACGGCGCGCAGCAGGTCGAAGTCGCAGCCGAGGCCGCCGGCGGTGTGCACGAGCGACTCGGTGTCCTTCGGGAAGCACGAGCCGCCGTACCCGAGGCCGGCCTGCAGGAAGGCAGAGCCGATACGCGGGTCGAGGCCCATGCCCTTCATCACCGCGGTCACGTCCGCGCCCGCCTGCTCGCAGATGTCGGCGATGGCGTTGATGAACGAGATCTTGGCGGCGAGGAACGCGTTGGAGGCGTACTTGATCATCTCGGCCGACGGCACGCCGGTGATGATCATCGGACGCTCGAGCGGGGCGTACAGCTCGAGCAGCGTCATGGCCACCTGCTGGGTCGGCGCGCCGATCACGATGCGGTCGGGGCGCAGCGTGTCCTCGATGGCCGAGCCCTCGCGCAGGAACTCCGGGTTCGAGACCACGTCGAAGGCGATCGGACGCGGCTGGTGGCGCTCGATCACGTCGCGCACGAACTCCCCGGTGCCGACGGGCACCGTCGACTTGTTCACGATGACGGTGTAGCGCTCCATGGCCTGCCCGATGCCCCGGGCCACGTCCTCGACCGCGGCGAGGTCGGTCTTGCCGGCGCTGCCCTGCGGCGTGCCCACGGTGATGAACACGATCACGGAGCGGCGCACGGCGGGGCCGAGGTCGGTGGTGAAGGCGAGCCGCTCGTCGGCCACGTTGCGGCCGACCATCTCCTCGAGCCCCGGCTCGTAGATCGGCATCTGCCCGGCGGTGAGGGCGGCGATCTTGGCGGAATCGTTGTCCACGCAGACCACGTCGTTGCCGAGGTCCGCGAACACCGCTCCGGTGACGAGCCCCACGTAGCCCGTGCCGACGACACAGATGTTCATGGAAGCCCATCGATGATAGCAGAGCGGTCCGGCTGGCGCGAAGCGCGCGGGTCGCCGTGACCCGGATCAGGGCGTCGGGCGGGGAGCGCGCTCCGACTCGTCGAGGTCGTCCGCCTCCTCGGCGGCCCAGCGAAAGAAGACCGCGGTGAAGGCGAGCAGGGGGATGAGCCCGGCGGGCACCCACATGAGGAGGCCGCCGAGCCGCTGGTCGTCGAAGGGGTCGAGCGGGCCGATGCGCGGGGCGGCGGCGTAGAACGCGTAGAGCACGCGCTCGGCGCCGGTGATCATCGCGGCCACGAGCGTCATGGGCACGCCGAAGGCGAAGAGATAGAGGATCTGCGCGCCATACGGCAGCGCGGGCAGCCGCGCCGACGACGCCAGCACCGGCCACCAGGCGAGCGTGGCCGTGACGAGCAGCGTGACGTGCTCGACCAGGTGCCAGCCGTGCGAGGCCAGCGCCGTGTCGTACGGGCCCGGCAGGTGCCACGCCACCAGCGCGACGGTGTAGAGGAGGAGCGCGGGCACCGGGCGGGTGAGCGCCCGCAGCACGGCCGCCGGCCCGGCGTGGCGAAGGAGCGGCGCGAGCAGGCCGTCGAGCATGAAGGCGGGCAGGCCCGCCAGCAGGAGCGGCGGCACGGCGAGGGTGAGCAGCAGGTGCTGGACCATGTGGGCGCTGAAGAGATAGCGCTCGCTCAGGTCGTGGAGCGGCCCGTTGAGCGCGGCGAGCAGGACGGCCAGCCCGGCGAAGAACGCGACGGCGCGCCCGCGGCCCACGCCCGCGCGGGCCCGCCGCCGCGCCGCGACCCACGCGCCGCCGGCCACGCCGGCGATCACGAACAGCTCCGGGTGCACGCTGCCGGTGAGCCAGACGGACGGCGCGGCGTCCATCAGCGCGTGAAGACCAGGAACTCTCCGGTCAGCGTCATGAGGGCCACCCCGATCACGGAGGCGATGACCAGCGACCCCACGAACACCACCGAGAGGGCGCGCGCATCGTAGCGCAGGTGCATGAAGAAGAGGACGACGAGGGCGAACTTCGCCGCCGACATCACGAGCAGCAGCGGGATCAGGATCGGGGTGAGCTGCCGGATGTAGATCGACGCGAACTCCAGCGCGGTGACGAGCGACAGGATGACGGCGATCTTGACGTACGCGGAGACCGACGCGTGCTCCTGGCCCGGGTGGTCGTGAGGCGGTGCGCTCATGGCACGAGGTAGACGAGGGTGAAGATCGCGATCCACACGATGTCGACGAAGTGCCAGTAGAGCCCGGCCACCTCGACCTTGACGGCGTCGCGGGCGGGCAGGCGGCCGCGCAGGTGCAGGACGCCGAGGGTGAGCAGCCACGCCACCCCGAGGGTGACGTGGGCGCCGTGGAAGCCGGTGAGCACGAAGAAGGTCGAGCCGAAGAGGTTCGTCTGCAGCGTCAGGCCCTCGTGCACGAAGCTCGTGAACTCCCAGGCCTGGAAGCCGAGGAAGATCAGCCCGAAGAACGCGGTGCCGAAGATCCACAGGCGCGCCTGGAACGTGTCGCCGCGCTGGACGGCGGCCAGCGCGAGCACCATCAGGAGACTCGACATCAGCAGGTCGAAGGTGCTGATGGTGGTCAGCGGGATGTTGAGGATCTCGTGCGGGTGGGGGCCGACCACGCTGCGCCCCTTGTAGGCCATGTACGACGCGATCAGGGTGCCGAAGAACAGGCACTCCGAGCCCAGGAACGTCCAGAGGGCGACCTTGCGGGAATCGACGCCGAGCACGCCCGTCTGGTCGGCGAGCGCGGGGTCGCCGTGGTGCTCGAGCGCGAAGGCCCAGGCCCCGATCACGGTGAGGGCGGCGCCCATCACCACCACGGCCAGCGACACCAGCGCGCCGATGCCGGCCACGATCACACCGAGCGCGATCACCACCGGCCAGTAGGACGGCGGAGGCAGGTGGATGCCGTGGGGCTCCGGCGCCGGCGGCGCGGGGGCGGGGCGGTGGCCGCGGCTGTCGCCGTGCTTCTCGCGCCAGAAGGTGTCGCGCCCGTGGACGGGCGGGATGGTGTCGAAGTCGTGCACGGGCGGCGGCGACGAGGTCCGCCACTCCAGGGTGCGGCCGTCCCACGGGTCGGCCGGCGCGCGGGTGCCGCTCCGCAGGCTGCGCCCCGCGATCACGAGGAACAGCAGCACGCCCACGCCGATCCCGAAGGCGCCGACGGTCGACACGAGGTTCCAGAAGTCCCACCAGCGGCCGGGCGGGTAGGTGTAGATCCGGCGCGGCATCCCGATCGCGCCGAGGTAGTGCTGGGGGAAGAACGTCACGTTGAAGGCGACGAAGGTGACCCAGAACTGCAGCTTGCCCCAGCGCTCGTCGAGGAGCCGGCCGGTGATCTTCGGCCACCAGTAGTACGCGCCGGCGAACAGCCCCAGAAGGCTGCCGCCGATGAGAACGTAGTGAAAGTGCGCCACGACGAAGTAGGTGTCCGTCTGTTGCAGGTCCACGGGGGGTGAGGCGTGCATGACCCCGGAGAGCCCGCCGATGGTGAAGGCCGCGATCAGCCCGACGGCGTAGTGAAGCGCGGTCGTGGCGCGGATGGCCCCGCCCCACAGGGTGGCCAGCCAGTTGAAGATCTTCACGCCGGTCGGGATGGCGATGAGCATGGTGCCCATCGAGAAGGTGGCGTCGGCGATGGGGCCCATGCCGACCGCGAACATGTGGTGGCTCCACACCCCGAAGCCGAAGAACCCGATGAGCACGCCGGAGTAGATGACCACCGGCGCCCCGAAGAGCGGCTTGCGCGCGAAGGTCGGCAGGACCTCGGACACGATCCCGAAGGCGGGCAGGATCAGGATGTAGACCTCGGGGTGGCCGAAGATCCAGAACAGGTGCTGCCAGAGGTGCAGGTCGCCGCCCGCGGTCACGTCGTAGAAGTGGGTGCCGAAGAACCGGTCGAACATCAGGAAGATGAGCCCGACGGTGATGGGCGGGAAGGCCAGCACGATGAGGAACTGCACCACGAGCGTCATCCACACGAACAGGGGCATGCGCATCAGGGTCATGCCGGGCGCGCGCATGTTGAGGATGGTCACGATGAAGTTGACGCCCGCCATGACCGACGAGGCGCCGAGGACCTGCAGCGACAGCACCCAGAAGTCGATGTTGAGCCCGGGCGAGAACTGGCGCGTGGTCAGGTTGGCGTAGCCGAACCAGCCACCGTTCGGCGGCGCGCCGACGAGGAAGCTCGCGTTCAGGAACACGCCGCCGAAGAGGAAGATCCAGTAGGACAGCGCGTTGAGCCGGGGAAACGCCACGTCGCGGGCCCCGATCAGGAGCGGGATCATGTAATTGAAGAAGGCCGCGTTGAGCGGCATGACGGCCAGGAACACCATCGTGGTGCCGTGCATGGTGAAGAGCGCGTTGAAGGTGTCGGCGTCCACCACGTGGCCGTCCGGCCGGGCCAGCTGCAGGCGGATCACCAGCGCCTCGATCCCGCCGATCAGGAAGAAGGCGAGCGCGGTCACGCCGTAGAGGATCCCGATGCGCTTGTGGTCGACGGTGGTGATCCAGCTCCACACGCCCGTCTCCACGTGGGCGGGCGCCGCGTGGCCGAGGGAGAGTTCCCGCGTACTCACGGTAACGGGGTCCGCGAGGCCGGCTCGGGCCGTGGGTGGCGTGCTGTGGGTGCGGGGTGGCTGCGACGGCGCCCGATCATTCCGCTCGCGGTCTTCATTTGAGGCTCAGGAGATAATCGGCGATCGCGCTCGCGTCGGCCTCGCTGAGGCCGAGGGGCGGCATCTTGGCCCCGGGCTTGAGGGCCGGCGCGTCGCGGATCCACGCGGTGAGCGGGCCCTTCGCGTTCGGCAGGAAGCCGGCGGCGATCGTCGTGCGGCTGCCGACGTGGGTGAGGTCCGGCCCCACGAGCCCCGCGGACACCCCCTGGATCGTGTGACAGCCGACGCACGCGCTGCGCGCGAAGATCGCCTTGCCCGCGGCGGCCGGTCCGGGGGCCTCGACGGCCGGCGCACGCTGGGCCGCGATCCACCGCTCGAACGCCTCGGGCGCGTCGACGAAGACCCGCATCGCCATGTTTGCGTGCGAGGTGCCGCAGAACTCCGCGCACTGGCCGAGGTACTCGCCCGGGGTGTCGGGCGTGAAGGTCAGGCGGTTGACGCGCCCGGGGACGACGTCGCGCTTGCCGCCGAGCTGGGGGACCCAGAAGCTGTGGATGACGTCGGGTCCCTCCAGGCGCAGGCTCACCGCGCGCCCCGCCGGGAGGTGCGCCTCGTTCGCGGTCACGACCCCGAGCGACGGATAGGCGAACTCCCACCACCACTGCCGCCCGCGCACGACCACCTCGAGCGCGCCGGAGACCTGGCCCTGCGTGCGGAAGATCACCTGGATCGTCGGGACCGCGATCACGAGCAGCACGAGGGCGGGCGCGATGGTCCAGGACATCTCGAGCAGGGTGTGCCCGCGCACCTGCCGCGGCAGCGGCGCCCCCTCGCGGGACCGGAAGCGCACGAAGATGACGACGAGGGCGACGACGACGACCGTCGCGATCCCGAGCGCCGCCCAGGTGATGATCGCGTACACGTGCAGGATCGCGCGCGCGAAGTCGGAGCGGGGGACGAGGCTCGTCTGCGGGGCGTTCCAGGCACACCCGCCGAGGAGCGCGGTGACGCCGAGCAGCCAGCGCGACGGGCCCCCACCGCGTGTCCTGGCGTCCACTGCCCACGACGATACCCGCCGACGGTGCGATCCGCAAGAATTGCGGATCGCTTCGGCCTCTCGCTAGCGGGCCAAGGCGAGCAGCGTGTGAAGCAGGACGCGGGCGCCGCGCTCGAGGTCGGCCCAGTCGCTGGACTCGTCCACGCGGTGGCTGCGCCCGCCCTGCGAGGGCACGAAGACCATCCCCGCGTCGGTGACCTGGGCGAGGTTCTGGGCGTCGTGGCCCGCGGCGGAGTAGAGACGCCGGCACGACAGGCCCAGCGCGGTGCAGGCGTCGTCGACCGCCGCCTGCACGCGCGGTGAGCACGGAGCCGGCAGGGTGGCCGACATCGGGCGCAGCTCCACCGAGAGCGCGCGGCCGCGCGCCACCTCCTGGGCCAGCGCGGCCGTCTTCCGGGCCAGCGCCTCCAGCACGGCGGCCTCCGGGTCGCGCATCTCGTGCACGAGCTCGGCGCGGCCGGGCACGATGTTGGACGCGCCGGGATGGACCTGGACGACGCCGAAGTTCGTCACGCTGCGGCCGCTGCCCTCGGCGACCACGAGCTCGCGCGCGCGCAGCGCGAAGTCCGCGGCGCCGAGGAACGCGTCGCGGCGGCGCTCCATCGGCGTGGTCCCGGCGTGGTCGGCCTGACCGTGGAAGACGACGCGCGTGCGGCGCACGCCGACGATCACCTCGACGTTGCCGATCTGCACGCCCCCTTCCTCGAGCCGTGCGCCTTGCTCGATGTGCAGCTCGACGTAGGCCGCCACCGCGCCCGCGGGCGCGCGGGCCTCGGGGGCGCGCGCGGCCTCGAAGCCGGCACGGGCCATGGCGTCGACGAGTCGCTCGCCGTCCACCGAGGCCATCTCCGGAATGCGCGCGGTGTCGAGCAGGCCGCAGAAGGCCCGCGAGCCGAAGAGGCTGCCGTAGCGCCCCTCCTCGTCGCTCCACGCGGCCACGGCCAGCGGGCGCGCCGGGGCGGTCCCGCTCTCGTGCACGGCCTGCAGGCACTCGAGCCCCGCGATCACGCCGAGGGCGCCGTCGAGCATGCCGCCCTCGGGGACGGTGTCGATGTGCGAGCCGGTGAGCACGACCGGGCGCGCCTGGTCGAAGGTGGCTGTGCCGAGCCCGCCGAAGACGTTGCCCGCGGGATCGACCCAGGCCTGGAGCCCCGCGGCACGGATCTCGCCGAGGAGCCATGCGCGCGCTTCCTCGTGGGGCGGGCTCCAGCACGACCGCGTCACGCCGCCGCCGGGCAGGCCTCCGAAGCGGGCGAGCCGCTCCAGGCGGGCGCGCAGGCGGGAGCCGGACACGGCGGGCATGGCGTCGCAGTATATCCCGTGCCTTGACTTCGGAGGTCCCTCGTTCAACAATGAACCACCGTTCACTCCCCGGCACTTTCCCTCGGCAGGAGGGCACGCGTGGACTTCTCGCTCACACCCGACCAGGAAGCGTTCCGCGAGCGCGTCCGGACGTGGCTCGCGGCCAACATCCCGGCGGCGTGGAGCCGGCGCGCGGCCGGCTCCGAGGTGCCGCGGCCGGAGACCTACGAGCTCGGGCGCCGCTGGCAGCGCACCCTCCACGAGGCCGGGTTCGTCGGGCTCACGTGGCCGAAGGAGTACGGCGGCCAGGGGTTGACCTTGATGGAGGAGATGATCCTCCACCAGGAGATGGCCCTCGCCAAGGCGCCGCCCGTGCTCAACATCCTGGGCATCGGCATGGGCGGCCCCACGATCATCACGTACGGCACCGAGGCGCAGAAGCGGCGCTACCCGCCGAAGATCCTGTCCTGCGAGGAGATCTGGTGCCAGGGCTACTCCGAGCCGAACTCGGGCTCCGACCTCGCCTCGCTGCAGACGCGCGCGGTGAAGGACGGCGACCACTACGTCATCAACGGCCAGAAGGTCTGGACCTCGCTCGCCCACATCGCCGACTGGATGATGCTGCTCGCCCGCACCGATCCCGACGCGCCCAGGCACAAGGGGATCACCTACTTCCTGCTCGACATGCACTCGCCGGGCGTCACCGTGAAGCCTCTCCGCCAGATCACGGGCGACCCGGAGTTCAACGAGGTCTTCCTCGACAACGTGCGCGTGCCCGAGTCGCAGATCCTCGGCGGGCTCAACAACGGCTGGCAGGTCGGGCTCACCACCCTGATGTACGAGCGCCTGGCCCTCGGCTTCGGGCTGCAGGTGAGGCTGCGCGTCGCCCTGGACGCGCTCGTGGACATGGCCCGGCGCGTGGAGAAGCACGGCCGCGCGGTCACGAAGGATCCGGTCATGCGGCAGAAGCTCGCGCAGCTGTGGATCGACACGGAGTGCCTGAAGTACACGGGCGCGCGCGGGATCACGCGCCTGCTGCGCGGCGAGCTGCCGGGGCCCGAGGCCTCGGCGGGCAAGATGGGCTGGGTGGAGACCCATCAGCGATTGCAAGAGCTGGCCATGGAGCTCCAGGGCCCGTACGCGCAGCTGCGCGGCTCGGACTGGGCCGTCGACGGCGGGCTCTGGCAGTACACGTTCTTGCGGTCGCGGGCCAACTCCATCGAGGGCGGCACCACCGAGGTCCAGAAGAACATCATCGGCGAGCGCGTGCTCGGCCTGCCGAAGGGGTAGGAGGGCGCCATGGATTTCGGGTTCAGCCAGG
Organism: Candidatus Rokuibacteriota bacterium; assembly: GCA_016200085.1. GTDB lineage: Bacteria > Methylomirabilota > Methylomirabilia > Rokubacteriales > CSP1-6 > JACQFL01. The sequence goes on along the minus strand of JACQFL010000039.1, from coordinate 22,399 downwards.
AACAGGAGCTGCTCCGCGCCACCGCGCGCAAGTTCTTCGAGAACGAGTGCGCCTCCACCTTCGTGCGCCAGCGCATGGAGGAAGACGAGGGCGTCACGCCCCAGTTCTGGAGCAAGCTGGCCGAGCAGGGCTGGCTCGGCCTCGTCTATCCCGAGGAGCACGGCGGCACGGGGCTGGGCTTCGTGGACCTGACCGTCCTGATGGAGGAGATGGGCCGCGCGGTCATGCCCGGGCCGTTCCTCTCCACGGTGCTCCTGGGCGGGCTGGCGATCCTCGAGGCGGGGTCGGCCGGCCAGAAGAAGGACTGGCTGACCCGGATCGCCTCCGGCGAGGTCAAGACCACGCTGGCGCTGACCGAGCCCAACGCCCGGTGGGACGCCGCGGGCGTCACCGTCACCGCGCGAGCGGGCAAGGACGGCTGGGTGCTGAACGGGACGAAGCTGTTCGTCCTCGATGCCCACCTCGCCGACGTCGTCGTGGTCGCGGCGCGCACCACGGAGGGCGGGCGGCCCGAGGACGGCGTCAGCCTCTTCCTCGTCCCGCGCGGCGCGGCCGGGCTCGCGGTGACCCTGCTGCCGACGATGGACCAGACCCGCAAGCTCTGCGAGGTGAAGCTCACCGACGTCCGCCTGCCGGCGGCGGCGCTGCTCGGCGCCAGGGACGGCGGGTGGGCCCCGCTCGCGCGCGTGCTGGAGCGGGCGACGGTCGCGCTCTGCGCGGAGATGTGCGGCGGCGCCCAGAAGGTCCTCGAGATGACCACGGAGTACGCCAAGATCCGCGTGGCCTTCGGCAAGCCGATCGGCGCCTACCAGGGTGTGAAGCACAAGGCCGCCGACATGCTCGTCGACGTGGAGAACGCGAAGTCGCTGACGTACTACGCCGCGTGGGCCGTGGACGAGAACGTCCCCGAGGCGGCCCTGGCCGCCTCGATGGCCAAGGCGTACACCTCCGACGCCTATCGCAAGGTCGCCGGCGCCGGCATCCAGCTCCACGGCGGCATCGGCTTCACCTGGGAGCACGATCTGCACCTCTACTTCAAGCGCGCCAAGTCGTCGGAGTTCACCTTCGGCGACGCCACGCACCACCGCGAGCGGGTCGCCCAGCTCATCAATCTATAATCCAGCGAAGGGGCCTCGGCGGCCCCCCATGATGACGACGCCTGCTGAGCCGAAGCCCGCCGCGTCTGTCCTGCTCGTACGCCCCGGAACGAGCCCTGCCACCCCGTTCGAGGTGTACATGATCAGGCGCAACCGCGGGATGAAGTTCCTGGGCGGGTACTACGCGTTTCCCGGCGGCAAGGTCGATCCCGCCGACGCATCGCCGGAGGCGCTCGCGCGCTGCCGCGGGCTCGACCCCGCGACGGCCGCCACCCTGCTCGACGCCGACGGCCCGCCCGCGCTCGCCTACTGGGTGACGGCGGTGCGCGAGCTGCTCGAGGAGAGCGGGGTGCTGCTGGCGTGCGACGCCGGCGGCCGCTCCGTCGATCTCGCGCGGCCCGAGGTCGCCGCGGCAGCGACGCGCTGCCGCGACGCGCTCATGGCCAGCGCCGCGCCCTTCACCGACCTGCTCGCGCGCGAGGGCTGGCTCTACGACGTGCGGCCGCTCCGGTACCTCTCGCACTTCGTCACGCCGCGCCGGAGCCCCATCCGCTTCACCGCGCGCTTCTTCCTCTGCCCGCTGCCGGCGGGCCAGGCGCCACGGCTCTACACCGAGGAGACGTCGGAGGGATTCTGGATCGCGCCCGCCGAGGGCTACCGGCGCTTCCAGGCGCAGGAGATGGCGATGGCCGAGCCGGCGGAGTACGGCCTCGGGTACCTCGCCCAGTTCGACTCGCTCGAGGCTCTCTGGGCGCATCACGAAGACCGCCGCGACAAGTTCGGCGGCACCGTCCACCGCATCGACACCTTCTGGGAGAAGTTCGACTGGAAGAAGCTGCGCTGGAACCAATGAAGCGGCACCGCGGGCGTGGTGGCATGGGAGAGACGAGGTGCCCGCCATGGGTGTCGAGGAGGTCGGCCGGGTGATCCGCGATCACGGCCTCCGCGTGCCGGACACCCGCGCGAAGCGTCGGGTGCGATGACGGCGCCCGGCGCCGCGCCGACGCTGACGACCGCGCGCCTGCGCCTCCGGGACTGGACCGAGCGCGATCTCGCGCCGTTCGCCGCCCTCAACGCCGATGCGCGGGTGATGGAGTTCTTCCCGCGGCCGCTCGACCGCGCGGAGAGCGACGCGCTCGCCGCGCGCATCCGCGATCACTTCGCCCGCCGCGGCTTCGGTCTCTGGGCGGTGGAGGCGCCCGGCGCGGCCGACTTCATCGGGTTCGTCGGCCTCTCCGTGCCGACGTTCCAGGCGCCGTTCACGCCGTGTGTCGAGGTGGGCTGGCGGCTCGCGGCGGCGCACTGGGGACGCGGCTACGCGACGGAGGCGGCGGCCGCCGTGGTGGCGCACGGCTTCCGCCAGCTCGGGCTGGACGAGATCGTCTCGTTCACGGTCCCGGCGAACGTGCGCTCCCGGCGGGTCATGGACCGCCTCGGCATGACGAGGCGCCCGGTGGATGACTTCGACAACCCGATGCTGCCGCCGGGCCACCCGCAGCGCCCGCACGTCCTGTACCGGCTTCCGCGGACGGCGTGGGAGCGCGAGGGGTCCGAACGGCGTGCCCCCGAGCCGACACGGCCGGCGCTCGAGCACGGCAATGCGCGGCGGCAGGGGGACGAGCCCCAGCGGTGAAGAGCCACACCACGTCGGTGCGGGTGCGCTGGAGCGATGCCGATCCGGTCGGGATCGCGCGTACTCCGCGCGGTTCTTCGAGTGGTACGATCTGGGCGCCGAGGAGCGTTCGCGGCGATCGGCGAGCCGTGGCCGGTCCCCCGCGAGGGGATCGGGGGAGTGTCGATCGTGGAGTCGGGCTCGCGGTTCGTGACGCTGGTGCGCGACGGTGACGCCATCACGGGCTTCGAGGGGCCGGCGCCATCGCGAGCCGGCTGAAGGAGTGAAGCGATCGCCATGGGTGAGCTCTCCGCCGTCTATCTCTCGGTGCACACGCCGCGCTACTGCACCCACGAGGCGGCGTTCGCGGGCAAGCTGGCGCACCCGGATTTCCAGGCGGTGCGCGACGGCCTCGTCGAGCAGGGGCGGCACGTGGCCGCGGTGCGCCCCGACGTGATCGTGATCAACTCCTGCCATCTGATCACGACCTTCCCGACGGTGGTGGACGGCACCCCACGCCACCGCGGCGTGCTCACCGCGCAGGAGGCGCCCGAGCTGATCCACGGCGTGGCGTACGACTTTCCCGGCGACTACCAGCTCGCCTCCGCGCTCGCCGACCGCGGCCGCGCGGCCGGCCGCCCGTGCGTGCTCGCCGACGACGTGCACTACCCCCTCGACTACGGAACCGTGATGCCGCTCGTGTGTTACCTCGACCGGACCCAGACCATCCCCATCGTGCCGGTCTCGGTGTGCCTGTCCGCCGACCTCGAGGAATCGTTCGCGTGGGGCCGGGACATCGCCCGCGCGGTGGGGGCGGCCGACCGGCGCGCGGCCTTCGTGGCGAGCGGCAGCGTGTCGCACAAGCTCGTGCGCGGCCCCGAGAGGTGGCCGGGCGTGGAGGACCAGGAGCGCGATCGGCGGCTGGCGGCGATGCTGGCTGACGGCGAGTACGAGAAGGCCTGGCGCTGGCTGCCCGAGTACGTCGAGGCCTCGGCGCCCGAGATGGGCGGCCGGCACCTGGCCATGATGCTCGGCGCCCTGCTCGAGTCGGGGCGCCGCTACGCCGCGACGGTGCACGCGTACGGGCCGTCATCGGGCAGCGGCAACTACGTGATCTCGCTCGGCGACGGCCTGAGGCGAACGCTCTAGTGCAGAAAAAGCGGTGACGGGGAGCGCGGCCCGTCGTGTAGTCTGGGGGCGCTCCGACGCACCACCTACGAGGAGGACATCGCATGCCACTGACACGTCGAAGCTTCCTGGCCGGCACCTCCGCCGTCGCGGCCGGCGTCGCGATGGGGCCGTGGGTGCTGCGCAGTCACGCGCAGGCAGGACCGATCAAGATCGGGGTCGTGCTGCCCTACTCGGGGGTCTACGCCGTGCTCGGCGAATCGATCACGCAGGCCATGGAGCTGGTCTTCGCGCGCGAGAACTGGACGGTGGCCGGGCGCAAGATCGAGATGATCAAGGAAGACGACCAGATGACCCCGAAGACGGGCATCGAGAAGACCGAGAAGCTCATCGAGTCGGACAAGGTCGACATCCTCACCGGCCCCGTGCACAGCGGCATCCTGCTCGGCATGCGCGACAAGGTGCACAACACCAGGACCATCCTCATCGTGTCCAACGCGGGCGCCGACGACGTCAGCCGCGGCAAGTGCTCGAAGTGGATCTTCCGCGCCTCGTTCTCGAATTGGCAGCCCAACCAGCCGATGGGCGGCTGGGTGGCCCGCAACGTCGCCAAGGACGTGTTCCTCGTCGCCCCCAACTACGCCGCCGGCAAGGACATGATGACCGCCTTCAAGGAGACCTTCCTTCCCGCGGGCGGCAAGGTCGTGGCCGAGGACTACCCGAAGCTCGGCGAGACGGACTACGCGCCGTACCTGACGAAGATCCGCAACTCGGGCGCCAAGGGCGTGTACTGCTTCTTCTCGGGCACCGACGCCGTCAACTTCGTGAAGCAGTTCGACGAGTTCGGCCTCAAGCAGTCGGTGAGGCTCACGGGCGCGGGCTTCCTCGTGGAGCCCGACGTGCTTCCGGCGCAGGGCAAGGCTGCGCTCGGCATCATCTCCGGCCACTTCTACACGCCGCTGCTCGAGAACCCGACGAACCAGAAGTTCGTCAAGGAATTCCGGGCGAAGTTCAACAACAAGATGCCGGACGGCTTCGCCTGTCAGGGCCACGACACCGCCGAGACGATCGTGCGGGCGCTCAAGGCGGTGAATGGCAACACGCAGGACAAGGCCCGGCTGGTCGAGGTCATCGAGAAGACGGAGTTCGACAGCCCGCGCGGTCGCTTCCGCTTCGACCCCAAGACCCACAACGTGATCCAGCCCTACATCTACGTGCGCGAGGTCCGGGACGTGCACGGCGGACTCAACAACGTGGTCATCGACAAGATCGCCGACGTCCGGGACCCGGGAACGGGCTGCACCCTGCCGGCCTGAGGACCGCCCACCCCGCGTGACGCCCGTCGATCTCCTCGGCCAGGCCCTCAACGGACTGGCTTACGGCGTCCTGCTCTTCCTGCTCTCCGTCGGGCTCACCCTCATCTTCGGCATGCTCGACGTCGTCAACCTCGCCCACGGCTCGTTCTACATGCTCGGCGCCTTCGCCGGGCTCGGGCTCATCGCCGCCACGGGCAGCTTCTGGGCGGCGCTGGTGCTGGCGCCCGTCGTGGTCGGCGTGGTGGGCGCGCTCGTGGAGCGCACGTGCCTGCGCCCGCTCTACCGCCGCGCCGTGCTCGACCAGGTGCTGCTGACCTTCGGCCTGATCTACCTCTTCGAGGACGTGGTGAAGTGGATCTGGGGCGGGCGCATCCGCTCCATCCCCGGGCCCGCGCTCTTCTCGGGCTCGGTGAAGATCGCGGGGGCGGCGTTCCCCGCGTACCGGCTGTTCGTCATCGTGTTCGGGCTGGCCATCGCGGTGGTCCTGTGGCTCGTCATCGAGCGCACGCGGCTGGGGTCGATCGTGCGGGCCGGGGTGTGGGACGCCGAGATGACGGCGGGCATGGGGATCGACATCGACCGCGTCTTCACCGGCGTCTTCGCGGGCGGCGCCGCGCTCGCCGGGCTCTCGGGCGTGATCGCGGGGCCCATCCGCTCGGCCTACCCCGCGATGGGCAGCGAGATCCTGGTGGTCACCCTGATCGTGGTCGTGGTCGGCGGGCTCGGGAGTCTCAAGGGCTCGCTGGCGGGCAGCCTGATCATCGGCCAGGCCGAGACGTTCGGCAAGGCGTGGCTGCCCGAGACGGCGATGCTCATCATCTACGTGGTCATGGCGCTGGTCGTGCTGTTCCGCCCCCAGGGTCTCTTCGGGCGGCCGCTCCGGTGAGGCTCGCGCGGCCCGGCGGGTTCGTGGCCCTGCTCGCGCTGCTCGCGGTCTTCCCCCTGTTCGCGGGCAACTATCCCGTGAAGCTGCTGCACGAGATCCTCATCTGGGGCGTGTTCGCGATGAGCCTCGACCTCCTGATGGGCTACACCGGGCTCGTCTCGTTCGGGCACTCGGCGTTCTTCGGGCTGGGCGGCTACGTGGCGGCGCTCGCCCTGCTGCGCTGGCCCGGCGCGACGGCCGCCCTGCTGCTGCCGGCCGTGGCCGCGGCGCTGGCCGCGCTCGTCATCGGCTTCTTCTCGATCCGGGTGAGCGGCGTGTACTTCATCATGCTCACGCTGGCCTTCTCGCAGATGTTCTACGCCGTCGCCTTCCAGGCCGAGTGGCTCGGGTCCAACGACGGCATCTCCGGGGTGCCGCGGCCGGTGGTGGTCGGCCTGAGCCTCGCCGCGCCGCGCGTCTTCCATCTCTTCCTCGTCGGCTTCTTCGGCCTGGCCGGGCTCGCGCTCTGGCGCGTGGTGCGCTCGCCCTTCGGTCACGTCCTGCGCGGCATCGCCGAGAACGAGGGGCGCATGGCCGCCGTCGGCTATCCCGTCGCGCGCTACAAGCTGCTGGCCTTCGTGATCGCCGGCACCGTGGCGGGCCTGGCGGGCTCGCTCTTCACCCAGCTCAACGGCTACGTGTCGCCCGACGCGTTCTTCTGGACGACCTCCGGCGAGGCGCTGCTGATGGTGATCCTCGGCGGCACCGGGACGCTCGGCGGCGCCTTCCTGGGCGCGGCCGCGTTCACGCTGCTGCAGAGCCTGGTCTCGTCGTACACCGAGCGCTGGATGCTGATCCTCGGGCTCACCTTCGTCCTGTTCGTCCTCTTCGCCCCCGGGGGGATCGTCGGCGTGCTGCGCGGACGCATCGGGCTGCGCGCGTGACCGCGCCGCTCCTGGCCATCGAGCACGTGAGCCGGCACTTCGGGGCGCTGAGCGCGCTCAACGGCGTGTCGCTGTCGGTGGCGGCCCGGGAGCGGCGGGCGGTGATCGGCCCCAACGGGGCGGGCAAGACGACGCTGTTCAACGTCATCACCGGGCAGCTGGCGCCGAGCGCGGGCGCGATCCGCTTCGAGGGCCGCGCGATCGTGGGGCTCGCCCCCCACGCCATCGCGCGGCGCGGGATCTCGCGCTCGTTCCAGCGTACCAACCTCTTCCCGCGCCTCGCCGTGGGCGAGAACCTGCGCCTGGCGGCGGCCGCGGACGGCCGCGGGAGCTGGAACGTGCTGGGCTCGGTCGATCGCCTGGCCGCGCCGCTCGGCCGGGCGCGCGAGGTGGCCGAGGCCGTGGGGCTCGCGGAGCGGCTCGCCGAGCCGGCGGGCCGGCTCTCCTATGGCGAGCAGCGCCAGCTCGAGGTCGGCGTGGCGCTGGCCACCGTGCCCCGGCTGCTCCTCCTCGACGAGCCGACGGCCGGGATGTCGCCCGAGGAGACCGCGCGCATGACGCGCCTGCTCCAGGCCCTGCCGCGCGAGATGACGCTGCTCATCATCGAGCACGACATGGACGTCGTCTTCTCGCTCGCGGACCGGATCAGCGTGCTCCACCACGGCGAGGTGCTCTGCGAGGGCACGCCCGACGAGGTGCGCGCCGACGCGCGGGTGTACGAGGTCTATCTGGGCACCGGAGACGACCGCTGATGCTCGAGGTCGAGCGCATCCAGACGTTCTACGGCGAGAGCCACGTCCTCCACGACGTCTCCCTGACGGTCGGGGCCGGCGAGGCGGTGGCCCTGCTCGGACGCAACGGCGCCGGCAAGACCACGCTGATCCGCAGCGTCGTGGGCTTCACGCCGCCGCGGCAGGGACGCATCCGCTTCGAGGGCCGGGAGATCCACCGCCTGCCCGCCCACCGCGTCGCGCGCCTCGGGCTCGGGCTGGTGCCCCAGGGCCGGCGGATCTTCGCGCCGCTGTCCGTGGCCGAGAACCTCGCCCTCGGCGCGCGCGGCGAGGCGGCGCCGGGCGCGTGGACGCGCGAGCGGGTGTACGCGCTGTTCCCGCGGCTGCGCGAGCGCGCGGCGCAGGGCGGCGGCACGCTGTCGGGCGGGGAGCAGCAGATGCTCGCGGTGGCGCGAGCGCTGATGACCAATCCCCGGGTGCTGCTCCTCGACGAGCCGTCGGAGGGGCTGGCGCCGATCGTGGTGCGCGAGATCGGCCGGGTGCTCGTCGCGCTCAAGCGCGAAGGGCTGCCCATCCTGCTCGTGGAGCAGAACTTCCCGCTCGCCCTCCGGGTGGCCGACCGCGTCTACGTGATGAACAAGGGCCAGATCGTCTACGCGGGGACCCCCGCGGGCCTCGACGCCGACGAGGACGTCAAGCGCCGCTTCCTCGGCGTATCCTGACGCCCGTGGCGCAGACGAGAATCGCCACACCCGACCTCGTGACGAACTCCTACTTCCCGGCCCTCGCTGCGGAAGAGCTCGGTGTCTACCGCGGGGAGGGACTCGACGCCCACGTCAGCCTGCTCCCGTCCCTGGAGGCGGTGAACGCGCTGCGGGACGGCGCGGTGGACTTCGTGGCCGGCGGCGCCCACACGACGCTGCTCGCGTTCGCGGGCTGGAAGGGGGCCAAGCTCGTCGTGACGCTCTCCCAGGGGACGCCCTGGCTCCTGGTCCTGCGCGCCGACCTCCCTGCGCGCCGCGGCGAGGTCGGCGCCGTCAAGGGGCTCCGCATCGGCGCCGCTCCCGGGCCCGATCGCGCCTTCCTCCAGCTCCTGCGCGAGGCCGGCCTCGATCCCGCGCGCGACGGGATCTCGATCGCGCCCGTGCCCGGTGGCACCGCCCGGGACGCGTCCTTCGGCGTGCTCGCCGCCGAGGCCCTCGAGCGGGGCCTCGTCGACGGATTCTGGGCGAACGCGCTCGGCAGCGAGACCGCGGTGCGCCGCGGCGTCGGGAAGATCGTCGTCGACGTCCGCCGCGGCGACGGGCCGCCCGGGGCCGGGCAGTACACGTTCGCCGCGCTGGCGACGACCGACGCGCTGATCGAGCGTGAGCCCGAGCGCGTGGCCGCCGCCGTGCGCGCGATCGTGCGTGCGCAGCGCATCCTCGCGGCGGATCCCGCGCGCGCCACCGAGGTCGGCCGGCGGCGCTTCCCGCCCTCCGCCGCGGAGCTGATCGCCGCGGTCGTCGAGCGCGATCTGCCCTTCTACGATCCCGTCATCTCGGAGCCGGCCGTGGCCGGCATGAACCGCTTCGCGCAGGCCGCCGGCCTGCTCGCCGGACCCGTCGCCTACGACGCCGTCGTCGCCACCCGCTTCCGTCCGCTCTGGTCCGGCTAGAACGGACGGTTGACCGTCCGGAGGCCGATCGCCACCATCTCGCGGAGCGCGCGCACCAGTCCCTGCCCGACCTCGACGCTGATCCCGTCCTCCTTCATGATCGGGCGCCCGTACATCCCGTCCGACGCGCCCTCCCGCACGTTGGCTTCCAGCATCCGATAGTGCGTGTCGGGATCGTGCACGAGGTCGGGGTCGCCGAGCAGGAAGCCGAGCATGGCCGACACACCGTAGGCCCCGTAGTTGGACACGGAGGCGACCACCAGCACGTCGGTCGTCAGCGTGGTCGCCATCCCGTCTCCGCACGGGCACTGGCAGCGGGCGCCGTACTCCATGATGGTCCGCGTGTCCTCGTAGATCAGCCCGCACCCGACCTCGTTGCCGCCGTCGGCGATGCCGATGCTCGGGATGCCACGCTGGGTGGCGAGCTGGAAGAGATGCTGGATCTTCGCGTGCTCCCTGGTGACGTTGACGCCCCGTACGCTGTGGATCTCGCCCTTGGCATTGGGGGCGAGCTTCTCCGAGGCGACGAGCGCCGCCGGGCGGAACTGCTCCAGCAGCTTGCTGGCCTGGGCCTGGGCCTCCCGGTCGTCCTTCGAGTACTCGAGGACGACGGCGGCGCCCGTGCGGGCAGCGGCGATCTCCGGGCTCACCACGGAAAGCCCCGCCGCCGCCACCGTGGCCGCGAGCGCCTCGAGGCTCTGCGACTCGGTGACGAAGACCGGGCGCGCCCCCAGGCCGAGCACGAGCGCGCGAGCGAGGGCGGCCACCCCGACGGGCCCGTCGGTCTCTCCGGCCGGCATCCACGGCGGTCCGCCGGCGCCGGTGGCAAAGATGACCGCGTCGCCCGCCTTCACCGCGCCCCGGAGCCGCTCGGCCGCCAGCAGCGTGAGCGGACGTCCGGCCTGCCGCCGGCGGGCCGCGTCGTAGAGGCGATGGATCTTGCCGCGCGGCATGCCCTGCGGCCGCATCTCCACCGTGCAGAGCCGGTCGATGTACTCGCCAATGATCTCGGGCATCGCGAACCTCCTTCAGCGGTCGAGCCAGATCGCGGTGTAGCGAGCGATGCTGGTCGGCAGTTGCTCCCAGCTGCGCACCATGCTCCGCGAGGCCGAGATGTAGTTCGCGTGCACCGTGTAGATGTAGGTGGCCTCGGGAATGATGACGTCGAAGAGTCGCTTGTAGAGCTGGTCGCGCTTCTCGGTCGAGGATTCGGCGCGGGCGTCCTCGAGGAGCTTGTCGATCTGCGGATCCTCGAGACCCACCCAGCCCAGCGTGCCCTTGTGGTGGAACCAGTACACGGTGGAGTCGGGGTCGGGGCTCACGATGGCGATGTCGCGCAGCGCCGCCCGGAAGTTCTTCTTGGTGACGTCGGGGCCGAAGAAGCGCGCGTTGAAGGTCCCGAGGTCGAGCCCCTGGATCTCGATCTTGATGCCGGCCCGCGCGAGCTGGCCCGAGATGATCTCGAGCTCGCGCCGGAGCTGGAGCTTGTCGCTCACGATGACGGGGAAGGTCACGCCGTCGGGGTGACCCGCTTCGGCGAGGAGCTGGCGGGCTTTCGCCACGTCGCCGCCGTAGGGGTACCAGACCTTGCCCGGGTAGCCCACGAACCCCTTCGGGGTCGGGATGTTCGTGGGGACGGCCTGTCCGTAATAGACCTCGGACACGATCGCGTTGCGGTTGATGGCGTGGGCGACGGCCTGCCGCACCAGTCGGTTGCCCACGACCGGGTCCTTGGGGTTCGAAGCGATGAAGTCGAAGGTCTGCCCCGGCACCGAGTGGACCGTGATGCCCGGCGTCCGGCGCATCTCCTCGACGTCCTTGTACTGGAGGGTGAAGATCACGTCGAGACCGCCCGTCTTCAGGAGGTTCTGGCGGACGAAGTGGTCCTTGATGATCTTGAACTCGATGCGGTCGAGGTAGGGCAGTCCCGGCTGCCAGTACTTGTCGAACCGGGTGACGACGATCTCGCTCCCCTCTTTCCACTCCTTGAACTCGAACGGGCCAGCTCCCACGGGGTTGCGCTCGAACTTCTCCCGCCCCAGATCCTCGAAGGCCTTCTTCGAGATGACGTTGCCGCCGACCGAGCCCAGCGCGGTGAGCTGCAGGGGCTGGTAGGGCTGGCTGAGGTGGATCACGAACGTGTAGCGATCGAGCACCTCCGCCCCTTGCACCGAGCTCCAGGCGAAGACGCCGGTGTGCTTCTTCTCGATGGTCGTGTTGATGGTGAAGACGACATCCTCGGCCGTCAGCTCACCGTAGCCCCGGTGAAACTGGACACCTGAACGGAGCTTCACCACCCAGGTCTTGGGGTCTCTGGGCGTCCACGACAGCGCCAGGCCGGGCTTGGCCGTGTTCGTCGTGTAGTCGGTCACGCAGAGCGTGTCGTAGAGCGCGCTCATGACGATGCCGAGCCCCTGGTCGCCCCCGGTCATCGTGCCGCTCAGCGTCAGGGGCTCGTTGGGCAGGCCGAAGCGCAGCGTCCCACCCCGTTTCGGCGTCTGGCCGGCGGCGACGTCCACCAGACCGGGCCGGCCCGCGCGGTCAGCGACGGCGGCGACCACGGCGGCGGCCCCCCACCGGCCGGTCTGGCCGAAGAACCCACGCCGTGTCAGTCTCGTCCGCTCCTCGCCTTCTTCCATGGCCATCTCCTTCGCGTCCGTCGCCTCACCCGCGCGGCCGCTCACCACGTGCTCCTGGGATCGAGCGCGTCGCGCAAGCTGTCGCCGACCAGGTTGATCGCCAGCACGACCAGGAACAGCACGCAGCCCACGATGCCCGGATACCACGCGGCCTGCGCGAGGTAGTCACGGGCCTCGCTCAGCATCAAGCCCCAGCTCGGCGTCGGCGGCTGCGTGCCGATGCCCAGAAAGGAGAGCGCCGCCTCGGCGATGATCGCCTCCCCGAAGCTGAAGCTCGTCTGCACCACCACCGGCCCCAGGATGTTCGGCAGCACGTGGAGCCTCAGGATCCGCCCGTCCCTCGCCCCCGCCGCCACCGCGGCCGCCACGTACTCCTGCTCGCGGGCGGCCAGCACCCCCACCCGCACGAGCCGAATGTATCGGGGAGTGTAGACGATCCCGAGCGCGATCATCACGTTGCGGATGTTGGGCCCCAGGGCGGCGATCAGGGCCATCGCCAGCAGGACCGGAGGGAAGGAGAAAACCGCGTCGCACGCCCGCATCACCAGGCGGTCGAGCTGGCCTCCGTAGTAGCCGGCCAGCACCCCCAGCGCGAGGCCGACGGTGAAGGCGATGGAGACGGTGATGGCGCCCACCAGGAGCGAGATGCGGCTGCCATAGATCAGCCGGCTCGCCACGTCGCGGCCGAGCGAGTCGAGCCCCAGGAGGAAGGGGCGGCCCGGGGGCGTGAGCCCCGGTCCCAGCGCTTGCTCGATGGGGTCGTGGGGCGCGAGAAGCGGCGCCAGGGAGGCCGCGACCAAGAGCAGGATCACGACGGCCCCCCCCGCCAGCGCCGGCGGGCGGCGCCCCACCCGCCGCCACGCTCGTGCCGCGCCCGACCTAGGCATAGCGGATGCGCGGGTCGAGGATCGAGTAGAGCAGATCCGTGAGAAGGTTCACCACGATGAAGAGGAAGCCGACGATCAAGGTGATCCCCTGCACCACCGGCAAGTCGCGGGCGATGATCGACTCGACCAGGAGGGAGCCGATGCCGGGCAGGGCGAAGATGGTCTCGATCAGCACCGAGCCGCCAAGGAGGTACACCGCGTTGATGGCGACCTGGGTGACGATCGGGAGGAGGGCATTCCGGAGTACATGGCGGACAGTCACGGCCCACTCGGCGAGCCCCTTGGCCCGGGCCGAGCGGACGAAATCCTGCTCGAGAACCTCCAGGACGCTCGCGCGCGTGATTCTCGAGAGGAGCGCCGTGTAGCCAGCGCCGAGCGCGAGGGTGGGCATCAGCAAATTCGGCAGCGTCTGAGGGTCGCGTAGCACGTCGATGGAGAACGCCGCGATGGGCACGAGCCGCAGCTCGACTCCGAGCACCACCATCAGCACCAGCGCGAGGAAGTAGTTCGGCACCGACCCGCCCACCATGGCGGCGACGCCCACCACGTAGCTGCCGGGCCGCCCGCGCCGGGTGGCCGCATAGATCCCCCCGCTCACGCCGAACAGAATGGAGAAGAGCGTGGCGCTCGCCGCCAGCGTCACGGTGACCGGCACCCGGGCCAGGATCATGTCGAGGACCGGACGCCGCGTCCGGATCGACTTGCCGAGGTCGCCCTGCCCGACCCGCCAGAGCCAGACCGGATAGCGCACCCAGGCCGGCCGGTCCAGCTCCAGCTCGTGTCGCACCTGCTCGACCAGCTCCGACGTCGCGGAGGGACCCAGCATGATCGCGATGGGATCCCCTCCCGTCACCTGGAGCAGGCTGAAGACGAGGAGAGTGATCAGGAGCAGGGTGGGGACGATCTCGAGGACGCGGCGGAGCAGGTACCCGCTCACCTCGTCTCCCGGGGATGGGTCGGCGAGCGAACCGGGTCCCGCTCAGCCCTGGGCAGCGCCCAGGATGGCCACGGCCTCGATCTCGACCAACTCTGGTGCGGCGGTGAAGACCTCACGGCGGGCCAGATAACATAAACCCTTTTGGGGCCAAAGACCTCGTCACCTCGTCGCAGCGCGGATCATCCGTGGCAGCTCGTGGCGATCCTGCCAGAGTGCAGGGGAGTGGTCAAACTCCTGGCGTGTCACGGTTGGTGAGCGCGTCGTCTGCGGGGACTGGGGCCCTCGGCACCGTCGATCTCGTTCATCGCTGCCCCCGCGCCGACCCCGGCCGCCGTAGCGGTCGTCCGGGCGTGGCGAGAAGGACAAGTCATGTATCCTGCGCGCAGGAGGCCATCGTGAGCTGGATCGACCCGAACTTTCCGAGGACCGCGACGCCGACCGACCTCGTCGGCCGCGTACTCGGCCTCAACCCCGGCATGATGACGGGCCCGGGCACCAACACGTACCTGATCGGACGGCGCGAGCCGATCCTGCTCGACACCGGCGCCGGCGTGCCGGACTACGTCGCGCTGCTCGAGGCCTACCTGCGCGAGCGCGGGTGGGGCCGGCCCTCGCGCGTGGTGCTCACGCACCGGCACCGCGATCACCTCGGCGGCGTGGCGGCGCTCCGCGAGCGGTTCCCCGGCCTGCGCGTGTCCAAGATGCGCCACCGCGATCCCGATGACCTGCCTGAGTCGATCGAGGACCTGCGTGACGGCCAGGTCGTGCAGGGCGACGGCGCGACGCTGGTCCCGGTCTACACCCCCGGGCACGCCTCGGACCATCTCTGCTACTACCTGCCCGAGGAGAAGGCCGTGTTCACCGGCGACGTCGTCCTCGGCGGCTCGACCACCGTGATCCCGTCCGAGGACGGCGACCTCCTCGACTACATGAACTCGCTGCGCCGGCTGCTCGGGCTCGACATCGTCCGGATCTATCCCGCACACGGGCCCGTCATCGAGGACGCGAAGGGGCGCATCGAGGAGTACATCGAGCACCGGCTGATGCGCGAGCGGCAGATCCTGGACGCCCTGTGGGCGGGCACGACGACGATCCCCGACCTCGTGCGCGCGGTATACGCCGACACCATCCCGCCGGCGCTCCACCAGATGGCCGGCCAGTCGGTGGCCTCACACCTCAAGAAGCTGGCGCGCGAGGGGCGGGCGCGGGAAGAGGTCGTCCCCGACGCGCCGTCGCGCTGGAGCCTGATCGGGTAGCGCCGCGCCTCGCTCGTGTGACTACTTCGTGGGTCTCACCGGCGCTGACTTCGCGCGCCCGAGCCGGACCGTTCGAGGTTGACTCGTCGGCTGGGCGTCTGACGGAGCCGGGAGCTCACGCGGGGCTCGGCGACGTGGTCCGCTCGATCGCCTGAGTGCCCAGCATTCTGGACAGCCCACCTGCCGCCGGCCGGTACGCGCCCCGAGCTGTGCGCGCCACTCATGGTCGGGATTTCGTGGACAACGCCACCACGCTTTCCGGTGCGATCCGGCCATGACCTGGTCCGGCCCCAGGGCGCCATTCCTGGTCGGGTGCCACTGGCCGGCGAGCGCCGGGAAGCGGGCCGCGAGGGAGTTGGTGACGGAGAGCTGCCTGTTCGCGCAACAGGGACACCCGGTCGGGTGCTCACGCTTCGTGCGGTTGCGCACGAGTGTGGCCCACACGTGGTCCGGCCCCGCCGAGCAGCGCCACCAGACCCGCTGTTCGGAGTGAGCGTCCACGCGGTCCGGGGTCAGGGCGCCGTTCTTCGTCGGATGCCACTGGGCCGCGATCGTGGGGGCGAGCCTGGCCAGCGAATTGGTGACCGAGACCTGATGACGCACGCAGAAGGGACAGCCGCTGGAGTGACCTCGATGCGTGCGGCTCAGCACCGTGGCTGACCACACGTGGTCGGGTCCCCGGCGGCACCGCCACCAGACCCGCTGCTTGGAGCTGACTCCGACGTGCTCGGGGCGAAGGCGGCCGTTCCTCGTCGAGTGCCACTGGGCGGCAATGGCCGCCGCTCGCGCCGCCAGCGAGTTGTCGCTCGAGCGCCGCCGGGACGCGCAGAACGGGCAGCCACGCGATGTGGAGTCGCGCGCGGCGCGTACGCGGCCGGCGATCACCGCCGCCCAGACATGCGTCGGCCGCCGGCGACATCGCCACCAGACCTTCTTCCCCGACTGCGCCGACACGTCCTGGGCCGTCAGCGTCCCGTTCTTGGTCGGGTGCCATTCAGCGGCCAGGGCGCGGTGGCGAAACGCCAGCGACCGAGCCGGCGGAGCCGAGGACCGGTGGCAGAACGAGCAGCCGCCCCGCGGCTGAAACCAGGTCGCGAGGGCCGCTTCCCAGGCCTCGGCGGGATTCGAGGGACAGCGCCACCAGGCCCGCTGGTCAGCCCGGCGGGCGAGCTGATCGAGCGTCCGCGGGCCGTTCCTGGTCGGGTGCCAGTGCAGGGCCAGGCGGGGAAAGGCGGCGAACGATCGGATGACCGAGCCCGCGGCCCTGCCCCGCCAGCAGAAGGGGCAGCCCCCGGGAAAGGCTCGCGTGCGCGCATTCGGATTCGCGAGCCAGATGTGGCGAGCGTCGTGACGGCAGCGCCACCAGACCGCCTGGCCCGAGCCTGCCGTGATCCGTCTCGGCGTGAGACGCCCGTTCTTGGTCGGGTGCCACTCACGGGCGACGGCAGGAAAGCGGCTGGCCAGGGAATTGGTGACCGAGACTCGCTTGCCCGCGCAGTACGGACAGCCGACCCTGTTGGTCCGGTTGTAGATCGGAGCGCTCCATTCGTGATCCGAGCCCTCGGGGCACTTCCACCACACGGACCGACGTGCTCGGGCCACCACGTCAGGAGGGCGCAGGCGGCCATTCCGGGTGGGATGCCATTCGGCCGCGACCTCGGGAAAGCGCGTGGCCAGCGAATTGGTGACGGAAAGCCGCCGCCCGCTGCAGAACGGGCACCCCCCTGGCTGGGTCCCGGACGTGCGCGAGGCGGGCGACGCTTGCCACTCGTGGTCCGGGCCACGCCGACAGCGCCACCAGACGGGACGGCCGGACCCCGCCGTCACCTGGTGCGGGAAGAGCGCGCCATTCTTCGTCCGATGCCACTGGGCGGCGAACCGGCGATGGGTGTCCGACAGCGGTCGGCTCATTGCCGGGGTGCTGCCCCTGCACCTCGAGGCCCGACCCGGCCAGCGCCTCGGTCGCGGTGACAGTGACCGGCCTGGACGAGCTCCTCGGTCGATCGATGGCCGGCGGAGGCGACGCGGGCGATCAGCGCGGGATCCCCGTCAGACCGAACGCGGCCCAGGCGAAGGGATGGGGGGAACTGCCTGGCGGCTTCGCGCTGCGCCTCGCGCAGCGCCTGCGCCGGCTCCTTCGTCCTCAGCTGATCGTAAAACATCTCCATGAGGAGATAGCTGAGCCACTCGTGCGGACGCTCGGGCGGCATGAACTCCTGGTACGCGGCGAGCATCATCTCGCCGATGGCGTCGAGCTCGTCGGGCCGCGCCTCACGAAGCGCGATGGTGTCCATTGTTCGAAGCGAGGATGTCAGTCATCGGGGCGTCGCCCGACCGGAGGGCGGGCTGAACATATCCTGCGCTTGCCGGCGGTGTGTGGTCAAGGATCCGTCGGCTTCAGGAACGCGAACCGGTGGTCGGGGCGGAAGCGCGCGTCGAAGCCTTCGAGGCCGATCTCCCGGCGGCCGGCGTTGGTCCAGAGGCAGAGCACGTCGCGGCGGCCGAAGAAGCCCTCCCAGGGCTCGTGCAGGAAGATCACGGGACGCTCGCGTTGCACCTCGGGATGCTGGCTCCCGAAGTAGAGGGCGTCCTCGTACGTCGGTCGCTCGAGACCGCGCCGCCGCGCCTCGGCCAGCACCTCGTCGGCCGTGACTTCGTGATCGACGTCGAGGAGGACGATCTCGCGCGCGCCGCCCGCCGCGGACGGCCGGACGGGAAAGCTCTCGGACGTCAGGCAGGAATGGGCGTAGCCATACCGGCCCGCCTCGACGAGCGCCTCCGTCGACGCGCCGCCCACCTGCGCGATCCGGTAGACGCGCGTCAGCGCCTCGCGGCGGCCGCCGCCTCGACGAGGGCGCGGAAGAGGCTGCGCGCGGCGGGATCGCGGTCGACCAGCTCCTCGGGATGCCATTGCACGCCGACGACGAGCGCCCGCGCCTGGGGCATCTCGACACCTTCCACGGTGTCGTCGGGCGCCCACGCCACGGGCTTCAGGCCTCGCCCCAGCCGCTTGAGGGCCTGGTGGTGGAAGCTGTTCACCTCGACCTCCGGCCCGCCGAGGATCGCCGCGAGGCGGGTGCCGTCGGCGACCTTCACCGGATGCACGGGCTCGTCGCGCGCCGTCTTCTGCCGCGCCTTCTGGCTGTGATCGACGGTGCTCGAGGTCTCGGTCGGGATGTCCTGCACGAGCGAGCCGCCCAGCGCCACGTTGAGGACTTGCAGTCCGCGACAGATCGCGAGGAGCGGTACGGCCCGATCGACCGCGCGGCGCGCGAGATCGAGCTCGAGGCCGTCGCGCTCCCTCGAGACGTCGGACGTCTTCTCGTGGGGCGTTTCGTGGAACTGCGCCGGGTCCACGTCGCCGCCGCCCGTGAGCAGGAGACCGTCGATCATCTCGTGCAGCGCCTGGCGGGCCCACGGCTCGAGCTGGGGCGGGAGCAGGATGGGCAGCCCGCCGGCCTGCTGGACCGCGCGGATGTACGTCGAGTTCACGAACGCGCGCTCGGGACTGCTGCCGTCGGTGGTGATCGACGTCGTGATGCCGATACGCGGAGCGGTCGTCATCGGCTGAGCGTAGCACGGCGCCGCGCCCCCGCGCGGTGCGTCACGCGGCACACGGTTTTGCGAATGCGATCCGCGCTATCATTCCCGCCATGAGCCTCGACTCCGTCACCACCCAGACGACCGCTCCGCCGTACGCTCCGACCAGCATCTCCCAGGTCCTCGGCGCCCACTGGGCCGTGGCCGCCGGCCACGCGCTCGCCTCGCAGGCCGCCGCGACCGTGCTCGCCAGCGGGGGCAACGCGATCGACGCCGGCGTCGCCGCGGGCATCTGCCTGGGCGTCGTGCACTGCGATATGGTCAGCGTGGCCGGCGTGGCGCCGATCCTCGTCCACCTCGCGGCCACCGGCCAGACGTGGCAGGTCTCCGGGGTCGGCCCGTATCCGCGCAGCGTGTCGCCGGAGTGGTTCCGCGAGAGACACGGCGGGCAGATCCCGCCGGGCCTGCCGCGCACCGTCGTCCCGGCGGCGCCGGATGCCTGGTGCACCGCGCTCGAGCGGTGGGGCACCATGTCCTTTGCCGACGTCGCCGCCGCCTCCATCGAGCACGCCGACCGGGGCTTTCCCGTCTCGGCGTTCACCGCGTACCAGATGACGTCGAACGCCGACAAGTACCGGCGCTTCCCCACGTCCATCCCGATCTACCTGAAGAACGGCCAGCCGTTCCGGACGGGCGACCTGCTCGTGCAGAAGGAGCTCGCCGAGACCCTGCGCCGCATGGCGCGGGCCGAGGCGAAGGCGGGCGGCAGCCGCGCCGCGGGCGTGCGCGCGGCGCGCGACGAGTTCTACCGCGGCGAGACGGCCAAGCGCATCGCCGAGTTCCACCGCGCCGAGGGCGGGGCCATGACGCTCGCCGACCTCGCGAACTTCAGCGTCGAGGTCGGGCCGGCGCTCCGCACGACGTTCGGGGCCTACGAGATCGCCGCCTGCGGCTTCTGGTGCCAGGGCCCGGCGCTGCTCCAGGCCTTCAACATGCTGGACGGCCTGGATCTGAAAGCGCTGGGTCACAACTCGCCGCGCTACGTCCACCGGCTGATCGAGACCATCAAGCTCGCCTTCGCCGACCGCGACGCGTATTACGGCGATCCCCGCTTCGTGAAGGTGCCCGAGGCGCTGCTCTCGAAGGCCTACGCCGAGGTGCGCCGCACGCTGGTGAGCGATCGCGCATGGGCCGAGATGCCGCCGCCCGGCGATCCCGTGACGCGCACGGCGACGATCGGACGGCCCGCCGCGGCCGTCGCCGGCGGCTCCGGCGAGTCGCTCGACACGAGCTACGTCGCCGTCGTCGACGGGCAGGGCAACGGGTTCTCGGCGACGCCGAGCGACCCCAACGTGGACTCGCCGCTCGTGCCGGGCGTGGGCTGCGTGGTCTCGCCGCGCGGCTCGCAGGGCTGGCTCGATCCCGGCCACCCGAGCGTGGTGGCCGGCGGCAAGCGCCCGCGGCTGACGCCCGCGCCCGCCATGGCCTTCACCGGGGGCCGGCTCTTCATGCCGTTCGGCACGCCGGGCGGCGACGTGCAGCAGCAGGCGATGCTGCAGGTGTTCCTGAACACCACCGTGTTCGGCATGCCGATGCAGCAGGCCATCGAGGCGCCGCGCTTCGCCTCGCGCTCGTTCCCCGACTCCTTCTGGCCCCACGCGTACGCCCCGGGCAAGGCGGAGGTCGAGGGCCGCGTGCCGAGGGAAACACGGGACGCGCTGACCGCCATGGGGCACGAGGTCGCGGTGTGGCCGGACTGGGAGTGGCGGGCGGGCGCGGTCTGCGCGGTCAAGGTCGCGGACGACGGCTCGCGCTGGGCCGGCGTCGATCCGCGGCGCAGCTCGCACGCCATCGCGTACTGAGGCCGGCGTAGCGACGTCAGGCCGACGGCGGTAGGGCGTCTCTTCTCAGCGCCCGTAGCGCGGCCACTGCCTCGGCCACTTCACGCCCCTTCGCCTCGATGTCCTGCCGCGTGACCGTCCAGCTTCGCTCGCTGTCGGCGCGATCGGGGAGGAGGCGGAGGCAGTCCTCGAAGTGGGCGACTGTCAGCGGCGTCTTCTTGCCGACCTTTACCGTCGAGAGGTCGTAGTACCAGATCCGCTCCGTCGGCCGGCCGCGCGTGAAGAAGAGCAAGTTGGTCTTGACGCCGGCCCCCGCGTTGACGAACGTCCCGGATGGCAGGCTCACGAGGCAGAAGAGGTCGCATTCGTCGAGGAGCTTGCGCTTAGTCTGCACGAAGGCGGTCTCGTTCGTCCGGAACAACACGCCCTCGTCCAGCACGATCCCGCACCGCCCGCCCGGCTTCAGGCTGTCGATCACGTGTTGAAGGAACAGCACCTGCGTGGCCCTGGTCTTGTAGGCGAAGCGGGTCTGGGCTTCCTTGCCTTCCTTCCCACCGAACGGCGGATTCATCAGGATCACGTCGAAGAGGGCGGGCGCGTCTGCGAAGAGACGGTCGTAGACCACCTGTCCCGTGAGCGTGTTGCCGTGGAGGATGCGCGGCTCGTCGATGTTGTGGAGAACGAGATTGGCGAGGGCGATCGGATAGATCGCGGTGTCCTTCTCGCGGCCGTAGAACGTGCCGCGCTTGAGGATCTCCAGCTGTTCCGCCGCAGCGATCTTCGCGTTCCCGGGACCGGCCATGTGCTCGAAGGCCTGGGCCAGGAAGCCGCCTGTCCCGCAACCCGGGTCGTACACCGTCTCGCCGACCTTGGGATCGACGATGCGGATCATCGCCCGGATGATCTCGCGTGGGGTGAAGAACTGGCCCCCGTCGTTCCCTTTCTCGCCCATCTTCAGCAGCAGCCCCTCGTAGACCTGGGAGAGCGGGAAGACGTGGGTCGGGTCCATGTTCTGGTCGCTGAGGCCGTGAACGCGGTCGAGCACGTCGAGGAAGTTCTTCTCGGTGTCGATCCGCGTGCGCTCGACGCCGGACATGATCTCGCTGATCACCTTCTGGCGCGGCGTCGCTCCGGGCTTTTCCTTGAGAAGCTTGAGATGGGGCAGCAGCTCCTCGTGGACGAAGGAGAACATCGCGCCCAGGGTGGCCGCGCCCAGGTCGCGCCGCTTCGGGCCGTCGGGGTCAGCCCAATCCCGCCAGCGATAGGGCGGCTCCAGCGAGGGCGTGAACTCCGCCCCGACCGCCTCGCCCTCCTCCGCGTCGCGCTGCTCCCGCTCGTCCAGGATGCGGAGAAAGAGGATCCAGGTCAGCTCGGGGACGTATTGCAGCGCCCCCGCGCAGTTCGAGCGGCGCATGATGTCGCAGATGGACTTCACCGCCGAGTTGACCGACTGCTGGGTGCTGAGGCGACGCCCGTTGGCGTTCCCGCTTCGCCCACCGTTGCGCACTATCAGCCGCTCCCTCGTCGAGTCGTCCTCATTCTCAACTTCATAGCTGACCGGTGAACGCTTGCCGCAGCAAGGCGGCAGGCAGGGCCACGATCGACGCCATTTGTCTCTCCAGAGCATGTCGCGTGCGCTCTACCTGACGAAGAGCGACGTGGGTGTCCTGCACGAGTCGGACTTGCTCATCCAGACCTGGCAACGGGATCTCAAGGTGCCGAAGAATGTCGCCATTCAAGTTCGGCTGGCTCCCACCCCTACCGTCGGTAAGGGTTCGAAGCTCCTGATACTTCCACCGTAGCCAGAGCTGAGGGCGCGTCGGCGTTCTCTGCTTACGGCATCTTGAGCCCTCGGCGCAAGGCCTTTTCGGGCTGACGGCAGGTTCTGCACGACGCGGGCGCGAGCGCGAGGGCCGGAGAGCCTCGTCGCGCCGCGTTCTCGAGTCGAG
>JACQFL010000045.1 GCA_016200085.1 Candidatus Rokuibacteriota bacterium | reverse complement strand
TGCCCGAAGCCGCGCAGCGCTTGGCCGCGTGCTTCGACTTGCTTCCGGGTCCGTAGTAGCTACGCCGCTCGGGCGAGAATCACGTGTGATCTCAACCCGTTGCCCGAAAGACCCACGGGCACCGGAGTAAACTCACGCTAGGACCCGATCGTCGTCGGCGGCGGCCTCGCCGGCCCGGCGCTGGCCATGACCATACTCGCGGATTGACCGCGTCCGATCGGTACGCAAGAATGACGCGGCGCGCGCCTCGCGGGAGCCTGCGTGCCTGGGAGACGGCGGGACATGTGGCGGGTCGGGGTCGATGCGGGGGGCACGTTCACGGACATCTGTCTCGTCGACGAGGCGAGCGGGGGGATCCGCGTCTGGAAGGTGCCGAGCACGCCCGACGACCCGTCGCGCGCGATCGCCCTCGGCGTGGTCGAAGGCCTCCGCGCCGCGGGGGCGGACGCGGCCGCCGTCGGCTACCTCGGCCACGGGACGACCGTGGCGACCAACGCACTGCTCCAGCATCGCGGCGCGCCCACCGGGCTCATCACCACCGAGGGGTTCCGCGATCTCCTCGAGATCGGCCGCCAGCGCCGACCGCACCTCTACGATCTCCAGGCCGACAAGCCGCCGACGCTCGTGCCCCGGGCGCGGCGCTTCGAGGTGGCCGAGCGCCTCCGCCACGACGGGCGCGTCGAGCGGGCGCTCGACGAGTCCCAGGTGCGGACGGCGGCCCGGGCGCTGAGGGACGCCGGGGCGCGCTCGATCGCGGTGTGCTTCCTCTACTGCTACGTCGATCCGGCCCACGAGCGGCGCGCCCGCGAGATCGTGGAGGAGGAGCTGCCGGAGGCGTTCGTGACCTGCTCGCACGAGGTCGCGCCGGAGTTCCGGGAGTACGAGCGTCTTTCGACCGTCGTCGTCAACGCCTACCTCGGCCCGGTGATGGACGGCTACATCGCGCGGCTGGGGCCGCGCCTGGCCGGGGCCGGCGTGCGGGTGCCCGCGCACATCACGCAGAGCAACGGCGGCGTGATGTCGCTCGAGACCGCTCGCGCCCAGCCCGTCGGCGCTGTCCTGTCCGGCCCCGCCACGGGGGTGGTCGGCGGGCTCGACGTGGGCCTGCGGGCCGGCTTCAGGAGTCTCGTGACGTTCGACATGGGCGGCACCTCCACCGACGTCTCGCTGATCGAGGACGGCCGGCCCAGGCTCGCGCGCGAGCTGGAGGTGCACGGCTACCCGCTGAAGATGCCGGCGCTCGACATCCACACGGTGGGCGCCGGGGGCGGGTCCATCGCGTTCGTCGACCCGGGCGGCCTGCTGAAAGTCGGGCCGCGCTCGGCGGGCGCGGTGCCCGGGCCGGTGTGCTACGGGCTGGGCGGCGAGGAGCCCACGGTGACCGACGCCAACGTGGTCCTCCAGACCCTCAACCCGACGCACCTGCTGGGCGGCCGCATGGCGATCGACCGCGCCCGGGCCGCGGCCGCGATCCACCGTCTCGCCGGGAGCCTCGGGCTCGACGTCATGGCCACGGCGCAGGGCATCGTCAGCGTGGTCACCGCCACCATGGCCAGGGCCATCCGTGTCATCTCCGTGCAGCGCGGGCACGACTCGCGCGACTACACGCTGGTGGCGTTCGGCGGCGCCGGCCCGCTGCACGCCGCCCGCCTCGCGCGCGAGCTGGAGATCCCGCGCATCGTCGTGCCGCGCAACCCCGGGATCCTGTGCGCGCTCGGCCTGTTGCTGAGCGACCTCAAGACGAACTTCGCGCAGACGCGTCTGATGCCCGTGACCGCGGGCGCCTGGGCCGCGATGGTGGAGACGTTCGAGGCGCTGGAGCGGCGGGCGGCGGCGTGGTTCGATCGCGAGGGGATCGCGCCGGGAGCGCGCGCGGTGCGGCGCACCGTCGACATGCGTTACGCCGGCCAGAACTACGAGCTGCCCGTGGCCTTTCCCGACGGTCCGCAGGGAGAGGCGGTCCTCGGCGAGCTCCGGGCCGGCTTCGAGCGCGCCCATGAGCAGATATACGGCTACGTGGCCGCCGAGGAGCCGATCCAGGCCGTGACGTTCCGGCTGGAGGCGGTGGGCGCCGTGCGGCGGGCCGAGCTGCGCGCGCACCCCCCGGCGGGGACGGAGGCCTCGACGGCCATCGTGGGCCGGCGCGACGTCTGGCTCGCCGAGTCGGCCGGCTTCGCGAGCTGTCCCGTGTACGACCGCGACAAGCTGGGAGCCGGGCACCGCCTCGACGGGCCGGCGGTCATCGAGCAGATGGACGCCACCACGCTGCTGCTGGCCGGGCAGACGGTCGTCGTCGACCCCTATCTCAACCTGATCGTGGAGGTCGGCGGATGACCGTGGATCCCATCACGGTGGAGGTGATCGGCAACGCGCTGTCGTCGATCGTCGAGGAGATGGGCGAGACGCTCGTGCGCGCCGCCTACTCGACGAACGTCAAGGAGCGCCGCGACAGCTCCACCTGCCTCTTCGACGTGCGCGGCCGGACGCTGTGCCAGGCCATGCACATCCCCATGCACCTCGGCTCGCTCCTCGGCGTGGTGGAGCACGTGACGGCGCGCCACGCCCTGGCCGAGGTCCGCGAGGGCGACGTCTTCATCGGCAACGACGCCTACACCGGCGGCGGCACGCACCTGCCCGACATCGTGATGGTCGAGCCCGTCTTCTTCGAGGGCGAGGTCGTCGCCTGGGCGACCAACATCGCCCACCACGCGGACTTCGTGGACCGGGGCCACGCCCACATCTACCAGGAAGGACTGCGGATCCCGCCGGTGCGGCTGTACCGGGCCGGACAGATGCAGCAGGATGTTCTCGATCTCATCCTGCTGAACTGCCAGGTCCCGCGCGAGCGGCTCAACGATCTCCGGGCCCAGATGGCGGCCAACCGGCAAGGCCTCCGGCGCTTCCAGTCGCTCTGCCGCAAGTACGGTCGCGCCCTCGTGGTCGCGGCCGGGGACGCGCTGCTCGACTACACGGAGCGGCTGACCCGCGCCGGCATCGCGACGATCCCGCCCGGCGTCTACGAGTTCGCGGACCGCTTCGACACCGACGAGATCGCCGACGAGAAGGTCTTCCGCGCCCGGATCGAGGTGCGCGGCGACGAGATCTTCCTCGGCTTCGACAGCCCGCCCCAGGTCCGGGCGGGGCTCAACCTCGTCTGGACGGGTCTCCTCGCGACCGTCTACTACGCGGTCAAGACGCTGGTGGGCCCGGAGATCCCCGCGAATGGGGGGCTCTTCCGCCCGATCCACGTCGAGGCCGCGCCGGGCACGATGCTGAATTGCGTGGCGCCCGCGGCCGTGAACTCCCGCACCCAGACCTGCCAGCGGGTGGTCGACCTGATCCACGGCGCGCTCGCGCCGGCCATCCCCGAGCGGATCATCGCCGCGTGCAACGGGGCGTGCGTGTCATCGACGTTCAGCGGGGTCAATCCCCGGACCGGCGAGTTCTACGTCTACCTCGAGACGATCGGCGGCGGCTCGGGTGCCCGGGCAACCAAGGACGGGCTCGACGGCGTTCACGTGCACATCACCAACACCTCGAACCTGCCCGTGGAGGCGCTGGAGGCGGAGTACCCCCTGGTCGTGGAGCGCTACGCGCTCGTGGACGACTCCGGCGGGCCGGGCCGCTGGCGCGGCGGTCTCGGGCTGTGGCGCCAGATCCGCGCCGAGGGCCACGCGTGCCACGCCTTCATCCACGGCAGCCGGCGGAAGTCCGCCCCCTGGGGCCTGTTCGGCGGGCGCGAGGGCGGGCGCTGCCGGATCGAATACGGCGCGGGGGTCGAGCCTCCCGTGCGAGCGCAGGGCTTCCTCGAGCCCGGTCAGTCCGTCGCCATCATCACGCCCGGCGCCGGCGGCTACGGCGACCCGGCCGCGCGCGACCGCGCGCTCGTGTGGCGCGACCTCGCCGAGGGCGTGATCTCCCGGAAGGTCGCCCGCGACGTCTACGGGCTCATCGAGTGAGGCGCCCGGCCCGGCGGCCTCGCACCCGCGCCGCGGGCGCAGGGGTCGCGGCGCGACCGCGTCGTGGGGGCTGACGATCCGCGGCGCGCGCGGCACGACGGACCACACCTGGGCGTTGCCGGTGTGGCCGTGCCGGGCGCCGAGAGGTGTACGGTGTGAGTGAGGCCAGGAGGCCCCGATGGCAAAACCGATCGTGCACCCGACGGATTTCTCGCCCGCGTCCCGCCCCGCGTTCAGGCAGGCCGTGGAGCTCGCCCGGCGCATGCGCCGGCCGGTCCTCGTGGTGCACGTCGTGTCACCGCCGGTGATGGTGGGCGGCGACATGATGATGCCCCCCCAGATCTACGAGGATCTGATCAGCTCGATTCGCCGGGGCGCGCGGCGGAGTCTCGACCGCGTGGTGACGCAGGCCCGCGCGCGCGGGGCTCGCGCGACCGGCCTGCTGCTCGAGGGGTCGTCCGCCGAGGCCATCGTGCGAGCGGCGCGCGGCAAGCGCGCCGAGATGATCGTGATGGGCACCCACGGGCGCAGCGGCCTCGTGCGGATGATGCTCGGCAGCGTCGCCTCGCGCGTGATCGCGCTCGCGCGCTGCCCCGTCCTCACGGTGCGCGGAACCTAGATCGAGGAGCGCCCCGGTTCCCCGGCCGCGCTTCCAAGCGTGGGGGGGGCTTGGGGGGCCCGGGCGAGGCCCCCTCTCGGTCAGGCGCCCTGGCCGACGACCTCCCAGCCCACCAGGGCCAGTCCACCCCGGATGGGTCGCTGCTGGCGGCGGTCGCCGTGACGCGATTCGAGGTAGCGCTCCTCCGAGACCGCCAGTGTCGTGGGGTGCCGGCGCTCGGCGTGACGGCGGTCCTGCACCACGCGGACGCTGACGAAATCGAGGAAGCACTCGGAGAGGTACTTGAAGAGCGAGGGCTCCTCGGGGGACACGACGATCACCACCCCCGACGCCGGAGGGGCGGCTGTGCTACCGTCCACCGGTCTCGTTCCCGCGCATCTGATGCGTTACTCCGCGCCGAGTCTACGCCCGCCCGGGTTCCGGTCAAGCATTTCTCTTCCTGGCAGAGCGCCCGAAAGGCAACAAACGAAACGCGCCGCGACGACGTCGGCGGGGCACGTGCGCCGATCGTTCCCTTACCCGAGCAGGCAGCAAAGAAGGGGCGCCAGAGAGGGCGTGTAAGCGGGGTCCTGTCCCCCGTGAGGGGTGACGGTCATTTCTCTAGGGCGCCGGTTACCCGGCGTCTCGAGCGGCCGAACCCGAGAGCGGGGCGGGCCACCCCATCGCTCTCCTATTTGGCCTTGCTCCGGGTGGGGTTTACCGAGCCGGCACGGTCACCCGCGCCGCTGGTGAGCTCTTACCTCACCGTTTCACCCTTACCGCTCCGAGGAGCGGCGGTCTACTTTCTGTGGCACTGGTCCGTGGGGTCGCCCCCCCTGGGTGTTACCCAGCACCCTGCCCTGTGGAGCCCCGACTTTCCTCCCGCCGCTTGACCGCGGCCGGCGACCGCCCAGCCCTCTCTGGCGCTTCTTCCAGTATAGCGCGCGAGCCGTCAGCCCGCGGTCGGGTCGCCGGCGGGCCGGACGATCGCCCCGCGCGCGAGGGCGTCCACGCGCTCGTTCAGCCGCTCGCCGCTGTGGCCGGCGACCTTGTGCCAGACCACGTCGTGGCGGCGCGTCTCGGCGATGAGGCGCTCCCAGAGATCGCGGTTCGAGACGGGTTTCTTGGCCGTGCCCATCCAGCCGTTCGTCTCCCAGCGCTCCCACCACCGATCGCGGAAGCAGTTCATCACGTATGAGCTGTCCGTGTAGAGGTGCACGGACCGGCGGCCGGGGATCGCCGCCAGCCCTGCGATGGCCGCGCGGAGCTCCATGCGCTGGTTGGTGGTCGCGGGCTCGCCGCCGGAGACGATCCGCTCGCCCGAGTGCTCGATGATGATCGCCGCCCAGCCGCCGGGCCCGGGGTTGCCGCGGCAGGCCCCGTCGGTGTAGAGCGTGACGCCGGACGGGCCGGTCAGGCCGTGTCCTGCCAGTAGAGGAACCGGCCGCAGCTCTCGCAGTGGGTGAGGGCGGTGCCGGAGCGGATCTCCTGGATGGCCTGCGGGCGGATGGCCACCCGGCAGCCGCCGCAGACGCCGGCGGCGTTGACGGGAGCGATGCCCAGCCCGGCGCGCGCCTTGAGCACGCGCTCGTAATCGCCGAGCAGGCCCTTCGGCAGCTCGCGGGCCAGGGTCGCGCGCTCGCCGCGCACGCCCGCGAGCTCACGCTCGACGGTGGCCAGGCGCTGGCGGGCGGCGGCCTCGTCCTGCGTGCCCTGTTCCTCGCGGGTCGTGTGGCGGCTCTCCGCCTCGCGGATGTCGGCGGACAGGCGCTCGCCGAGCTCCATGAGCCCGAGGATCTCTTCCTCGGTGCGCGACTTTTCCTGCTTGATGTCCTCGATCTCGGTGAGGACCGCGGAGTACTCCTTGTTGGTCTTGACCTCGTAGAGCCGGGCCTCGCCCTTGGCCCGCTTCGCGGTCACGACCTCGAGGTCCTTTTCCTTGGCGCGGAGGTCCTTGCGTGCGGTGTCCTGGCGGGCCTTCAGGGCGTCGAGGGTCTTGCGGGCCTCCTGGACGGCCGCCTGGATGGCTTCGATCTGCTTCGGTATCCGGGCGGCGTCGGCATCGAGCGCCGCGATGCGCGTGTCGAGGGCCTGCAGGTCGATCAGCGTGCGGAGGTGAGGGTCCACGTCGTCTCCGTGTTGGTGGGCCCACCCGGACTCGAACCAGGATCTGACCGGTTATGAGCCGGCGGCTCTGCCGTTGAGCTATGGGCCCGTCGGGTGCGGGATGTCGTCACGATTCGAGGAAGCTCCTGAGCTTCTTGGAGCGCGAGGGATGGCGTAGCTTGCGCAGCGCCTTGGCTTCGATCTGGCGGATGCGCTCGCGGGTGACCGCGAAGTCCTGCCCGACCTCCTCCAGCGTGTGCTCGCAGCCATCGGAGAGGCCGAAGCGCAGGCGGAGCACCTTCTCCTCGCGGTGGGTCAGCGTGTTCAGCACCTTGTTGGTCTGCTCGCGCAGGCTGAGGCCGATGATGGACTCCACCGGCGAGACCACCTGCTTGTCCTCGATGAAGTCGCCCAGGTGGCTGTCCTCCTCCTCGCCGATGGGGGTCTCCAGCGAGATGGGCTCCTGCGCGATCTTGAGGACCTTGCGGACCTTGTCGACCGGCACCTCCATCTTGACCGCGATCTCCTCGGGGGTGGGCTCGCGGCCGAGCTCCTGCACGAGCTGGCGGGAGGTGCGGATGAGCTTGTTGATGGTCTCGATCATGTGCACGGGGATCCGGATCGTGCGCGCCTGGTCGGCGATGGCCCGGGTGATGGCTTGCCGGATCCACCACGTCGCGTACGTCGAGAACTTGTAGCCGCGGCGGTACTCGAACTTGTCGACCGCCTTCATCAATCCGATATTGCCTTCCTGGATCAGGTCCAGGAACTGCAGGCCGCGGTTGGTGTACTTTTTTGCGATCGAGATCACCAGCCGGAGGTTGGCTTCCACCATCTCCTTCTTGGCCTGCGCCGCCTTCTGCTGGCCCTGCTTGATCACCGCCATCACGCGCTTGAGCTCGTCGGCCTTGGCGTTGGCGCGGACCTCGGAGGCGCGGATCTCCTGGTGGGCGACCCAGATCTGCTGCTGTTTGGGGCTCGAGAACTTCTTGGCCGCGCGCAGGTGCAGGTCGCCGTTGAGGCCGCTGGCGCCGTTGGTCGCGCCGGCCGCGCCCGGATCGCGGAAGGACACGTAGATGAGGTTCTGGACCTCCTCCAGCGAGGGCCGGCGGCCCTCCGTCCAGAGCGCGATCACCCGCTCCGCCCGCTCGATCTCCTCGACCAGATCGCGCAGCCGCTGCACCAGCCCGCGGCGCTGCGGATCGCCGTCCTCACGGTCGATGATCTGGTTGCCGATGTTCATGCCGCGGAGCTTCTCGAGGACCTTCTTCTGGCGCTGGTGGGCCTGGCCCTCGTGCCTCTTCCAGGCCGGCTCCCGGCCCCTGACCCTCTTCCGTCCCGACACCCTGGCCCGCAGCTTCCGGGCCTGGGCGAAGAGGGCGTCGCGATCGCGCAGGAGGCGGTCCACCGCCACGAAGGTGCTGATGACCTCGCGCGTGAGCGCGGTCTCCTTTTCCTCGCTGAACTCCTCCTCGTTGACGTCGACCACGTCCTTGACCGAGATGTCGCCGCGCCGCAGGAGGTCGCGCAGCTCGCGGAAGCGCTCCACGGCCAGGTTGGTCTGGAGGATGGCGCGCGTGACTTGTTCCTTGCCCTCCTCGATGCGCTTGGCCAGGGCGATCTCGCCCTCGCGGGTGAGGAGCGAGACGCGCCCCATCTCGCGCAGGTAGAGCCGCACGGGATCCTCGGTCCGGCCGACGGGGCCGGGGGTGAGGTCGATGGGCTCGCTGTCGCCGTCGTCGTCGACGTCGGCCGGCGCCGGGCGCTCGACCTCCGAGGGCAGGCGCGCCGCCTTGGCGGAGTCGACGACCTCGATGTCCATGGCCCCGAACATCATCATGATGTCGTCGAGCTGATCGAGCGACACGATGTCCGACGGGAGGGCGTCGTTCACCTCGTCGTAGGTGAGGAAGCCCTTCTGCTTGCCCATCGAGATCAGACGGTCAAGCTCTTCCAGCTTCGGCTCTTCACTCATGCGTCTCGACTCCTTAGCCAAGAGTCTTGGATACCTCGTGCTCCTCTTTGCCGTCTCTGAGGAGGGCGGCCATCTTCTCCGGATCGGGCGTGGCGCCCCCGGCCTGCGCGGCGACGATGCCGCGGCTCGCCTCGCGGATGCGCCGCCGCCGCTGCATGCGCTCGATGCGCTGGCGGAAATCGGCGACGTAGCCGTCCACGTTCTGGAACTCACGCTCGTTCACGAGCAGGGCGGCGAGCGCGGTTCGCCCCGCCTCGTCGAGGTCGGCCATGAGCGCCTCGGGCGCCGCCTCGGGCTGCTCGCGGAGCCGCCGGACGATCGTGCGGAACGGCTCGCCCAGGATGTCGCCGTCCTCGAGCAGGGGCACCAGCGCCTGCCGGGCGTCGGACCGCTGGACGATCACCTCGACCAGCAGCCGGAGGTCGAGGCCTTCCGGCGCGCCCGCCGCGGGGCCCGGGGCCGCCGCGGGGGCCGCCGGCCGGCCGGGGTGCGGCCGGCCGAGGGCGCCCTGGAGCTTCTGGGCCTCGATCCAGAGCTGGGTGGGATCGACGCCCAGCTTGACGGCGGCCTCGCGCGAGAGCGTGGCGGCCTCCTCGGCGTCGGCGACCTTCGCCAGCATGAGCGCCACGCGGGCAAAGGCGTTGGCGCGGGCGCGCGGCCCGGTCGCGCCGTCGGGGTCGCTGATGGCGCGATCGAGGGCGTAGGCGAGCAGGCTGCGCGCCCCGGCGATCCGCTCCTCGAAGCCCGCCGCCCCCTGCGTTCTCAGGAAGGTATCGGGATCGTGGCCCGCGGGCAGGAGGGCGACTTTCAGTCGGAAGGTGGCCTCGCCGCCGAAGTCACCGGAGCGGTTGATGCCCCACGCGGCGCCGGCTCCCGTCGGCTCGAGCAGGTCGGCGGCACGCTCGGCGGCCTTGGCGCCCGCGGCGTCGGCGTCGAAGAAGGTGATGACCTCCTCGCAGTACCGGCGGAGCGTGCCGAGCTGCGCGGGGGTGAAGGCGGTGCCGAGCGCGGCCACCGTCTCGGTGAAACCGTGCTGGTGCGCCATCAGGCAGTCGACGTAGCCCTCCACGAGCAGCGCGCGGTTCTTCGCCCGGATCGTCGTCCGCGCGAGGTCGGCGGCGTAGAGCAGGTTGCCCTTGGTGTACAGCGGGGTCTCGGGCGAGTTGAGGTACTTCGGCTGCTCGTCACCCAAGCCCCGGCCGCCGAAGGCCACCACGCGGCCCTGAAGATCACGGATCGTGAAGATCAGCCGGCCGCGGAAGGCGTCGTAGTGGCCGCCGCCGCGCTCGCGCGGCTTGACCAGACCCACGGTCTCGAGCGTCTCGGCTCCGACGCGCTCGGCGCGCATGAAGCCCAGGAGCGCCTCCCATCCCTCGGGGGCGAAGCCCAGCGAGAAGCGCCGCGCGACCTCCGGGTCGATCCCCCGCGTCTCGAGGTACTCGCGTGCGCGGGCGCTCGCCGGCTTCCAGAGCGTCTCGGCGTAGAAGCGGGCGGCGAGGTCCATCACCCGGTAGAGCTCCTCGCGTCCCGAGTCGGCCGGATCCCTCCGCTCGTCCGGCAGCGCGACGTTGGCGCTCCTCGCCAGCGCCCGCACGGCCTCGGGGAACGACAGCTTGTCCTGGCGCATCAGGAAGCCGAAGGCGTCGCCGCCCACGCCGCAGCCGAAGCACTTGAAGATGCCGCGGCGGGGATTGACGATGAACGAGGGCGTCTTCTCGCCGTGGAACGGGCAGAGCCCCTTCCAGGTCGCTCCGGCCTTCCTCAGATTCACGAAGCGGCCGACCAGCTCGACGATGTCGGTGGCGCCGCGGATCTCGTCGAGCAGCGCCGGGGGGTAGGAGGCCATCAGGCGACCCTCACCCGACCTTCAGCAGGGCGACGGTCGCTCCGGTGCCGCCCTCGGAGGCCTCGCCGTCGCGGTAGGACTCCACGAGCGGGTGCCCCGCGAGCAGGTCGCGCACGGCCCTGCGGAGCGCGCCGGTGCCCTTGCCGTGGACGAGGCGAACGCTGCCGAGGCCGGCGAGGAAGGCGTCGTCCAGGTACTGCTCCACGAGGTCGCGCGCCTCGTCGGTGGTGCGGCCGAGCAGGTGCAGCTCGGGCGCGACCCCGGTCTTCTCAGGCACGCGGATGTCGGCGCGCCGGACGGGCGCGCCGCGGCCGGCCTCGGAGGCCGCACCGATCGCCGGGCCGATCACGCGGAGGGCGTCGCGGGGCACGCGCACCGTGATCGTGCCCGAGCGGACCGTGGCCGTCGCGCCACTGAGGGCGACGAGCTCGCCCCGCAGCCCGAGGTGCTCGGCGCTCACGGCCGCCCCCGGGACGAGCGCGCTCGCGTCCTCCTCGAAGGCCGGCGCAGGCTCGGGGGCGACACGCGCCGCGGCGTCGTGCAGCCGGCGGCGCGTCTCCTCGAGGCCCCGGCGCGAACGCTCGCCGCGCTTGAGCCGCTCCCACTCCGCGGCCACGGCGCGCCGGATGTCGGCGAGCAGCGCGCTGGCGTCGGACTTGGCCCGCGCCACGACCTCCCGCGCCTGGCTCTTCGCGCCCGCCTCCGCCTCGCGCGCCGCGGTCAGCCGCGCGGCGGCCTCCTGCTCGCGCCGCTCGATCGCGAGCGTGCGCTCGGCCTCGTCGCGGGTGTGCGCGTCGAGCCAGGCGAGCAGCTCCGACATCCGCGCGGACTGCGCCGAGCGGTGGCCCTGGGCGCGCGCGATCAGATCGGGCGCCAGCCCCAGGCGGGCCGCGATGGTCAGCGCCCAGCTCTGCCCGGGCCGGTCGTAGACCAGCCGGAAGGTCGGGGCCAGGGTCGCGCCGTCGAACTCGACGGAGGCGTTGCGCGCGCGCGGGGACGAGGTCGCGAAGGCCTTGAGCGGCTCGAGGTGGGTGGTGGCCATCACCAGCGCCCCCTGCGCGTCGAGCGCTTCCAGGATGGCCTGCGCCAGCGCCGCGCCCTCGTCGGGGTCGGTGCCGGCGCCGAGCTCGTCCAGGAGCACGAGCGCGCGATCGTCGGCGTCGTCGAGGATCTCCCGCGCCTGCTTGACGAAGGCGGAGAACGTCGAGAGGTTCTCGGCCACGCTCTGGTCGTCGCCGATGATCGCGTGCACGGCCTCGAAGACGGGCAGGCGCGAGCCGTCGGCGGCGGGGACGTGGCAGCCGGTCTGGGCGAGCAGGACGTGCAGCGCGAGGGTCTTGAGGGCGATGGTCTTGCCGCCGGCGTTGGGACCCGTGACGACGAGCACCGGGCGCTCGCGCGCCAGCTCGAGGTCGAGCGGCACCACCGTGCGCTCGGGATCGCGCCAGCGCTGGGCCAGGAGCAGGGGATGAAGCGCGCCGCGCAGGAGGACGCCGCCGCGCTCGTCGATCACCGGCGCCGTGGCCTCCATGCGCTCGGCGAGGGCGGCGCGGGCGAACACCCAGTCGAGCTCCGTGATGCCCTCCACGAGGGCCGCGAGGGCCTCGGCGCGCTCGCGCACGGCGCCGCTGAGCGCCGCGAGCACCCGCGCCGTCTCCTGCTCGTCCTCGCGCGCGAGCTGGACGAGGTCGTTGTTGGCCTCGACCACGCTCTCGGGCTCGACGAAGACGGTCTGGCCGCTCTGGGAGCGATCGTGCACGATGCCACGCACGCGCCCGCGGGCCTCGGCGCGGATCGGGAGCACGTACCGGCCGTGGCGGACCGTGACGAAGCGGTCGGCGAGGATGCGCTCGGCGTCCGCCCCCGCGAACAGGCGCTCCAGCCCGGTGACGACGCGCCGGCGCCGCTCGCGCAGGTCGCGGCGCACCGCGCGCAGGCGCGGGCTCGCGCCATCCCGGACGCTGCCATCGTCCTCCAGGGCCTCGCGGAGCGCCGCGGCGAGATCGGCCAAGCGCGGCAGGCTCGCGGTCAGCGCGGCCACGGCGGGCGCGACGGGCTCGACGCCGCGGCCGTACGCGGCGAGCCGGGGGCCGCAATCGAGCACGGGGAGGATCAGGACCAGCTCGGTGCCGTCGAGGACGCTGCCGGCCAGGCGGCAACGCTCGAGGACGGGTCGGATGTCAGCAATGGCCTCCAACGGCGGGGCGCCCGCCTGGGCCAGGGCCAGGCGGGCGCGCCCGGTGACGTCGATCGCCGATCGGACCGCGCCGGGGTCGGTGAGCGGCGCCGCCCCGGCGGCCCGCTCACGGCCCATCGGGGTCTGCGCCTCGGCGCCCAGGAGGCCGCGGACCGCATCCCACTCGATCCCGCGTCCCCAGATCCGGCCCGCCTCCATCTGCCCCCTCATTCGCTCCCGTCCGGCATCGCGGGAGTGCCTGAGTCAGGAGTGTCGCTGCGTGGCTCGGCGTGATTCTTAATCGGACGTCCGCTCGCGCCGCTTCGCCTTCTTGCGCGCCGCGAGGGCCTTGCGCTTGCGCTTGACGCTCGGCTTCTCGTAGTGCTGACGCTTCTTGAATTCGGACAGGAGCCCGGCCTTCTCGCACTGTTTCTTGAAGCGCTTGAGCGCGCTCTCGAAGGACTCGTCGGGCTCGACGATGACCCTGGTCACGCTGTTCCCCCCCTCCGAGACGCGGCCCGCCCGCTGGATAAACGACAACTATATACCATGCGCCGGGGGGCCCGGCAATTGATCCCGGGCCACGGTAGTGTCTCACTGAGACACTACCCGGGCCACCGGGCGGTGCAATCAGGCGCCCCGGGCCGCCGGGCCGTGGTAGCCTCCGGCGTGCCGACCGTCGTTCCCCCGCCGATCGCGTGGATCCTGCCGTTCGTGGTCATGCTGCTCGCCATCGCGATCGCTCCGCTCCACCTGCCCGACTGGATGGAGCCCAACCGCAACAAGTTCCTGCTCTCGGGGGCGTGCGGGTTGCCGGTGCTCGTCTACTATCTCGGCCGCGATCCGCGCGCCCTCGGGCACGTGGCCGCCGACTACGTGTCGTTCCTCGTCCTGCTCGGCGGCCTGTTCGTCATCTCGGGCGGCGTCCTGCTGCGGGGCGACCTCGTGGCGACGCCGGCGGTCAACACGGCGTTCCTCGCCGCGGGCAGCGTGCTGGCGTCTTGCGTCGGCACCACCGGGGCCTCGATGCTGTTGATCCGGCCCCTGCTCCAGACGAACCGCGAGCGGACGCACGTGAAGCACACGGTGATCTTCTTCATCTTCCTGGTGTCGAACATCGGCGGGATGCTGACCCCGCTGGCCGACCCGCCGCTGTTCCTCGGCTACCTCGCCGGCGTGCCCTTCGTCTGGCCGCTGTCGCTCTGGCCGGCCTGGCTCACGATGGTGGTCGTCCTGCTCGCCGTGTACTTCGCGTGGGACTCGACGCGCTACACCCGCGAGCCGCTGGCCGCGATCCGTCGCGACCGCGCCGCGCTCGAGCCGCTCCGCCTGCGCGGCCGGGTCAACCTGCCGCTGCTCGCCGGGGTGGTCCTCGCCGTGGCGTGGCTCCGCGCGCCGTGGCGGGAGGCCGTCATCGCGGCCCTGGCGCTGGTCTCGTTGCGTCTCACGCCGAAGAGCATCCGACGGTCGAACGGGTTCACCTGGCATCCGATCGTGGAGGTCGCGGCGATCTTTCTCGGGATTTTCGTCACCATGGTCCCCGCGCTGGAGCTGCTGCACCTCAGGGGGCGGGAGCTCGGCGTGCGCGCGCCGTGGCAGTTCTTCTGGGCGTCGGGTCTGCTCTCGTCGTTCCTCGACAATGCGCCGACCTACATGACCTTCCTCGCGCTCGGTCAGGGCCTGGGACTGGCGCCCGAGGTCGCCGGCGTGCCCGGTGCCATCCTGGCGGCCATCAGCGTCGGCTGCGTCGCCATGGGCGCCAACTCCTACATCGGCAACGCGCCGAACTTCATGGTGAAGTCGATCGCCGAGAAGGCCGGCGTCCGGATGCCGACGTTCGCCGGCTACATGGCCTACAGCGGAGCGGTGCTGATCCCGCTGTTCGGGCTGGTCACGGTGTTGTTCTTTCGTTGACGTCGAGGGGGGCGACCCCCCTCGAACTCCCCCGGCACTCAACGGGCGGGGTGGCCCATGACGAGGCCGAGGACGCGCTGGGCGGCCAGCGCGACCGCCTGCTCGACGATCTCGCGCTCGTCCTCCTCGAACGGCGTGAGCACGTGGTCGGGGACCTGGCGCTTGTGCGCGGGGCGGCCGATGCCGACCTTGACGCGCTTGATCTCCTCGGTGCCGAGGGCCGCGATCACGGACTCCATCCCGTTGTGGCCGCCGCTGCTGCCGCGCAGGCGCAGCCGGACCCGACCGAGCGCCAGGTCGATGTCGTCGTAGACGAGGATGGTGTCTTCCGGGCCGTCGTGAAGCCGGCGCACGGTCGCGGCGACGACCGGACCGCTCAGGTTCATGAAGGTCTGCGGCTTGACCAGGTGGATGGTCTGCTGGCGCCAGCGGCCGCGGGCGACGAGGGCCTGGCCCTCGCGCGCCCACGGGCTGGCGTGGATGGTCTGGGCGAGCAGGTCGAGCACCCGCTGGCCCACGTTGTGCCGCGTGTCGCGGTACTCGGACCCGGGATTGCCGAGCCCGACCACCGCGTGGGCCATGCGCGGCGTCCGCCCTTACTTCTCTTTTTCTCTCCTCGGCCGCTTGCCCTCGGCCTCGGCGGCCGGCGCGGCCTCCTCGCCTTCCTTGGGCTTGCGCTCGGTGAGGACCTCGGGCTCGGCGGCCACCACCGCGGCCTCGGCGGCGACGGGCGCGACTTCCTCGGCCATCGGCGGCGACACCGTCGCCACGGCCTGCCCACGGGCGTTCAGGATGCGTACCCCCTCGGGCGCGTGGAGATCACCGACCGTCAGCACGTTGCCGATGGAGAGGTTGGCCACGTCGGCCTCGATGCGCTCGGGGATCTGGGTCGGCAGGCACGACACGTCGAGCTCGTGGAGCGCGAGGTTCAGGATGCCCTTCTGATCACGGACGCCGACGGGCTCGCCGATCGGGTGCACGGCGACGCGCACCGTGATGGCGCGGTCCGCCGAGACCTCCTGGAGGTCGACGTGCATCAGGCGCTCGGAGACCGGGTCGAACTGCAGGTCGCGGATGATCGCCATCCGCGTGCCGCCACCGTCGCCGTCGACCTTCAGGCTCAGGAGCTGGGTGGTGCCCGCGTGGCCGTGGATGATCCGGAGCACGACCCGGGGGTCGACGGTGATCGGCTCGGGCCGCCTCCCGCCGTAGAGGACGGCGGGCACGCTGCCCTCGCGGCGCAGCCGCTTGGCCACCTGCTTGCCGGTGCCCTCGCGGCGGGTGATCGTCAGCTCTTGCATCTGCATCGCACGCGCTCCTTCACACGAACAGGTTGGAGACGGATTCCTCGCCGTGGATGCGCCGGATGGCCTCGGCGAGCAGGGGCGCGACCGACAGCACGGTGAGGCGCGCCTCTTTCTTGGCGTCCGATACCGGGATCGAGTTGGTGACGACGACCTCCTCGAGCGGCGAGCTCTTGAGCCGGTCGATGGCGGGGCCCGACAGCACGGGGTGGACGCCGCAGGCCAGCACGCGCCGGGCGCCCTCTCGCGCGACCGCGGTCACGGCCTGCACCAGCGTGCCCGCGGTGTCGATCATGTCGTCGACGACGACCACGTCGTGGTCCCGCACGTCGCCGATCAGGTGCATCGCCACCGCGTGGTTCGGCCCCTCGCGCCGCTTGTCGATGATGGCCAGTCCGGCGTTGAGCCGTTTGGCGATGGCGCGCGCGCGCTCCACGCCGCCCGCGTCCGGCGCGACGACCACGGGATCCGTCAGATCCTTCTTGCCGAGGTAGTCCACGATGACCGGGTTGGCGAAGAGGTGGTCGACCGGGATGTTGAAGAAGCCCTGGATCTGGCCGGCGTGCAGCTCGAGCGCCAGCATGCGGTCGACCCCGGCCTTCTCGAGCAGGTCCGCGACGAGCTTCGCGGAGATGGGCGTCCGTGACTCCACCTTGCGGTCCTGGCGGCCGTAGCCGTAGTAGGGCAGGACGGCGGTGATGCGACGAGCCGACGCGCGCTTGAGCGCGTCCAACATGATGAGCAGCTCCATGAGGTTGTCGTTCACGGGGGGGCACGTGGGTTGGATCACGAAGACGTCCATGCCGCGGACGCTCTCGTTGATCCGCACGAACACCTCGCCGTCGGAGAACCGGGTGACCTCGGCATCACCGAGCGGCATGTGGAGGTTCCGGGCGATCTCCTCGGCGAGCGGGCGGTTCGCGTTGCCCGTGAACAGCTTCAGGTCGTAGGTCGGCATCGTCCCCCCCGCAAGTCCTTCGACACGGCAGTGGTTGGGGCGGGAGGATTCGAACCTCCGAATACGGGATCCAAAGTCCCGCGCCTTGCCGCTTGGCCACGCCCCATCGTCTCACTCGGAGCGGGGCGCCGCCCCCCTCCGAAGCCTCCCCCCAACGCCTGCGCCGGCACAGCCGCCGCGCGAACACGACTCGATCCGCGCGCGCTCACGTCGCCCGCGCCGCCGGCCTCGGAAAGCGGATCGCCGGCCCCACCAGCGTCCGCACGGCCCAGCACTCCCACGAGGCCCGGGTGAGCCGGCCGCGGATCTGCCGGGCCTGCTCGAACGACCGGCAGATCCCGAGCACCGTGGGCCCGCTCCCCGACATCAGCGCGCCGAGGGCCCCGGCGGCGACGAGCGCCGCCTTCATCTGGGCGATCTCGGGCGCGACGGGGGCCACCGCGGGCTCCAGCCCATTGTAGAGCGTCGCGGCGAGACGGC
The DNA here is from genome assembly GCA_016200085.1 of Candidatus Rokuibacteriota bacterium. GTDB lineage: Bacteria > Methylomirabilota > Methylomirabilia > Rokubacteriales > CSP1-6 > JACQFL01. Next base: position 76,482 of record JACQFL010000045.1, on the reverse strand, counting down.
CAGCACTCCGCCCCCGGAGGGCGGCGGCGACGGCGCGGGCCCGGGCGCCGTCGCTGTACATCGCCGGGGTGACCCGGCCGTAGACTTCCGCGGTGCTCGAGCCGAAGCGCGGGTTCACCAGCACCAGCGCCGTCGTGCCGGCGGCCAGCCGCTCGAGCTGCTCGCCGCGCCCCCGCCCCAGCGCGGCGCCGCCGTGCAGGAAGAACGGCACGTCCATCCCGAGCGTGACGGCGACCTCCGCCAGCTTCGGCTGTGCCCAGCGCAGCCCCCACAGGCGATCGAGCCCGAGCAGGACCGCGGCCGCGTCGCTCGACCCGCCCCCGAGCCCGGCCGCCGCGGGGATCCGCTTGTCGAGCGTGATCCTCACGCCCCGACTCACCCCCGACGCCTCCGCCAGCGCGCGCGCCGCCCGCAGCGCGAGGTTCGTGCCATCCGTGGGGATGCCGGGGGCGGTCACGCGAAGCTCGAGGCCGTCGGCCTCCTCGAGCACCAGCCGGTCCGAGAGGTCCACGGCCTGCATGACCGTGGCGACCTCGTGATAGCCGTCGGCGCGCTTGCCCAGGACCTCGAGGGCCAGGTTCACCTTGGCCGCAGCGCTGAGCACCAGGCGACGGGCGCGTCCCTGAGCCTTCGACAAGACAGCGTAGGGTAACACGCGGCGCGGCGGCCAGGCAATCGGGCGCGTGCGGCCGGGCGCCGAGTGCGCTCGGCTCAGGTCGCCGCTCGTCCCCGGCTCGGCGCTCGTGGCTCCACACCAGGCGCCGCCCGTGACGGCGTCGACGATCCACGGTCGCTGGCGCGCCCACGCCTCGCGATGGGGCTCCGGCGCCCGCTCGGTCGCGAGCGGCGCGGCGAGCACCGACGGGCGCATCGAGGCCACGAGCGGTCCCGGGCCCGTCGAGCGGCGCCTTACTTCAGCGGCTCGACCTTCGCGTTCGGCGGGAGGGTGAGAGTGAAACGCTCGGGCTCGATGCCCACGCCGAACTCGGGACGCTGGTAGCGCACCGCGCCGGAGACGTAGGCGGGCGACGTCGTGAAGTCGAAGCCCTGGACCGTGCTGTCGGCGGCCCGCACGAAGTCCACCCGCGCCTCGACGCGCCCGCCGGTGATCTCGAGCCGGCGCACCACGCCCGTCGTCATGTCCATCCACACGCGCTGGCGGTGATCGCCGCCGATGACCTCGAGCGACGGGCCGTGCTCGTCGGCTGGCAGCAGCTCGGCACGGCGCACGTCGGCGGGCGGCGCCGCCCGGCCGCCGAGGACGGCGACGAGATCCTGGGGCTCGAGCGGCAGGCCGAGCAGGCTGGCGGCGGTGTCGGCGTTTGCCGGTCCCACCGTCGCCTCGTTCACCGCCGGGTGGTAGGCGGTCAGCCGGCCGTCGGCGATCGTCGCGATGAGCAGCGGCTGGCCGAACGGGGAGAGGGCCTCGAAGCGCAGCGAGGTCGGGCCGCGCGCGAGCAGGACCCCGGCCAGGCGGTGGCGCTCGCCGCCCTTCTGCACGGTGATGTCGGCGAGGGTGCGGAGGTCGGTGAACTCGCGCCAGCGGGCGGTCATGAGATCGAGCGCCCGCCGCGCGTCCCCCGACACGGCGGTCCTGGGCGGGGGCAGCGCGCGCGCGCAGCCCGCGGCGGCGACGAGCAGGAGGACGAGGGCGACGCTACTGCGAGGCCTTGGAGCGCTCACCCTTGAGCCGCGGGCGGCTCTTGAAGTCCTCGACCTTCTTCTTCACGCCGTCGGCCGAGGGATCGAGCTGCAGCGATTGCTCCCAGGCGCGCAGGGCGTCGTTGTCGAGGCCGTTCTTGGCGTAGGCGTCGCCGAGGTGATCCAGGATGACGGGATCGGGCTCGCGCGTCTTGTCCACGGCGCGCTTGAGCTCGCGGAGGGCGTCCGGGTACTTGCCCTGCTGGTAGTAGGCCCAGCCCAGGCTGTCGATGAAGTAGCCGTTCTCCGGCTCGAGCTCCACGGCGCGGGTGATCAGCGTCACCGCCTCGTCGAGGTTCTCGCCCTTCTCGGCGTACATGTAGCCGACGTAGTTGTAGGCCTCGGCGTGCTTGGGGTCGAGCGCGATGACCTGCCGGAAGGCCTTGACGGCGTCGTCGAACTTGGCCTGCTTCTCGTAGACCACGCCGAGCTGGAAGATCAGGTCGCGGTTCTTCTCGTCGAGCCCGAGCCCCTCCTTGATGGTCGTCAGGGCGCGGTCGTAGTCCTTGGCGCGGAAATAGGCGGTGCCGAGGTAGAGGAAGAGCTCCGGCCGGCGCGGCTCCAGGTTGACCGCCTCCCGGAGCACGGCGATCGCCTCGTCGTAGCGCTTGGCGCGGCCGTGCAGGAAGCCCAGCTGCACGCGCGCGTCGATCGAGCGCGGGTCCACCTTCAGGACGCGCTCGAGCTCGGCGCGGGCTTCGGCGTCACGCCCGGCGTCCATGTAGGTGGTGGCCAGGAAGTACCGGGCCCGGAGGTTGGTGGGCTCCAGCCCGAGCGCGCGGCGGAAGGCCTCGATGGCCCGGTCCCACTTCTTCTCCTCGTAGTAGACGGCGCCGAGCTTCATCCACACGCGCGGGTCGCGCGGCGCCACGTGGACGAGCGCCTCGATCTCGCTCTCGGCCTCGCCGAAGCGCCCGAGCTTGATGAGGAGGTCGCCGAGGCGCTCGACGAAGGCCGGGTTGTCGGGATTGGCGCGCGCCGCCTGCCGGTAGACGCGGACGGCCTCCTCGGGCTGCTGCCGGCTCTCGTACACGTAGCCGAGCGCGGTCCACGCCCCGTCGTGATCGGGGTCCAGCTCGACCGCCCTGGTGAGGCGCGCGATGGCCTCGTCCCAGGCCTCCGTCTCCACCGCGAGCCGGCCGAGCAGGAACTGCGCCTGCGGGTTGCGCGGCTGGCGCTCGGCCAGGCGCAGCAGGACGCCGCGGGCGCGGTCGTAGGCCTTCTGCTCGACCTGGTAGCGAGCCAGCGTGAGGTAGCCGTCCTCGGCGCCATGGTGGAGGCGGATGACGCTCTCGAGGGCCGTCTCGGCCTCGAGGTACTTGCGCTGGGCGCGCAGGATCTCGGCCAGGGTCATGTAGCCCGCCGGCTCCTCGGCGTCGAGCTGCACGGCCCGCCGCGCGGCCGCCACGGCCGGGTCGAGCTGGTTGATCTGCTTGAGCCACTGGGCCTGCTGCGCCCACAGGAACGCGGAGTCCGGATCGCGCTTGAGCGCTTCCTCCATGGCCGCGATGGCGTCGCGGTAGCGGCCACCCTGGGCGGCGAGCTGCGCGAGGGAGTACTGGTAGTACGCGGCGGCCGCGTCACTCGACGACGCGAACGCGGGCCGCCCGGGCGGCGCGCCGGCGGCGTCGCCCGTCGGGCCGGGGGCGGTCGCGCAGCCCGCGGCCGTGGCCGCGAGCAGGAGCACCAGGAGCAGCCTTCTCGGAGTCATCGTCGTCGGCCTCACTCGACCGGGAGCTGTCGGCTCTTGACGAGGAGCCGGCGCGCCGCCGCCGAGAGCTCAGCGTCGTGGATCACGGCCACCGCCGCCTCGATCGCGCGCGCTTCCTCGGGCGCGAGCGGGCGCGGCGGGCGACGGCGCGCCGCCTCGGGCGCCGGCGCGGTCTGGCTGGCCCCGAGCGCGAACCGTATCGAGCGCACGCCGGGAAAGCGGCGCGCGAGCCGCGCCGCGAGCTCGTCGGCGCGCAGCGTGAGCTCCTGCAGCCAGGGGGAGTTGTCGACGTGGACCACGAGCGCGCCGTTGACCAGGGCCTGCGGCACCGAGCGCCGCCCGGCGGCGGCGCCCACCACCTCCGGCCAGGCGCGCCGGATGCGCTCGGCGGCGAGGCGCTCCTCGAGCTGGGGCATGGCGCTCACGAGGAGATCGGCGACGGGGCGTGGAGAGTCGCGTCTCACAGCTCCGTATTCTACCCCGATCCGTCCCGGCCGCCACCGTGGCGAACGCGGTGATATCATGACGCTCTCATGGCGAAGCCTCGTCGTGGCGACACCGTCGAGCTCGTCATCGACGATCTCGCCTTCGGCGGCGAGGGGGTCGGGCGCGCCAGCGGCTACGTCGTGTTCGTGCGCGGCGGGATCCCCGGCGATCGCGTGCGCGTGCGCATCACCGAGACCCGCGCGCGCTTCGGGCGGGCCGTCATCGAGTCGGTGGACGTCCCCTCGCCCGACCGCGTGGCGGCGCCCTGCGCGTACTTCGGGCGGTGCGGGGGCTGCCGCCTGCAGCACGTCGCCTATCCGGCGCAGCTCGCGCTCAAGGAGAAGCAGGTCCGCGACTGCCTGGAGCGCCTCGGCGAGGTGACGGGCTTCGAGCTGCGCCCCATCCTCCCCGCACCGGAGCCCTACGGCTATCGCAACAAGATGGAGTTCACCGTGGTCGCCGCGCCCGGGGGGGCGCGCCTCGGGCTGCACGAAGCGGACCGCTACGACGTCGTCCTCGACATCGAGCGTTGCCTGCTCCAGTCCGACACCATGAACGCCCTGCTCGCCGAGGTCCGCGAGCAGGCACGCGGCCTGTCCGTGTACGACCCCGACTCCGGGCAGGGGCTGCTGCGCTTCGTCACTCTGCGCGAGGGGCGGCGCACGCGCGAGGCGATGGTCAACTTCGTGGCGGCGGCGCCCGACGTCGAGACCCTGGGGCCGGTGGCGGAGCGGCTGCGGGCGCGCGTGCCCGAGACGGCGAGCGTCGTCCTCAACGTCAACAGCAAGAAGGCCAGCGTCGCCGTCGGCACCGAGGAGCACGGGCTCGTCGGCGGCGACAGCATCACCGAGCGCCTCGGCGGCCTGATCTTCCACGTCTCCGCCAGCTCCTTCTTCCAGACCAACACCGTGCAGGCGGAACGGCTGTTCGGCGTCGTGGAGGCAGCCTGCGAGCTGGCGGGATCGGAGACCGTGGTCGATCTCTACTCCGGCACCGGCGCCATCAGCCTGCTCCTCGCCCGCCGCTGCCGGCGGGTCTGGGGCGTCGAGGTGGCCCCGGCCGCCGTCGCCGACGCCGTCCGCAACGCCCAGGCCAACGGCATCGACAACTGCACCTTCCTGTCCGGCGAGGTGCGGCACGTGCTGCCGGAGCTCGTGCGCCAGGGCGTGAGCGCCGAGGTGGTCGTGGCCGATCCGCCGCGCGCGGGCTTCCATCCCAAGGCGCTCGGCGCGCTGGCCGACCTCGGGCCCGCGCGCATCGTCTACGTCTCGTGCAACCCCTCCACGCTCGCGCGCGACGTCGGCGACCTCGCGCGCCGGGGCTACCGGCTGGAGTGGGTGCAGCCGGTCGACATGTTCCCCCAGACGCCCCACATCGAGGCGGTGGCCCGTCTCCGACGGGCGGCATGAAGGTCTACCTCGCGCGCCGGCTCGCCCAGTCGGTGCTCGTCCTCTTCGGCGTGTCCTTCGTGGTCTTCGCCATCCTCCATCTCACCGGCGACCCCGCCGCGGTGTTGCTGCCGCCCGACGCCACCGTGGAGGACCTCCAGAAGTTCCGCCAGGCGATGGGCTTCAACGATCCCTTCCTCGTGCAGTACGGGCGCTTCCTCGCGGGCGCGCTGCAGGGGGACTTCGGACTGTCGGTGCGCCACGGCGAGCCCGCCTTCGGCCTGGTGATCGAGCGGATGCCCGCGACGCTCCAGCTGGCCGGCGCCGCGCTGCTGATCGCGCTCGCGCTGGCCATCCCCGCCGGCATCGTGTCCGCCGTGCGCCGCAACAGCCTCATCGACTACGTCTCGACCGTGGTGGCGCTGCTCGGCCAGTCGATGCCGACGTTCTGGCTCGGCATCATGCTGATCCTGCTCTTCTCGGTGCAGTTCAACATCTTTCCGTCCTCGGGCCGGGGCTCCCTGGACCACCTCGTGCTGCCCGCCGTCACCCTCGGGCTGTTCACCACCGCCCGCATCACGCGGCTCACGCGCTCCGGCATGCTCGAGGTGCTGAACCAGGACTACATCCGCACCGCGCGCTCCAAGGGCGTCAGCGGGCCGCCGGTGGTCTGGAAGCACGCGCTCAAGAACGCGGCCATCCCGATCGTGACCATCGTCGGCATCGAGCTCGGCACCCTGCTCGGCGGCTCCGTCATCACGGAGACGATCTTCGCCTGGCCCGGGGTGGGCCGCCTGTCCGTGCAGGCGATCTACAACCGCGACTACCCCGTGGTGCAGGCGGCCGTGTTCACGCTGGCGTCGACGTTCATCGTCGTCAACCTCCTCGTGGATTTCATGTACACGTACCTCGATCCCCGGATCCGGCTGCGATGAGCGGTGCGGCGGCGCCCGCCGGGACCCTGACCCTGCGCGGGGAGCGCTCGCCCGCGGTGCGCGAGTGGCTGGCGCTGGTCCGCCGCCTCGTGCGGCGGCGCACGGCGCTCTTCGGCCTGGCGGTGATGCTCCTCACCGTGGTGGTCGCGGCGGCGGCGCCGGTCCTGGCGCCATTCGATCCCATCGAGCAGAACATCGGCGACCGGCTCAAGCCGCCGCTCTGGAGCGACGAGGCCGGCCGCCGGCACGTGCTGGGCACCGACCACCTCGGGCGCGACCTGGTCGCCCGCGTGATCCACGGCGCGCGGCCCGCCCTCCTCGTGGGCGTGGCCGCGGTGCTGATCTCGGGGATCCTCGGCATGCTGGCCGGGCTGGTGGCCGGGTACTTCGGCGGGTACGCCGACGACGTGCTGATGCGCCTGGCCGACATCCAGCTCGCGTTTCCCTTCATCCTGCTCGCCATCGCCGTCATCGGCGTCCTCGGCCCCAGCCTGCCCACCATCATCGTGGTGATCGGCGTGTCGAGCTGGGTGGTCTACGCGCGCGTCGTCCGCGGCTCGGTGCTGTCGCTCCGGGAGCGGGAGTTCGTCCAGGCCGCGCTCGCGCTGGGCGGCCGCGACGGGCGCGTGATCTTCCGCCACGTGCTGCCCAACGTGTTCACGCCGTGGCTGGTGGTCGCGACGCTGGACATGGCGCGGGTGATCGTGATCGAGTCCGCGCTCTCGTTCCTCGGCCTCGGCGTGCAGCCGCCCACGCCGACGTGGGGCGGCATGCTCGCCGACGGGCGGGTCTACATCTCCACCGCGTGGTGGCTGGCCACGTTTCCCGGCCTCGCCATCCTCGTCACCGTGCTCGGCATCAACCTCTTCGGCGACGGCCTGCGCGACACCCTCGATCCCCGGCTGACGGTCTGACGTCGCCCCGCCGCAACATCGAGTTGAAGTGCCGCGCCGCCGACCTCGCCGCCGTGCGGCGACGGGCCGAGGCGCTGGGCGCGCGGGACGCCGGCGTGCTGCATCAGCGGGACACCTTCTTCCCGGCCGGCCCCGGCCGCCTGAAGCTGCGTGACTTCGGCGACGGCCGGGCCGAGCTCATCGGCTACCGGCGGCCCGACACACCCGAGGCCCGGGCCAGTGACTTCTTCGTCTGCCCCGTCGCCGACCCGATCACGCTGGCGGCGACGCTGAGCCACGCGCTCGGCACCGCGGGCGTGGTCAGCAAGCGCCGCCACCTGTTCCTCTACCGCGCCACCCGCATCCACCTGGACGACGTCGAGGGCCTGGGCGGCTTCGTGGAGCTGGAGACCGTGCTCGCCGGGCAGTCCGACGAGGCGGCGCACGCGGAGCTGCAGGAGGTGGCCGCCGCGCTCGGGCTCGAGCCCGAGGCCCGGGTGGCCGAGGCTTACGTGGACCTGCTGGCTCGCCGCGGGCGATAGACGACCGCGGCGACCGCGCCCGTCGCGTCCAGCAGGACGTCGAGCGGACTGCCCGTGCGCGAGGCCACCGTGGCCTGGTGGAGCTCGTCGACCACGGCCCACCCCACGCTGAGCGCGACCGCCGTCGCCGCCGCCCGTGCCCGGGGCCAGCCCGCACCGGCGCGCAGCGCGCGCAGCCACAGCGCCGCCAGCACGGCGTACTCGACGAGGTGCGCGAGCTTGCGCGTCACGCCGTGGAGGGCCTCCAGCGTCGCCGGAGACGCCCAGGGCAGCAGCCAGGAGAGGAGGGGCACCAGGACGTGGCCCGTCTCCGCCGCCGAGAACCGGTCGCCGGACAAGATCATGACGACCACCATCCAGACGAGCGGGGGGAGCCAGTCGCGGAAGAGGCTTCCGGGCGACACGAGCGACATGCTACTGTACTGGCGCATGCGGCGCCTGGGACTCCTGGTGATCGGGCTGTCGATGGTGACGGCCGCATGTGCGTCGCGACCCCCCGCTCCCCGATCCGCGCGGCCCCTGTCGCCTCCGCCGGCGCCCGTGAACGTCACCGGCAAGTGGACCGGCACGTGGACCGGCTTCGGGATCCAGGACATCCCTCGCTCCGCCCTCGCGACGGCCCAGTTCACGCAAACCGGCCGCAACGGGTACGGGCGGCTCGTCCTCGACGACACGGCAGCCGCGGAGGCGCTGCCGCTGACGATCCGGTGGGCGGGCCTGGCCGGCGTTCCCGTTCTGCTCGAGGTCTCCGGGAGCAAGCTCACCGTCAGGCACGAGCTCGGTGACGAGGTGGCGGCGTTCACGGTGTCGGGCGACCAGATGGTGGGGCGGATCTCGAATGTGGACGTGCCGATCCGCATCAAGCTCACCCGCGAGCCCTAGCGCCGCCCCGCCGCGGTCCTGAGCCATGGCCGCGATCCTCCGCGACATCCTCGACGACCTGCTGACCTCGCCCTCGACGGGACCCTGCGTCACCTGCACGCGCCACTTCACGCCGCGGCCGCCGGTGCTCCACTCGTTCCCGGCGTCGCTCGACCCGCGCCTCGCCGAGGCGCTCCGCGCGCGCGGCATCGAGCAGCTCTACTCGCACCAGGCGCAGGCGTTCGAGACCGTGGCCACGGGCACGAGCGTCGTGGTGGTGACGCCCACGGCGTCCGGCAAGACCCTCTGCTACAACCTGCCCGTGCTCCAGGCCCTGCTCGAGCAGCCGGGCGCGCGCGTGCTCTACCTCTTCCCGACCAAGGCGCTCGCCCAGGACCAGCTCGCGGAGCTCGAGCAGCTCGCCCGGCAGCTGCCGGAGCTGCGGATGTTCACCTACGACGGCGACACGCCGCAGGACGCCCGGCGCGCCGTGCGCGCCCGCGCCAACCTCGTGCTCACGAACCCGGACATGCTCCATTCCGGGATCCTGCCGCACCACACGAAGTGGGCGGCGCTCTTCCAGAATCTGAGATACGTGGTGATCGACGAGCTGCACGCCTACCGCGGCGTCTTCGGCAGCCACGTCGCCGACGTCCTTCGCCGGCTGCGCCGGCTCTGCCGCCACTACGGCTCGTCGCCGCGCTTCATCATGGCCTCGGCGACCATCGCCAACCCGCGCGAGCTGGCCGAACGGATCACCGGCGAGCCGGTCGAGGAAGTGGCGGAGAGCGGGGCGCCGACGGGCGACAAGCTGTTCGTCTGCTACAACCCGCCGGTGGTCAATCCCGAGCTCGGGATCCGCGCGCCGTACCTCGGCGAGGCCGCGAAGCTCGCGCTCCGCTTCCTGCGCGAGCGCATCCCCACCATCGTCTTCGCCCAGAGCCGCCTGGCGACCGAGGTGCTGCTGACGTCGATCAAGACCGGCGTCGCGGACAGGACGGGGGACGCCGGCATGGTGCGCGGCTATCGCGGCGGCTACCTGCCGACGCGCCGCCGGGCGGTGGAGCAGGGGCTCCGCGCCGGGGAGGTGCTCGGCGTGGTGTCGACGAACGCGCTGGAGCTCGGCGTCGACATCGGGCACCTCGACGTCGCCGTGCTCGCCGGCTACCCGGGCACCATCGCCTCGCTGTGGCAGCAGTCGGGGCGCGCGGGCCGGCGGTCCGGCCCCTCGGCGGCCTTCTTCGTGGCCACCAGCGCGCCGCTCGACCAGTTCATGGTGACGCATCCCGACTACCTCTTCGGGACCGCGCCGGAGCACGCCCGCATCAACCCCGACAACCCGTTCATCCTCGTCAACCACCTCAAGTGCGCCGCCTTCGAGCTCCCCTTCGGCGCCGAGGAGACCTTCGGCGAGGTCGACGTGCGCGCGCACCTCGCCGCGCTGGAGGACGAGGCGCTCCTGCATCGCGCGGGCGGACGGTGGCACTGGGCGTCGGAGACGTACCCGGCCGACCACATCTCGCTGCGGACGGTCACGACCGACAACTTCCTCGTCATCGACACGACCTCGAGAGACGAGAAGCAGACGAAGCGGCGCAACATCATCGCGGAGGTGGACTGGGGCAGCGCGTTCGCGACGATCCACCCGAAGGCGATCTACCTCGTCGAGAGCGTGCCGTTCGAGGTGCAGGAGCTCCACTTCCGCGAGGACGAGGAGAAGGTCGCCTACGTCAAGCGCGTCAACGTCGACTACTTCACCGACGCCGTCAGCGCCAAGGGCGTGTGGATCCTGCGGCGCCTGGCCGACCGCGGGCATCCGGCGTACGTCGCCGAGCAGGGCGAGGTGCTGGTCGCCGAGAAGGTCGTCGGCTTCAAGAAGATCAAGATGGGCACGCTCGAGAACGTCGGCTCCGGCGAGGTCGAGCTGCCCCAGCAGGAGATGCAGACCACCAGCGCCTGGCTCACGCCGACGGAGGAGACCCTGGCCGCGATCAGCCGCTCGCGCGACGAGCTGATCGACGGCCTCCGGGCGGTGAGCTATCTCCTGCATCACCTGGCGCCGATCTTCCTGCTCTGCGACGTGCGCGACGTCGGCTCCTGGCTCGGCGACACCACGCCGGCCGAGACGGGCGCCGTCGCCACCCGCGAATCCACGAGACGCCGCCTGCTCGACGCGGAGCGGTTCAACCCGACGATCTACCTCTACGACAGCCACGCCGGCGGCATCGGCCTGGCCGAGCGTCTGTTCGAGATCCTCCCCCAGCTCCTCGCGCGCGGGCTGGAGACGCTCGAGGCCTGTCCCTGCCGGGCGGGCTGCCCCTCGTGCGTCGGGCCGGTGAACGAGGTCGGGCGCCGCGCCAAGCCCATCGCCCGGGCCCTGCTCCGTGCTCTCACCGCCTGACGCCGGCCCGCGCGCGGCGACGCTCGCCGACCTGCGCCGGGTCATCCGGCGCATCGAGAGCCGCAACCCCTTCCGGCGCCACGCGGAGGCGCCCGAGGTCGCGCTGGGCGGCGAGGTGGTCGAGAACGCCGACGGGCGGCTGCTCGTCGTGCGCCGGGAGTTCCCGCTCGATCATCGTCACGGCCGGATCGCGCTCGCCGAGGCCCTCGCGGTGCCGCCCCAGACACTGGGCCTGCTCGGCCGGTCGATCGACGGGCCGGTCGCCGGGGACCGCCTCGTCTTCCTCGACACGGAGACGACGGGCCTCGCCGGCGGCACGGGCACCTACGCCTTCCTCGTCGGTGTCGGCTGCGTCGAGGACGATCGGTTCGTGGTCGCGCAGTACTTCATGCGGGACCTCGACGAGGAGCCCGCCCTGCTCACCGCGCTGGCGCCGGTGCTGGAGGGCGCGACGGCGCTGGTGACCTTCAACGGCGGAGGCTTCGACGTGCCCCTGCTGGAGACGCGCTTCGTGCTCGCCCGCCGCCGCTGGCGGGCCGACGTCGGGCATCTCGACCTCCTGCGCCCGGCGCGGCGCGTGTGGCGCGCCGGCTTGGCGGACTGCCGCCTCGGCACGCTCGAGCGCGAGGTCCTCGGCGTCGAGCGCGACGGCGACGTCCCGGGCGCGCTGATCCCCTCCCTCTACTTCGACTTCCTGCGGCGAAAGAACCCCGCGCGCCTGGGGCCGGTCTTCGGGCACAACCGCGACGACGTGCTGTCGCTGGTGGCGCTGCTCGGGTGGTTCGGGCGCGCGCTGGCCGGCGACGCTGCGGACCTGACGCCCGAGCAGCTGGCGGGCCTCGGCCGCCTGCTCGAGGCGGTCGATGCCGATCGCAGCGCGGACTACTACCGCGCGGCGCTCGCGGCAGGCCTCGAGGGCATGGAAGGGCTTCGCGTCCAGCTGCGTCTGGCCGGGTGGGAGAAGCGACGCGCGCGCTGGGACGTCGCCTGCGCGCTCTGGGAGGCGGCGACGGCGAGCCGCATCTTCGACCTGCGGCCGTGGGAGGAGCTGGCGAAGTTCCACGAGCACCGCCAGCGCGATGCCCGCGCCGCGCTCGAGGTCGTCTCACGGGCGCTGGACGCCGCCGCCACGCTCGGCCTGGCCGGCCGCGCTCGCGGCGCGCTCGCCCACCGCCTCGCCCGCCTCGAGCGCCGCGCGCGCGCCAGGGGCGTCCCGGCGTCCTGACCGCTCGTCAGGACCCGGGGGGCGCCGGCGGTCGACCCTTGCGCGCGATGAACTCCGGGAAGGCGTCCTCGGCCCGGGCGCCCCGGACCACGCGGGTCGTGTAGTCGCGCTCCGCCGCCCATTGCTCCGGCAGACCGCGGCTCAGGTGTCCGAGCAGCAGGGCCTTCACGCCCATCACCGCGTCCCGACGGTTGCCGGCGATCATCGTCGCCAGCTCCATGGTCCGGTCGCGAAGCCGGTCGCACGGCACGAGGTGGTTCAGCAGGCCGATGCGCTGCGCCTCCTGCGCCTCGACGACACGGGCCGAGAAGAGCAGCTCCTTGGCGATCGGCCAGCCGACCTGGTTGGGCAGGGTCCACGTGCTGTTGATGCGGCCGTACGCGGCGGCGAGGAAGCGGAAGCGCGCGTGCTCGCACCCGATCCGCATGTCCAGCGAGGACGCGAGCACGGCGGCCCCGCCGTACGCGAGGCCGTTGATCATGCCGATGGTGGGCTTGGCGCAGGCGCTGATCTCGTAGCTGCCGCGGCTGGTGACGGCGCGGCGGGCGTCCAGCTCCGCCTGCGTGTACGTCCGGTCGTCCTCGCGCTGCTCGTGGATGTCGCCGCCGGCGGAGAAGGCGCGCTCGCCGGCGCCGGTGATGACGATGCAGCCGATCGTGTCGTCGCCCTCCATGGTCTTGACCGCGTGGTGCAGTTCCAGCGAGAGCTGCCGGTTCAGCGCGTTCAGGGTGTCGGGGCGATTCATGGTCAACAGCGCCACGCCGCCCTCCTTCTCGACCAGGACGTGCTCGTAGGCCATGCTCATCTCCCCCGGTGACCGCGGCGCCGGGTCGGGCTACGAGTTCGGTCGCCGGTGCGACTGGACGTGGCGGTACATGCCCTCGACGTTCAGGGGGAGCGCGTCCTTGTAGGTCGCCCAGCCGGCGTACTTCGCCATCGTGACCTGCTGCTTGATCTCGTCCAGGCTCTTGCCCTCGCGGATCAGGCGCAGGACCTCGCCGCGGAGGTCCTCGAGGTCGCCGCGGAACTGGCGCACGTGCTCCCTGGTCCCGAGCGTGCCGTGGCCGGGCGCGAGGACGTCGAAGTCCATCGCCTCGACGCGGCGCCGCGAGTCGATCCAGTCCTCGACGTACGCGTCGGGGAAGTCGCGAAACGCCAGCGCTTCCACGGGAATGAAGTCCACCGCGAACAGCACGCGCTCGCGCGGGAAGCGCATGACGATGGAATTGTCGGAGTGATTGCGACCGACCCAGGCGAGCTCGACCACGGTGCCGCCCAGCTCGATCGTCATCGCGTCCGTGAAGGTCAGCTGGGGCACGGCCGTCGGACGCTTCTCGCCCACGATCACCGTCTTGGCGTTGGCGTGCGCGACCACGACCGCCGTGTCGGCGAAGACCTCGCCGCCCGAGATGTGATCGGCGTGGTCGTGGCTGTAGATCACGTACCGGACGGGCTGGTTGAAGCGCCGGCTCAGCTCGGCCTCGAGCCAGCGGGCCGCCTCCGCGTTGACCGGATCCGTCGCGATGACACCGGCCGGCGTCACGGCAAAGACCGAGTAGTGGCCGGCGTTGCGGAAGCGGTACACCTCGCCGGCGATCTTCGTGATCTCCCGCTCTGGCGACGCGGCGGGCGCTTGCTGGCCGCGGGCGAGGGGCGCGGTGGCGAGCGCCAGGGGCACAGCGAGGAGGACCGCGGCACGACCTACGAGCATGGGATGGCTCCTCTCGATGACCACGATCACGGCACCGGGGTGAGCGGCGGGTTCCCCTCGAGCACGGCGACACAGTTTCGCACCGCGAGCATGGCCATGGCCAGCCGCGTCTCCTGGGAGGCGCTGGCGATGTGGGGGGCCAGCACCACGTTGTCGAGGTCGAGGAGCCCGGGATGGATCCGCGGCTCCTCCTCGAAGACGTCGAGCCCGGCCCCGGCGATCCAGCGCTCCCGGAGCGCCCGCGCCAGCGCCGCCTCGTCGACGATCGGCCCGCGCGCCGCGTTGACGACAATGGCGGTCCGCTTCATGCTCCGGAGCGCCGCCTCGTCGATGAGGTGCCGGGTCTGGGGCATGAACGGGGTGTGCAGGGTCACGAAGTCCGCCTCCCGCAGCACGGTCTCGCGGGGCACGAAGGCCGCGCCGAGCTCATGCTCGACGGCGCTGTCCGCGCGCACGGCGTCGTGGTAGAGGATGCGCATGTCGAAGCCCCGCGCCCGGCGGGCCACGGCCCGGCCGATGCGGCCGAAGCCGAGGATGCCGAGGGTCTTGCCGTGGACGTCGGCGCCCCAGAGCAGGCGCCACTCCCACTGTTTCCACTGGCCGGTCCGCACGTAGCGGTCAGCCTCGACGAGGCGGCGCGCCGCCGCCATGAGCAGCGCCCACGCGAAGTCGGCGGTGGTCTCGGTGAGGACGTCCGGGGTGTTGGTGACGATCACGCCGCGCCGCCGCGCGGCCGCCACGTCGATGTTGTTGTAGCCCACGGCGATGTTCGAGACGACCTTCAACCCAGGGGCCGCGCCGAGGACCTCGTCGTCGATGGTGTCCGTGATCTGGCAGATCAGCCCGTCCTTGCCCTGGAGCCGACGGATGAGGTCGGTCCGGGGCAGGGGATCCTCGACCCCGTGGAAATCGACCGTGGCGTGCTGCTCCAGCAGCCGCCGGGCCTCGTCCTCCAAGCCCCTTGAAACCAAGACGCTTTTGGCCATCGGCCCGTCTCCATTTTTCGCTTGATCCCTCTCCGGAGGGCGGCTAATATTAGCACTCGCTTCAGGTGAGTGCTAAAGCACATTGGGGGATCACATGGCGCAGGCGAAGGGCAAGGCTGGCGCGCCGAAGACCGGTTCCGGGGCGGCCAAATCGCGCCCCGCACCACCACAGACCAAAGGAGGGAAGGGCTCCATGAAGATTCGTCCGTTGCACGACCGCATCCTCGTCGAGCGGCTCGAGGAGCAGGAGGTCAAGCGGGGGGGGATCATCATCCCCGACACTGCGAAGGAGAAGCCGCAAGAGGCCAGGGTCATCGCCGTCGGCAACGGCAAGGTCGGCGAGGACGGCAAGAAGATCCCGCTGGACGTCAAGGCCGGCGACAAGATCCTGTTCGGCAAGTACTCCGGCTCCGAGGTCAAGATCGAGGACAAGGAATACCTCATCCTCCGCGAGGAGGACGTCCTGGCCATTCTCGAGTAGCGCGAACCACGATTCCAAGGAGGATACCGACCGATGCCGAAGCAGCTCAAGTTCGATGAAGAGGCCCGGGGCGCCCTGCTCCGCGGCGTCAACATTCTCGCCGAAGCCGTGAAGGCGACGCTGGGCCCCAAGGGCCGCAACGTCGTCATCGACAAGAAGTTCGGCAGCCCGACGATCACCAAGGACGGCGTCACCGTCGCCAAGGAGATCGAGCTCAAGGATCCCTACGAGGACATGGGCGCCCAGATGCTGAAGGAGGTCGCCTCGAAGACCTCAGACATCGCGGGCGACGGCACCACGACCGCGACCATCCTCGCCCAGGCCATCTTCCGCGAAGGCCTGCGCAACGTCACCGCCGGCGCCAACCCGATGGGTCTGAAGCGGGGCATCGAGACGGCCGTCGAGGCCGTGACCGAGGAGCTGAAGAAGCTCTCGAAGTCGACCAAGGACAAGAAGGAGATCTCGCAGGTCGCCACCATCGCCGCCAACAACGACAAGACCATCGGCAGCCTGATCGCCGAGGCGATGGAGAAGGTGGGCAAGGACGGCGTGATCACGGTCGAGGAGTCGAAGTCGGCCGACACCGTGCTCGACGTGGTCGAGGGCATGCAGTTCGATCGCGGCTACCTCTCGCCGTACTTCGTGACCGACCCCGAGCGCATGGAGACCGTGCTCGAGGACGCGTTCATCCTGATCCACGAGAAGAAGATCAGCGTGATGAAGGACATGCTGCCGCTGCTCGAGCAGGTGGCGCGGGCCGGCAAGCCCTTCCTCATCATCGCCGAGGACATCGAGGGCGAGGCGCTGGCCACCCTCGTGGTCAACAAGCTGCGCGGCACGCTGCAGTGCGCCGCCGTCAAGGCGCCGGGCTTCGGTGACCGCCGCAAGGCCATGCTCGAGGACATCGCGACCCTCACCGGCGGCAAGGCCATCACCGAGGATCTCGGCATCAAGCTCGAGAACATCAAGCTCGAGGACCTCGGCAAGGCCAAGAAGATCGTGGTCGACAAGGACAACACCACCCTCGTCGAGGGCTCGGGCAAGCAGGCCGGCATCGAGGGGCGCATCAAGCAGATCCGCGCCCAGATCGAGGAGACCACGAGCGACTACGACCGCGAGAAGCTGCAGGAGCGGCTGGCCAAGCTGGCGGGCGGCGTGGCGGTGATCAAGGTCGGCGCCGCCACCGAGACGGCCATGAAGGAGAAGAAGGCTCGCGTGGAGGACTCGCTGAACGCCACGCGCGCCGCGGTCGAGGAAGGCGTGGTCCCGGGCGGCGGGGTGGCGCTGCTGCGCGCCGCCAGGGCCATCGACGGCCTGAAGCTCGAGGGCGACGAGAAGGTGGGCGCGGCGATCGTCCGACGCGCGCTCGAGGAGCCCATCCGCCAGATCGTGGAGAACGCGGGGGCCGAGGGCAGCGTGGTCGTCGAGAAGGTCAAGGGCGACACCGTGATCAGCCGCGGCTACAACGCCGAGACCATGGAGCACGTCGACATGCTCCAGGCCGGTATCATCGACCCCACCAAGGTCGAGCGGGTCGCGCTGCAGAACGCGGCGTCCATCGCCTCGCTGCTGCTCACGACCGAGGCCCTGATCACCGACATCCCCGAGGAGAAGTCCGCGGGCGGCGCGCCGCCGATGCCGCACGGGGACATGTACTAGCAACCGCTCAATCGAGGAGCGCCACGGGTTTCCCGTGGCGCTCCGAGCGTTGGGGGTCTGGGGGCCATGTCGGGGCCCCCAGTCTAGAAGATCGAGCGCCACGGCTGTGCCGCGGCGCTCCGAGCGTTGGGGGTCTGGGGGCCATGTCGGGGCCCCCGGCTTCAACAAGTCCGCGCGATGCGCGGGCGACGGCCCGGGCCGGGTCCGACCGGTCCGGGCCGTATCTTTTTTCGGGCGTTGACGCCTTGCGCCCCCTCGCGGATGTTTGATAGCCTAAGGCGCTTCGGGAGGAGGTGAGTTTCTGCGGCCCTACGAAATTCTCGTGATCGCCGACCCGCGTCCCACCGACGAGGAGATCGCCGCGCTGTTCACGCAGCTGGGCGAGCAGCTCCAGGGGCTGGGCGTGCAGGTCGTCAAGATGGAAAACTGGGGCAAGCGCCGGCTGGCGTACGACATCCGCAAGCAGCGGGAGGGCACGTACGCCATATTCGAAGTCTCGGCCGAGCCCGCCATGATCAAGGAGTTCGAGCGGCAGGCGCGTCTCAACGAGAGCGTGCTGCGCTTCCTGAGCACCCAGATTCCCGTGCGGAAGAAGGCTCGGTCGACCCAGAAACCCGAGGCAGCCACGCCACCGGTGGAGGAGGTCGTCTAGATGGCGAGCCTGAACAAGGTCTTCCTGATCGGCAATCTGACCCGGCCCCCGGAGCTTCGCTACACCCCCAGCGGCACCGCCGTCGCCGATCTGAGACTGGCGGTGAACCGCAACTACACCACCCAGGGCGGCGACAAGCGCGAGGAGACGTGCTTCCTCACCGTCGTCGTCTGGGGCAAGCAGGCCGAGAGCTGCGGCGAGTATCTCGACAAGGGCAGCCCGATCATGGTCGAGGGCCGGCTGCAGACGCGCGACTGGGAGGCCAAGGACGGCGGCAAGCGGTCCGTCACCGAAGTGGTCGCCGAGCGCGTGCAGTTCATGGGCCGCGGCAAGGGCGCTCCCGCCGGCGCCCCGGCGGGCGCGCCTGTCGAATCGTTCGCGACCAACGAGGACGGCGCCCCGGCATCGTCCGACGACGACGTCCCGTTCTGATCCACTGACACGACGGGAGGTGAGCCATTCCCACGCCCCAGAAGCCGATGAAGCGCCGGCGGTTCGGCCGCCGGAAGATCTGCAAGTTCTGCGCGGACAAGATCCAGCTGGTCGACTACAAGGACGTGCGCCGCCTGAAGGCGCTCGTCACCGAGCGCGGCAAGATCATCCCGCGCCGCATCTCCGGCTCGTGCGCCCGTCACCAGCGCCAGCTCACCCACGCCATCAAGCGGGCGCGCACGGTGGCGCTGCTGCCGTACGTGTCCACGGAATAGGCCGGCCATGAAGGTCATCCTCCTCGAGGACGTGACGAAGGTCGGCCGGCGCGGCGAGGTGCGGGACGTCTCCGACGGCTACGCCCGGAACTACCTGCTCCCCAAGAAGCTCGCGCTCAGCGCGACGGCCGGCAATCTCAAGAACCTGGCCCACATCAAGGCGCAGGCCGACGCCAAGGCCGGCCGCATCAAGACCGACGCCGAGAGCGTCCAGCAGCGGATCGAGGCGTTGACCTACGAGGAGCGCCGCCAGGCCTCCGAGGAGGGCAAGCTCTTCGGCTCGGTGACGCCCCAGGACATCGCGGACTTCCTCGACAAGCACGGCGTGAAGCTCGAGCGCCGGCGCGTGCAGCTCGACGAGCCGATCAAGGCGCTCGGGGAGGTGACGGTCTCGATCCGACTCCATCCGGAGGTGACGGCGCAGCTCAAAGTGAACGTCGTGCGGGAATAGCGGTCCCGCGTGGCGGCCGAGTACCCGTCCCGGATCCCGCCGCACAACCTCGACGCCGAGCGTGCCGTGCTCGGCGCCGTCCTGCTCGAGGGGCGCGAGACCTTCCCGCGCGTCATCGAGCTCCTCAAGACCTCCGACTTCTACACCGACGCCCACCGCTCCATCTACGACACCATGCTGCGGCTCTTCGACCGCGCCGAGCCCGTCGACCTCATCACGCTGACCGAGGAGCTGCGCCGGCTCGACCGGCTCGACGCCGTCGGGGGGCCCGCCGCGCTGGCCCTGCTCGTCGAGCACGCCTCCATCGCGGCCCATCTCAGCTCGTACGCCAGCATCGTCCGCGACATGGCCGTGCTGCGCGAGCTGATCTCGACGTCCACGCAGATCATCGGCCAGGCCTTCGAGGCCAAGGAGGACGTGCAGAGCCTGGTGGACGAGGCGGAGCGCCGGATCTTCGGGCTCGCGGAGCGCCGGCTCGAGGGCAGCGCGGTGCCCGTGGCCAAGATCCTCAAGAACACGTTCGAGTACATCGAGCAGCTCTACGAGCGGAAAGAGCACGTGACCGGCGTGGCCACCGGCTTCGCCAAGCTCGACGAGATGACGTCGGGCCTCCAGCCCTCGGACTTCATCATCATCGCGGGACGCCCGAGCATGGGGAAGGCCCAGCCTCTCGACGCGGAGGTCAAGACCGTCGAGGGGTGGAAGCGCATGGGCGACCTGCGTCTCGGCGACGAGCTGGCGTCCGTGGACGGCCGCCGCTCGGTCGTCAGCGGCATTTTCCCCCAGGGAACGAGCGCGATCTTCCGCGTGACGTTCTCCGACGGGCGCGCGGCGGAGTGTACGGGCGACCATCTGTGGAGGGTCCATTACCGCGGCTGGCGTGAGCCGAGGACGCTGAGCACGGAGCGGGTGGCGGAGCTGATGCGCAGGGTGCGATATCGACATCGCTTGTGGATCGACACCCCGTCCGGCGAGCACGGACACCAGGGGGCCCTGCCGATCGATCCGTGGCTGCTCGGAGCTCTCCTCGGCGATGGCGACCTCTCGGGAAGCAGCGTGAGGTTCTCGACGGCGGACCCGGAGATGATCGAGCGCGTGCGGGATCGCATCGAGCCGGCATTCGCGCTGCACCCCGCCGGCGGGTCCGACTGGCGGATCGTTCAGACGGCGGGGGCGCACCAGAAAGGCCTCGCCGGTGTCGTGCCGAATGCGTTGATGTCCGCGCTGCGGACGCTCGGGCTCGGGGACGTCCGGAGCGAGGAGAAGTTCATTCCCGATCTGTATCTTCATGCCTCGCGCAACGCGCGCCTGGAGCTGCTGTCCGGACTCATGGACACCGATGGGTGGGTGGAGCGGTGGGGCAGCGTCCGCTTCGGCTCGACCAGCGAGCGGCTGGCTCACGGCGTCGCGGAGCTCGTACGTTCCCTCGGCGGGTGGTGCTCGGTTCGCTCGAGGCGCACGACCTCCACCTACCAGGGCGCGAAGAAGAGCGGCCGGCGCGCGTTCGTCTGCAACGTCCACTATCCCGACGCCAAGGATCTCTTCCAGCTCTCGAGCAAGCGCGGCCGGGCGTTGACCACGGCGACCCGGCAGCCGCGCCCGGTGTTCGTGTCGATCGAACCGGCCCGCACGGCGGAGGCGCAGTGCATCGCGGTGACGCATCCGTCACGGCTCTACATCACCGACGACTACGTCGTCACACACAACACGGCCTTCGCGCTCAACATCGCGCAGAACGTCGGGGTGAAGCTCCGCGGCAAGGTGCTCGTGCTCAGCCTGGAGATGTCGGCCCCGCAGCTCGTGCAGCGCATGCTGTGCTCGGAGGCCAAGGTCGACGCCCAGGCCGTGCGCACGGGCCACCTCAACAGCGGCGACTGGCATCGCCTCACCGCGGCGGCGGGTCGGCTCAGCGAGGCCGCGATCTTCATCGACGACAGCCCCGTGCTCACCGTGCTCGAGGCGCGGGCGAAATCACGGCGGATGAAGGCCGAGCACGGCCTCGACCTCGTCATCATCGACTACCTGCAGCTGATGCGCGGCCGCGCCCAGCTGGAGAACCGCCAGCAGGAGATCTCCGAGATCTCGCGCTCGCTCAAGGCGCTGGCCAAGGAGCTGAACGTGCCCGTGGTCGGGCTGTCCCAGCTCTCCCGGGCGGTGGAGGCGCGCTCGCAGACGGAGCACAAGCCGCAGCTCTCGGACCTGCGCGAGTCGGGCGCGCTCGAGCAGGACGCCGACGTGATCCTGTTCCTCTACCGGCAGTCGCTGTACAAGCGGAAGGACGAGCTGCCGCCGGATCGGCAGAACATCGCCGAGGTGATCATCGGCAAGCAGCGCAACGGGCCCATCGGCTCGGTGGAGGTGGTGTTCCTCGCGCAGTACGCGCGCTTCGAGGACCTCGCCGCGGAGTACCGCAGCACCCAGGCCCTCCAACCGTTTTGAGCGCCCCGACCTAGCGTCCTGGATCCCGGCCTCGACCCGGCGCGCCGGCTCGTCGTCGAGGCACGAGTGGGCTGAGGTGACCGACATGAGCGTCCGTATCGGGATGATCACCGTGGGACAGTCGCCGCGTGTGGACGTCGTCCCCGACATGCGCGAGATCCTCGGGCCCGCCGTCGCGATCGTGGAGCGGGGCGCGCTGGACGGGCTGGACGGCGCCACCATCGCGTCGCTGGCGCCGCGGCCCGGGCAGGAGATGCTGGTCACGCGCCTCGCCGGGGGCGGCTCGGTGTTCGTCGCCAAGGATCACGTGGTGGCTCGCGTGCAGGCGTGCGTCGACGCGCTGGAAGGAGCGGGCGTCGAGGTCAACGTGCTGCTGTGCACCGGCGCGTTTCCGCCCTTCCGGGCCTCGCGCCCGCTCGTGGAGCCCCAGCAGGTGCTGCTCGGGGTGCTGCGCGGGCTCGTCTGTCCTGGGCGGCTCGGCGTGCTCACGCCGTCGGTGCCCCACGTGCCCCAGACGGAGGCGCGCTGGCGCGCCGACGGCTTCGATCCCCTGGTGATCCCGCTCTCGCCGTACGAGGAATCCGACCCCGCGGCGGTGAGCCGCGCCGCCGATGCCCTCCACGCCGGCGGCGCCGGCGTGGTGGTCATGGACTGCATCGGGTTCCGGCGCAAGACGCGCGCGGAGCTGCAGCACCGGCTCGGCGTGCCCGTCCTCGTGGCGAACCTTCTCGTCGCGCGCGTGGTGGCGGAGATCGCCGGCCTGTGAGCGTGGCCTCGCGGGTGGCGTCGCCGTGGGCGATGGCGGCACGCTGATGGCCACCCGCCCCGTCCCGCTGGAAGCGATCGAGTCCCTCGCCATCGGTGCCTGGATCCTCGGCACGGGCGGCGGCGGCAGCCCCTACCTCGGGCTCCTGAACATGCGCCAGCTCTACCGGCGCGGCGTGGTCGTGGACCTCATGGACCCGATGGATCTCGCCGACGACGCGCTGGTCGCCGTCGTGTCCAGCATGGGCGCGCCCCTGGTCGGCCAGGAGCGCCTGACCGATCCCCGCACCATCGAGCGGGCGGTGCGGATGATGGAGGACTACCTCGGCCGGCGCTTCGAGGCCGTGATGTCGCTGGAGATCGGCGGGGGCAACGCCATCCAGCCCTTCATGGCGGCGGCGGGGCTCGGGCTGCCGGTGGTGGACGGCGACTGCATGGGACGCGCCTTCCCCGAAGCGCAGATGACGAGCTTCGCCATCCACGACCTGCCCATGTTCCCGCTGACCCTGGCGGACGTGCGCGACAACGCCGTGATCGTGGCGCGCGCGGAGAGCTGGAAGTGGATGGAGCGCCTCTCGCGCACGGCGTGCGTGGCCGTGGGCTCCGTGGCGGGCACGTGCAAGGCGCCGCGCACCGGCCGTGAGGTCAAGGCGTGCGGCATCCTCTACTCGACGAGCAAGGCCATCCGTCTCGGCCAGACGGTGCAGGCGGCGCGCCGCGCGCATCACGATCCCGTCGCCGCGGTGGTGGAGGCCGAAGGCGGCCGGCTCCTCTTCACGGGCAAGATCCAGGACGTGGCGCGGCGCACCACCGAGGGCTTCCTGCGGGGCACCGCGACCGTGGAGGGGCTCGAAGCCTGGCGCGGGCACGTCTTCTCGCTCGCCTTCCAGAACGAGTTCGCGGTGGGCTGGCTCGACGGCGAGCCACGGGTGACGACCCCGGATCTCATCTGCGTGCTCGACACCGTCTCCGGCGACGCCATCGGCACGGAAACCTTGCGCTACGGCCAGCGGGTGTCGGTCATCGCGCTGCCCGCGCCCGCGATCCTGCTGACCCCCAAGGGCCTCGAGCACGTCGGCCCGCGCGCCTTCGGCTACGACCTCGACTTCCGCTCCGTCTTCGAAATGACGACGCTCCCATGAATCGGCATGACGAAGGCCGCCAGGCCCCGCCCCCGGCAGGCCACCCACGGCCCGAGCCGACCGCGCGGCCCCCGCGACAACGCAGCCAGGCCCCGCCCCCGGCAGGCCACCCACGGCCCGAGCCGACCGCGCGGCCGCCGCTCCAATAATGCGTCGCCGGATCGGCATCGACGTGGGTGGCACCAACACCGACGCCGTCCTCCTCGAGGACGACCGGGTCCTGCACGCGGTCAAGACCCCGACCACCGCGGACGTGACCTCGGGCATCGTCGCCGCCCTCCGCGACCTCCTCGCGCGCTGGCGCGCGGCCGGCGGCGGCGGCCCCGTTGACGCCGTCATGATCGGCACCACCCACTTCACCAACGCGATCGTCCAGCGGCGTCACCTGGTGGCTGTCGCCGCCATCCGCATCGGGCTGCCCGCCAGCGCCTCGCTCGAGCCGTTCGTGGACTGGCCCGAGGATCTGGCCGCCGTCGCGCGCGGCGAGATCGTCATGCTGGCGGGCGGCCACGAGTACGACGGTCGGCCGATCGTGCCGTTCGATACCGCCGGGATGCGCGCCGCCGCGCGGCGCATCCGGGAGGCGGGCATCCGCTCGGCCGCCGTGGCCTCGGTGTTCTCGCCGCTGAATCCGGAGTGCGAGGACCGCGCCGCCGAGATCCTGGCCGAGGAGTGCCCGGGCATCGCGGTCACCCGCTCGCACGACCTCGGACGGATCGGGCTCCTCGAGCGCGAGAACGTCGCGCTTCTCAACGCCTGCCTGGTCGACCTCGCGCGCCGGACCGCGTGCGCGTTCGCGGAGGCCCTGGCCGCCAGCGGCGTCGCAGCGCCCCTCTACCTGACCCAGAACGACGGCACCGTGATGCTGGCCTCGGCGGCCGAGGCCTTTCCCGTCTACAGCTTCGCCTCGGGGCCGACCAACAGCATGCGGGGCGCGGCGCTGCTCTCCGGCCGGGACAACGCCCTCGTGATCGACGTGGGGGGCACGACGACCGACGTGGGCAGCCTCCGGCACGGCTTCCCCCGCGAGGCCAACAGCGTCGTCGAGATCGGGGGCGTGCGCACGCTGTTCCGGATGCCCGATCTCCTGTCGCTGGGGCTCGGCGGAGGGACCATCGTGACGGGCGATGGCGATCGGCTCACGATCGGGCCCCACAGCGTCGGCTACCAGCTGACCGAGCGCAGCCTCGTATTCGGCGGCTTTGAGCTGACCATGACGGACGTGGCGGTGGCCGCGGGCCTGCTGGACCTCGGCGACCGCCGGCGGGTCGCCGCCCTGCCGCCCCGGCTGATCGAGGCGGCCCTGGCCCGCGCGCACGCGATGATCGAGGACGGCGTGGACCGGATGAAGATCGACGCCCGCGAGGCGCCGCTCATCGCCGTCGGCGGCGGCTGCTTCCTGGTGCCGCCGAGGCTCGCCGGGATCTCCGAGGTGATCCACGTGCCGCACCAAGCCGTGGCCAACGCGGTGGGGGCGGCCATGGCCCAGGTGAGCGGCGAGGCGGATCAGATCTTTCAGGGCCTGAGCCGCGACGAGGCGATCGCCGCCGCCCGCCAGCTCGCCGAGGACCGGGCCGTGCTGGCGGGGGCCGAGCGGACGACGCTCACGGTGGTCGAGGTGGAGGACCTGCCGCTGGCCTATCTGCCCGGGAACTCATTGCGGACCCGGGTGCGGGTCGTGGGGGACGTCGCCGGCTCTTGAGCCCTTCCCTCCGGACGGCCTTCACTCGACAGGGGATCGCCATGGGGGCGTGAAGTAGAATCGCGGGCGTGCGTCTGTACCGGCTGAAGCGTCTGCTCGTCGGCAGCCCGATCCCGACCGCCCAGGGGCGGCACGAGCGCCTGGGCAAGGCGACCGCGCTCGCCGTCTTCGCCTCGGACGCGCTGTCCTCGGTCGCGTACGCGACCGAGGAGATCCTCCTGATCCTCGTGCTCGCCGGCTCGGCGGCGCTCAGCTTCTCGCTGCCGATCGGCCTGGCCATCGCGCTGCTGATCGCGATCGTGGTCAGCTCCTACCGGCAAACCATCCTGGCGTACCCCGGTGGCGGCGGCGCCTACATCGTGGCCAAGGACAACCTGGGCGTCGCGCCCGGGCTCGTCGCGGGCGCGGCGCTGCTCATCGACTACGTCCTCACCGTATCCGTCAGCGTGGCCGCCGGGGTCGCAGCCCTGACCTCCGCGGTCCCCGCGCTGCACCGCTTCCGCGTCGCCCTCTGCGTGGCGGCGGTGGTGCTCGTCGCCGTCGCGAACCTGCGGGGAATCCGCGAATCGGGAGCGATCTTCGCGACTCCCACGTACCTCTTCATCGCCAGCGTGCTCGGCCTGGTGGGCTACGGCGTGCTCGGCACCGCCTTCAAGTTCCTGCCCGAGGCGCCCTACCAGCCGCACGCCCCCGGCCTGGAAGGCGTCGGGCTCTTCCTCATCCTGCGGGCCTTCGCCTCCGGGTGCGCCGCGCTCACCGGCGTCGAGGCGGTGTCTGACGGCGTGCCCGCCTTCAGGCCGCCCGAGGCGCGGAACGCTCGCATGGTGCTGGCGTGGCTCGGCGCGATCCTCATCACCCTCTTCCTGGGCCTCACGTACCTGGCGTACGACCTCGGCATCCATCCGAGCGACACGGAAACGGTCGTCTCGCAGCTGGCGCGGCGCATCTTCGGCACCGGACTCGTGTACTACGAGACGCAGACCGTGACGATGCTGATCCTCTTGCTGGCCGCGAACACGTCGTTCGCGGACTTCCCGCGGCTGTCGTACTTCCTCGCCCGCGACGGGTTCATCCCGCGCCAGTTCGCCCGCCAGGGCGACCGCCTGGTCTTCTCCAACGGCATCGTCATCCTGAGCGGGCTGGCCGTCGCGCTCCTGGTGTTCTTCCGCGGCGACACCCACGCGCTGATCCCGCTCTACGCCGTCGGCGTGTTCCTCTCCTTCACGCTGTCGCAGACCAGCATGGTGCGCCGCTGGCTGACGCGGCGCGAGTCCGGCTGGTGGTGGCGGGGCTGGATCAACGGCGTGGGGGCCGCGGTGACCGGCCTCGTGCTGCTGACGATCGCGGTGACCAAGTTCACCCACGGGGCCTGGATCGTCATCCTGCTGATCCCCACCCTCGTCATCACGTTCCTCCTCGTGCGCCGCCACTACGAGCAGGTGGCCCACCAGCTCTCGCTGGAGGGCTTCGCTCCCCCGCCGCCGATCACGAATTTCGTGCTCGTGCTCGTCGGCGACCTGCACCGCGGCGTGGTGCCGGCGCTGCAGTGGGCGCAGTCGCTGTCCGCGAACGCCAAGGCGGTGTACGTGGAGAGCGACCCCGACCGCACCCACCGGCTCGAGGAGAAGTGGGCGAAGTTCGGGATGGGCCTGCCCCTCATCGTGCTGACCTCGCCCTACCGGTCGTTGCTCGGACCGTTGCTCGAGTACATCGACCACCTCCAGAAGCAGGGCGGGCCGCATTCGGTCATCACCATCGTCCTGCCCGAGTTCCTCCCGCGGCGGTGGTGGCAGGTGCTGCTGCACAACCAGACGGCCTACGTGATCAAGGGGGCGCTGCTCTTCCACGAGAACGTCGTCGTCACCGACGTGCCCTATCATCTGAAGCACTGAAGCGCCGGGCGGCCGGGGTGGTAAACTCGATGGTCGCGGCTTCCCGCGCGCGCCAGCACATGAACCTCGTTCTCGAGCCCGACGGCCCCCTCGACGTCCACGCGACGCTGGCCCGCTATCGCCTCTGGGGCGAGGATCCCTCGAACCGTCTCGGCGAGGGCGTCTTCCGCCGCGTGCTCCGGCTGGGCGCCCGGCTGGTGCCGTACGAGGTCCGCTGGAGCGGCGGCGTCGACGACGCGCGCCTCACCGTGCGCCTGCCCGGCGCGCGCGCCACGCGGGTCGGCGAGGCCGTCGCCGCCGAGGTGCGCCGCGTGTTCGGCCTCGACTTCGATCTCGCGGGCTTCTACCGTCTCGCCAAGGGCGACCCGGTGCTCGCGGCCCTGATCGAGCCGCTGTACGGCTTGCGCCCCACGCTCGCGGCGAGGCCGCTGGAGATGCTCGTGCACGCCATCGCCGCCCAGCAGGTCAACCTGCCCTTCGCGTTCGTGTGCCGCGCCCGGCTCGTAAGGCGCTACGGCACGCCGGTGGCGATCGGCGGCCAGACGGCGTGGGCCTTCCCCGCGCCCGCCACGCTGGCGGCCGCGCGCGTGCGCGATCTGCGGCGCATGCAGTTCTCGACGCGCAAGGCCGAGTACATCCGGGACCTCGCCCGCGCCGTGCGCGCCGGCGCCCTCGACCTCGAAGCGCTCGCCACCGCCCCCGACGCCGTCGTCATCGAGCGCCTGACCGCGTTGCGTGGGCTGGGGCGCTGGACCGCGGACTGGTTCCTCGCGCGGTGCCTCGGGCGGGGGGCGGTCTGCCCCGCGGGCGACCTCGCCGTGCGCAAGGCGTTCGCGCGTCACTGGGGCCGCGGGCGCACGCCGAGCGAGGCGGCGATCCGCCGTCGGGCCGCGGCCTGGGGGCCGCATCAGAACCTCGCCATCCACTATCTGCTCGCCGGCATGCGGCTGGCCGCGCCCGCGACGGGAGGCGGCACGTGAACCGCAAACTGCTCCTGCCCATCGTGGGCCAGCCGGACCCCGCGACGCCGAAGGACGTCCACCTCGTCGGACGCTATGCGCTCGGGGTGACGTGGGCCGACGAGCACGGCAGCATCTTTCCCTTCGACCGGCTCCGGCGCGACTGCCCGTGCGGCGCCTGCGCCGCCCTCACGGCGCTGGAGCCGGCCATGGGCGTGGCGCGCGACATCAAGAAGCACGCCGACGCCATCGTGGTCACGTGGTCGGACGGCCACGCCAGCCGCTACCCGCACGCCGACCTGCGCGCGCTGTGCCGGTGCGCGGGCTGCACGGGCGGACACTGATGGCCGCGCGGCCGCGGCTCATCCTGCTCGGCGTGATGCTGTCGATCTTCCTCGGCGCCATGGAATCGACGGTGGTCGCCACCGCCATGCCCAAGGTCGTGGGGAGCCTCGGCGGCATCGAGCTCTACTCCTGGGTCATCTCGGGCTTCCTCCTCACGTCCACCGTGACCATGCCGCTCTGGGGCCGGCTGTCGGACCTCTTCGGCCGGCGGCCGACGTACCTCACCGGGCTGGCGATCTTCCTCGCCGGCTCCGCGCTGTCGGGCCTGTCCCGGAACATGGTCGAGCTCATCGTGTTCCGCATGCTGCAGGGGCTCGGCGCCGGCTCGCTGATCACCATCGGCATGACGATCGTCGGCGAGCTGTTCCGCCTCGAGCGGCGGGCGAAGGCGCAGGGCTACATCTCGGGGATCTGGGGGGTGGCGTCGCTGCTGGGGCCGCTGCTCGGCGGCGTGCTGACGGACTACGTGTCCTGGCGCTGGGTGTTCTACATCAACCTGCCCTTCGGGGCCATCGCCATGGGGCTGCTCGCCGCCAACCTGCGCGACGAGGGCGAGCGCCGCCGGCCGGTGATCGACTACGCGGGGGTGGCGCTCTTCGCCGCGGGGGTGTCGGCGCTCCTGCTCGGGGTGGGCGAGGCGGGCCGCTCGGCGCGCTGGACCGGGCCCGAGGTCCTGCTCCTCCTCGGCGCCGCCGCGGCGGTCCTCGCCGGGTTCGTGCTCGTGGAAGGGCGCGCCCCGGAGGCGATCGTGCCGCTGCGGCTGTTCCGCGACCGCATGGTGGTCGCCGCCGTGCTCACCGGCTTCCTGTCGGGCACCGCGATGTTCGGCGCGATCTCGTTCGTGCCGCTCTTCCTGCAGCACGTGAGGAGCTTCAGCGCGACCGCCACCGGATGGGCGCTCATCCCCTTCGTCTTCGGCTGGACGGGCATGTCGGTGGCGACGGCGCGCCTGGTGCTCCGCATCGGGTACCGCCTGCCCGTGGTGGTGGGCATGGCCTGCCTCACGGTGGCCTTCCTGCTCCTCAGCGGATGGGATCAGACGCTCACGCTGGGCGTCGCCATGCGGGACGCCTTCCTGGCGGGCGCGGGCATGGGCATGACGATGGTCCCGATGCTGATCGCCGTGCAGAGCGCCGTGCCGCCGGAAGACCTGGGCGTGGCGACGTCCATGACGCAGTTCTTCCGGGCCGTGGGCGGCGCGATCGGCGTGTCGGTGATGGGCGCGGTGATGGCGCAGCGGCTGTCGGCCGGGCTCCCCATGGTCGACGCGCTCCACGGCGTGTTCGTGACGGGTCTCGCCGTGTGCGGGCTCGCCTTCCTGGCGGCCTTCCTCGTGCCGGCGGGCCGGGCCCAGGAGCTCGCGCGGGACGTGCACGCCGAGCCCACGCGTGTGGCCGGAGGCTCGCATGGCCGGTGACGTGCCGTTCCTCGACCGTCTCGCCCAGCTCCCCGCCGTGCCCGCCGCCTCCGCGGTCGAGCTGCTCGCCGAGGCCCCCCAGGCGGATCCCGTGATCGGCCCGCTGTTCGGCGTCGACGAGGAGGGCGACACGGTGGTGAACCCGCTCGTGCCCGCCGTGCTCCAGCAGTTCCAGGACAAGCCCGAGCTCACGTGCTATGCGGCCCTCGTCGAGGGGCTGACCGGGATCTGGAACGCGTCGGTGCGGGCCGCGGTGGTGGCGCGGCTCCGGGCCTCCGGGCTGCCGCAGGACGACCTGCTCCTGCGGCTGCAGAAGCTCTCGCCGACGCTTGGCTTCGCCAACGAGAAGGGCGGCCAGTCGCGCGAGTGGCTCGCCGACCCGTTCACCCAGGACGCGCTCCTCGTCCAGCAGTGCGTGGTGCGCCTGCTCCTGGCGCTCCGCTGCCTCGGCGAGGCGCGGGCGGCGGAGCTGGCGACACCGGAAGGGTGAGACCAGAAAGGACATCCATGCACGAGCACATCCACGAGCGGAAGCGGGAGAGGAAGCGCATCGACGGCCTGATCCTCAAATCGCCCATGAAGGCCTTCAACGCCATGCGGGAGGTCGGGCCGAAGATCTTCGCCGACGGCGCGCTCAGCCGGAAGCACAAGGAGCTGACGGCGCTGGCGGTGGCCGTCTCGCAGAACTGCTTCGACTGAGTCGATCATCGGGTCGAGGAGGTCCTCGACCTCGGGGCCAGCGACGCGGAGATCGCGGAGACGCTGGACATCGGGCTCTACATGGGCGGATCGCTGGCCGCCAAGTCGGTCCGCCACGCGTTCGCGGTCATGGACCAGCTCAGGAGCAAGGAGAGCGCACGATGAGCGCCACTCTGGGGGCCCACCGGGACATCCTCGACAAGAAGGCCTTCGCCCACGTCGCCACGGTCGGCGCCGACGGCCGTCCTCAAGTCACGCCGGTGTGGGTGGAGTACGACGGCCTCCACGTCGTCTTCAACACCGCCGAGGGCCGGGTGAAGACGCGCAACCTCCAGCGCGACGCCAGGGTCGCCATCGCCGTCCAGGACCCGGACAACCCGTACCGCTACGTGCAGGTGCGCGGGCGCGTGGCCGAGATCACGCCACAGGGCGCCGACGCTCACATCGACAAGATGGCCAAGAAGTACCTCGGCCAGGACAGGTACCCGGGGCGGAAGCCCGGAGAGGTGCGCGTGATCGTGAAGGTCGAGCCCGACCGCGTGCAGACCATGGGGTAGGGTGCTCCAGCTCGAGCGCGTCTCCAAGGGCTACGGCGGCCAGACGCTGTTCCGCGACCTCTCGTGGCGGATCGGCGAGCGCGAGCGGATCGGGCTCGTCGGGCCCAACGGCGTGGGCAAGACCACGCTCTGCCGGCTCCTCGCCGGGCTCGAGGAGCCCGACGAGGGGCGGGTCAGCTGCCCGCGCGCCGTGACCGTCGGCTACCTGCCGCAGGAGGTGGCGGGCAGCACCGCCGGCTCGGTGCTCGCGGAAGCCCTGAGCGGGTTCTCCGAGGTCTGGGCGCTCGAGCGCGAGCTGGAGGACGTGGGGGCGGCGCTGGCCACCGCCGTGCCCGCCCAGGCGGACGCGCTCACCGCGCGCTACGGCGACCTGCAGCACCGCTTCGAGGCGCGCGGCGGCTATCGCCTCGAGAGCGACGCCAAGGCGATCCTCGGCGGCCTCGGCTTCCGCTCCGCGGACTTCAGCCGGCCCCTGCCCGAGTTCTCCGGCGGCTGGCGCATGCGCGCGGCGCTGGCGCGCCTGCTCCTGCTCCGCCCGTCGGTCCTCCTGCTCGACGAGCCGACCAACCACCTCGACCTCGAATCCCTCGCCTGGCTGGAGTCCTTCCTCGCCGACTACGACGGCTCCGTGGTGGTGGTCGCCCACGACCGCTACTTCCTGAACCGCATGGTGACGTCGATCGCGGAGCTGAGCGTGGCGGGGATCGCGGCGTACACGGGCGACTACGACGACTATCTCGTCGAGCGCGAAGCGCGGCGCGCGCTGCTGGAGGCCCAGGCGCGCAACCAGGCCAAGCGCGTGGCCGAGATCGAGCGGTTCATCGAGCGCTTCCGCTACCAGGCGACGAAGGCGCGCCAGGTCCAGAGCCGGGTCAAGATGCTGGAGCGCATCGAGCGTATCGAGGTGACGGCCGCCGACCGGCGCATCCACTTCGCCTTCCCCGCGCCGCCGCGCACGGGCCGCCACGTCGTGACCCTGCGCGGCGTCCGCAAGGCCTACGGCGACAACGTCGTCTACGCCCACCTCGATCTCGACGTCGAGCGCGGCGACCGCATCGCGCTGGTCGGGGTCAACGGCGCCGGCAAGTCGACCCTGCTCCGGATCCTCGCCGGGGTGCTGCCGTTCGACGCGGGCGAGCGCACGCTCGGCCCGCACGTGGCCGTCCACTACTACGCCCAGCACCGGCTGGACGCGCTCGATCGCGCGAGCACCGTGTACGAGGAGATCGAGCAGGCCGCGCCCGAGAGCGCGCGGACGCGGCTCCGGACCATCCTCGGCTCGTTCCTCTTCTCCGGCGACAGCGTGGACAAGCGGGTCGGCGTGCTATCGGGCGGCGAGAAGGCGCGGCTCGCGCTGGCCAAGATGCTGGTGCGCCCCTCGGCGCTGCTCGCCATGGACGAGCCGACCAACCACCTCGACCTCGTCTCGCGCGAGGTCCTGGAAGCCGCGCTCGCGCAGTTCCCGGGCACGATCGTGTTCATCTCCCACGACCGCTACTTCATCAACCGCATCGCGACCAAGGTGATCGAGATCGCCGGCGGCCGGCTCACGACGCACCTCGGGACGTACGACGATTACCTCGACGCCAAGGCGCGCGCCGCGGCGGCGACGGCGGGGGCCCCGACGACGCGAGAGGTGCCCGCGGGGGCGGCGCCGAAGCGCGGGCGCGCCGAGCCCGGGGCGGGGCGCGCGCGGTCGCCCCGGCCCGCGGGCATCCCGCCGGCGCCGGCGCCGCCGCGGAAGGCGCCGGGCCGTGGCCAGGACCCGGGGGCGTCGAAGGGCGAGATCCGCAAGATGCGCGGGCGGCTCGAGGAGATCGAGCGTCAGGTCGCGGAGCTGGAGTCGCGGCTGGCCGCGCTCGGCGAGGCGCTCGCCGATCCCGCCCTCTACGCCGACGGTGACCGCGTCCGCGAGGCGACGGCGGCGCGCACGAGCGCCGAGCAGCAGGTGGCGTGGCTCATGCGCGAGTGGGAGGACCTCTCCACCGAGCTGTCCGCGCATGAGTGAGTACTACGCGCCCGTCGACCCCGACGTCCTCACGCGCGAGCGCGCGAAGGCGCGCGAGCTGCGCCTGAGCCAGTGGTGGAAGCGCCGCATCTCCTCCGGGCTCTGCCACTACTGCCGCCGTCAGGTCGGCCCCCGCGCGCTGACCATGGACCACGTCGTGCCGCTCGGCCGCGGCGGCCGCAGTAGCCGCGGCAATGCCGTGCCCGCCTGCAAGGCCTGCAACACGAAGAAGCAGTCCCTGGTGCCCGTGGAGTGGGAGGCCTATCTCCGCTCGCTCGAGGAGCGGGCCGCCGGCGGGTGACGCCGGCGGTCGCGCCGCGGCCGCGCCTGTATCTCCGCGGCGTGTCCAAAAGATTGCGCGTTGATTCCTGAGCGTCGCGCTCCTTGAATGGGCGTCACGCGCGCGTCGCGTGGCGACGCGCGCGAGGCGCTGTTCACCTTCGTGGACGGTCGGGCGCGGATGCGTCCGGCCGCAAAGGAGTCGACGATGCTGTCACGCTTGCTGGTCGTCGCGCTGCTGGTCGGTCCCTGGCTCGTCCCCCTCGTGGCCGTCGCGTCGGACAACGCGCGCGAGATGGCTCCCGGGCACACGCGCGAGCGTCATCCCGCGCGGGTGCGTGAGGCCGCCGCCTCCACGGCGGAGCACACGGACAAGGTCAACATCAACACCGCCGACGTGAAGGAGCTGATGACGCTGCACGGCGTGCATCACAAGGCGGCCGAGAAGATCGTGGAGTACCGTGACGCGCACGGCGCGTTCAAGAAGCCGGAGGACATCAAGAAGGTGGACGGCGTCGGTCACGGGCTGTGGGAGCGGAACCACGACCGCATCGTGGTGAAGTAGGACACCGGCGGACGACTTTTTCTTGGGCGCGCCCGCGGCCTGATGTACGATGAGGGCTACAAATCGGTCGGAGCCTAACAGGGCTCCTGCAGCGTCCCCGCCGACAATTCCGCCGGCGGCTGACGTGACCGAGCCCCGGGCCGGGAGTCGGCATCCGGTTGGGGGTCAGTGGGACTGGGCCCGCGTGGCGCCCTTGCCGAGAACAGGAGGTGATCCAGCCGATGTGTACCCCTACGGTGATCTGTGAGGTGGTCGCCTCCTAGGCAAGTTCCACGCTCGCTCTAGGTGGAATCGCCTGGGAACCCAGGCAAGCCACCGGCCCCGACGGTCCCGCTCTTCACCAGCGGGGCGACGCGCCGCAGAACCGGATCGAGCGCGTCGCAGAGTCCGTCGGGGCTCTTTTCGTCTGACTTCAAAAAATTCGGCCCGCCGAAGAACTCGGCGGGCCGTGAAGTGGTCCGTGCTCGGCGGGATCAGGCCTTGCGGACGTTCGACGCCTGCAGCCCCTTCGGCCCCTTCGTCACCTCGAACTCCACCTTGTCGCCCTCGCTGAGGCTCTTGAAGCCCTGGGCCTGGATCGCACTGTAGTGGACGAACACGTCCTCGCCGCCCTCGACCTGGATGAAGCCGTAGCCCTTCGCGTCGTTGAACCACTTCACGGTGCCTTGTGCCATGCTTCCCTTTCCTTCTTGCCGCCGGCATGCCGCGGGCGCCGGCGCCTGGCGGGCCGAGCCCGCGTGCTGGTTAGTGCGGAGCGCGGCGCGCCGCTCCGGTGAGCCTGGCCCCCATGGCCGGCGTCCCCACGTGCGTGCGGACACAAAAAACGTCGCGAAACCTCGGGTCTCGCGACGTTTCAGAGCCGAGCGATGTCGTGCCGTCACCAACCGGAGCGAGCTTCCGCCCATCGACGAGCCGCGCCAACTCTACAATGCAGAAAAAAACGGTGTCAAGCGTGATCGCGGCGCCCGACGGACCTCAGCCCTTGCGGACCTTGGAGGCCTGCAGGCCCTTGGGGCCGCGGGTCACCTCGAACTCGACCTGATCGCCCTCGGCCAGGCTCCGGAAGCCCTGCCCATCGATGGCGCTATAGTGCACGAACACGTCCTCGCCACCCTCCTGCGTGATGAAGCCGTAGCCCTTCGCGTCGTTGAACCACTTCACTCGTCCGGTCGCCATAGCCCTCGCACCTCGTTGTCGGGGAGGGCGCGCGGCGCGCCGCCCCGTGATGCACCCGCTCGCATGAGCGGGGCGCCTTCCTCCGGGAAGGCAAACAAAAACGCCGCGCGAACTGGATCTCGCGCAGCGTGTCGCTCGGTCTCGATGCCGGTGAACCCATCCGTGGTGCCAGAGTCGGCGTAACGTTTACACGAACGCCGGAAGCCGGTCAACCCCCTTTGCGCGTCGCCGGGAGGGCACGCATGGTCGACCGATGCTCCCCGGGTGACGATGAGCGTCACCTCCGTGCCAGACTGAACATCCGCGCGGGCTCGCGGCGTCCAGCGGGCTCCGTCTCGATCCGCGGCCGCCGGAGCTCGGCTCGCCGCCCGTCAGGCCGCGCCCCTGCCGCCGCGGACGGGTCGGGAACCCCATGAAAAACTTTCCCTTTCCTGCCTTCCCGGGGGGCTCCGTCGACCCCACCCGGGCCGGCAAAGACGCTAAACTCTTGTCGCATCAGCGTTTTTGTTTGTGGGTGGCACAGACTGTGCTACTGTAGGCGGCGCTCCGCCGGGGCAGTGGACTTCACGAAAGACGGGAGTACCGATGCTCTACAACCTGCTGGCCGGCATGTTCTCGAACGACCTCGCCGTCGATCTCGGGACCGCCAACACGCTGGTGTACGTGCGCGGCGAAGGCATCGTGCTGAACGAGCCGTCGATCGTCGCCATCCATCAGGCGGATCACTCGGTCCTCGCCGTCGGCCACGACGCCAAGGCGATGCTCGGGCGCACGCCGGGCAACATCGTCGCCATCCGCCCGCTGAAGGACGGCGTCATCGCCGACTTCGACGTGACGGAGAAGATGCTCCACTACTTCATCAACAAGGTGCACCGGCGCCGCACGCTGGTGCGCCCGCGCATCGTGGTGGGCGTGCCCTCCGGCATCACGCAGGTGGAGAAGCGGGCGGTGCGGGATTCCGCCATGCAGGCGGGCGCCCGCGAGGTGTACCTGATCGAGGAGCCGATGGCGGCCGCGATCGGCGCGGGCCTGCCGATCCAGGAGCCCGGCGGCAACATGATCGTCGACGTTGGCGGCGGCACCACCGAGGTCGCGGTGATCTCGCTCTCCGGCATCGTGTACTCGAAGTCGGTGCGCATCGCCGGCGACGAGATGGACGAGGCCATCGTGCAGTACATCAAGAAGCACTACAATCTCCTCGTCGGCGAGCGCCGCGCAGAGGAGATCAAGATCAATCTCGGCTCGGCCTATCCCATGGGCGGCGAGCGCCGCACCATGGAGGTCAAGGGCCGCGACCTCATCGACGGCATTCCCAAGACCATCATCATCACCGACGAGGAGATCCGCGAGTCCCTCCGCGAGCCGGTGATGACCATCGTCGAGACCGTTCGCACCTGCCTCGAGCGGACGCCGCCCGAGCTGGCCGCGGACATCGTGGACAAGGGCATCGTGATCACAGGTGGTGGCGCACTGCTGCGCGGCCTGGACCATCTGCTGCGTCAGGAGACCAACCTGCCCGTCACTCAGGGCGACGACCCACTGTCGTGCGTCGCCCTCGGCGTCGGCAAGGTGCTGGACGAGCTGGACCTCCTGAAGAAGGTGGCGATCCCGGCCTGACCGCTCGCCGCCGTCGAGGGGCTGTCTCGTGAAGATTCGCCGGCTGACCCTGCTCGGCTCCGTGGCCGGGCTGTGTCTGCTCCTGCTGTCCCTGCAGACACGCGGTCACGCCTCCGGCGCGGCCGACGCGCTCGCCCGCGTGACGGTCCCCGTCCAGAGCGGCGTCGCCGCCGTCAACCGCGCCGCCCACGGGGTGTGGGCCACCTATCTCGACTGGAAGAACGTGCGCGGCGAGAACCGCCGGTTGCGCGAGGAGAACCGCCAGCTCCGCGTGGAGTCGCTATGGGTCTCCGAGACCACCGAGGAAAATCTGCGATTGCGCCGCCTGCTCGCGCTGCACGACCGGCTCCCCGTGCCGACCATGGCCGGCGAGGTCATCGCGCGGGAGTGGGGCGGCTGGGTGCGCTCGCTCACCGTCAACCGCGGCCGGGCGGACCAGGTCGCGCGGCTCACCGCCGTCATCTCGCCCGAGGGTCTGGTCGGTCGGGTGGTCGAGGTGCGCCCGGGGGCGTCCATCGTCCAGGTCCTCACCGATCCGGCGTCCACCGTGGGCGCTCACGTCGTGCGCACCCGCACCGCGGGCATCGTCGAGGGCGAGCCGCGCGGCACCATTCGCTTCAAGTACCTGGCCCGCGAGGGCGGCGGGATCCAGGCCGGCGACCTCGTGGTCACCGCGGGGCTCTCGGGCGTGTTCCCGCGCGGCATCCCCATCGGCCGGGTGACGGCCATCGACGATCGTGGCTCCGCGCTCTTCCACTACGCGCAGCTCGCGCCGCTCGTCGACTTCGCCAGGATCGACGAGGTGCTGCTGGTGACGGGCGAGCGCATGCAGGACCTCACCGCGTTCTTTCCGGGCGGGTCGGAGCGCTAGGCCGTGCGGGCGCTGCTCGCGCTCACCGTGTTCGGCGGCGGCATCGCCCAGGTCACCCTGGCGCCCGCGCTGCGCATCGGCGTCGTGACCCCGGACATCCCGCTGATCATCGTCGTGCTCCTGGCGTTACGCCGCGGCGCCGAGACGGGCTGCCTGGCCGGCGCCGTGGTCGGCCTGATGCAGGACGTCGCCGGGGGTGGGCTGCTCGGCGTGCAGGCGCTGACCAAGGCTCTCGTGGGGTTCGTCATCGGTGCCGCCGCGCCGCGGCTCTCCGTCACCCAGCCGCTCGTGCAGGTGCCCGGGCTCGTGCTGCTCTCCGTGGCGGAGGCGCTCGCGCGCTTCGCCCTGCTCAAGGTCTTCCACTTTCCGGTCGCCTTCGGCGAGCTGATGACGTACGTGGTCCTGCCTCAGGCGCTCTACAACGGCTTCATCGGCGCCGTCCTCGCGCTCGGCCTGGCGTGGGTCGAGGCCTACCGCCGCCGCGTGTCGTGAGCTGGTGAGACTCGCGCCCACCCGGTTTCCGTCGGACCGACGGGACCTCGGCCGCTCGCGCGTCATGGCGGTCTTCGCCGTCGTCGTGGGCGCGCTGTTCGCCATCGTCGGCCAGCTCTGGTATTTGCAAGTCCTGGAGGGTGGCCGGTTCCTGGACGCGTCCGACAAGAACCGGATCCGCGTGCGGCCCATCGCCGCGCCGCGCGGCATCCTCTTCGACCGCCACGGCCGGCCCCTCGTCGACAACCGGCCGGCCTTCACGCTCTCGCTGATCCCGCGCGAGCTGGACCGCGAGCGCGAGCGGCGCGATGCCGTGCTCGGCCGGGTGGCCGCGCTCCTCGACATTCCCTTCCGCGAGCTCGTCGACGCCGTCGAGCGCGTGCCGCCGGAGTCGTTGATGCCCGTGCGGGTGCGCCGCGGGCTGAGTCTCAGCGACGTGGCCAAGGTCGAGGAGTGGAAGCTCGAGCTGCCCGGCGTGATCGTCGAGGTCGAGCCGCAGCGCGCCTACCCCAGCAGCCGCTTCGCGGCGCACCTGCTCGGCTACGTCCGCGAGGCGAGCGACGACCAGCTGAAGCAGGGGCGGTACCGACGGGGCGACATGGTCGGGCAGAGCGGGCTCGAGCGCGTGCTCGACGAGCACCTGCGCGGGCGCGACGGGGGCGAGCGCATCGAGGTCGATGCCCTGGGCCGCTCCATCCGGGTCATGCAGGCGGCGGAGCCGAATCCGGGCGCGCAGGTCGTCACCACCATCGATCGCCGGGTGCAGGAGACGGCCGAGCGCGCGATGGAGGGCAAGGCCGGCGCGGTGGTGGTCATGGATCCGCGCAGCGGCGACGTGCTCGCCCTGGTCTCGACCCCGGCGTACGAGATCGACCGCTTCACCGGCACCATCGACCGCGCCGCGTGGCTGCGCGTCGTGCAGGATCCCGACCGGCCGCTGCTGAACCGCGTGATCCAGGGCCAGTATCCGCCGGGCTCCGTCTTCAAGGTCGTGGTCACCGCGGCCGGGCTGCAGGAAGGCTCGCTGGCGCCGATGGACCGCGTGCACTGCGGGGGCGCATTCACGCTGGGCGATCACACGTTCCACGACTGGAAGAAAGAAGGCCACGGCACCGTCGACCTGCACCGCGCCATCGTGCATTCCTGTGACGTCTTCTTCTATCAGGCGGGCCTCAAGGTCGGCGGCACCACCATCGCGCGCTACGCGCAGGCGTTCGGCCTGGGCCGGGCCACCGGCATCGACCTGTCCGGCGAGAAGATCGGGCTCATTCCCGAGCCGCGCGCCGGCCGGCGCGGGCGCCGCGCCTTCCTGGCCGGCGACGTGGCCAACATGGCGATCGGGCAGGGCGCCCTGCTCGTCACGCCGTTGCAGGTGGCGCGCGCCATGGCCGCGGTGGCCAACGGCGGCGTCCTGTGGAAGCCCCGTCTCGTGCAGCGGGTCGAGCGGCCGGAACGCGGCGTGATCTGGAGCGATCCGGGCCGGGTCATGGGCCACGTCGAGCTCTCGCCGATGGTGTGGGCCGTGCTCCGGCAGGGTCTGTGGGGCGTCGTCAACGAGGGCGGCACGGGCACGGCCGCGCGCATCCCCGGCCTCGACGTGGCGGGCAAGACCGGCACCGCCCAGACCGTGGCGAACTCGAAATCCGAGAAGGGCCAGGACCACGCCTGGTTCGCCGCCTACGCGCCGGCGCCGAACCCGGAAGTCGTCGTCGTGGTCTTCGTCGAGCGCGGGGGCCACGGCGGCGCGGCCGCGGCGCCGATCGCCCGTCAGATCCTGAACGCCATCTTCTTCGAGAAGGTCGCGATGGCCGGGTTCACGGGCTCGTGATCGGCATCGATCGCCGGCTGCTCCAGAACGTCGACTGGCCGCTGCTCCTCGCCACGGCCGGCCTGGTCGCCATGAGCGCCACGACGCTGTCGACCCTGAACGTCGGCCGGGCGGGGGGCGGCGTCGCGCTGCGCCAGCTCGGGTGGGCGGCGCTGGGCGTCCTCGCCCTGCTCGTGGTGGCCAGCCTCGATTACCGCAAGCTCGTGCGCGCCGCGCCCGCCTTCTACCTCCTGGGGCTCGGTGGCCTGGCCGCCGTCTTCGCGCTCGGGCGAAGCGTGTCGGGCGCGCGCCGATGGATCGCGCTCGGACCGCTCACCGTGCAGCCGTCCGAGCTCTTCAAGCTCTGCTTCGTCCTGATGGCGGTGTGGATCCTCACCTCCCGGTGGGCGCAGCCCCCCGGCGGCTCCGCCATCGTCATGATGCTCCCCGTCGCCGCCGTGCCCTTCGTGCTCGTGGTCAAGCAGCCCGATCTCGGCACGGCGCTGCTGCTCGTTCCGGTGCTGCTCGCGCTCCTCGTCGGCGCCGGCATCCGCCTGAAGCTGCTCGGCGCGCTCGCCGCCGCCGGGCTCGGGACGCTGCCCGCCGCCTGGATGGTCCTCAAGGACTACCAGCGCGAGCGCATCCTCGTGTACCTGGACCCGGTGCGCGATCCCCTCGGGAGCGCGTACAACGTGATCCAGGCCAAGATCGCGATCGGTTCGGGTCAGCTCCTGGGGAAGGGCGTCGCGGGCGCGACGCAGAGCCGTCTGGCCTTCCTGCCGGAGCGTCATACGGATTTCATCTTCGCCGTGTTCGCCGAGACGTGGGGGTTCGTCGGCTGCCTCGTGCTGCTCACCTGCTACGGCCTGCTCTTCGTGCGCGGCTTCGACATCGCCGCGTCGTCACGGGAGCCCGTCGGGCGGCTGGTGGCGCTGGGCGTGACGGGTCTCATCGCCTTCCAGGTGCTCATCAACGTCGGGATGGTCACCGGCCTGCTGCCGGTCGTCGGGATCCCCCTGCCGCTGATGAGCTACGGAGGCTCCTCGATGCTGGTGTCCCTGATGGGGCTGGGGCTCCTGCTCTCGGTCCGGATGCGGCAGTTCCAATGAGGCGAGGCGCGCGGCCCGTGCGAGCGCGACCCGCCGGCGAGGTGCTGCCGTGGGCAAACGGATCGTCGTCAACGCCGGCCTCACCGAGACCCGGGTGGCCGTCCAGGACCAGAACGTCCTCACCGATCTCTACCTGGAGCGGCACGCGCGCCGCTCGATCGTAGGGAGCGTCTACAAGGGCACCGTCACCAACGTGCTGCCTGGCATGCAGGCCGCCTTCGTCGACCTCGGCCTGCACAAGGACGCCTTCCTCTACGCTGGCGACTACACGGCCCGGCTGGAGGCGTCGGGGGAGACGCCCGTCGAGGACGAGGACCCCGACGTCGACGAGGACGCGGAGGCCGAGGCGCCCCGGCGCGAGGCCCGCGCGCCCATCGAGGACATGCTGCGCCGCGGGCAGACGGTGCTGGTGCAGGTGGCCAAGGAATCGCTCGGCACCAAGGGCGCGCGGGTGACCTCCTTCATCTCGCTGCCCGGCCGGTACCTGGTCTACATGCCGCAGTCGACCCACATCGGCGTCTCGCGCCGCATCCACGACGAGCGCGAGCGCGAGCGCCTGCGCACCACCATCCGCAGCCTGACCCCGCCGCCCGGCGGCTACATCGTGCGCACCAACGCCGAGGGCAAGGGCGAGGAGGAGTTTGCCGCCGACGTGGAGTTCCTCGGCCGCCTGTGGTCGCAGATCCAGGCGCGTCACGCGCAGGCGGCGGCGCCCGCCGCCCTGCACGAGGAAGGCGACCTCACCTTTCGCGTGGTCCGTGACCTGTTCTCGCCCGACGTCGAAGAATTCCTGGTGGACGACCGAGAGGTCTACGCCAAGTGCGTGAGGTACGGCGAGACGCTGGTGCCGGCGCAGGCGGACCGGGTGAAGCTCTACGAGGGCCGCGCGCCGATCTTCGAGAGCCTCGGCATCGAGAAGGAGATCGAGAAGGCGCTGCGGCGACGGGTCTGGCTCAAGTCCGGCGGCTACCTCGTCATCGACCAGACGGAGGCGCTGGTCTCCATCGACGTCAACAGCGGCAAGTACGTGGGCAAGCGCGACTTCGAGCAGACCGTGCTCAAGATCAACCTGGAGGCGGTGACCGAGGTCGCGCGCCAGGTCCGCTTGCGCGACCTCGGCGGGATCATCATCATCGATCTCATCGACATGGAATCGGCCGAGCACCGCGAGCAGGTGAACCGCGCCGTGCAGAAGGCCTTCGCCGAGGACAAGGCGCGCACGAACGTGCTCGACATCTCGGAGCTCGGCCTGGTCGAGATGACGCGCAAGCGCGTGCGTCAGGACCTCCGCTCGCTGGTCTCCGTGGTCTGCCCGACGTGCCGGGGCGCCGCGGCCGTCAAGTCCGACGCGACCCTGGCCGAGGAGATCTTCCGCGCCGCCCGCCAGAAGGCCGCGGAGGCGCCCGCGGGCGGGGAGGTGGTGATCCGCGTGCACGGCGAGCTGGCCGACTATCTGCACGGCGACGCCCGGGAGGCCCTCGATCGGCTCGCGCACATCGTCGATCGCAAGGTCACCGTGCAGAAGGCGGGCGCGCAGCAGCCGCGCGAGGAGTACGAGATCCACCTCCGGTGATGGAGCCCACGACATGAGCCCGGCGCGAACGTCCCCCTCCCGGATCAACACCGCGACGATCCTGAGGGAGCTGCGCCAGGCGTCGAAGAAGGGCGATCGGGCCGCCCTGACGATCGCGCTCGACCAGATGCGCACGCTGGCGATGTCGCCGAGGTACTGGCCGAAGTACCTCGGCCTCCTCCGCAACCCGCTCGCGCGGCTGGTGGACCTCATGGTCATCAAGCAGGGCGAGCGCATCGCGACCCAGAAGGGCTGGAAGCTGCCCCGCCCCGCGCCGCCGGGGACGCGCGCGAAGCGGGCGTCGCAACGCGGCACGCGGAAGGGCGTGCGCCGGCGCCGGGCGGCGCCGCCGGGCCAGCAGCCGTCCTTGTTCGACTGATCGGCGTGAGCGTCGCGCGCGAGGGTGGGGCAGGGGCTCGGGAAGCCGACTGACTGTGGTCTCGATGGGCGTGTCCGCGCGCCGCGTGACACGTTCGACGATATTCCCCGTACCCAACGGCTTCCCGAGCCCCTGCCCCACCCTCGCGCGCGGCGGCGCCCGATCGCCGCTTGACATGATTGGCGTCCGGTTCGACAATTACCCCCTGGGGGTATTGACGGTGATCGACGGCGAGACCAAGGGCAAGGCGCTGGGGCGGCTGCGGCGCATCGAGGGGCAGGTGCAGGGGCTGCAGCGGATGATCGGGAGCGAGGCGTACTGCGTGGACGTCCTGCTCCAGATCTCCGCGGTGCAGGGGGCGCTCGAGCAGGTGCAGAAGCTGCTGCTGGGCCGCCACATCGAGTCGTGCGTGTCCGACGCGCTCCGCTCGGGCTCGCGGGGCGACCGGCAGCGGAAGATCGACGAGCTGCTCGACGTCTTCGCGCGCTTCGGAGGCCGCTAGGCGTGCAGGCTCCCCGCGCGGCGGAGCGGACGGTCGAGAAGGTTACTGCGCCCGTGCGCGGGATGCACTGCGCGGCGTGCGCGGGCAAGGTGGAGCGCGCCCTCCGGGGGGTGCCCGGCGTCGAGGACGCCGGCGTGAACCTCGCCACCGAGCGCGCGACGGTCACCTTCGACCCGGCGCTCGCGTCCTTCCCCGCGCTCCAGGGCGCGGTGGCCGCCGCGGGCTACGGGCTCGAGCGGCCGGCGCCCGCCCAGGCCGCGGGGGACGCCGAGGACGTCGAGGAGACGCGGCGCGCCGCCGAGCAGCGGCGGACG
This sequence comes from Candidatus Rokuibacteriota bacterium, assembly GCA_016200085.1. Classification (GTDB taxonomy): domain Bacteria; phylum Methylomirabilota; class Methylomirabilia; order Rokubacteriales; family CSP1-6; genus JACQFL01. The sequence goes on along the minus strand of JACQFL010000045.1, from coordinate 33,083 downwards.
CGCCGGCGCTTCCTCGTCGGCGCGGCGCTGTCGATCCCGGTGGTGCTCGGCAGCATGAGCGACATCGTGCCGTGGACGCCGGCGGCGCTGCGCGATCCCTGGCTCCTCCTCGCCCTCGCCACGCCGGTGCAGTTCTGGGTGGGCTGGCCGTTCCACGCGGGATTCATCCAGGATCTGCGTCATCGCACCGCGAGCATGGCCACGCTCGTCTCGCTGGGGACGAACGCCGCCTGGCTCTTCAGCCTGGCCGTGACCCTCTGGCCGCACGCGCTCATGACCGCGGGCGGGATGACGTACTTCGACGTGAGCGCGGTGGTCATCACGCTGGTGGTCCTCGGACGGTGGCTGGAGACGCGGGCACGGGGCCGGACGTCGGAGGCCATCCGCCGCCTCCTCACGCTGGCGCCGCGGACCGCGCGCCTCGTGCGCGACGGCGGCGACGTCGACGTCCCCACGGCCGAGGTGCTGGCGGGGGATCTCGTGCGCATCCGGCCCGGCGAGCGACTCCCGGTGGATGGCGTGGTCGTCGAGGGGGCATCCACCGTCGACGAGTCGATGCTCACCGGGGAGAGCCTCCCCGCCGAGAAGACACCGGGCTCGAAGGTGGCGGCCGGCACGGTGAACCGGACGGGCGCCTTCGTCTTCCACGCCACCCGGGTGGGCAGCGAGACCACGCTGGCGCGCATCATCAGGCTGGTCGAGGAGGCCCAGGGCTCGCGGGCCCCCATCCAGCGCCTGGCGGACCGGGTGGCCGCGGTGTTCGTCCCCGTCGTCCTCGTCATGGCCGCGCTCACGTTCGTCGCCTGGCTGGCCCTCGGCCCCGAGCCCCGGCTGCTCCGCGCCGTCAGCTCCGCCGTGACCGTGCTCGTGATCGCCTGCCCGTGCGCCATGGGCCTCGCCACCCCGACCGCCATCATGGTCGGCACGGGCAAGGGCGCCGAGCACGGCGTGCTCATCAAGAGCGCGGGCGCGCTCGAGCTGCTCCACCGGGTGGAGACGATGGTCTTCGACAAGACGGGCACCCTCACCGTCGGCCGGCCCGAGGTGACGGACGTCGTGCCGGCGCCGGGGGAGGCCGAGGCCGTCGTGCTCGCGCTCGCGGCGGCGGCCGAGCAGGGCTCGGAGCATCCGCTCGCCGAAGCCATCGTGCGGGCGGCCAAGGAGCGCGGGCTGGCGCTGCCCCCGGTGTCGCAATTCTCCAGCGTGCCGGGTCACGGCATCGACGCGCTCGCGCCCGACGGCCGGGTCCTCCTCGGCAACCACGCGCTCATGCGCGAGCGGGGCATCGACACTGGCGCCCTCGCGGCGCGCGCGGAGGCGCTCGCGGCGACAGGCAAGACGGTGATGTTTCTCGCCTTCGCCGGACGGCTCGTCGCCCTGGTGGCCGCGGCCGACGTGCTCAAGCCCGAGGCCGCGGCCGTCGTGGCGGCCCTCGGCGCCCGCGGCATGGAGGTGGTCATGCTCACCGGCGACAACCGCCACACCGCGGAGGCGATCGCGCACCAGGCCGGGATCGCCCGCGTGCTCGCCGAGGTCCCGCCCGAGGCCAAGGCGCGGCACGTCGCGGCGCTCCGCACCGGCGGCCGGGTCGTCGCGATGGTGGGCGACGGCATCAACGACGCGCCCGCGCTCGCCGCGGCCGACGTCGGCGTCGCCATGGGCTCGGGCACCGACGTCGCCATCGAGGCGGCCGACGTGACCCTGATGCGCGGGGACCTGCGCGGCGTGCTCGCCGCGCTCGACCTCTCGCACCGCACGATCCGCGTGATCAAGGAGAACCTCGTGTGGGCGTTCGGCTACAACGTCGTGCTGATCCCGGTGGCCGCCGGCGTGCTCTACCCGATCTGGGGCGTGCTGCTCTCGCCCATCCTCGCCGGCGCCGCGATGGCATGCTCGTCCGTGTCCGTCGTGACCAACAGCCTCAGGCTCCGCCGATGGACACCGGCGGGGTGATCCGGCCCAGGAGGTCGTCATGGCTGTCGATCCCGTGTGCAAGATGACCGTCGAGCCCGCCCAGGCGGCGGCGCAGTCGAGCTACCAGGGCCGGACGTATTACTTCTGCGCGGTGGGCTGCAAGAAGGCGTTCGATCGCGAGCCCGACCGGTACCTCGCCGGCGGCGGCCCCGCCGGCGGGCACCCGCGATGAGGGCCCCGGGGGGATGATCGCCGTCCCTCGGCTGATCGGGCGCGAGCGGTGGGAGCGCGTGATGGACGGCTGGATCGACGACGCGCCCGGCCAGGCCTTGCGACACACGGTGCGCCTGCGCGAGCCCGACCGCGAGGTGGAAGTGACGGCCACCGCGCTGCCGTCGCCCGACTACCGGATCCTCGCGGCGGCGTGTCACCCGCTCGCGGGTGAGGTCGACGCCGCGGTGACGAAGGGCTTCGCGGATCTCGCCGGCGCGGCGATGGTGGCCGGCTTCACCCGTCGCGTGGCGGAGGCGACCGGGCGCGGCGCCGGCAGCGCGCTCGTGGTCGATGCCGCCGTCGAGATCGCGCGCCTCAGCCGGCAGGTCGCCAAGCTGCCCCGGGAGCGCGCCGAGCGCGCGCTCGCCGGCCCGGAGGCGTGCTGGGAGCTCGACACCACGGGGTGGGTCGATCTTCCCGACTCCTGCTTCACCTACAGCGCCGCCGGCCGCGCGCTGTTCGCGACGCGCACGGTCGCAGCGTCGATGCATCCCGATTTCTACAGCCCGCGCCCCGGGCAGGAGCGCATCTTCGTGCGCCGCAAGGTGGCGCGGCTGGAGCGGGTGCGCGCCGCGGAGGGCGAGCGGCTCCGCCTCTTCCAGTCCATGCACGACAACGTCCACGGCTTCGACGTCACCTACGAGGTCGACACGGCCACGGGCCGGATCGTGCGCGCCGACTCGATGACGCCGCGGCTGCCGTACGCGGGGATCTGCTCGGAGCCCCAGGGCCGGATCGCCTCGCTCGTCGGCGAGCGGCTGGACGGCGGGCTGCGCACGCGCATCCAGACGCTCCTCGGGGGCGCGACCGGCTGCGCCCAGCTCTACGACCTGACCGCCGATCTCCTGAAGCTGGCCTCCGGCTAGGCCAGGAGCCTGCCGGGAGAATCGAGAGGAGCCCCGGGTTCCCCGGGGCGTTCCGAGCGTCGGGGGGTCTGGGGGGCGCCCGGAGTTCAACTAGAGCCAGGAGTCCAGCAGGCGCTCGGCGCCCAGGGCCGCGAGGCCCACGCTCGCGGGATCGCGCCCGGCGAAGGCCGCGCGGGGCGCGAGGCCGACCAGCTCGCTCTGCGCGATGGCGATCCCGCGCCGCGCGGCCTCCTCGCTCACCCGGTCGAAGGCGGCCGGGATGGGCGTGGTCCCGAGGTCCACGAGGTTCATCGACACCTGGGCCACGCCGCGCGTGGCAAGCCACACGCCCATGGCCTGCACCCCGGGCAGGCCGCCCGAGGACTCGCGCACGGCGCGCGCGATCTCGCGCGCGGCCTCCACGTCGCTGGCGGCGAGCTCCACGTTGAACGCCACCAGCACCGGCCGTGCCCCCACGAGCACGGCGCCGGTGCGCGCGTCGAAGCGTGCGGGCCCGGCATCGGGCGCGCCGTCCGGCGCGGCGAGACGCCGCGCGAGCTCTTCGTACTGGCCGCGCCTGAGCGCGCGCAGCGCGCGGCGCTCGGGGCGTGTGGCCGCGGCGCCGTAGAAGTAGACGGGCAGGCCGTGGCGCTCGCCGATCGCCCGGCCGGCGCGTCGCGCCACCGCCACGGCGTCCTCGAGGCCGCACGCCCGCAGCGGCACGAACGGCAGCACGTCGAGGGCGCCGACGCGGGGATGGACCCCGGCGTGCCGCCGCATGTCGATGGTCGCGACGACGGCGCCGGCGAGGGCGAGGGCGGCGCGCTCGACCTCCGCCGGCGCGCCGAGGAACGAGAAGACCGAGCGGTGGTGGTCGGGATCGCGATGCACGTCCATCAGGGTGACGCCGGGGACGCCCCGGATGGCGTCGCCGAGGCGCGCGAGGACGGCGGCGTCGCGTCCTTCGCTCACGTTCGGCACGCACTCCATGACGGCGCTGGCCACGGCGCGTATACTACCGGGACGAGGCAGCGCTCAGGAGAGCCCTCCCACGATCGGTCCCGGGACGCTGACGAGGATCCGGAAGAGGAGGCACGCCATGCCGACCTACGAATACTTCTGCCCGACCTGCAACCAGGCGGTCACGCTCCAGATGCCCATGAGCCAGCACGACCGCGGCGAGGCCGCGTGCCCGCAGTGCGGCGGGCACGAGCTGCGCCCGCAGGTGGGCACGTTCTTCGCGAAGACCTCGCGCAAGTCCTAGTCGAGAGGCAAGCGGGGGGCGCGACGCGCCGGGCTCACGGCGCCGGCGCGGTATACTGTCCGGCGTCGTGATGCCTCGCTTGCCCGTTGGAAAGCTGCGCGCCAGGACGCTCCAGGCTCTTCTCGACAAGTACCCCGTCACGGATCCGCGCGTGGTCGTCGGTCCACGCGTGGGCGAGGACGCCGCCGTGATCGACCTGGGCGACCGCTACCTGGTGGCGGCCAGCGATCCGATCACCTTCGCCACCGACCGCGCGGGATGGTACGCGCTGCACGTCAACGCCAACGACGTCGCCGTGCGCGGCGCGCGCCCGCGCTGGTTCCTGGCCACGCTGCTCCTGCCCGAAGGCGCCACCACCGACGAGTCGGTGGCGGCGATCTTCGACGACCTCGCCACGGCCTGCGACGAGCTCGAGGTCGCGCTGGTCGGCGGTCACACCGAGGTGACCGCGGGGCTCGACCGTCCCATCGTGTGCGGCACCATGCTGGGCGAGGTCGCGCGCGACAAGCTGGTGACCACGGGCGGCGCACAGGTCGGCGACGCCGTGATCCTCACCAAGGGCATCCCCCTGGAGGGCGCCGCCCTCCTCGCGCGCGAGCGCGAGGCCGATCTGCTCGCGCGCGGCGTCTCGCCGCGCACGATCAGGCGCGCCAAGGCGTTCCTGGGCGCGCCCGGGCTCAGCGTGCTGCCGGAGGCCGAGATCGCGTGCGAGCTGGCCACCGTGCACGCGATGCACGACCCGACCGAGGGCGGCGTCGCCACCGCGCTGTGGGAGCTCGCCGAGGCGGCGCAGGTGGGCCTGCGCATCGACCGCGAGCGCATCATCACGCTGCCCGAGGGCGCCGAGATCTGCGCGGCGCTCGGGCTCGACCCGCTGGGGACGATCGCCTCCGGCGCGCTGCTGATGACGCTGGCGCCCGCCGAGGCGGGGCTCGTGATCCACGCCCTGGCGCGCGAGAGCATCGACTGTCACTACATCGGGCACGTCGTGCCGCGGACGGCGGGCCTCACGCTCGTCGAGGGCGGGAACCGGGAGCGGCCGCTGCCGGTCTTTCCCCAGGATGAGATCACCAGGGTCCTGACGGGAGGCTGAGGGTGCCCGACATCGGCTACTCGCACCGCGCCGTCGCGCTGGGCACGCGCGGCATGGTGGCCTCCGCCCATCCCCTCGCCACGCTCGCGGGGGTGGAGACGCTCAAGCGCGGCGGCACGGCCGCCGACGCCGCCGTGGCCACCAACGCCGTCCTCGGGGTGACGCAGCCGTACTGCTGCGGGGTGGGCGGGGACATCTTCGTCCTCTACCACGAGGCGGCCACCCGTCGCATCCACTTCCTCAACGGCGCCGGCCGCTCGGGGTCGCGGGCCAGGCTCGAGGAGCTGCGCCGCCGGGGGATGTCGAGCCTCGGCCTGATCGGGCCGCCCACGGTGAGCGTGCCCGGGTGCGTGCGGGGCTGGGCGCTGCTGCTCGAGCGCTTCGGCACGCGGCCGCTCGGGGAGCTGCTCGCGCCAGCGATCCAGGCCGCCGAGGGATTCCCCAACACGGCGCTGGTGAGCGGCGCCACCACACTCTGCGCGATGTCGAACCACGATCCGGAGTGGCACCGCATCTTCTTTCCCGGCGGGCGCGCCGCCGCGATGGGCGAGCCGCTGGTCCAGGCCGATCTCGCGGCGACCCTGCGCGCCCTCGCGGCGGACGGGCCCGAGCTCTTCTACGGCGGGCGCGTCGGGCAGGCCATCGCCAGGCGGATGGAGGTGGAAGGGTTCCTGACCCCGGCGGACCTCGCCGAGCACCGCGGCGAGTGGGGTGAGCCGATCGCCACCACGTACCGCGGGGTCCGCATCCACCAGACCCCGCCGCCCACGCAGGGCCTCGCGGCCCTGCTCGGCTTCAACCTGCTCGAGGGGTTCGACCTCGCGCGCCGCCGGCTCCACTCCGTCGAGCACCTGCACCTGCTCATCGAGATGACCAAGCTCGCCTACGCCGATCGCGACCGCTGGATCGGCGACCCCGTGCACGCCCGCGTGCCCGTGGCGGACCTGCTCGGGGCAGAGTACGCCGCGCGCCGGCGCCGCCAGTACGATCCGCGCAAGGCGCAGGGCTACGCGGCCGGCGATCCCGAGGGCGACACCACCGGCTTCGTCGTCGCCGACGCGGCGGGGAACGTGGCGAGCGTCATCCAGAGCCTCTACAACTCGTTCGGCTCGGGGGTGGTGCCGCCCGGCACGGGCGTCGTCCTCAACAATCGCGGGCGCTCGTTCTCGATGGACCCGGCGCACCCGAGCGCGCTCGCGCCGCGCAAGCAGCCGTTCCACACCCTGATCGCGTCGATCGTCACCCGCGGCGACACACCGCTGGTGGCGTACTCGACCATGGGGGGTCAGGGACAGGCGATGTTCCATCTCCAGGGGCTGACCAACGTGCTGGATTACGGCCTGGACATCCAGGAGGCCATCGAGCGGCCGCGCTTCGTGCTCGGGCCCATCCCGCCCGATCACGTCGCCGAGGCCGTCTATCTCGAGGGGCGCATCCCCAGGCGGGTGGGCGCGGCGCTCGCGCGCAAGGGGCACGACGTCCGGATGGCGCCGGACTTCTTCTTCCGGACCGGGCACGCCCACGGCATCGCCTTCCTCGAGCACGCCATGGCCGGCGGCGCCGATCCGCGCTGCGACGGCATGGCGCTGGGGTTCTGAGCGCCGTGCGCCGCGTTGTCGCCGCCGCCGCGCTGGCCGGGCTCGCGCTGGTCCCCGTCGCGGCGCGCGCCGCAGAGTGGGGCCTCGTCCGGCCCGGGGTCACGACCATGGAGGAGGTGCGCGCGCGGTACGGAGCGCCCACGCGCGCCGCCCAGCAGAAGATCGAGCGCTACGACGCCGCGCAGTGGGTCTACGAGGGCGAGCAGGCGCCGACCGGGATGGCGCGGATGATCGTCGATTTCGGGCTGCTCGACGCCGGCGCCTTCAAGGCGCAGGTCGTCCGCACCTTCCGCCTCGAGCCGCACGCCGGCATCTTCCCTCGCACGGCCATCGTCACCGGGTGGGGCTTCCCCTCGCGCGTCGGCACCGAGGGCGGCGCGGACGTCTTCTTCTACGAGCTCGGCCTCCTCGTGTACTTCGACAAGACCGGCCTGGAGGCCACCGTGATGGTCTTCACGCCGCCCCAGCCGCAGAACCGCTGAGCCGCGCCGCGGCGCCGGCGAGCCCGCGCAGCGGGATGGGCAGCCAGTCCGGGCGGTTGTTGGCCTCGTACACGACCTCGTAGGCGGCCTTCTCGAGCTCGAAGGCCGCCACCGCGGCGTCGAGCTCACGCCAGTCCGGCAAGAACGCCGCCGGCATCGCGGTCTCGACGTACGACCCCAGGAAGGCCGCACGCGCGAGGCGTCGCCAGGCTTCGACCCAGGCCGGCGCTCCGGGCGTGCTGGCGGCGGCGTAGTCGATCGACCGCAGCATCCCCGCCACGTCGCGCAACGGCGAGTGCCGGCCCCGTCGCTCCTCGAGCGGGCGCAACGGCTCGCCTTCGAAGTCGATGATCATGAAGTCTTCACGCGACGGCCGGTACAGCGTCTGTCCCAGGTGATAGTCGCCGTGATGCCGGGTCTTGGCGCGCCCCTGCAGGCCGGCCAGCGCGGCCGCCACGTCGGCCTCGGCCACCGCCGGCACGTCGGGCACGATGGCGCGCGCACCATCGATTTGGCGGAGGACCGACTGCGCCCACGCGGCGAGGGTGGCCCGCGTGATGACCTCGGGCTCGAACGCCGCATCCTCGGGGGTCGCGTGCCCCGGGCGGCAGCGGGCTTCGAGCGCGAGATTGAGGTGCAGCGCCGCGGTGGTCTCGGCGAGGCGTCGCACGGCGCGCAGGGACTCGCGAGCCAGCCGCTGCACGCGATCGTCCCGGGGCGCTCGGTCGGCGGTGGCCTGGCCGACGAAGGCGGCCAGGCGCTCCAGCATCCACCTCCACCCGTCGACGGCGTCCGGAACGAGTTCCTGCGCGACGCCGAGCGTCGCGCGGGCGCCCGCGCTGTCGCCGTAGTCGAGCCATCCGAGCAGGCGCGGCGTGTACGGAAACCTCACACGCTCCGTGAGGAAGCGGGTGATCTCCACGTCAGGGTTCTCGCCGCCGACCAGGCGGCGGAAGTGCTTGAGGATCAGCGCGTCGCCGTACACCAGCGAGGAGTTGCTTTGCTCGGCGCCGATCCGGCGTGCGGTGACGCCGGCGACGGCGAGACCCGAGGGCAAGGCTGACGTGCGCGCACCGGTGATCACGCCGCGCCTCCCGGTCGCCCGCCCGCCGGTGACGATCAGCTCGAGCAGGGCGCGACAGAACGCCGGATCGTCCAGCGCGTCGATCGGCTCGTCGCCTGCCAGCAGCGGCACCGCGTAGCGGTCGGTCCCCCCGTCGTCGAAGCTCACCCCGAGGACCGCGAGGGCCGCGCCAGCCAGCGGCACCTCGTCGAGCCGCTCGACGCCGGTGATGCGGCGGGCCTTGGCTCCGAACCAGCGCTGGCGGGGGAGCCAGGCCGCCAGCGCCTCGGGCGGCGGCGTCTCGGAACGCGAGCGCATCCTACCCCTGCGACGGGCGGGCTGCCCCTGTTTCCATCATCTCAGCAGCTGGAAGATCTGGGCAGGGGAAGAAGAGGGGTCGAGCTCGACGTAGCCGCGGGCGCCGCGCCAGGTGTACTCGGCGCCGGTCATCAGCTCGCGCATGGTGTAGGGCTGGTCGGGGGCGAGACCGAGGTCGCCGAGGGGGACGTCGACCATCGCCGCGTGGGTCCGGGAGGGGTCGAGACTGGCGGCGACGAAGATCACGTCGTCGCGCTCGGGGGTCATCTTGCCGTACCAGAGCACGGCGTCGCGGTCGGCCCCGTAGAAGCGCAGGTTCGTGTAGAGCTGCAGCGCGCGGTGCTCGCGGCGGATCCGGTTGACGGCGGTGATCCAGTCGACGATGTTGCCCGGCGCGCTCCAGTCCCGCGCCTTCAGCTCGTACTTCTCGGAATCGAGATACTCCTCGGAGCCCGGGGCGGCCGGCACGTTCTCGCAGAGCTCGTAGCCGCTGTAGATGCCGTAGAGCGAGGAGGCCGTGGCCGCGAGGACCAGGCGCATCTGGAACGCGGGGCGCCCGCCCCGCTGCAGGGTCTCGTGCAGGATGTCGGGCGTGTTGGGCCAGAGGTGGCCGCGGAAGTGCTCGGCCACGGGCGGCTGCGTGATCTCGGTGAGATGGTCGACGAGCTCCTGCTTGCCGGTGCGCCAGGTGAAGTACGTGTAGGACTGGGTGAAGCCGGCCTTGGCGAGCGCGCGCATCACCTTCGGCCGGGTGAAGGCCTCGGCGAGGAAGGTCACGTCGGGATGGCGGTCCTGGATCGTGCGGATCAGCCACTCCCAGAACTTCACGGGCTTGGTGTGCGGATTGTCGACCCGGAAGGCCCGCACGCCGTGGCCGATCCAGAACTCGATCAGCCGCTCCATCTCCTGCCATACGCCCCCGGGATCGGCGTAGAAGTTGACGGGGTAGACGTCCTGGTACTTCTTGGGCGGGTTCTCGGCGTGCTTGATGCTGCCGTCGGGGCGGTGGAAGAACCACTCCGGATGCTGGCGCACCCAGGGGTGATCGGGCGAGCACTGGATGGCGAAGTCGAGGGCGACCTCGAGCCCGAGGCTCCGCGCGCGCTCCACGAAGCGGTCGAAGTCGCCGAGGGTGCCGAGCGCCGGGTGCACGGCGTCGTGCCCGCCCTCGCGCCCGCCGATGGCCCACGGGCTGCCCGGGTCGCCGGGCCCGGCCGCGAGCGTGTTGTTGCGTCCCTTGCGGTGGCTCGTGCCGATCGGATGGACGGGCGGCAGGTACACCACGTCGAAGCCCATGGCCGCCGCGCGCTCGAGCTGGGCCTCGGCGTCCCGGAAGGTCGCGTGGCGCCCGGGCACCCCCGAGCGGGGGAAGAACTCGTACCACGCCGCGAAGCGCGCGCGCTCGCGGTCGACCACCGCCTCCCACGTCCGCTCGCTCCACGTGGCGCCGGCGCGGTCGAGATGGCGCAGCATCAGCTCGGCCAGCCGCGGCTCCCGCGCGGCGCCGACCGCGTCGGCCTGGCTCGGCGCCTGGGCCATCCGCTCGACCAGCCGCTCCATCTCGCGCGCCTGAGGCTCCGCGCCCGCGGCCCGGGCGCGCGCCGCCGCCGCGCGCACGAGGGCGCCGCCCTCCACGAGCTCGCTGCCGAGGTCCTGGCGCGCGTCCCACCGCTTGCCGAGGTCGGCCAGCCACGACGCGAACGGCTCGGCGAGAGCCTCGATGGCGTACTGCCAGCGCGCGTTCGCGTCCAGGCGCATCGTGCCCGCCCACCGGTCGTCGTCCACCAGGCGCATCGGGGACTCGCGCCAGTCCGGCTCCCCCGCGCGGCGATACCGGAGGAAGGCGACGAGGACGTCGTGCCCCTCGCGGAAGATGTCGGCCGAGACCTCGACGACGGCGCCCACCTCGCGCTTGATCGGATAGCGGCCTCCGTCGACGGAGGGCGTGACGTGCTCGATGACGACGGTCCGGGTCGGGTGGTCGCGATCGCTCACCGTGGCGCCTCCGCCTCGAGCGCGAAGCCCAGCGCGCTGGCGAGCGGCGCCAGCGCCGGCCGCGCGTCGGGCCGCGCCCGCCACAGCTCGAAGAGCTCGGTCTGCGCCGCCCACACCCCGAACGGCACCCCGAGCCGGCGCGCGCCCTCGACGAGCGCCACCGCGGGCGCCACGCGATCGGGCGCCGGGGCCTCGGCGACGCGCGCCAGCGCGCGCCGCACCGTCCGGCGCATCGCCTCCCGCCCGGGGAAGAGGTCGAGGGTGAGCCCGAGATCGCGCCCCTCCTCGGCCAGCTCGAAGACCGTGGCCGGGATCGCGTCACCCTCCGCGGCGCCGAGCTCGGCCACGATGCGGCGCTCGAGCACGTGGCGCGCGGTGATCTTCAAGACCTCGGGGATGGGCGCGTCCACGGCGCGCAGGTAGCGCACGAGGTCGCGGCTCTCCTGCCAGACGTGCCGGAAGATCTCCTCGTGGGTCTCGAGCGCGCTCTGGGTGACGCGGTCGAGGAGGCGCCGGCGCTCGTCCAGGAAGAGGTCGGTGACCGAGAAGATCTCGCGGGAGAAGTGCTCGTCGAGGCCGCGCACCATCTCGGCCACGCGGTGGCGCCCGAACCGCTCGAGCAGATCCGCCTTCAGGCGCTCGTAGCGCCCGCCGTCCTCGAAGGGCCGGGTGCCGCACGCGAGGTCGTGGCCGCCGAAGTGCACGGCGGCGAGCTCCGACTCCCGGGTCTCGCCCGTGAGGTCCGACGTCACCCGCACGTGACCGACGCGCGCGGTCGTGCCCCCGTAGGTGGCGCGCGTCTCGTCGAGCCGCCGCACCCGGTACGCGTACACCCGGGCCTCGTCGGGCTGCGGCTCCACGAGGCCGGTCATGGCGTAGTGGGCGATCACGCGGCGGAGATCGACCACGCCGGGGCGGACGAGCCGGCGCCACACCCCGGCGCCGTCGGCGTCGGCGGGGACGTTGCTGGGCGCGGCGGCCAGTCGCCGCACCATCTCGGGCTCGAGGTCGCCGCCGCCGAGGTCGCGCATGAGCTGCAGCACCATGGCCGCGTACTTCAAGATCTGGACCGGCTCGAGGCCGGAGATCTCGTCGAAGAACCAGCCGCACGAGGTGTACATGAGCATGCGGTGCCGCTGCAGCTCGAGGAGCCGGCGCGTCTCGACCCGGCCGGCGTCGTCGCCGGCGCCGCGGCCGTGGCGGGCGAGCCAGCCCGGCCAGCGCCCGGGGTCGAGGACGACCTCGGCGTAGGCGCCGCGCGCGTCCCAGGGCTCCTTCAGCCGCGCGGCGGCGCGCCCCTCGTAGAAGGCGTCCGCCTGGTCGCGCAGCCAGTCCAGCGCCTCGCGCAGCGGGCCCCGCCAGCGCTGGTGCAGGTCGCCGCGCACGCGACAGCCGCAGTCGGCGCGCCAGCGCTCCACGCCGTGCGCGCAGCTCCAGGAGGTGGCCTCGTGGATCTCGACCTCGTGCGCGGGGGGATGCGCGGCGAGGAAGGCGGCGTAGTTCGTCAGGGTGGCGAGGCCGTCGCGCTCGATGCGGTGGAGCGCCTCGGCCAGCGCCATCTCTCCGAAGCGCCGGTGGTGGCCGTAGGACTCGCCGTCGGTGGCGGCCGAGACGAGCTGCGGCCAGTCGCGCGCGTCGCTGAAGGCCCCCGTGAGCGCGCCCACCAGGTGCTCCGCGCGCTCCAGCGCGTTGCCGAAGGCGATGGCGCGCGATACGGGCCCATCGTAGAAGAACACCACGAGGGACTGGCCAGCGCGCCCGTGCCAGCGATAGGCGCGGCTCGGGTCGATGCCGCCCGCCGGCTCTTGCCAGTCGCCCCCGGCGAGCGGCCGCGTGCGGTGGGCCTGGTGCGGCGCCAGGATGGTGAAGCCCACGCCGGCCTCGGCGAGGACCTCGAGCGTCTCGGTGTCCACCGCCGTCTCGGGCAGCCACAGCCCCGCGGGCTCGCGGCCGAAGCGGGCGCGGAAGTCCGCGAGCCCCCAGGCCACCTGCGTGACCTTGTCCCGCCGCGAGGCCAGGGGCAGGATCATGTGGTTGTAGACCTGGGCGATGGCGTTGCCGTGCCCGCGCGCGAGGACGCTGGCGCGGTCGGCGGCGAGGATGCGCGTGTAGACGTCCTCGCGGTGCCGGGCCAGCCACGCCAGGAGGGTCGGGCCGACGTTGAACGAGATCCGCTCGTAGTTGTCGACGATGTCGAGCACGCGGTTGACGTCGTCGACGCGGCGGGCCGCGGTGTTCGGCGCGTAGCACTCCGCGGTGACGCGCTCGTTCCAGTCGTGGAACGGCGCCGCGGAGTCCTGCACCTCGACCGCGTCCAGCCAGGGGTTCTCCCGCGGCGGCTGGTAGAAGTGCCCGTGGATGACGATCGAGCGGGCCTGGGGCACTACTGATCGTCGAGACTGGTCAGGAAGTCTCGCCGCCCTCCCCGCGGCAGGACGACGAGGCCCGAGGGGTCCACGTGGTAGCGCCGGCGGTCGCTGCGCGGGTCGAAGCCGATCTCGGCGTCGGCCGGGATGATGTTGAAGCGGTCCACGATGGCGCGCCGCACGCGCGCGTTCTTGCCCACCGTGGTCGAGTCCATGATGATCGAGTCCTCGATCACCGCGCCCTCGTTGACCCAGACGCCGCGGCCCAGGATCGAGTTGCGGATGACCGCGCGCTTGATCAGGGAGGCCTCGCCGACGTGCGCGTTGTCGACGTCGCTGCCGATGAAGCGCGCGGGGGGCCCGGGGTGCGCGCCCGTGCGGATCGGCCAGTAGCGGTTGTCGAGGTCGAAGCGCGGGGACTCGCCGAGGAGGTCCATGTGCGCGTCCCAGTAGGCCTGGATCGTCCCCACGTCGCGCCAGTACCCCGGCTCCTCGTACGGCTTGATCCCGGGCACGTCGTTGGACTGGAAGTCGTAGGCGAACACGCGGCCGGTGGGCACCAGCTCGGGGATGATGGAGCGCCCGAAGTCGTGCTCGGTGCTCCGCCGGGCGTCGGCGAGGAGCGCGTCGACGAGCGGCGCCCGCGAGAAGAGATAGTTGCCCATGGAGGCGTACGCGCGCTGGGGATCGCCCGGCATGGCGCTCGCCGTGGGGGGCTTCTCGCGGAAGTCGACCACCCGCGCCGCGCGGTCGACGGTGACCACGCCGAACTGCGAGGCGTCGGCCAGCGGCACCGGCCGCGCCGCCACCGTGACGTCGGCGCCCGACTCCCGGTGGAAGGTGAGCATCTGGTTCACGTCCATGCGGTAGACGTGGTCGGCCCCGAACACGGCCACGATGTCGGGGGTGAAGTCGTCCATCAGGTTCAGGTTCTGCAGCACGGCATCCGCGGTGCCGCGGTACCAGGCCGGCCCCGTGCGCATCTGCGGCGGCACCACGGTGACGAAGTAGTCGGAGATCATGCCGCTGGTGCGCCAGGTCAGGCGCAGGTGCTCGATGAGCGACTGCGACTTGTACTGCACGAGCACGTAGAGCGAGTGCATCTCCGAGTTCACGAAGTTGGAGAGCACGAAGTCGATGATGCGGTGGCGACCCCCGAAGGGGACGGCCGGCTTGGAGCGCTCGCGCGTGAGCGGGTGCAGGCGCTCGCCCTTGCCGCCGGCCATGATCATCGCGAGGACGCGCGGTCGGCCGGGCATCGCTCAGGCGCTGCGCGGCGCCTCGCCCCACGCCGCGTCGAGATCGGGAAACACGAAGTCCTCCCGCTCCAGGCGCCGCAGCGTCTCGCCCGCCTCCGGCGAGAGGGGCTGGCCGCCGGCGAGCGTGCGCACCATCTCGCTGAGCCGCTTGAACTCCGCGTAGTGCTCGGCCACCCGGCGCTCGGCGTAGTCGCGCGCGGCCCAGGTGGTGATGAGGAACTGCCAGTCGGAGGCCTCGAGCAGCAGCAGCTCGCGGGTGGCCTGGGCGAGCACGCGGCGGAGCTCGCCGCCGCCGGCCGCGCCCGCGCGCGAGAGCTCCACCCATTCCGCCTCCGCGCTGTAGACGCGGTCCCAGGTCCACTCCGTGTCGGGGTTGAGCCACACGCGGTGATCGCCGCCCTCGCCCCACGAGCCCTCGGGCAGCTGGACGGTGGCCGTGGGCGGCACGTGGGCCAGCGACTCGCCCAGCGTGGTGGGCGTGACGCCGACGGACGCGAAGCGCCGCGAGACCTCTTCGAGGAAGGCCGGGCCCTCGAACCACCAGTGGCCGAAGAGCTCGGCGTCGTACGGCGAGCACACGAAGGCGGGACCGTCGGCGGAGGCGTCCTTCAGCGCCTCGCGCACCAGCTCCACGAAGTGCTGGGCCTGCCCGCGCACCCGCTCGGCGGCCACCGCGGGATCGTAGGGCTCCTTGCGGCCGAGGTCGTTCGAGCCGTCGGTGATGCGCCAGAAGCGCAGGCCTCCGGGGAAGTGCTTCTTGTGGAACTCCAGGTAGTTGACGTCGCCGGGATAGCCCTGCTCGCGGCTCCAGACCTGCACCGTGGTGCGGGGATCGCGGAAGAACACGATCGCCGAGCCGGTGCCGCCGCGGGAGGTCACCCGGTACGGCCGGTAGGGCGACCGGCGCGCCTGGCGCGGCACCTCGAGGGGCGGCTCGTTACCCAGGCTGCCGCGCAGCGGCATGTACTCTCGGTACATGAAGACCGGCTCGGAGGCGGCGATGAGGTGCGCGTCAGCCACGAAGTACTCGAGGCCGTGCTGCGCCAGCATCTCCTCGATGCCCGGGCGAAGGGTGCGCGGGCCCCCGCGCTCGCGCCCGGTGGGCGGTGTCCACTCGTAGCGAGGCCGGTAGGCGCACTCGGGCAGCCAGATCCCGCGCGGCGCCACGCCGAAGTGCCGGCGATGGGTCTGCACGGCCGTGCGCAGTTGCAGGTGGATCGACTCGTCGCGCGAGAGGAGGGGCAGGTAGCCGTGGGTGGCGGCGCAGGTGATGACCTCCACGTGGCCCTGGCGCTGGAGCTCCGCGAACGTGCCCGGGATGTCGCCGCCGATGCGCCGGTGCAGTTCCCACATCCGCTCGTAGAAATCCTCCCAGAAGTGGGTGAGGTCGACGATTTTCCGGTTACGGTCGCGCTCGAAGTGCTCGCGGCTCTCCACGCAGGCGCGCCGGACGTTCTCGTAGTAGAAGGACAGCTCCTTCTGGAATTCAGGCGACGTCAGCTGCTCGCACAGCACCGGCGTGATGTTCAGCGTCCACTTGGGCGAGATGCCGTCGGCCACCAGGCGGTGCGCGGTGTCGAGCAGGGGCAGGTAGCACTCGAAGGCCGCCTCGCACAGCCAGTCGCTCCCGTGGGGCCAGCGCCCGTGATTGACCACCATCGGAAGATGGGTGTGCAGGACCAGGGAGAACGGAGAAGCCATCGCGCGTACCTTTCCGCACGATCGGGACCAGGGAGCCGGCCGGAACGTGACTCTCGCACAATTTGACCGTAGGAAGCCACTGGGCGCAAGCCTTCATGCGGGCGGCGCCGGCTTCGCCGTCTGGGCGCCGCGCTGCCGGTCCGTGGAGCTCGCGATCGAGGGGCGCCCGCCGGCGCCGATGGTCGCGGGGGCCGACGGCGTGTGGGAGGTGTCCGTCTCCGAGGCGGCGGCGGGCACCCGGTACCAGTACCGGCTCGACGGCGAGCGGTATCGTCCGGACCCCGTCTCGCGCTTCCAGCCCCAGGGCGTCCACGGGCCGTCGGTCGTGGTCGACCCCGACGCGTTCGCGTGGACGGACCAGGGCTTCCGCGGAGCGCCGCTCGCCGAGCAGGCCATCTACGAGCTGCACGTGGGCACGTTCAGCACGGCGGGCACCTTCGAGGGCGTGATCCCCTACCTGCCCGGGCTCGTCGACCTCGGGGTGACCGCCATCGAGATCATGCCGGTGGCGGAGTTCCCGGGCTCGCGCAACTGGGGCTACGACGGCGTCCATCTCTATGCGCCGCAGTCCACCTACGGCGGCCCGCGGGGCCTGCGTCGCCTGGTCGACGCCTGCCATGCGCGCGGGCTCAGCGTGATCCTCGACGTCGTCTACAACCACCTCGGCCCCGAGGGCAACTACCTCGCCGAGTTCGGCCCGTACTTCAGCGAGCGGTACAAGACCCCCTGGGGCGCCGCGATCGACTACGACGGGCCCGAGAGCGGCGCCGTCCGCCGGCACGTGGTCGAGAACGCGCGCGCCTGGATCGGCGAGTTCCACCTCGACGGCCTGCGTCTGGACGCCATCCACGCCATCCACGACGCGAGCGGCGTCCACGTGCTCACCGAGGTGGCCCAGGCCGCGCGGGAGGCGGGCGCGCGGCTGGGCAAGCCCGCGCACGTCATCGCGGAGTCCCACGACAACGACCGGCGGATCGTGCTGCCGGCGCGCGCGGGCGGGCTCGGGCTCGATGCCGTGTGGTCCGACGATTTCCACCACGCCCTGCACGTCACCCTCACCGGCGAGCGCGCGGGGTACTACGTCGATTTCGGCCGCGCGGGCCAGCTGCCCCGGACCCTCGCGGAGGGCTTCGCGTTCCAGGGGGAGCCCTCGGCGTACTTCGGGGGCGCGCGCGGCACCGCCAGCGCCGACCTCGAGGGCGATCGCTTCGTCATCGCCACCCAGACGCACGATCAGGTGGGCAACCGCGCCCAGGGCGGTCGGCTCGGGACGATCGCGCCCTTCGAGGCCGTGAAGCTGGCCGCCGCGCTGATGCTCGCCGCCCCGGCCGTCCCCCTGCTCTTCATGGGCGAGGAGTACGGCGAGACGGCGCCGTTCCCGTACTTCACCTCGTTCCTCGACCGCGGGCTGGCCGAGGCCGTGCGCCGCGGGCGCGCCGGGGAGTTCGAGCGCTTCGCCTGGCAGGGCCCGATCCCCGATCCGGGCGATCCGGCGACGTTCGTGCGCGCGCGGCTGAACCACGCGCTGGCCTCGGCCCCTCGCCACCGGGAGCTGCGCGAGTTCTACCGCCGCTGGCTCGCGCTGCGCCGAGAGCATCCCGCCCTCGGCGCCCTCGGCAAGCCGCGGGCGCGCGCGCGCCTCGCCGAGGACGGCCGCGTGCTGACGCTGGAGCGAGCGGGCCCGTCGGGCGAGCGCGTGGTCCTCGTCGCGAACCTCGGAGCTGAGCCCGTGACGTGGTCGGGGCCCGCGGGCGCCCGCGTGCTGATCGACAGCGCCGATCGCGCCTTCGGGGGCGCCGCCGTCACGCGGCCGCTCGCGGCGTGGCAGGTGTTGCTGTTCGAGCCGCGCCGGTGATAGCGTCGGGGCGCCGTGCGCGACGCCATCGACAGCCTGCTGGCGCTCGACCCCGGCGGGCGTGGGATCGAGGCGTTCTTCCGCCCGGGCGGTGCGCTCGGGGCGGCGCGCGCGCTCCTGCACGCGCGCCGCGTGCTCATCGTCACCGGCTTCACCGTGGCGCCCGGCGCCCCCGAGACCGACGGCCCGCCCGGCGCCGCCGTGCTCGGCCGGGCGCTGCGCCGCCGCGGCGCGCGCGTCCGCTACGTCAGCGATCCCCACGCGATCCCCGTGCTGCGCTCGGCGCTGCGTGCGCTCGGCGAGCCGACGTCCGGCGTCATCGGCGCCTCCACCACGGATGGCCTGCTCGCGGGCGAGCGCCCGACCCACCTCGTCGCCATCGAGCGGCCGGGGCGCGCGCGCTCCGGGGATTACCTGAACGCGCGCGGGCGGTCGGTGCGCGAGTGGAACGCGCCGCTGGACGAGATCTTTTGTCGCGGGGTCGGCGAGGCCGGCTCGGGCCGTGGGTGGCCCGAGAAAGGTGCGGCGCGCCGCGGGGTCGGCGAGGCCGGCTCAGGCCGTGGGTGGCCCGAGCAAGGCGCGGCGCCGCTCCGGGGTCGTGCAACCGGTCGGGTCAAGCGGCCCGGCCGGTTTCCCGTGACGATCGCCGTCGGTGACGGGGGCAACGAGATCGGGATGGGGAACGTGCGCGCGCGGCTGGTGCGGCAGGGTGGGATGCTCGCGCAGATCGCCTCCGTGGTGCGCGTGGACCACCTGGTCGTCGCGGGCACGTCGAACTGGGGCGCCTACGGGATCGTCGCCGCCCTCGAGCGGCTGGCGGGCCGCCCGCTGCTCCACACCCCGGCGCTCGAGCGCCGCATGGTGGTCGCCTGCGTGGCGGCGGGTGCGGTCGACGGCCTCACGCTCCGCCGCGAGCCCACCGTGGACGGGCTGCCCCTCGACGTCCACGCCGGGATCGTGGGGCTCCTGGGGGCGGCGGCCGGCGGGCCGACATTGGGTAGAATGGGGCGGACGAGGCGACGCGGGAAAGGACGGGTCCGATGAGCATCCACGAGGAGTATCGCGCGAAGCATCCGAAGTCGTTCGCGCTGCGCGAGCGCGCGCGGGCGGCCATCCCGGGGGGGATCACCCACGACATCCGGCACCTGAACCCGTTCCCGATCTACGTCGACCGCGCCCAGGGCACGCGGAAGTGGGACGTCGACGGCAACGAGTACATCGACTACTGGATGGGGCACGGTGCGCTCTTCCTGGGCCACTGCCACCCGGTGGTGGTCAAGGCGGTGCAGGAGCAGGTCGCGCGCGGCACTCATCTCGGCGCCTGCCACGAGCTAGAGGTGCGCTGGGCCGAGCAGGTCAACCACCTGGTCCCGTGCGCGGAACTCACGCGCTTCACGATGTCGGGCACCGAGGCCACGCACCTGGCGCTCCGCATCGCGCGCGCCTACACCGGCCGGCCGCGGATCGTGAAGTTCACGGGCCACTTCCACGGCTGGCACGACGGCGTGGTGGTCGGCGTGAACCCGCCCTACGACGTGCCCCTCTCGGCGGGCGTGCCGGGGGCGACGATGGACCAGGTCATCGTGCTGCCGCCCAACGACAGCAAGGCCGTGGCCACGGTGCTCGAGCGCGGCGACATCGCGGCCGTCATCCTCGAGCCCGCGGGCGGGCAGGCGGGCACGACGCCGACGATCCCCGGCTATCTCGCCGAGCTGCGCGAGATCACCCGGCGGCACGGCGTCGTCCTGATCTTCGACGAGGTGATCACCGGCTTCCGCTACGCGCCGGGCGGCGCCCAGCAGTACTTCAACGTGACGCCCGATCTGACCACGCTGGCCAAGATCGTCGCCGGCGGCCTGCCCGGCGGCGCCGTCTGCGGCACGCGCGAGCTGATGTCGATGCTCGCCCACCGCGGCGACCCCGTGTGGGACCGCGCCGAGCGGGTGGCCCACGCCGGCACCTTCAACGCCAACCCCGTCGGCGCCGCGGCGGCCATCGCCACGCTCGAGCTCTGCGCGGACGCCTCGCTGCAGGCGCGGGCCAACAAGGCGGGCGACGTGCTCCGCCAGGGCCTCGGCGAAGCGCTGAAGAAGTCCGGCGCGCCGGGCGCCGTGTACGGCGAGGCCTCGATCTTCCACGTGGCCTTCGAGGGCAAGCCCGGGCTGGCGGGTCTCGAGAAGCCCCGGCGCGGCGACCTCTATCACCTGCTGCGCTGCGCGCTCATGAACAACGGCGTGGACAGCTCGATGAACCACGGATGGATCTCGGCGCTGCACACCGACGAGGAGATCGACCGCACCGTGAAGGCCTACGCAGGCGCCTTCCGCGCGATGGTCGAGGACAGGGCGTTCGACCGCACGTGACGCGCCGGCCCGGCGCCGCGCCGGCGCTGCTCGTCGCCGCCGCGCTGGCGGCGGCCCTCGCGGGCTGCGTCCACTACCCGGCCGTGGAGGACATCGGGGGGGTGCGCATCCGCCCCCAGAACGCGCGCATCGTGCGCCAGGGCGCGCAGGCCACGCTCTACGTCGATCTGAGCTCCACCGGCAAGTTCGGCGATCTCCTCGTGGCCGCGCAATCGCCGGTGAGCCGGGCCGTGCTCGTGGTGCCGCCGGGCACCGCGCCGGCGCCCGACGACGTCGACACCAAGGGCCTCGGCCCGACGCTCTGGGTGCCGGGCAAGAGCGTGGTCAGCCTGCGCCCCAACGGCCCGCGGGTCGATCTCGCGGACTTCACGCGCCCGCTGGCGCCGGGCGAGACCGTGATCGTGCTCCTGATCTTCCAGAAGAGCGGGCCCATCGGGGCGGTCGCCGCGGTCGAATAGGGCTTCGCCTCGACGCCGCGCGCCGCCTCTGGTATCCTCACACGGTTCGCGTGCGGCTCACCTGGATGGGCAGGTAGCTCAGTTGGTAGAGCACAGGACTGAAAATCCTGGTGTCGGCGGTTCAATCCCGTCCCTGCCCACCATTTTTTCACGAGGCGCTCGGGGAGACCTATGACGGCGAACGCGATCAGGAGGTGGCCGATGACACGATAGCGATCAGACAGGGGGCTTCGATGCGCACGTTCGATTTCGAAGAGTTCCACATTCACACCGCCGCTCAGCCGTACCGCCACCGCTCGGTCGGCGGCCAGAGCCTCTGCACCGGGTGCAAGCACTCGCACCTCTATCGACGGCACGGTGATCAGGACGTCCGGGTGTTCTGCCATCGTCTCGACCGCTACGTGCCGCCCGATGTCGTCGAGTGCAGCGAATTCCGACCGGTCGCTGCGCTCAGTCTGAGCCAGATGATGGAGATCGCGTTGCCGGTCGATCCGCGTCCCGGCGTCAGCGACGGGAGTTACCGTTGACGATCACAACACCGGCGGCGGACGGGAATCCAGCATTTGCGAGGGGCGGGCAGGCGACGACGAGCCGGTCAGGACCGCCGCCGAGGCAACCACTCGACGTGAACGAGACCGGCGGCGGCGAGCGGCCCGAACTCCGGGTCTCCTGTCATCACGATACCCCCGCGGTCCTGCGCGGCCACCACGGCGAAGGCGTCGGCGTACGCGATCGGGAAGCGGGCCGTGATGTGTGCCGCCTCCAGTACGGTCGCGCGTGAGACCGGCACGATCTCCAGGGGGAGCTGATCCACCGCCCCCAGCGTGCGGCGGGCCGCGACGAGCCCGCGCTCGCGCTCCGTGATGGAGAGTGCCTCGCCGAGGTTGATCAGTGACAGATACACGGTGTGGCGCCGTGCCTGCGCGCCTGCGAGGACCGATCGGACTCGCGGCATCCCTGCTTCGCCCTCGAGGTAGGCCAGGAGCGCGAAGCTGTCGAGCACGTAGGCCGCGGGCCTACCGGCCACGCAAGCGCTCTCTCCTGTGCTCGGCAAGCAGCGCGCGGGTGAGCGAGGTCCGCCCTCTCAGCATGCCGGCGGCCTGCCGGACGGGCCTGGTCAACGCGGGGACGAGGGCGAGGACCCCCCCGTAATCGACCACCGCGACTTCCGAGCCCGGGTGCAGGTTGTATTTTCTCCGAAGGTCGGCCGGAATGACGACCCAGCCCTTCTCGGAGACGGTGACCGTTCAGACCACCGCGAGGTCGCGTGACCCTCTGGGTCGACCGAATTAGCGCCCGCACGCACGATTCTGTATAGTGGCACCCCGGATCACATCGTCGACTCGGCGGAGGCCATCACGAAGCCCGAAGCGGAAACGCCCGGGCGTGCGATCGATCGGAGGAATCCCCATGAAGAGAATCTCTGCGGCTGTCGCCCTGCTCGCGGTCGTCGTGGTCGGGGGCGCGCTCCCCGCTCAGGCCCAGAAGAAAACCCTCACCATCGCCCTCAACCAGGACCCCGACATCCTCGATCCCTCCCTGGCGCGCACGTACGTCGGGCGGATCGTGTTCTCGCACATCTGCGAGAAGCTCTACGAGATCGACGAGCAGCTTCGGATCCTGCCCCAGCTCGCGGCCGACCTGCCGCAGATCAGCGACGGCGGCAAGACCGTCACCATCAAGCTCCGCCCCAACGTGAAGTTCAACGACGGCAGCCCGATGGACGCGGAGGCTGTGCGCTTCTCGCTGGATCGGCACCGCACCCTGAAGGGCTCGAATCGCGCGAGCGAGCTCGCCCCCGTCGATGCCGTGGAGGTCGTGGACAAGGCGACGGTGCGGCTGCGCCTCAAGGCGCCGTTCGCGCCGCTCCTCGCGCAGCTCACCGATCGGGCCGGCATGCCGGTGTCGCCGGCGGCCGTGCACAAGCTCGGCGACAAGTTCGGCACGGCGCCGGTGTGCGTGGGGCCGTGGCAGTTCGCCGAGCGCGTGCCGCAGGACCGCATCGTGGTGGAGCGGTCGCCGCACTACTTCGATCCCGGGTCGGCGAAGTTCGACAAAGTGATCTTCCGGATCATCCCCGACGACAACGTGCGGCTCGCCAATCTGAAATCCGGCGACATCGACCTCATGCACCAGGTGGGACCCACCGACGCCGTGGCGCTCAAGAAGGAGCCGAAGTTCGAGGTCTCGAACGTCACCGGCCTCGGCTACCAGGGCATCACCATCAACCTGCGCAACAAGACGGGCAAGCAGAACCCGCCGGGCGACGTGGGCACCCCGCTCGCGAACGATCCGCGCGTGCGCGAGGCGTTCGAGCTCTCGATCGACCGTGAGGCGCTGAACCAGGTGGCGTGGGACGGGCTGTACACTCCGGGCTGCACGCCGATCCCGCCCATCAGCGTCTTCTTCGACAAGAGCCGGAAGTGCCCGCCGCGCGACATCGCGAAGGCCAAGCAGCTGCTGGCCGCGGCCGGGCTCCCGAGCGGCTACGCGTTCGAGATGGTGATCGTCAACAACCCGCGCGAGCGGCGCGTGGGGGAGGTCATCCAGCAGATGGCGAAGGAGGCGGGCTTCAACATCTCGCTGCGGCCGTCCGAGTTCGCCTCCGCGCTGAAAGACGACGACGACGGCAAGACCCAGACGTTCCTCATCGGCTGGAGCGGTCGCGTCGACCCGGACGGCAACATCCACCAGATCCAGACGTGCAAGGGCAGCCTCAACAGCACGCTGGCGTGCGACGACCGGATCGACGCGCTCCTGAACAAGGCGCGCGAGGTGACCGACGTCAATCAGCGCCGGGCGCTCTACCGCGAAGCGACCGACATGTTCGCCGCGCGGCGGAACGTCATCTACGTCTACCACCAGAACTACATCGTGGCCTTCCCGAAGAGCTTCAAGGGTTACACGGCCGTCCCCGACGGCCTCATCCGGGCGAAGGGCACGTCCTGGCCGTAGGACCCCGTGTTCGAGTTTCTGGTCCGCCGGGCCGTCATCTCCGTCATCACGCTGTTCGTGGCCAGCCTCGTCGTCTTCACCGGCGTGCGCATGATCCCCGGCGATCCCGCGCGCGTGCTCGCCGGCAGCGACGCGGACGACGCCGGCCTCGAGGCGATCCGCGAGAAGTACGGGCTGAAGGATCCCGTGCCCGTGCAGTACGCGCGCTGGGTGGGGCTCGCGATCCGCGGCGATCTCGGCGAGTCGATCCGCACCCGCCAGTCGGTGGCGTTCACGGTGGCCCGGAAGCTTCCCATCACCATCGAGCTGGCGTGCTTCGCGATCCTCATCGCCGTGGGCATCGCGATTCCCGCCGGGGTCTTCGCGGCCGTCCGCCGCAACAGCGCGTGGGACGTCGTGACGAGCGCGATCTCGCTCTGCGGGGTCTCCATCCCCAATTTCTGGCTGGGCATCATGCTGATCATGTTCTTCTCCGTGCGGCTGGGCTGGCTGCCGGCGTCGGGATTCGTGCCGTGGTGGGAGGATCCGGTGGCGAACGTCCAGCGGATGCTGATGCCGTCCGTCGTCCTCGGGACCGCGCTCGCCGCGGTCCTCATGCGCCAGACGCGGAACGCGATGATCGAGGTGCTGAGCGCCGACTACATCCGCACGGCGCGCGCCAAGGGGCTCGCCGATCGCGCCGTGGTCTTCCGTCACGCCATCCGCAACGGCCTCATCCCGGTGGTCACTATCCTGGGGCTGCAGATGGGCGCCCTGATCGGCGGCGCCGTGGTGACGGAGCAGATCTTCGTGGTGCCCGGGTTCGGTCGGCTCATCGTGGAGGCGGTCTTCACGCGGGATTATCCGCTCGTGCAGGGCGTGGTGCTCATCACGGCCAGCGCGTACGTCGTCGTCAACCTGCTCGTCGACATCTCGTACACCGTCCTCAATCCGCGCATCACGCGCCCGGGCGCGGCGTGAGCGCGCCGGCCGCCGGACCGGCCGCGTCCGCCGTCTGGCCGCTCGGACGCCATGCGGGCGCGACGGGCGAGGGCCGCCTCGCGCGCGCCTGGCGGCGCCTGCGCCGGCGCCCGGCGTCCGTGGCCGGCGCGGTCATCGTGCTGGCCTTCGTCGTCGTCGCCCTCGGGGCGCCGTGGATCGCGCCCGCCGACCCGGTGCACGCCGACTGGAAGCTCATCCGCAAGGCCCCGACGTGGGCGCATCCCTTCGGGACGGACGACCTCGGCCGCGACAACTTCTCGCGCGTGGTCTGGGGCTCGCGCATCTCGATGCAGGCCGGCGTCCTCGCCGTCCTGCTCGCCATGGCCATCGGCGTGCCGATCGGCCTCGTGGCCGGCTTCTATCGCGGGACGCTCGACCAGCTCGTCATGCGGCTCACCGACGCGTGGCTGGCCTTTCCGTTCCTGATTCTCGCCATCGGCCTCGTCACGATCCTGGGACCGTCACTGACGAACGCCACCATCGCCATCGGGGTGGGGGCGACCCCGACGTGGGTGCGTCTCACGCGCGGACTGGTGCTCGCCACCCGTGAAGAAGACTACGTGCAGGGGGCGCGGGCGCTCGGCGCGGGCGATCTCCGGCTCATGGCCCGGCACCTCATTCCGAACATCGCGAGCGCGCTGCTGGTGCAGGCGACGGTGTCGATCCCGACCGCGATCATCGCCGAGGCCGTGCTGTCGTTTCTCGGGCTCGGCGTGCAGCCGCCGGCGCCGAGCTGGGGCACGATGCTGAACGCCGCGCAGCAGTTTCTGGATTCCGCGCCGTGGATGGCGTGGTGGCCGGGCGCCGCCATCTTCGTCCTGACCCTCTCGTTCAACCTGGCCGGCGACGGGCTGCGGGACGTCCTCGATCCGAAGGACTACTAGGGTCCCGAGTCTGAAGCCGCGGTCACGTTTGGCCGAGGTGGGGCGGGCCGGGGGCCGGGGTGGGTTGGACAAGCCGACTGACTGTCGTTACCAAGCGCTGCGCGCTCGCATCGTGATCGTCTTCGGAGAGACCACGCCTACTCCACGGCTTGTCCAACCCACCCCGGCCCCCGGCCCGCCCCACCTCACGCCAGGCGGCGGCGAGCTTCGGGCTCAGGACACTGGAAGTTCACCCCTTCACGGCGCCCGTGAGCGCGGTGACGTAGTGCTCGACGAAGAGGGAGTAGACGAGGGCGACGGGGACGGAGCCCAGGAGCGCCCCCGCCATCAGCGGGCCCCAGTAGAAGACGTCGCCGCGCACCAGCTCCGTGAAGACCCCGATCGGGATCGTCTTCTGCTGGGGTGACGAGAGGAAGACGAGGGCGTAGAGGAACTCGTTCCAGGACAGCGTGAAGGCGAAGATCCCGGCGGACAGGATGCCGGGGATCGCGAGCGGGAAGCTGATGCGGACCATGGCCTGGATCCGGCTCGCCCCGTCGATCCGGGCACAGTCCTCGATCTCCCGCGGGATGGTCTTGAAGTACCCCATCAAGAGCCAAGTGCAGAACGGGATCAGGAACGTCGGGTACGTGAGGATCACGGCCCACGGCGTGTCGCCGATCCCGAAGGTCTTGACCACGTCGCCGAGGGGGATGAAGAGCAGGGTCGGCGGGACCAGGTAGGTGATGAAGATGACCATGCCGAGGGGCGGCGCCCAGCGGAACTGCAGGCGGGCCAGCGCGTAGCCGGCGAGCAGGCCGCAGAAGAGCGAGATGGCCGTCGAGACGGTCGCGATGAAGAGGGTGTTCCACGCCCACCGCGCGAACATGGTCAGCTCGAACAGGTCGGCGAAGTGCGTGAGGGTCGGGTGCAGGGTGAAGAAGGGATTCGACCGCACGTTGTACAGCTCGGTGTCGGGCCGGATGGAGGTGATCACCATCCAGTAGAACGGGAACAGCGTCGCCCCGACCAGGAGCGCCAGGGGGACGTGGAACGTGACCGCGCGCTTGAGGGGGCCCCCGTACCGGACGGCCATGGTCAGTCGCTCCGCCGGATGTACCAGAGCTGGAACACGATGACCATGAGCAGGAACGGGAAGAGGAAGAGCGAGATCGAGGCGCCCTGCCCCAGCTTGGCCGCCCGCATGGCGATCTCGTAGGCGTAGGTGCCGAACACGTGGGTGCTGCTGTAGGGCCCGCCCCGGGTGAGGACGTAGATGAGCTGGAAGTCGGCGAACGTCGCGATCATCGAGAAGAGGACGACCACCAGCATGATCGGCTTGATGAGGGGCAGGGTCACCCGCCAGAACCGCTGCCAGGCGTTGGCCCCGTCGATCTCCGCGGCCTCGTGGACATCGGGGTTGACGGTCTGCAGCCCGGCCAGCAGGGTGATGGCGAAGAAGGGCATGCCCCGCCACACGTTGACCGCGATCAGGCAGCCCATGGCCAGGGTGCCGTCACCCAGCCACAGGATGCGCTTCGAGATCAGGCCGGCGTTCATGAGCACCCAGTTGAACACGCTGAAGGTGGCGTCGAACATCCACTGCCAGGCCAGCGTGCTCAGGACCGTGGGCACGATCCACGGCAGCAGCATGGAGGCGCGAATGATCCGCTTGAAGTGGAAGTGGTGGTTCAGGAGCAGCGCGGTTGCCATCCCCAGGGCCAGCTTGAGGGCCGTGGCGATGAAGGTGTAGACGAACGTGTTCTGGAACGCGCGGAGGAAGATGGTGTCGTTCAGGTTCACCTGGAAGTTCTGGAGCCCGACGAAGCTGCCCGGCCGCCCGACCATCTTGTCGCTGACGGCCAGCCAGATGCCGAGGACGAACGGATACGCGATGAACAGGGTGAGGATGACGAGGGTGGGCGCGAGGAGCAGGCCCGCGAGGACGTGCTCCCGCTCCAGGAGCAGGCCCAGCCAGGTCGCGCGGCGGGCCTCCGGCGGCGCCACCGCCACCGGCGAGGGGATGGCGGCGGCCAGCCTCGCGCTGTCCGTCAGGATCGGCTCGATACGTTGATCAGCCATGGCGCTCGCCCGCCGCGCGTGCCGGGCTTACGCGTACGCCTTTTTCAGCTCGCTCTCGGCCCACTTCGCCGCGTCCTCGGGCTTCATGCCCTTGATGGCCTGGGCGTACATGTCCACGAGGATGTACTTGACGAGCGCTTCCGACGCCTTGCGGCTCGGCTGGCCAGGGTAACCGGCCCAGCGGGCGTATTTCGACGATTCCTTGAACGGGACGAGCTTGGGGTCCTTCTCCCACAGAACGTGCTTCTCCCAGTGGGGAGTCGGGCCTACGGTGTAGCCGTCATTCGCCGTCATCCACTTGTCGTACTGCGGCCGGTCCATGAACCAGCGCAAGAACTCCTTGGCCACCTGCTGGTTTTTCGAGTACTGCATCACGGCGCGCCCCTGGCCGCCGGAGTAGTAGAAGCGACCGGCCGGCCCCCGCGGCATGTGGCCGTGGTTCATGGCTTTCGCGATTTCGGGGAACTGGCGCTTGGCGACGAAGTAGATGCTGGCCCCGTTGATGGTGGCCGAGATCGTCCCGGCCAGGAACGCGCGGTTGTTGCTGCTGTCGTCCCAGGCCAGCCCCCCCTCGTCGAGGCAGTCCTTCCAGAACGCGACCGTGTACTTCAGCGCCTCGATCGTGCCCTTGCTGTTGATGACCACCTTGCCCTTGTCGTCGATCTCGGTGCCCCCGAAGCCCCAGGTCACAGCGTAAGCCCAGCTGTTCGGATCGCCCAAGCTGTGGCCGAAGGCCTGCCCGATCGGACGCCCTTTCTTCTTGAGCGCGGTGCCGACCTTGCGCAGCTCGTCCCAGGTATCGGGGAACTTGCTCGCGCCCTCCTCCTTGAACCAGTCCTCGCGATAGCTCCAGGTCGCGTTGACGTTGCAGAGCGGCACCGCCTTCCACCGGCCGTCGACGACGCTCATCTTCTTGTGGATCTCGTAGAAGGCGCCGTCCCGCTTGGCGATCTCCTCGGCCACGTCGTCCACGTCGGCGAGGCCGCCGGCGTAGAGGTGCGGCCAGTTGGAGATCATCATGATGACGTCGGGCCCGCTCCGGGTCTCGATGGCCGAGGCGATCCGGGGGTTCAGGTCGTTCATGTTGATCAGATCGACCGTGACGTCCACCCCCGCCACCTTCCCGAACTCCGCCGCGAGCCGCTTGAACTCGACGTCGGAGGCGGGCACGAAGCTCACCCACTCGAGGATGTTGAGCTTGGTGCCCTTCGGGAAGCTGGGCGCCTTCTGGGCCGCCACCATGGCCGGGATCCCGCCGGCGACCGCGGCGCCCGTCGCGACGCCGGCCACCCTCAGAAACGCCCGCCGATTCACGCTCGCGGTGCTGTCTGACTCGCCCATGACTCACCTCCGGTACCCGACCGACCAGTGGAACGCCTACCGCGGAGCCATCTCCGCCTCGCCGAAGAGGGGGCGATCACACACCCGGCGGTTCGGCGTGTCAAGGGGTGTGCTCGGCGCCCGCCGCGGAGGCCTGGATGTAGTACGTGCCGGTGGCGAGGGCGAGCAGACGAGTGCCCTCGCCGTGGACACGCGCCTCGAGCACCGCGATGCGTCGCGTCCGGCTCATGACGCGCGCCTGGGCGACGATGTCGCCTTCCGTCGCCGCCGCCAGGTAGTTGATCTTCACCTCGAGGGTGGCGCAGCGCTCGCCGGCGGCGAGCTCGGAGGTGACCGCCCCGCCCATGGCGTAGTCCACCAGCGTGTACAGGACGCCGCCGTGCACGACGCCGTGCGGATTCATGTGCGACTCACGGACCGTGAGCGCGAACGTCGAGCGGCCGTCCGCCATGCTCTCGCGCCGGATGCCGAGGACCCCGGCCAGGGGACCGACACCCGGATCATGAGGCGGCGACACTGGCGCCATCGGCTCTTTCCCCCTCCTTCCAGCCGCTGTGGCCGACAGTGTATCCCTTGACCGCGGCCGTGTGGTTTCCCTTCGCCGAACCTTGACGCCGATGTGGGGCCTCGCTAGGATACGATGCTCCGCCGAATGCCCCGCACAGGGAGGGCTCATGCGCGCCGCCGTGATGCGGAACAAGACGCTCGTGATCACCGACGTGCCCCTGCCGGAGCCCGGCCCCGGCGAGGTCCTGGTCAAGACCCTGGCGTGCGGGATCTGCGGCTCGGACCTTCACGCCCTCAAGCACGCGGAGAAGTTCGTCGAGAACGCCCGGCGCGCGGGCGGCCGGCCCATGGACCCGGGCCGCGACGTGGTCATGGGCCACGAGTTCTGCGCCGAGATCGTGGATCACGGGCCCCAGACCGAGCGGCGGCTCGCGGTCGGCACCCGGGTGTGCTCGCGCCCGGTGCTGATGCGCCCCAGCGGACCGCAGACCGTCGGCTACTCGAACGACACCCCGGGCGGCTACGCGGAGTACATGCGCCTGACCGAAGCGCTCCTGCTCGAGGTCCCGGCAGGGCTGGCCACCGAGCACGCCGCGCTCACCGAGCCGATGGCCGTCGGCCTGCACGCGGTCGCCAAGGCGCGGCTCGAGCCGGACGACGTGCCGCTGGTGATCGGCTGCGGGCCCGTCGGCCTGGCGGTGATCGCGGCGCTCCGGCTGCGTGGTGCGCGCCCGATCGTCGCGGCGGACTTCTCGCCGCTGCGCCGCTCGCTCGCCGAGACCCTCGGCGCCGACGTCGTGGTCGACCCGGCGCGCCGCACGCCGTGGGAGAGCTGGCGCGAGGTCGCCGCCCGGCGCGAGCCCGGCCCGCCGCCACCGTCGGCGTGGGCCGGGGCCGCGGCGGTCAAGCCGGCGGTGATCTTCGAGTGCGTGGGCGTTCCCGGCGTGATCGATCAGGTCATGGTCTCGGCGCCGCGCGGCGCGCGGATCGTCGTGGTCGGGGTCTGCATGGAGGCCGACACGATCCATCCCATGATCGGCATCAGCAAGGAGCTGAGCGTGCAGTTCGTCCTGGGCTACACGGCCGACGAGTTCGCGTCCACCCTCCGCCACATCGCGGCGGGCGCGATCCCGGCCGCGCCCCTGGTCACCGGCCGGGTCGGGGTCGAGGGTGTGCCCGGCGCGTTCGAGGAGCTCGGGATGCCCGAGCGGCACGCCAAGATCCTCGTCGAGCCCTGGCGCCGCTGACCGACCGAGCTGAGCAACCGCTAGCGGTACCGGCCGGCCGGACGCGCCGGCTCGCGGCGGCTCATGACGAGCCCGCGTCTCTCGGCGGTGGCCCGGCTCCGGGCCCGCTCGTCGGCCTTCTGCCGTCGGATCGTGGCGATCCGGTCCGCGAGCGGGATTTCCAGGCGCTCGACCGGTCGCGCGGCGTAGTCGAAGCTCGACAGCGTCACGCGCGGGATCCGGGCTCCCACCACCCGCTCGATGGAGCGAAAGTCGCCTTCCTCCGCCGGTGAGACGAACGTCACCGCGTCACCCACCGCCTCGGCGCGAGCCGTGCGGCCGACCCGGTGGATGTAGTCGTCGGGGAGGTTGGGCACGTCGAAGTTCACCACGTGGCTCAGCCCGATCACGTCGATGCCGCGCGCCGCGATGTCCGTGGCCACGAGCACCCGCACCGTGCCCCTCTTGAACGCGGCGAGCGCCTGGGTCCGCTGGGACTGACTGCGGTTGCCGTGGATGCGCTCGGCGACGACGCCGCGGCGGGCGAGGCCCTCGGCCAGCCGGTTGGCGCGGTGCTTGGTCCGGGTGAAGACCAGCACGTTGCGGACTGCCGGCTGCCGCAGCAGCTCCACGAGCAGCGGCAGCTTCAGCTCCGAGGCGACGGGATAGGCCGCGTGGCTCACGCCGACGGCCGGCGCGGGGGCCCGCTCGACGTTGATCGTCGCCGGGTCGCGGAGGATCTCACGCGCCAGCGTGACGATCGCCGGCGGCAGCGTCGCGGAGAAGAGCAGCGTCTGCCGTCGCGCGGCGGGCAGGTGGCGCATCACCCGCCGGATGTCCGGCAGGAAGCCCATGTCGAGCATCCGATCGGCCTCGTCGAGCACGAGAACCTCGATGCCCTCGAGCCGCGCGTAGGGGTACTGGAAGTGATCGAGCAGCCGGCCGGGCGTGGCCACCAGGATGTCGACGCCGCGGCGGAAGGCCGTCTCCTGGGGCCCCATCGGGACGCCGCCGAACACGGCCGCGCCGCTCACCCGCGTGAACCGGGACAGCTCGCGGCGGTGCTCGTCGATCTGGGCGGCCAGCTCGCGGGTCGGCGCCAGAACCAGCACGCGCGTGACGCCGCGGGGCCGGCCGGTCAGCCGGTGGAGGATCGGCAGCAGGAACGCCGCGGTCTTGCCGCTGCCGGTCATGGCGCACGCGAGCACGTCACGACCGTCGGAGCCGGGCGGGATGGCGTCCCGCTGGATCGGGGTGGGTGTGGTGAACCCGAGCGCGTCAACGGCGCGCAGCAGGTCGGGGTGGAGGTCGAACGACGCGAACGACATGGATCTGTCCTCGTGAGGGCGCACCTGGGCCCGAGCAGCCTTCCGCGAAATTCTTCGACACGCCCCACGAAGCGGAAGTGGCCGGGAAACGCGGTCTGGGAGGGACGAGGGCTCGCGAGTGAACCACCGATCGAGCCAGACAGGTCGAAGTATAGCACGATGCGCCACGGCGATCGCCCATCTCGCGAACTTCCCCGCGCGCCGGTCCGCAAGACTTCCTCGGCTCTCGCCCCACCCACCGTGCCCGGGGATGCCGAGGGAGGGGTCGGGAGGGGTCCGGGAAGTCGTGGAGTACGTGCGGCGTTCGCCGCGCCGCCAACGAAGCCCGCGCGCGACGAAACCCGGACCACGGTCAGTCGACTTCCGGGACCCCTCCCGACCCCTCCCTCGGCATCCCCCGGCTACTTCGGCTGCGGGGTGAGGCGCAGGTACGGCTTCAGCGCCCTCCAGCCGCCCGGGAAGCGCTGCCGGGCCTCGTCGTCGCTGACCGCGGGCACGATGATCACGTCCTCGCCCTGCTTCCAGTTCACCGGCGTCGCCACCTTGTGGGCGTCCGTGAGCTGCAGCGAGTCGATCACGCGCAGGATCTCGTCGAAGTTCCGGCCCGTGGTCTGCGGATAGGTGATCATCAGGCGGATCTTCTTGCCCGGATCGATCACGAATACCGTGCGCACCGTGTAGACCTCGTCGTGCCGGGATGCATCATGCCGTAGAGGGTGGCCACCGCCCGCTGCGGGTCGGCGATGATCGGGAAGTTCGGCGCCGTCCCCTGCGTCTCGCGGATGTCCTCCGCCCAACCCCGGTGCGCCTCCACCGGGTCGATGGACAGCCCGATCGGCTGGACCTGGCGCTGGTCGAACTCCGGCTTCAGCTTCGCCACGTACCCGAGCTCCGTCGTGCACACCGGCGTGAAGTCGCGCGGGTGGGAGAAGAGGATGGCCCAGCTGGTGCCG
>JACQFL010000036.1 GCA_016200085.1 Candidatus Rokuibacteriota bacterium | reverse complement strand
GCCAGCCGGACGGCGCGCTGCGCTTCCGCCGCCCGGATGGCCGTCTCCTGCCCGAGGTCCCGCCGCCTCCGGAGGTGCGCGGGGATCCCGTGGAGATCTTCCGCACGCGGCACGAGGCGGAGGGCCTGCGACTGGACGCGCGCACCGCGACGCCAGGCTGGCTGGGGGAGCCCCTGGACGTGGGCTGGGCGATCGACGTCCTGCATCCCCTGGCGCGGTAGACGTCGTGGCGCGCAAGGTCCAGACTCACCGCCCCCTCCGAGCTCAAAACGCGCCGTGCTTCTCGTACGCTTGCAGGGGCGTCATCCCGCGCTTGACGGCGGTGCGGACGGCGTTCTCCGTGCCCACGAGCTTCTCGCAGCGCTGCAGCACCTCGTGCGCCGCGCGGCGCGGGACGCAGACGATGCCGTCGAGATCGCCGACGATCACGTCGCCGAGCGAGATGCGCACGCCGCCGATGGTGAGGGGCTGGCCCCAGTCGCTCACGCGCCAGCGCGGGACCGAATCTTGAGGACTGCGGTAGCGGACGAACGTCGGGAAGCGGATCCGCGCGATCGCAGCGGCGTCGCGCGTGGCCCCGTCGATCACCGCGCCGCGGACCCTGTGGACGCGGAACCACTCCGCGCTCAGCTCGCCGAAGTGCGCGGCGACGTTGTCGTTGGCGGCGAGCACGAGCACGGAATCCGAAGGGACCGCGCCGAGCATGGCGAGGAAGCGCCGCAGGGTCTGGTCGCGCTCGCGCGGCCTGCCGCGGTGGGGCCGCCCGCGCGCGGTGAAGGCATAGCCCGCCACGCGCATGTCGGGCGTGAGCGGCTGGATGCCCGACGGCAGCGTCTGGCGGGTGAGCCCGAGCTCGTCGAGGACGTCGGTGATGGCCGCGGTGTAGATCTTCGCGAAGCGACGCGGCAGCGCGTCCGCGGCCCGGCTGCGTCGCGGCGCCGGCCGGCTCGAGCGGCGGGATGGGCTCATCGACTCTCCTTTGCTTCGGCGGCGCGCAGCAGGGCGCGCGGGGGGACGAAGTCGCCGATGATGCCGAGCAGCAGGTCGAGCACGTCGGGACGGCGCGCGAGCAGGTGCGCGGTCAGGTTGGCGAGCCGCCGGCGGCGGATGACGGCCTGGAGCGCGCGCACCAGGAGCGCCTTGTCGCCGAACGTCGCGCGCCGCCGGCGCTCGTAGGCGGCCAGCGCCGCGGCCGAGGTGTCGCCACCCTCGAGCGCGCCGGCCGCGACGTCCGCGGCGAGCTCCGCGCCACGGAGCGCGGTGTAGATCCCCTCCCCCGTGAACGGATCGTAGAACCCGGCGGCGTCACCGACGAGCAGGACGCCGCCCTCGCGCGGCGGCGCCACCCTGTAAGCGAGCGGCCCCATCGCCTGCACCGCGGTCTGCCGCCGCGCGCGCTCGAGGCGGCGCGCCAGGTGCGGCAGCTGGCGGGCGCGGGCCATGAAGAAGGTCTCCAGACGCGCGCTCCACGGCGCGGCGTCGGCGAGCGGAACCACCAGGCTCAGGTTGACCCGGTCGGGGCCGACGGGATTGAGGATCGCGTAGTCCGGGGGGTCGATGAAGATCTCGCCCATGTTGCGGCAGTCGTCGAGGCCGGAGACATACGTGCCGAGCGCCATGCGCCGCAGCCGGTGGGGCCGCCGGCATCCCAGCCGCTGCGCGATCACCGAGGCGCGGCCGTCGGCGGCGATCACCAGGGGCGCGCGGAGCGTTCGCGCGGCGCCGGAGGCGTCAACGGTCTCCACGCCGACGACGCGATCGGCCTCGCGGACGACGTCGGTCACCCGCACCTGCTCGCGGAAGTCCACGCCGAGGGCGCGCAGGCGATCGGCGAGCACGGCGTCCAGGGCCAGGCGCGGCAGCGCCAGCGCCGAGCCCCGATACGGCCGCCACTGGCCCATCGCGCGGTAGTGGCCGATCAGCACGGTGCCGTCGGGCGCGGTGATGGTCATGCCGCGCAGCTCGACGGGCGAGGCGCCGTCGACCGCCTTGAGCACGCCGAGACGGTCGAGCACCCGGACGGCCTCGGGGCTCAGGTACTCGCCGCAGAGCTTCGGCCGCGGGAACCGCGCGCGGTCGAGCACGAGCACGTCGAGCCCGCGCTCGGCGAGCAGGATCGCGGTGGCCGCGCCCGCCGGTCCCGCCCCCACGACGATCGCCTGGGCTCTCATTCACCCACCGCCAGCACACGGCCGAGGAGCGGATAGGCGCGCACGCGGAGCGCGCGCAGGCCGGCGCGCGCGCCGAGCGCCGCCAGCTCCGCGGGCGAGTAGGCGCGGCGCACCGAGAGCGGCCCGTCGTGGCGCGAGAAGCGGTGGCGCGCGACGAGCCGGGTGGCGAGCCACACCAGCGCCAGCGACAGCCGCGCGCGCAGCAGATCGTTGACGATCACCCCCGCCCGCGCGGCCGACCGCATCCCGGCCAGGCACGCCACCGCGGCTTCGGGGTCGAGATGGTGCAGGGTCAGCGCGGTGACGGCAACGTCGACGCTGGCCGCCCGCAGGGGCAGCGCCGTCGCATCGGCGCAGACGAACACGACCCCCGCCGGCGCGCCGGCGCGCGCGGAGGTCAGGGTGGCCAGGTCGCGGTCGATGACGACGACGCGGGCCGGCCGCCCCTGGCGCCGCGCCCACGCCGCCACCCGCCGCGCGAGCGCCCCGGCGGCGCCGCCGACGTCCGCGACCACGAGCGCCCGCGTCGTGGGCACGCGCCGGGCCAGCCGCGCGAGCGCCCGGAGGGTGAGGGCGTAGCCGCCGAACCACGCGTTGAGGCGCTCGACGTCGGCGAGCGAGGCCGCGCGGTCGGGTGCGGGCACCACGCGGTCCAGCATCTCCACCGCGTCCTCCGCGCGGCGCATCACCAGGACAGGAGCGCGCCTTCGGCGGCGAAGCCCGGCCCCAGCCCGATCATCAGCCCCCAGTCGCCGGGATCCGACTGCTCGTCGCGCAGCGTCGCCTCGAGCACGAACAGGATCGTCGCCGACGACATGTTGCCGTAGTGCCGGAGCACGGCGCGCGAGTGCGCCACCTGCGCCTCGGTCAGGCCGAGCGCCACGCACGCGCGGTCGATGACCCGCCGGCCGGCGGAGTGGAGCACCCAGACGCGGATGTCCTCCCGCTTGAGGCCCTGCGTGGCCAGCAGCACCTCCGCCATCTCGCTGAACATGGCGGGGCCGATGCGCCGCACGTCCTTGGAGAGGACGACGCGCGGCCGGCCGCCGGGGTACTCGAACCCCATCGCGCCGAGGTGCTCGGGCCGGAACAGCGTGCGGTGGGCGGCGATGCGCGGCCCCGCGCCCGTCGTCGAGAGCGCGACGGCGGCGGCGCCGTCGGCGAAGATGGCGTGGGCGACCGCGCTCTCCAGCCGGTCGTCGCGGAAGTACGCCGCGGAGCAGATCTCCACCGCGACGACGAGCGCGCGGTGATCCGGGAAAGCCGCGAGGTGGTTCCAGGCCTGCTCGAGGGCCACCATCGCGGAGGCGCACCCGGTGTCGCCCACGTGGACCCGCTGCACGTCGCGGCGGCAGCCGAGGCTGCCCACCAGGTGCGCGTCGACGCTCGGGGTGAGCCGCCCCGTGCACGTGGTGGTCGCCAGGAAATCGACGTCGGTGGCGGCCCATCGCGCGCGCGCGAGCGCCCGCTCCGCCGCCTGGCGCGAGAGCGCGAGCGCGCCCTCGCGGAAGCGCGCGGCGAGGTCGTCCACTGTCTCGTCGGGGGTGAAGCGTTCGGGATCCATCCAGAGGTACCGGCCTTCGATCTCGCTGCGCTCGAAGAAGCCGCGACGCTGGGCGTCGAGGTAACCGGCCTGCCCGAGCACCCAGTCCTGCGAGAAGCGGTGGGGCGGCGTCGCGGTGGCGACGGCGGCGATCCTGGGCAGTGGCATCGGGGCTCCCGTGCGCTGGCGTTCGCGTAATATAAGCGCGATCCGAGGATACTGCGAGGGCCTGCCCCATGCCACTGTTCAGCTTCGAGGGAAAGCAGCCGCGCGTGCATCCCTCCGCCTTCATCGCCGCCACCGCCGTGCTCGTGGGCGACGTCACCGTCGAGGAGCACGCGTCGGTCTGGTACAACGCCGTTCTCCGCGGGGACTTCAACGCCATCGTGGTCCGCCGCGGCGCCAACGTGCAGGACTGCTCGGTGGTCCACGTCACGCCGATGCACCCGGTGGAGATCGGGGCGGGGGCCACCGTCGGCCACACCTGCGTGATCCACGGCGCCACCCTCGGCGAGGAGGCGCTGGTGGCCAACGGCTGCACCGTCCTCGACGGCGCCCGCATCGGCGCGCGGGCGATGGTGGGCGCGGGGGCGCTGGTCACGCCCGGGACGGAGGTCCCCGACGGCACCCTGGCCCTCGGCGTGCCCGCGAAGGTGCGCGGGCCGCTGGCGGGCACGCCCGCCGAGCACTGGGTGCGCGTGAATCCCGGCGGCTACCAGGCTCTCGCCCGGCGCCACAAGGCCGGCGTCGCGCCCGTCTGACTCCGATGTCGCTCGATCATCATCACGATTCGCGTCCCGATGCGCGTCACGATTCGCACCATCACCATGTCGAGCGGCACTTCACCGCGGCCGACATCGTCCGCGACGTCGTCATCGGCATGTCCGACGGCCTCACCGTGCCCTTCGCGCTCGCCGCCGGGCTCACCGGGGCCGTGGACACGTCGTGGATCATCGTGGTGGCCGGACTGGCCGAGATCGCGGCCGGCGCGATCGCCATGGGCCTCGGAGGCTTCCTCGCCGCCCGGGGCGAGGTCGAGCACTACGCGAGCGAGCGCGCGCGCGAGCACCGCGAGGTCCACCAGATCCCGGACGCCGAGTCGGCGGAGGTCTCCGAGCTCCTGCAGACCTATGGCCTGACCATGGAGGAGGCCGCGCCGGTGGTGGCGGCGCTGCGCAAGAAGCCCGAGGCGTGGGTCGACTTCATGATGCGCTTCGAGCTCGGGCTCGAGAAGCCCGACCCCGCCCGCGCTCTCTGGAGCGCGATCACCATCGGCGGCGCCTACGCCGCGGGCGGCATCATCCCGCTGGCGCCCTACATGCTCTCGCCGCATCCCGGCCGGGCCCTCGCGGTCTCGGTGGCCGTGACGCTCCTGGCGCTCTTCGTGTTCGGCTACGTCAAGGCCCGCTTCACCGGCGCCCGCCCGCTCCGCGGCGCGCTGCAGACCGCGCTGATCGGCGGCCTCGCCGCCGCCGCCGCCTTCGCCATCGCCCGCCTGGTCAGCTGACGCATGAAGGAGATCGAGCAATGAGGAAGCGTAGCACCAAGAAGGCTAGCATCGGCTCTGCCTTCGATGACTTTTTGAAGGACGAAGGGACCTACGAAAGGACTCAGGCGGTCGCGATCAAGCGGGTTCTCGCCTGGCAGATCGACAAAGCAATGAAGGACCAGCGCCTCACCAAGGCGGAGATGGCCCGGCGAATGGATACCAGCACGCGGCGCACGCTATCGGCCGCCGGGTCAAGCTCGAGCTCGTTTAGGAAGATGCGGAAACTTCGTGGCTTCTCATTGAAGACCGCGCGGCGTCAGGCCTGCACGGGAACGGCGTCGACCACGGTCTGGTAGTTGGGGTCGCGGCGGAGCTTCCAGATGTAGGCGTCGACGACGAAGTGGTGGATGTTGACGAGCGCGGCGGTGATCATGACGGACCGGGCGAAGTCGAATCCCAGCCACCCGAGCGAGTGGGGCCACGCGATGAAGAGCGCCCAGCCGCCCGCGAGCGCCACCGCGTAGAACCAGGCCGCGTGGTACGCGCGCCCGTGGCGGTTGTCGGGCAGGCGCATCTCGTCCTTGACGTGGAAGATCATCACGATGGCCAGGTACTGCAGGCCGTGGAACACCGTGGCCCACGCGAAGGCGTCGAAGAAGGTGAAGAACGTCCACCAGACGGCGTTGGCGTACAGGACGAGCACCGAGATGGCCGGCAGCACCACGCCCCGGCGAGCCAGGCGCGCGAAGGCCAGGATGGGCGTGACGAAGACCAGCGCCCAGAGCACGAGCGTGAGGTACGCCTGCCCGTCCGCGACGACCGGGTGCGCGAGCACCGCGGACGGCAGGACGAGGACCAGCGCCGTCTGCGGGCTCACGAGCGCGAACGCGAACGGCACCAGGGAGGCCCCCCGCAGCAGCCATCGCTCCCCGGTGTCCAGCTCGCACCCCGAACGGTAGGCGTACATCACCGACAGGCCGTAGGCCTGTGCCGCGTAGTGGAAGGCCGACCATATCAGGTAGAGCGCGAACAGGCCGCGCGTCACCGGCTCCGCGGCCAGCGCCAGCGCCAGCACGCCCAGGACGGCGAGCGGGAAGCCGGCCGTGAGGACAGGCCACCGCCGGTAGGCGCCGCGCTTCGTGTAGAGGCGAACCGTGGAGGCGGCGAAGTGGGCGCTGTTGGCGAAGAGCGCCATGTACCAGAGCCGATTGTCGAGCTGCGCGTTGAGGCCACCGGCGAAGACGACCACGCCGACCGCGATGCTGAGCACCCCGCCGATGAAGAGGTAGTCGAAGGCCGGGCTGACGAACGGCCGACCCACGTTGATGAGGCCCGTGGGCTCGCGGCGGGGCTCCGCGGTCGTCAGCGCACCGTCCATCGCTCCTCGACCTCCTCCCGCGGCGCCCGTCGCCTCACGATCAGATGTAGCACACGGAGGGGGGCGGACAGGAGGAATCAGCGCCCCTGGAATCTCGCCGGGCGCTTCTCCTTGAAGGCCGCCACCCCCTCCTTGTGATCGGCCGTCTGGCGCACGATCGACATGTGCGACGAGACAAGATCGAGGTGGGTGCGGAGGTCGAGCTTGAGGCTCTGGTAGACGAGCCGCTTGATCATGCGGATCGGCACCTGCGGCCCGTCGGCGACCTGGCGCGCGAAGGCGTAGGTCGCCTCCGGCAGCTCGCCCGGCGGCACCACGCGGTTGACGATGCCGAGCTGGAGGGCCTGAGGCGCCTCGATGAAATCCGCCGTCCACAGGAGCTCGAGGGCCTTGGCGGGCCCGACCAGGCGGGGCAGGAAGAACGTGTCGCCGTCGCCGGGGACCAGACCCACGCGCACGTAGCCCGTCGAGAAGCGCGCCTCGCTCGAGGCGATGCGCACGTCGCATATCAGGCACATGCCCATGCCGGCGCCCACGGCGAGCCCGTTGACCATGGCGATCACCGGCTTGTCCATCGCCTCCAGCTGCCGCGGCACGCGGTGCACGCCCTGCCAGAGCGAGTTCTTGTGGTCGAGCGCGCTGGGGGCGGCGTCGCCCATGCGCCCCACGTCGCCGCCGGAGCAGAACGCGCGGCCCGAGCCCGTCACCACGACCACGTTGACGCTCGGGTCGGCCTGCGCCTCCTCGAGCGATTTCACCCAGGCGTCGAGCATCGGGCCCGTGAAGGCGTTGAGCTTGTCGGGACGGTTCAGGGTGATCGTCGCGATCTTGTCCTTCACCTCGTAGATCAGGTCGCTCATGCTCAATCCTTTGGCAGGCCGAGCACGCGCTCGGCGAGGATGTTGCGGAGGATCTCCGACGTGCCCGCGCGGATGCCGCTGGCCTGGGCGAGCAGGGTGTAGAACTCCCACTGGCCGTGGTCCACGACCCAGGCCGGCCCCCCGGCGATCTGCGAGTACGGCCCGATCACCTCGGTGGCGACCTGCGCCAGCTCCTGGTCCAGGTGGCTCCAGGAGAGCTTCGCCGTCGAGCCCTCCGGCCCGGGCTGGCCGCCCCGCAGGATCCTGGTCAGGCTCCGGTACGCGTTCATCTGCAGCGCCTGCTCGCCGATCCAGAGCGAGGCGACCTTCTGGCGGATCACGGGGTCGCCCGCGCGCCCGGACTCGCGGACGCGCTTCACCAGCCGCGCGAGCGCGTTGCGCAGCGAGATGTGGCGGATGAAGGTCAGGAGGTCGCGCTCGTAGGACAGCGTGGTGAGCGCCACCGCCCAGCCCTCGTTGAGCCTGTGCACGAGGTTCTCGACGGGCACGCGGACGTTGTCGAAGAAGACCTCGTTGAACTCGGCCTCCCCCGTCATCTGGCGGAGCGGACGGACGGTGATGCCGGGCGTCTTCATGTCCACGAGCAGGAAGCTGATGCCCTTGTGCTTGGGCGCGTCGGGATCGGTGCGCACGAGCAGGAAGCACCACTCGGAGACGTGGGCCATGCTCGTCCAGACCTTCTGGCCGTTGACCACGAAGACGTCGCCCTCGCGGACGGCGCGGGTCTGGAGGTTCGCGAGGTCCGATCCGGCGTTGGGCTCCGAGAAGCCCTGGCACCAGATCTCGTCCGCGGTGAGGATCTTCGGCAGGAACCGCTTCTGCTGGGCGGCAGTGCCGTACTTCATGAGCGTGGGGCCGAGCATCGACACGCCGCCGCGGTTCACCAGCTGCGGGGACTCCGCCCGCGACATCTCCTGGTAGAGGATGATCTGGTCGGCGAGCGAGGCGCCGCGGCCGCCGAACTCGCGCGGCCAGTCCATGCCCACGTAGCCCGCGTTGTACATCGTCTTCTGCCACGCGCGCAGCCGCGTGACCGCCGCGCGGTCGCCCCGGGACGACGCGAACGCCATCCCGCGCAGGTCGTCCGGCACGTTGCGCTCCAGCCACTGCCGCACGTCCTTGCGGAAGGCCTCCTGCCCGTCCGTGAAATCAAAGTCCATGGACCATATCCTACCGAATCTTCCGGTTCATCCTTGCTATCGCCGCGCCCGGCTGCTGTCGCCGCGTTCGAGCGCCGGCTTCGCCGGCGCAATCCTGGGGGGAGGCACGGAGGAGTGCGCCGTCAGGCGCGCGACGACGGTCGGAAGGGGGGCGAAGCCCCCCTCCGAGATGATCACCACATCACGCAGCCGCCGTCGACGTTCAAGGCCTGGCCGGTGATGTAGCGGGCCTCGTCGGAGGCGAGGAAGACGGCGGCGTGGCCGATGTCCTCGGGCGTCTGCTCGCACTTCATCGGCACGATGTCGCTCACGCGCTTCTCGAAGACCTGGCGCGGCGTCATGCCGGCGAAGGCGGGGTTCGTGCTCGCGATGTGCGCGGCCAGCTTCTGCCAGAAGTCGGTGTAGAGCACCCCGGGGCAGATGGCGTTGACGGTGATCCCGTGCGGAGCCAGCTCCTTGGCCACCACCCGCGTGAAGGTGATGACGCCGCCCTTGGCCACGCTGTAGGCCGGCATCGTGGTGGCCGCGAGCGGCCCGGCGATCGAGGCGATGTTGATGATGCGGCCGGCCTTCCGCTCGATGAAATGGGGGGCGATGGCCTTGGACGTCAGGAACACGGACTTCGTGTTGATGGCGAACGTCCGGTCCCAGTCGTCTTCCGTGTTGTTCGTGAACGGCATCCCGGGCGGCGCCGCCATGCCGGCGTTGTTGACGAGGACGTCGATCTTGCCGAAGGTCTCGCGGATCCGGTCGACCATGGTCTTGACGTCGGCCGCGCTCGTCACGTCCGTGCGCATCGGCACGCACTTGCGTCCGAGCCCCTTGACCTCCTCGGCGACCTTCTCGGCGTTCATCACCTGGATGTCGGGGATGGCGACGTCGGCGCCCTGCCGCGCCATCGCGAGCACGATGCCGCGCCCGATCCCGCTGCCGCCTCCGGTGACGATGGCCACCTTCCCTGCCAGCCGCATCCCGCCCCTCCTCCAGCGCGACCTGTGTATCTGGTCGCTATAATCCCCGCCGGGAGGGACCCATGACAGCACAGCCTCTCAGGAGCCGCAACTGGTTCGGGGGTCAGACGCTCGACGGGTTCGCGCACCGCTCGTGGCTCAAGGCCGAGGGGTTCTCGGACGTCGTCTTCGACGGCCGGCCGGTGATCGGGATCGCGAACTCCTGGTCCGAGCTGACGACGTGCAACGCGCACCTGCGACAGGTGGCCGACGCCGTCAAGCGCGGGGTGTGGTCGGCGGGCGGCTTCCCGCTGGAGTTCCCCACGATCTCCCTCGGCGAAGTCCTCATGAAACCGACCACGATGCTGTTCCGGAATCTCATGGCCATGGACGTCGAGGAGTGCATCCGCGCCTACCCGCTCGACGCCGTCGTCCTCCTCTCCGGGTGCGACAAGACCACGCCCGCGATGCTGATGGGCGCCGCCTCCGCCGACGTGCCGGCGATCATGGTCACCGGCGGGCCGATGCTCCGCGGCGTGTGGCGGCGCGAGGAGCTGGGCTCGGGGACCGACCTGTGGCGGCTGTGGGCCGAGCGGCGCGCCGACCGCATGACCGACGAGGAGTTCTGCGAGGCGGAGTCCTGCATGTCGCGCTCGAGCGGGCACTGCATGGTCATGGGGACCGCCTCCACGATGGCGTCGATGGCCGA
Source organism: Candidatus Rokuibacteriota bacterium (assembly GCA_016200085.1). Classification (GTDB taxonomy): domain Bacteria; phylum Methylomirabilota; class Methylomirabilia; order Rokubacteriales; family CSP1-6; genus JACQFL01. The sequence goes on along the minus strand of JACQFL010000036.1, from coordinate 191,135 downwards.
GGCCCTCGGCATGACCCTGCCGGACAACGCCGCCATTCCCGCGCCCGACGCCCGGCGGCTGACGCTCGCGGAGCTTTCGGGCCGGCGCGCCGTCGAGATCGCGAAGGCCGGGGGCCCGCGTCCCTCCGAGATCATGACCGCGCCGGCCTTCGACAACGCCATCCGCGCGCTGATGGCCATCGGGGGCAGCACCAATGCCGTCATCCATCTCGTGGCCATCGCGCAGAGGCTCGGCGTGCCGCTGCCCCTGACGCGCTTCGACGAGCTGTCGCGGACGACCCCGTTCCTCGTCAATGTGCGGCCGTCCGGCAAGTACCTGATGGAGGATTTCTTCTACGCGGGCGGCCTGCCCGCGGTGCTGCGGCAGCTGCTGGCCCTGCTGCACGGCGACGCGCCGACCGTGAACGGCCGATGCCTCGCCGACAACGTGCGGAGCAGTGAATGCTACAACCAGGACGTCATCCGTCCGGTGGAGCTGCCGCTCGCCGGTGAAGGCGGGCTGGCAATCCTCACGGGCAACCTCTGCCCCGACGGCGCCGTGCTCAAGGTCTCCGCGGCGTCACCGCGCCTGCTGACCCATCGCGGCCGCGCGGTCGTCTTCGAGGACCACGCCGACATGCACCGCCGCATCGACGACGCCTCGGTGGCGATCGACGAGACGAGCGTGCTCGTGCTCAAGCACGTCGGCCCGCGGGGCGCGCCGGGGATGCCGGAGTGGGGCGCGGCGCCGATCCCCGCGCGCCTGCTCAAGCGCGGGGTGCAGGACATGGTGCGCATCTCGGACGCGCGCATGAGCGGCACGTCCTACGGTACCGTCGTGCTCCACGTCGCGCCGGAGTCCGCGGTCGGCGGGCCCCTGGCGCTGGTGAAGGACGGCGACGAGATCGAGCTGAACGCGCCGGCGCGCACGCTGACGCTCCGGGTCGCCGACGAGGAGCTGGCGCGCCGGCGCGCCGCCTGGAGACCGCGCCCGCCGCACTTCACGCGCGGCTACGGGCGGCTCTTCCTCGACCACGTGCTCCAGGCCAACGAGGGATGCGATTTCGACTTCCTGCGCGGCCAGACCCCGGTCCGCGCCGAGGACACCGCCGGCCCCTCGCACGTCTGACGGGAACCGAGCGTCGGGGGCTTGGGGGTCGAGGCGCGGCACGGCTCCGCCGGGGCGGGCCGAGCGCCGGGGGGCTTGGGGGGCCCGCCCAGGCCCCCCATCTCCATTAAGGCGCTTGCGCGCCTGGATCCACGCGAGCCGGAAGCGGGCTCGGCGACGGCGCGGGCGCGCGAACCTCGAGGGGCGGCGGCGCTGGAGGCTCGACGGAAGCCACGAGCGTGACGGCCGGCGCGCGCGCGAGCATCGGCGCTCGCTCCCCGCGGAGCCGGACGGCGCCGGCGCGCGCCGAGGCGCGCGCGAGGGCACCCGGATGGCGGATGACGATCGACACCGGCACGGGGTTGCTCGCCTCCACCGCCCGCGCGCGCGCCAGGCTCGCCGGCGCGGCCAGGGGCACCGGAGACGGCACGGGCGCCACCGCCGTCTCACCTGGCGGCGGCGGCGCCGGCGGCGCGACCAGGCCGGTACGGCCCTCGAGGGCGACGAGAACGAGCAGCGCGGCGAGGCCGGCCGCGAGCGCCACGTGGCGCGGGCGGACCGGGGTGGCGAGCAGCCTCGCCAGGCGCGAGCGCGGCGTGCGCCCTTCCCGCCATTCACGCTGGGCTCGACGGGCGCACCGGCGGCACATGCCGTCGGTGAAATACAGCCAGAGGCCGTGTCCACGGCGGAACCCCATGATCAGCGGGTAGCCGCGATACAGCGGGTGCCAGACGCAGCGCCTGATCAACATGGCACCCGATCATTTCGCAAGAGGCGTGCCGCGTCCGGAGGCGCCCGCGCCCGGGTTTCGCGCCCGGAACGCCCTCGCACGTGTCGCATCGCGGACGCTGTCGACGATCAGTGTCACGGGGGTATCAGTGCCGCTGCCGTCGACCCCGGGAGGCGCCGCTCATTCGCCGAGGGCCGCCGCCAGGGATCCGCCCGCGCGCCGCAGCCGCCGCGCCGCCGCCGGGGCGTCGTCGCCCGTCCGCGCCATGAGGATGGCGAGCGCGGGGCGGCCACGCGCCGCGCGCAGCAGCCGGCGCGCGCCCGCGCGGGACACGCCGCCGAGCTCCTCGACCAGCCCCAGCGCGCGCGCGACGAGCTTCCGCGACCGGGGCTGCAGGTCGACCATCCGGTTGCGGTACACGCGGCCGAGGCGGGCCATGCTCGCCGTGGTCAGCGTGTTGAGGACCAGCTTGGTCGCCGTGCCGGCCTTGAGGCGGGTGGAGCCCGCGAGCACCTCGGGGCCGGGCGACGGCGCGATCACCACGCGCGCCAGACGGCGGCCGCTCCGCTGCGGGTTGCACGCGACGAGCACCGTCGCGGCGCGGCCGCGGCGCGCCTCGGCGAGGGCCGCCCGCACGAACGGCGTGATGCCGCTCGCGGAGACGCCGACCAGGACGTCGCCGGCGCGCACGCGGGCGCGGACCGCGCGCCGCGCCGCCGCGGCGTCGTCCTCCGCGCCCTCGCGCGAGCGAAACACGGACGCGCGGCCGCCCGCCATGAGCGCCTGCACGCGCGAGGGCGGCGTGCCGAACGTGGGCGGACACTCCGCCGCTTCGAGCACGCCGAGCCGCCCGCTCGTGCCCGCGCCGGCGAAGATCAGCCGGCCGCCGCGCCGCAGCGAGGCGACGATCAGGTCCACGGCGGCCGCGATCGGGCCGGCGACGCGGCCGACGGCCGCCACCGCGCGCCGGTTCTCCCGGTTCATCAGCCGCGCGATCTCGAGCGCCGTCATCCGGTGCAGGCGGGACGAGGCGCGATTGGCCTGCTCGGTGGCGAGACGGCGTGAGCGCGGGCGCGGCGCCATCCACCGCATGCTAGCAAACGCGATACGATCATGCCGTGGCGCGCGTCCGCTCCGGGCTCGAGGTCCTGGTGCACGAGGGCCGTCGCCTCCTTCGCGGCCGGCGCATCGCGCTGCTCGCGCACCAGGCCTCGGTCGACGGCGCGCTCGCCCACGCCGTCGATCTCGTCCGCGACGTGCGGGGCGCCCGCCTCGTGGGGCTCTTCGCGCCCGAGCACGGCCTGTGGGGCGCGGCCCAGGATCACGCGGCCATCCGCGCCACGCGCGATCCCGTCACCGGGCTGCCCGTCACCAGCCTCTACGGCGCGCGCCGCGCGCCGGCGCCGGCGATGCTCCGCGGGCTCGACGCGCTCGTGGTGGACCTGCAGGACGTCGGCTCGCGCTACTACACCTTCCAGTGGACCACGGCGCTGGCCATGGCGGCGTGCGCCCGCGCGGGCGTCGAGGTCATCGTGCTCGACCGCGCGAACCCGCTCGGCGGCCTGACCGTCGAGGGCAACGTCCCCGATCCCGAGTTCGCGTCGTTCGTGGGGCTCTATCCCCTGCCCGCGCGCCACGGCATGACGATCGGCGAGGTGGCGGCGTACCTCAACGCGGAGCACGCGCTCGGCTGCCGGCTCACGATCGTGAGGATGCGCGGCTGGCGCCGCGCGATGGTGTGGGAGGACACGGGCCTACCGTGGGTCGCGCCGTCGCCCAACATGGTCACGCCCGACACCGCGCGCGTCTATCCGGGCGCGTGCCTCCTCGAGGGCACGAACCTGTCCGAGGGACGGGGCACGACGCGCCCCTTCGAGTGGGTGGGCGCGCCGTTCCTGGACGCTCACCGGTTCGCGTCCGCGCTGGAAGAGGCGGGGCTGGCCGGCGTGAGATTCCGGCCCTCCCGCTTCACCCCGACGTTCCACAAGTGGGCGGGACGCCTCTGCGGCGGGGTCCAGGTGCACGTGACCGACCCGCGCCGCTTCGAGCCCTACGCCGCGTACCTCACGCTGATCGCGACGGCCCGGCGGCTGGCCCCGCGCGCCTTCGCGTGGCGCCGCCCGCCGTACGAGTTCGAGCGCCGCCGGCTGCCGATCGACATCCTCTGCGGCACCGACCGGATCCGACGCGCCATCGAGCGCCGCCGCCCCGTCAGCGAGATCGCGCCGGAGTGGGGGCCCGCGCTCCGCGCCTGGCGCCGCCGCCGCGCCCGTCACCTGATGTACTGAATCAGTCTCCGCCGAAGAGTCCGGTGAAGAACTTCTTGACGCTGTGGCCGGCGTGGGTGGCGCTCTGCTTGAGATGCTCCCAGGCGTTGCGCGCCTCCGGCTCCGCGGCGTGGCCGCTCTCCTTCAGCTTCTCGCCGGTGTACTTCGCGCCCTCGGAGACCGTCGTGCCGACCCCCTTGGCCGCCTCCTTCACGCCCTCGCCGATCTTGCCCGCGCCCGACTCGACACGGCTCGTCCCTTCCTTCACCTTGCTGTCGTCGGCGGCCTCCGCGGGACCGATCGGAGAGGCGGCGAGCGCCAGCGCCAGCAGCACGAGCAGCATCATCTTCATGACGACACCTCCTTCTTCGACCGCCGTCAACGAACTTGTCGCCGCTACCGCTGGTGCGGCTTACTTGGCCGGCTTCTCCGCGCGTCCGTCGGCGCCGTGCTGGCCGGCCACGTCCGTCGCGCGATTCGGACCGCGCCGCTTGCCGCCTTTGTTGCTGCGCGTCTCGGCAAGGTCGCGGCCCTTGTCTCCGTGCTCGCCCGCCACTTGGTCGGCGCGGTCCAGTCCGCGCACCGCGCCGCCGCGGTCGCTGTTGGTCCCCGCGCCGGGCGGCGGTCCCCCAGCGGCCGGCCCACCGCCGTGCCCGCCCGGACCGGCCAGAGCCGGCGCCGTGATCGCCACGAGCAACACGGCCGCCGCCGAGAATACGAGTGCTCGCGTTCTCATCGTCCCTCCCCGTTTCGCCGCGCCTCAAGTGACACGCTGCGGCGTTGGTAACCGTGTAGGCAGGATGCAAAGAGTCTGCCGGAGTGGACCCCACTGTGAATCACGGGGAGCGGTTCTGGAGGGGGCCGTGGCGCACGGCAAGTGTGGTGCCGCGGCGGCCCGGCGCGCGCCCACGGCCCCCTCGAGGCTAGGAGACTAGCCGGTATACCCGCGCGCGTGCATGCACGCCGAGTAGGCCGCGCGGTAGCGCTCGTCGTGCTTGTGGTTCTCGTTGAGGCCGTAGAGCGTCCCGCCGCCGGCACCCACCAGGCCGCCGATCGCGGCGCCCTTGCCCGCGCCCTTGCCGCCGCCCGCGATGGCGCCGGTCGCCGCGCCCACGGCCGCGCCGGCCACCGCGCCGATCCCGGCGTCCTTCGCGGTGTCCCACGTCTTGTCGCGCACGCCGCTCTCCTCCGCGGCCTTGCGGTTACAGTCCTGCACCACGCTCTCGGGCGGCGGGCCGGCCTGGGCGACCACGCGAGGCGGAGCCGGTTGCGTGGCGACGGGCGCCGGCGTCGACCGGGTCGCGACCGACGTCGAAGGCGAGGATGCTCCCGAGACCTCGGGCGCACGATCGCCGAACCAGCGCGCGACGACCACCCCGGTGATGAGGGCCGTCGCAACCACCAACACCAAGCCGATCGCGGTCAGCTTCCAGGGATTCCACTGGTTCATGGGTATCCTCCACTCGGACGGATGCGGTCGCTCCGCAGGAACCGATAAGAAGCTTAGCAAGCGGCGTGCCGGCGGGAGCGTGTAACTTTTTCCAGCGCCCCTCCGGTAGAATCACCGCGTGATCGACGTCGAGGACCTGGTCGGCGAGCGCCTGATGATCGGCCTGCCGGGGCCCACGCTCGGCGACGACGACGTCGCCCTCTTCCGCGACACGCGCGCGGCCGGCCTCATCCTCTACCGGCGGAATTTCGAGAGCCCCACCCAGCTCGTCACGCTGCTCGCCCGGCTGGAGGAGGCTCTCGGCCGCCGGCTGCTGGTGGCGACGGACCACGAGGGCGGGCGCATCGTGATGCTCGGGCGCGGGGTCACGATCTTCCCGGACAACCTCGCCGTCGGCACGGCCGGCGAGGAAGCGTTCGCCGCGCGCCAGGGGCTGATCGAGGCGCGCGAGCTCAGGCGCCTGGGCGTGGATCTCACCCTCGGCCCCTGCCTGGACGTCTTGACCGAGCGCTACAGCCCGAACATCGGCATCCGCTCGTACGGCAAGGACCCGCACCTCGTCGCGCGCTACGGAGTCGCGCGGATCAAGGGCGCGATGCGGGGCGGGCTGTCCGCGTGTCCCAAGCACTTCCCCGGCAAGGGCCACTCACCGCTGGACGCCCACCTGCGCCTGCCGACCATCGAGTCCACGTGGGACGAGATGCACGCCGTCCACCTCGTGCCGTTCCTCGAGGCCATCGCCGCCGGGGTCGAGTGCGTCATGACCTCGCACCCCGTGTACCCGAACCTCGATCCGTCCGGGGTCCCGGCCACGTTCTCGCGGCTGATCGTCGAGGAGTACCTGCGCGGGCAGATCGGCTTCCGCGGCGTCATCGTCTCGGATGACCTCGAGATGGGCGCGGTCAGCGAGGCCTGCCCGATCGGCGAGGCGGCCGTGCGCGCCGCGGCGGCCGGCCACGACCTGCTGCTCGTCTGTCACACCGCGGCGGCCCAGCGCGCCGCGGCGGCCGCCCTCGTCGCCGCTCATCGCCGCGGCGCGCTCCCCCTGCGCGATCTCGAGCGCGCGGCGGAGCGCGTGCGGCGGCCGCGCACGTCGCGCACGGCGCGCTTCGAGGGCGGGCCGCCGGCCGCCGAGCGCGACGGCGGCGCCCTGGCCATGGCGATGGCGGCACGGGCCGTCACCACCATCGCCCCGGGGCCGCCCGGCTTCACGCGCGCCCTCAACGGCGCCGTCGCCGTGATCTTCCCGCGCTTCTCGGACCTCGCGCCCCGCATCACCATCGAGCCCGAGCTCTGCGACGAGAAGGCCTACCTCGCGCGGGCGTTCGGGCGCGCCGGCATCGCGCCCCGCACCGCGCTCGTCGGCATCGAGCCGACCGCGGCGGAGATCGAGGGCGCCGCGGCGCTCGCCGAGGGCGCCGACGCGGCCGTGCTGTTCCTCTTCGACGCGCACCTCTACCCGTCGAACCGCACGCTCCTGGACGCCGTGCAACGTCGGGCGCGCGCGCTGGCCGTGGTGCTGCTGCGCGATCCCTACGACGCGTCGCTGCTGGCGCCGCGCGTCCTCGGCGTCACCGCGTTCGGCTTCCGCCGCTGCCAGCTCGACGCCGTCATCGCCCGCCTGGCGTATCCCTGACGCCGGCCGGCCGCGCCGACCAGCGGTCGAGGATCGGCGACAGCGCCAGGGCCAGGACCATGGTGCCGGCGGTGCCGAGGATCACCAGCCACGACCACGCGAAATCGAGGACGTGGGTCTCGGAGAGGTACAGCAGCCGGACGTTCACCACGGCCATCGCCACCATGGCGACGACGTTCGCCGTGTCGCTCACCCGGCGGCGGGTCAGCAGCCCGAGCAGGAACACGCCGAGCAGGGAGCCGAACGTCACGCCGGCGATCTTGAAGGCCAGCCAGAGGATGTTGTCGAACGCCGAGAAAAACCCCGCCAGCACGCCGAGCACGGCGCCGAACACCACCACGCTGAGCCGGGAGACCAGGAGGTAGTGCCGCTCGCTCGACCGCGGCGCGACGAGGGGCCGGTAGATGTCGGTCACGAACGAGGCGGCCAGCGAGCCGAGGGGCGAGTCGATGGACGCCAGCACGATCGCGCTCAGCATGAAGCCGCGCAGGACCGCCGGCATGGCCTGACGCACGAAATGGGGCAGGATGTCGTCGGGGCGGGAGACCGGCAGGCCCGGGTGCTGGGCGTAGAACGTGAACAGCGCCGCGCCGAGCCCGAGGTAGATCGCGAGCGTGAGCAGCGTGCCGAGCGGCGTCAGCGACAGGGTGACCTGGCTCTCGCGGCGGGTCTCGACCGTCAGCAGCCGCTGCATCAGGTCGTGGTCGGTGCCGAAGGCGGCCATCGAGCCGAAGAACCCGTTGAGGATCGCGACCCAGACGATGTTGGGATCGGTGAGCGCGCGGTGCAGGAACCCCGGCGCGCCGATCGACGGGCCCCAGTTGACGACGTCGAGGCGCCCGGCCCGCCCGGCCTCCGTGACGACCGCGAGGAGGCCGCCGTCGATGTGCCAGACGAGGAACGCCAGGGTCGCCGCCCCGGCCACGAGGAACATCGCCGCCTGGAACACGTTCGTCCAGACGACCGCGCTCACCCCCCCGACGCCGATGTAGATGATGCACACCACGATGAACACGGCGATGGTCGGGCCGAGCGGCACGCCGAGCAGGATCGACACTGCGAGCGCCGCCACCATGAGCCGCACGGCGGAGCCGAGCAGGCGGGTGACGAAGAAGAAGATCGACGCCGTGACCTGGCTCGCCCGCCCGAACCGGTCGTGCAGGAACTCGTAGATCGTGGTGACGTCGTGCCGATAGAAAGCGGGGATGAAGAGGAACGCGACCGCCCACTTTGCGAGGCTGGAGCCGACGAAGAACTGCAGATACTCCCAGTTCTCCTTGTACGCGACGGCCGGCACCGAGATGATGGTGACCGCGCTGATCTCCGTGGCCAGGAACGACAGGCACGCCGCCCACCAGGCCACCCGGCGGCGCGCGAGAAAGAAATCGGCCGTGTCGTGCTGGCGGCGGCCGAAGAACAGCCCGATGCCGACGAGGACGGCCAGGGAACCGACGAGGACGACGTAATCCGGCCAGGTGAGCGCGCTCGCCGCGGCGGGCACGCCCCATCATACTCGACGCGTCAGGCGGGAGGGATCAGCGGCGCTCGGCGTGCTGGTCGAGCGGGCGGCTCTCGAGCTGGCGCCGGCGCAGGGCGTCGAGCAGCCCGCCCCAGGAAGCGGCCTGCATGACGCGGGTGAACTGGTCCCGGTAGGTGGCCACCAGGCTGACGCCGTCGACGACGACGTCGTACACGCGCCAGCGGCCGTCCACGAGGTGCAGGCGGTACTCGAGCCCGGTCTCGGTGTTGCGGCGCGAGGTGATGCGCGAGCGGACGGCGGCGAACGACCCGTCGATCGTCTCGCCGAGGTAGGCGATGCGCTCGCCGGCGTAGCCCTCGATGCGGCCGAGATAGGCGCGCGCGAGGAGGTCGGTGAAGAGATCGACGAACTCCTTGCGCTCGCCGGCGCCGAGCCGCGGCCACTGGCGGGGCAGCGCGCGCCGGGACATCTCGTTGAAGTCGAACAGGTCGGTCGAGACGCGCCGGAGCTCGGCGCGCGCTTCGCCCCGCGCCGGGGCGCCCTCGGTCGAGGTGACACGCGCCTCCTGCGCGGCGGTGAGGACACGGCCGACGGAGGCCTGCACCACCTCGCGAGGGGTGCCCGATCCCACGGAGACCGCGGCCAGCATGAGGAGCGCGAGCGCTGCGTTTCCCATGGTGGCGATTTAGACAGCAGGAGTCGTGCCAGCGAGCACGTGGTGGTCAAGGCGGCGATTTCGTGGTCCTCGCGCCTGCGGGGGCGCACGATAATACTTCGCGGAATGAACGCTCTGTCACGCGCCCGACACTCGTTTCGGCTGGCGGTCGGCATCGACCGTGGGGGCACGTGGCTCAGGCTCCTGGCCCTGGACCACGGCCGCACCGTGGCACGCGTCCGTGCACGAGTGTCAACGATCCCCGATCTGACGAACTTCTTGACCCGTTTGTGGCGACGTCGAGGGTGGCGACGCGCGCAGGTCGCGGCGCTCGTGCTGGCCTCTCGCGGGGTGTGGACCGCCGCCGAGCGCAGGGCCGCCGCGCGGCCCCTGCGAGGCCTCGCCCTCCGCGTCACCGCCCTGTCCGACGCGCAGGCGGGCCTGCTCGGCGCGCTGGGCGACGACCCGCGGCCGGGGTTGCTCCTCATCGCCGGCACGGGGTCCATCGTCCTCGGGCGCGTCGCCGGACACTGGGTGCGCGCCGGGGGACTCGGCCCGCTCCTGGGCGACGAAGGCTCGGCGTTCTGGATCGGGCGCGCGTGGCTCCGCCGGACGCACCCCCAGGGCCACCCCGGGCTGCGCGCAATCGCCGTCGCGCCCGACGCCGTCGGGCGAATCGCCGCCCGCGCGCCGGCGGTGCTCGCGAGGGCCCGGCGCGGCGATCGGCACGCCGGGCACATCGTCGCCGAGGCTCAGTCCGACCTCGCCGCGCTCGCCGTCGCCGTGGCGCGCCGCCTGGGGGCGCGCGCGGGCGTGCAGGCGAGCTGGAGCGGCGGCGTGATCGGTGATGCCGTCTTCCGCGCCGGCGTCGCGCGCGCCATGCGGCGCGCCGGCGTGCGCGTGCGCTGGCGGCCGCCGGCGCGCTCGACCGTCCAGGCGGCGGCCCGGCTCGCCGCCGACCTCGCGCGAGGCGGGCGATGACGGCGGCGCGGCGGCTCGAGATCAGCGTGTGCCCGCGCGAGCGGGGGACGGTGGTGCTGCCGGTGCGGCGGGGCGGGCGCGCCGAGCGTCTCGACGCGCGGCGCGTCGCGGCCGAGCTCGGGCGGCTGATCGCGGAGCGGCACCTCGAGCCGGTGGTGCGGGTCCGCGAGGCGTGCGCGGGCGGCTGCTCCGCCGCGGGCCCGAACGTCAGCGTGTCGATCCTGGCCCCGGTGGTCGCCGGCGAGCGCCCGGACTCGATCGCGATCGGCTGGAAGACCTACGTCTACTCGCTGGCCACGCTCGACTGCCTGGCCGCCGTCATCGAGGACAACCTGGCGCCGCCGCGCGAGGCCGCCAGGCGGCGTAGATCGCGGGCCCGGTGAGCGCCGCCAGCACGCCGGCGACGGTGTTCCACCAGCCGGCCGTGCTCATGGCGAGCAGCGCCAGGGCGCACGGCACCACCGTCACCACCCACGCCACGGCCGCGCCGCCCGGCACGCGCCACGGGCGCGCGAGCGCGGGCGCGGCCAGCCGCAAGCGGAGAAAGGCGGCCAGCTCGACCAGGATCGTCAGCGAGTAGAGCCACACGTTGAGCACGATCAGCTCGCGGAAGGAGAAGGCCGCGAGCGCGCCGTAGCAGGCTGCGGAGACGACGACGGCCACCCACGGGGTGGCGAAGCGCCGGTGCACGCGCCCGAGCGCGGCGGGCAGCTGGCCCTGGCGCGCCAGCACGAACGGCAGCCGCGAGTTCGTGAGCAGCAGCGAGAGGAACAGTCCCGCCGTGCTCACCACCGCCCCCAGCGCCACGAGCGCGCCGAGCCCGCGGCCGCCGATGCGCTCGGCGACGGTGGGCAGGAAGCCGGTCTTCCAGGCCGTCCACGGCGCCGCCGCGCTCCCGAGGGCGACGGCCATGGGCACGACGTACGCCGCCGTGATCACCGGCAGGGCGACGAGCAGCGCGCGGCGGAAGGCGCGCTCGGGCGCCGCCGTCTCGCCCAGGCAGGTGGAGGCCGTGTCCCAGCCGGAGTAGTTCCACATCACGACGGCGAGGCCGAGCCCGAGCCCGGCGCCGAGCGAGCGGCCGGGGGCGAGCAGCGGGGTCCACGCCGCCGCCGAGAGCGAGGGCAGGCCCGCCAGCACGAGCAGCGCGGCGGGCACGAGGGCGGCGATCGCCAGCGCGATGGCGGCGCGTCCCGCCGGCCGCACGCCGACCACGTTCAGTCCCGTGAGCACGGCGATGAAGGCGAGCGCGGCGAGCCAGCGCTGGCCCGGCGTCATGGCCGGCAGCCAGAACCGCAGGTACTCGACGAAGAGCGCGGGATAGATCGCGACGTCGATGAAGCTGTCGATCCAGCTCCACCAGCCGACCTGAAAGCTCCAGAACCGTCCGAACGCGCGCTCGACCCAGACGACGTAGCCGCCCTCGTCGGGCATCGCCGAGGCGAGCTCGGCCATGGCGAGCGTCACGGGCAGGCTCCACACGAGGGGGGTGAGCACGAGGAGCAGGAGGGTGAGGCCGGGGCCGAACGACGGCACCATGTCCTCGATCCCGTACGGCCCCCCGCTGACGTTGAAGAAGACGATGGCCGCGAGCGGGGCGAGCGTGAGCGGGCGCGCGGTCACGGGGCGGCGGGCGGACGCGCGCTCACCTTTGCTGGGCGGCGGCGATCAGCCCGGGCAGCTCGCCCAGCCACTGATCGAGCGGGCGCGCGGCCTCGACCACGATCTCCAGCTTGCCGCTCGACAGCTTCCGCACGCGCCCGGGCGACGCCGGCCCCAGCGGGATGACGAGCATCTCGCGGTGGATGCCGAGGGCATCGGTCACCGCGAAGATCGCGTCGATCTCCATCATGGTCACGACCTCGAGCATGCGCCGGCTCCCCGCCTCAGGCCGGCACGCCGACCGCGGCCGCGCAGGCCTGGATCTGCCGCCACGTCTCGTCCTCCACGGGAATGCCCGTGGCCAGCCGCTCGCGCGCCGTGCGCGCCTCGGGCTCGCCGGGGATCAGGATCTCCGTCGCGCCCTCGGCGAGCGGCGCCGACCTGACCCACCCGAAGAGGTCGGCGACCTGGCGGTGCAGGTCTTCGAGGGGCAGGAAGCGCTCCACGTCGAGACAGACCACCAGCGTGCCGTTGTGCACGGGGCCCTGCTCGGCGCGCGCGGCGCCCGTCCCCGACAGGATGCCGCCGAGGATCTCGATGGCGAGGGCCAGGCCGTAGCCCTTGTGCTGGCCCGCCGGCAAGAGCGAGCCCGGCGGCGTCGTGTAGTACTGCCGGGGATCCGTCGAGGGCCGTCCGGCGCCGTCGAGCATGATCCCGGGCGGCACCGTCTCGCCCCGGTTGAAGCGCACGCGCATCTTGCCCTCGGGGATCACGCTGGTCGCGAAGTCGAGCGACAGCGCGACGGTCCCGTCCGGCCCGGGGATGGCCACCGCGTGCGGATTCGTCCCGAGCCGGCGCGCGGCCCCGCCCCAGGGCGCGACGTTGAGCGCCGTCGGCGCGTTCGCCCACAGGAGCCCGATGAGGCCCGCCGCCGCCGCCATCTCGGCGTAGTCGGCGAGACGGCCGAGGTGGTTGGTGCGCACGAACGTCACCGCCGAGATCCCGTGCGCCCGGGCCTTGGCGATGGCGAGCTCGGTCCCGCGGCACCCGACGACCTGGCCGAAGCCGAGGTCGCCGTCGAGGCGCGCCGTGGTCGGCGTCTCGCTCTCGACGCGGATGTGGGGGCGCGGCCGGGCGTAGCCCTTCTGGAGCGCGTCCACGTACTGCGGGATGCGGATCACGCCGTGGGAATCGTGGCCGCGCAGGTTGGCGCGCAGCAGCAGCGTGGCGACGTGCGCGGCGTCCTCGGACGGCAGCCCATGGGCGGTGAAGATGTTGCGCGTGACCTCCTCCAGGCGCGCGGCGGGGAGCGTCGGCATTCAGGTGATCCTCGCCACGCGCCCGCCCGACATCCGCACGAGGTCGCAGGGCGCGAGCCGGAAGAGCGAGTGGGGCGTCCCCGCCGCGGCCCAGACCGCGTCGTGGCGCAGGAGATCCTCGTCGACCAGGACCTCCATCGCGCGGGCGTGGCCGAGCGGCGGGATCCCGCCGATGGCGAAGCCCGTCGCCGCGCGGACGAAGTCGGCGTCCGCCTTCCCGATCGCCTCGCCCACGATCGCGCCCACGCGCGGCTCGCTCACGCGGTTGGCGCCGCTGGCGATGACGAGCACGGGCCGCCAGGTCGTCACGGTCCTGAAGACGAGCGACTTGGCGATCTGCCCGACCTCGCAGCCCACGAGCCGCGCGGCCTCGGCCGAGGTGCCGGTGGGCTGCGCGGACTCGGTGACCTGATACGCGAAACCCCGCGCGGCGAGCGTGTCCTGGACCTTCTGCGCGCTCGGGCTCAGCGGGGCGGAACGAGCGGTCGTCATGGGCGTCGTACACTATGCCTCACATGCCGGAGCGTCAGCCGGAAAAGATCCGCCTCCGGCGGGCATTCCCGGGCTGGGCGATCAGGTCGACCTCGACCCCGACCCTCGCGAGGTGGCGCTGCGCGGTCAGGACGCGCCGAGCACGCGCTCGGCGGCGGATTCCCCCGAGGCGACGCAATCGGCGATGCCGACGCCGCGGTAGGCGCTCCCGGCCAGCGCGAGGCCGGGGACCGAGGCCAGCCGCCGGTCGATCGTGTCGATGCGCGCGGGATGGCCGATGGCGTACTGCGGCATCGACGCGGGATGGCGGCGCACCCGGACCAGCCGCGGCTCCGCCGTGATCCCGAGGGCCTGCGCGAGCTCGGCGCGGACGCGGGCGACGAGCGCGCCGTCGTCCTCGTCCAGCACCGCGCCGCCGAGCGCGCCGCCGAGGAAGCCCCGCAACAGCACGGCGCCCTCGGGCGCGCGCCCCGGATACTTCACGCTCGAGAAGGTGCAGGCGAGCAGGGCCTTGCCCTCGCCGCGCGGGACGACGAACCCGAACCCGTCGAGAGCATGACGGACGTCGGCGCGCCCGTAGCCGAGCGAGACCGTCGCCGACGACGCGTACGTGATCTCGCCGAGCAGTGTGCAGAGCGACGGGTCGACGTAGCGCAGCAGCCGCGCGGCGGCGTGCGACTCGGCGGCGAGGAGCACGCGATCGGCGGTGAGGCGATCGCCCGCGTCCGTGGTGACGTGCCACGCCTCCCCGGCGCGCTCGATCCCCGTCACGCGGCGCTTGACGTGCACGGCGCCGGCGGGCAGCCGGCCCGCGAGCGCCTCGACCAGCTCGCTCATGCCGCGCGCGAACGTCACGAACAGGCTCCACCGCGCGCCGCTGGTGCCGGGCTGGGGCGCGCGACGGCTCGCGTGCCAGAGCCCGAGGATGATGCTCCGGTGCGCGCGCTCGACCTCGAGGAAGCGCGGCATGGTGGCGGCGAGGCTCAGCTCGTCGGGATCCGCGGTGTAGATGCCGGCCACGAGCGGCTGCGCCACGCGCTCGAGGGCCTCGCGCCCGAGCCGCCGGCGCACGAACGCGCCCAGGCTCTCGTCGCCGCCGCCGCCGCGGGGCAGCACGAGGTCGAGGGCCATGCGGGCCTTGCCGGGCCAGGAGAAGAGCGACGAGGCCAGGAACGGCGCCAGCCGGGTCGGCGCGAGCAGCTGGAATCCGTCGGGCAGCGGGTGGAGCCGGCCGCGATGCCACACCCAGACCTGCCGGAAGCGGTCGTCGGTCCGCACCAGCCGCTCCTCGAGCCCGAGCCGCCGGCACAGCGCGAGCCCCGCCGGCTTCTCGGAGAGGAACGAGTCCGGGCCCGCCTCCACGACAAAGCCGTCGACCCGCTCGGTCTCGATGGTCCCCCCGAGCCGATCGCGCGCTTCCAGCAGCGTGAGCTCGACGGCCACGCCGCGCTCGCGGGCGAGCTCGGTGGCGCGATGCGCGGCCGCCAGCCCGGCGATGCCGCCGCCGACCACGACGAGCCTCACCGTGGACCCCGGCGCGCTCAGGGGGCCTCCCCGACCAGATCGGCGAGCGCGGCGATGAAGGCCGGATGGTCGTTCACGGCGCGCGCGCGATGCAACGCGATGCCGAGGCTTCCCGCGCGGGCGCGGGCCTCGACGTCGAGGTCGTAGAGGATCTCCACGTGATCGCAGACGAAGCCGATGGGGACCACGACCGCGTGAGGCGCGCCCGCCAGGCCTTTCAGGACCTCGGTGACGTCCGGACCGAGCCAGGGCTCGTGCGGAGACCCGCTCCGGCTCTGGTAGGCGAGGCTGAACCGCGGATGGCCGAGCCGCTCCACCACGGCGCGCGCGGCGGTCGCGAACTCCGTCACATACGGCGAGCCCTCGGCCATGGCCACCGGCACGCTGTGGGCGGTGAAGATCAGCGGCGTCCAGCGCCTGATGTCGGCGGGCACCTCGTCCAGCGCCGCGCGCGCGCGGTCGGCCACCGCGTCGAGGAACCCCGCCCGCTCGAACCACCCCGGCGCGAACTCGATGGCCGGGGCGCCGGCGACCCCAGCCTGCGCGTCGCGCACGTCCTGCTGGTAGCGCTCCCACGAGGCCTCGGTGCGCAGCGAGGACATGATGACGGCCAGCGCGCGCCGCCGTCCCGCCCTCGTCATCTCGGCGAGCGTCTCGGCGAGATAGGGATGCCAGTTGCGCATGCCGACGTGCACGGGGAGCGGGCGGCCGCGCGCCGCGAGCGCCCGCTCGAGCGCGCGCGCCTGGGCCACGGTGAGGTCGTTGAGGGGCGAGCGGCTGCCCGGCATCCGCTCGTAGTGGCGCGCCACCTCCTCGATGCGCGCGGGCGGGATGCCCCGGCCCCGCGTGACGTTGTCGAGGAACGGGCCGATCTCCTCGGGCGCCGTCGGACCCCCGAACGCCACCAGGAGGACCGCGTCGATCGCCGCCGGGCTCACCGGGCCGACAGCTCGTGGACGATGTCCACGAGCGCTTTCACGTGCTCCACCGGCGTGGCCTGGTGGACGCCGTGGCCGAGGTTGAAGACGTGGCCGGGGCGGCCCGCGGCCCGCTCGAGCACCGCGCGCGCCCGCTCGCGGATGATCGCCGGCGAGGCCAGGAGCACGGCGGGGTCCAGGTTGCCCTGCACGGCCACGTCGAGGCCCACGGCGCGCCAGCCGGCGTCGAGGTCGACGCGCCAGTCCAGCCCGATGACCTCCCCGCCCGCCTCGCGCATGAGCGGCAGGAGCGCCGCGGTCCCCGTGCCGAAGTGGATCACCGGCGCGCCGGTGACGGCCTTCATCACGGCGCGGGAGTGCGGCAGCACGTAGGCCCGGTAGTCGTCGGGGCCGAGGGCGCCGACCCAGGAGTCGAACAGCTGCACGGCCTCGGCGCCCGCCGCGATCTGCCCGTTGAGGTAGCGCGCCGTCGCGTCCGCGAGGAGGTCCATCAGGCGGTGCCAGGCCTCGGGCTCGTCGTACATCAGCCGCTTGGTGTGCAGGAACTCGCGCGAGGCCCCGCCCTCGACGAGGTAGGACGCCACCGTGAACGGCGCGCCCGCGAAGCCGATCAGCGGCACGCGGCCGGCGAGCGCCCGCCGCGCGCGGCGCACGGTCTCGAACACGAACGGCACCGCGGCGTCCACGTCGATGGGCGCCAGGCGCGCGACGTCGGCGGCGGTGCGCACGGGGCGGTGGATCACCGGCCCCTCGCCCTTGGCGAACTCGAGGCCCACGCCGAGCGGCTCGAGCAGGAGCAGGATGTCGGCGAAGAGGATCGCCGCGTCGACGCCGAGGCGCTCCACGGGCTGCAGCGTCACCTCGGCGGCGGCGTCGGGGTTCCGGCAGAGCTCGAGGAAGGAGTGGCGCGCCCGCATCGCGCGGTACTCGGGCAGGTAGCGGCCCGCTTGCCGCATCAGCCAGATCGGCGTGCAGGGCGTCGGCTCGCGACGGACCGCCTTGAGAAACACCGACTCCGAGCCGGACACCCGTCCAGCCTACGGGAGCCCCCCCCTGGAATCAACCGCGACGCGGGTTTATGATCCGCGCCATGCCCTTCACGTCTGGCAAGCAAGCGTTCCTCGAGATCCTGAGGCAGGAAGGCGTCTCCGTCATGTTCGGCAACCCGGGCACCACCGAGCTGCCGCTCATGGACGGCCTGGCGCGCGAGCCCGGCATCCGCTACGTGCTGGCGCTGCAGGAGGCGGCCGCCATCGCGATGACCGACGCGTATGCCCAGGCGAGCGGCGGGCTCGGCGCCGTCAACGTCCACGTCTCGCCCGGCCTCGGCAACGCCATGGGCATGCTCTACGACGCCCAGAAGTCCGGCGCGCCGATGCTGCTGACCGCAGGGCAGCACGACCAGTCCTTCACCACCACGGAGCCGATCCTCTGGTCCGATCTTCCCCCCATCGCGCGGCCCTTCGTGAAGTGGTCGACGGAGGCGCGACGGCTCGAGGACCTGCCCCGGATCGTGCGGCGCGCCACCAAGACCGCGATGGCGTATCCCACCGGCCCCGTCTTCCTCTCGCTGCCCGTCGACGTGCTGAACGCCGAGCGCGACATCGACCTCGGCGCCGCCACGCGCATCGCGCGCCGGATGGTCGGCGACCGGGCCGCCGTCCAGGAAGCCGCGGCCCTGCTCGCCAGGGCGGAGCGCCCGCTCATCGTGGCCGGCGACTGCGTGGCCCATGGCGACGCCATCGCCGAGCTCATCGAGCTGGCCGAGCTGATCGGCTGCCCCGTCCGCTCGGAGGGCGTGGCGAGCACGTGCAGCTTCCCGTTCACCCACCCGCAGTGCGCCGGGGGGATGCCGCGCGTCGCGCCGGGGATCCGCGCGCTCCTGATGCGCCACGACCTGCTCTTCTCCGTCGGCGGCGACCTCTTCACGCTATCCCTGCCGTCGGACGTCGAGCCCATGCCCCACGACGTGACGATCGTTCACCTCGACGTCGATCCCTGGGAGCTCGGCAAGAACTACGCGGCCCGGGTGGCCATCCAGGGCGACCCCAAGGCCACGCTGCCCGAGCTGAGCGAGGCGGTTCGCCGTCTCACGGGCAAGAGCGGGCATGCTCAGGCCGCGCAGCGCCGCGACGCCGTGCGCGCCGCGGGCGAGCAGATGCGGCAGGACCTCGTCGACCGCGCCGCGCGCGGGGCGCGGGAGGTCCCGATGTCGCCGCTGGCCCTCGTGCACGCGCTGGCCTCGGCCACGCCCGAGGAAGCGACGATCGTGGACGAGTCGATCTCGTCCGCGCCCGGCGTGCGCGATCTCTTCCGCTGCCGCGACGCCAAGAGCTTCTTCGGCCTCCGCGGCGGCGGCATCGGCTGGGGCCTGCCCGCCGCCGTCGGCGTCAAGCTCGCGCTGCCCCAGCGGCCGGTGGTCGCCCTCATCGGCGACGGCAGCGCCATGTACACGTGCCAGGCGCTGTGGACGGCCGCCCACGAGCGGCTGGCCATCGTCTACGTCATTTTCAACAACGCGTCGTACCGGATCCTCAAGGAGCGCACGCTCGCCCTCAAGGGCTTCTCGGCCGAGGACGACCGCTACGTCGGCATGGACCTCGAGCGGCCGCACATCGACTTCGTGGGGCTCGCGAAGTCCCTCGGGGTCGGCGGCGAGCGCGTGGAGAAGGCGGGCGACGTCGCCGCCGCGCTCGGCCGCGGGCTGGCCAGCGGGGCGCCGTACCTCCTCGACGTCCGCATCGACCCCGCGTTCAAGTAGGCCGCCGGAGCGGCGGGCCATGGCCGGGCGGCTCGGGGGCAAGGTGGCGATCGTCACGGGCGCCGGCTCGCGCGGGCCTGGGCTCGGCAACGGCAAGGCCACGGCCATCCTCTTCGCGCGCGAGGGCGCGCGCGTGCTCTGCGTGGATCTCGCCAAGGAGCGCGCCGAGGAGACCGTCGGCCTCATCCGCGCGGAAGGCGGCGAGGCCGAGGCCGTTGCCGCCGACGTCACGCGCGCCGCCGATTGCCGCGAGATGGTCGCCGCCGCGGTCGGCCGCTGGGGCGCCCTCGACATCCTGCACAACAACGTCGGCATCGAGTCCCGCCACGATCTCTTCGACACGACGGAAGAGGACTGGGACCGGGTGATGACCGTTGATCTGAAATCGATGTTCCTCGCCACCAGGGCCGCCGCCCTCGTGATGGCCGAGCGTGGACGCGGCTCCGTCACGTGCGTCTCGTCGGTCGCGGCGATGCGCGGCCACGGCCGCACGGCGTACGCGACGGCCAAGGCGGGGGTGATCGGCTTCGTCCGCAGCGTCGCCGCGCAGCTCGGCCCCAAGGGCATCCGCGTGAACGCCATCGCCCCCGGCGCAGTGTGGACGCCGATGGTCGCGGGCCTGGGCGAGGCCGCGCGCGAGCGCCGCCGCGCGGCCACGCCGCTCGGGACCGAGGGCGAGGGCTGGGACGTCGGCTGGGCCGCCGTCTACCTCGCCAGCGACGAGGCCCGCTGGGTCACCGGCCAGACCCTCGTCGTCGACGCCGGCCTCACCATCACCACGAACAACGCCAGCCTGCGGTAGGAGACAGTCGGGAGGCCGAGCCATGACGGAGTCGAGTGCGCTCATCCGCGGTCTCGAGGGCGTCGTCGCCGCCGAGACCCAGCTCTGCGATCTGGACGGCGCCAACGGACGTCTGGCCTACCGCGGCTACGACATCGCCGACCTTGCGCGCCAGGCGACCTTCGAGGAGGTCTGCTACCTGCTGTGGCGGGGCGAGCTGCCGAAGCCCGGCCAGCTCGACCGGCTCTCGGTCGAGCTGATCGCCGCGCGGCCGATCCCGTCCGCGCTCGTCGACGCCTTTCGCCTCATGCCGAAGGACACCGATCCCATGCGCGCGCTGCAGGCGGCCGTGGCTATCCTCGGGATGTCCGATCCCGAGACGACCGACAACTCCCACGAGGCGAACGTGCGCAAGGCGGCGCGGCTGACCAGCCAGATGGCCACGGCGATCTGCGCGCATCATCGGATCCGGAGCGGCCAGGAGCCGATCGCCCCGGCCACCACGCTCGGGCACGCGGCCAACTTCCTCTACATGCTCACCGGCCAGCGCCCTTCCCCCGTCGTCACCAAGGCCTTCGACGGGAGCCTGACGCTCTACGCCGAGCACGAGCTCAACGCCTCGACCTTCACCACGCGGGTCATCGTCTCCACCCAGTCCGACATGCACTCGGCCGTGGCCGGTGGCGTGGGCGCCCTGAAGGGGCCGCTGCACGGCGGCGCGGGCGAGGCGGTGATGCGCACGCTGATGGAGATCGGCGAGGTCGCCAACGTCGACGCCTTCACCGAGAAGGCGCTGGCCGAGAAGCGCCGGCTCATGGGATTCGGCCATCGCGTCTACAAGGCGGGCGATCCGCGCGCGGCCATCCTGCGCGGCATGGCCGAGGACGCCTGCCGCCAGTCGGGCCAGTTCAAGTGGTACGAGATGGCGGTGGCGCTCCACGACCGCATCAACAAGGCCAAGGGGCTCATCCCCAACGTGGACTTCTACTCCGCGCCGCTCTTCTACTCGCTGGGCATCCCCGTGGACCTCTTCACGCCGGTGATCGCGGCCGGGCGCATCGCCGGCTGGTCCGCGAACATCGTCGAGCAGCACGACGACAACCGGCTGATCCGGCCGCGCGGGGAGTACATCGGGCCCACGCGGCGGGCCTGGATGGCGCTGGAGAAGCGGTAGCCCCCTCCTCGCGCGGGCTGCGACTCGCGTCGCGCCGGCGCGATTCCTTCCCCTGGCGGTGCGCGAGGCGCGCCGCCAAAAAATGTCAACCTGGCTCTCTCCACATGCCGCAATTCGTCACTGTTCCGCGGTTCCTCCGCCCTGTCCCCGGGCCCCGATATTCGCCACCCTTAGTTTTCCTGAGCGCTGGCGCGCGCTTGGCGCCGGTGCCCGAGGGGTGTCACATTTTTTGCACCCCACCTCACGCCTGCCGGAATCCGGCGGACCCAGGATCGGCCCGTGGCGGCACCGGTGGGCCGGGGGGAGAGACATGCGACGTGTGGGAATCACGGGGCTCGGGGCCGTCACCCCCATCGGGATCGGCACGGAGACCTTCTGGGCCGCGCTGGCCGCGGGCACGAACGGCGTCGGGCCGATCACGCGCTTCGACGCCTCGGGCCTGCCGACGCGGATCGCCGCGGAGGTGAAGGGCTTCACGCCCACGGACCACCTGCCACGCCGCGACGTCGTCCGCACCGACACCTTCATCCAGTACGCCCTCGTCGCCGCGCAGGAAGCGCTCGGCGACAGCAAGCTCGACATCGAGCGCCAGCCCGAGCGCGTCGGCGTGAGCGTCGGCACCGGTTTCGGCGGCATCCCGCTGATCCTCGCGACCGACGGCACGCTGCGCGCCGAGGGCCCGGCGGCTCTGAGCCCGTACGCGCTGCCCGGCTGCCTGCCGAACATGGCGGCCGGATGGGTCTCGATGCGCACCGGCGCGCGCGGCCCGATCGCGGCGCCGACGACGGCGTGCGCGGCAGGCACCCAGGCGATCGGCGACGCCTTCCGGCTCGTCCAGCGCGGTGACGCCGACGCGATGCTCGCGGGCGGCGCCGACGCCCTGCTCACGCCGCTCGTCATCGCCTGCTTCGGCGCGCTGCGCGCGCTCTCGACGCGCAACGACGACCCCGCGACGGCGAGCCGCCCGTTCGACCGGGACCGCGACGGCTTCGTGCTCGCCGAGGGCGCGGGCATGGTGGTGCTCGAGGATCTCGAGGCGGCCCGCGCGCGGGGCGCGCACGTGTACGCCGAGGTCGTCGGCTACGCGATGACGGCTGACGCGCACCACCTGACGGCCTCCTCGACCGAGGGCGCCGCCCGCGGCATGCGGCTCGCCCTGGCGGACGCCGGAGTACGCCCGGAAGACGTCGACTACATCAACGCCCACGGCACGTCGACGCCGCACAACGACGCCAACGAGACGGCGGCCATCAAGGCGGCGTTCGGACCGCACGCCCGCCGCCTCGCGGTGAGCTCCACCAAGTCGATGACCGGCCACCTCATCGGCGCGGCCGGCGCGGTGGAGGCCATCGCCACGGCGCTGGCCATCGAGCGCGGGCTGCTGCCGCCGACGATCAACTACCGTACCCCCGACCCCGCGTGCGACCTCGACGTCGTCCCCGGCCACGCGCGGCCGGCCGCGGTGCGGGTCGCGCTCTCGAACTCGTTCGCCTTCGGCGGGATGAACGCGACGCTCGTGCTGCGGCGGGCGTCCGAGTGAACGCCACACCGGCCAGCCAGGGAGACAGACGATGACGACCATGGAGCTGGACACCCAGGTGAAGAGCATCCTCACCGAGCGCCTCGGCCTGCCCGCCGAAGCGATCACGAGCGACGCCCGGCTCGTCGAGGACCTCGAGATGGACTCGCTCGACGCCGTGGAGCTCGCCATCCAGATGGAGCGCGAGTTCGGTATCTCGATCGAGGAGGACGCCCTGCGCGACGTCGGCACGGTGGCGGAGGTCGTGGCGCTCCTGGAGCGGCTGCGCAGCGAGCAGGGCGTCACGGTCTGACGGCCGGGCGGCGGACGATGGGCCCCCTCGACCCCGCCGGCGTCGGCATCACCGCCGACGGATCCCCGGCACCGGCGACGGGGCGCGCGCGCCCGCGACCGCGCCCGGCCTGGCACGCGCCCGAGGCGCTGCCCTCCTCGCTGCAGGTCCGGCCGGCGGCGAGCACGGACGAGGTGGCCGCGGCCCTGCGGCTGGTGCACGACCAGTACGTCGCGCACGGCTACATGAGCCGGCACCCGACGGGCCGCCGGCTCTCCCTGCAGCACGCGCTGCCGTCGACGCGCGTCTTCGTCGCCGCCGACGCCCGGCGCGTCGTCGGAACGCTGACCCTCATCCCGGACTCGCCCCTCCGGCTGCCGATGGACGAGATCTACGGCGTCGAGCTCGACGGCCTGCGGCGCCAGGCGCGCGCGATCGCCGAGGTCTCCGCCTTCGCCCTCGACCCCGCCTACCGGGCGGCGGGCGTCGCGATCATCGTGCGAATGGTGCGGCTCGCGATCATCGCGGCCGAGCAGGCGGGCGTCGACGACACCTGCGTGGCCGTCAACCCGCACCACGTGGATTTCTATCTGGAATTCCTTCGCTTCTCGCCGCTCGGCGAGCGCCGGGACTACCGTAAGGTCAACGGGGCGCCCGCGGTGGCGCTGCGCTTCGACGTCGGGGCGGCCCGGCACTGGATCGCCATGCTGAGCCAGGGCCGGACGAGCCTCGGCCTCCCGCACGATTTCTTCTTCGGTCCCGCCCACGTGGCCGCCGGGCGGGCGGCGCTGCGGCGCGATGCCCGCCGGGCCGAGGATCCGTTCGACCGCTTCGCCCGGCTGTTCGCCGGCCACGACGTCCTCGCGAGCGCGACGGCGGACGAGCTTGGGGCGATCCTCCACGGCCTGGCCCGCGAATCGAGGACGCGACATGTCGCCAGCGCGTGACCGGCCCGCGTTCGGCGCCGCCTTCGACTACGCCGAGGCGTTCTCGCGCAACCTGGGGCTCGTCACCGGCGAGGAGCAGGCGCGGCTGCGGCGCGCCCGGGTTGCCATCGCGGGCCTGGGCGGCGTGGGCGGCGCCTACGTGCTCGCGCTGGTCCGGCTCGGCATCGGCGGCTTCGCGCTGGCCGATTTCGATCGCTTCGAGCTGGCGAACATGAACCGCCAGGCCGGCGCCACGATCGAGACCCTCGGACGGCCGAAGGTCGAGGTGATGGCGGAGATGGCGGCCGCGATCAACCCAGCGGTGGACCTGCGGCTCTTCCCCGCGGGCCTCGCCGGGGACAACGTGGCCGCCTTCCTCGACGGCGCCGTGGCCGCCATCGACGGCATCGATTTCTTCAACATGGCGGCGCGCCGCCTGCTCTTCCGCGCCGCGCGCGGCCGCGGCGTCCACGCGCTCACCGCCGCGCCCGTCGGCTTCGGCGCCACCCTGCACGTCTTCGCGCCGGACGGCATGGCCTTCGACGAGTACTTCGACTTCCGCGAGGGCATGGGCCTCGGCGAGCAGCTGCTCAACTTCGCCCTCGGGCTGGCGCCCAAGCGGGCCCACAAGTCGTACTTCCCGTCCTCCGCCGTCGACGTCTCCGCCCGGCGGGCGCCGTCCCTGGCGCCCGGATGCTTCCTGACGGCCGGGATCGTGGCCAGCGAGGTGGCCAACCTCGTGCTCCGCCGGCGGCCCGTGCGTGCGGCGCCGCACTACTTCCAGTTCGACGCCCTCGCCCAGACGTACAAGACCGGCCGCCTCGCGCGCGGCAACCGCCATCCCCTCCAGCGGGCGAAGAAGTGGTGGGTGCTGCGCACCAGTCCCGAGCTCCGTGACGCCGTCCGCGCCACGTCGTAGCCCCGCGGCGAGCGGGCTGGACGCGCTGCTCGCCTCGGCGATCCGCGCGCCCTCCGGGGACAACACCCAGCCCTGGCGGTTCATCGTCGACGACGAGGCCGGGCTCGTCGCCCTCTGTCTCGACGTTCTCCGGGACCGGTCACCGATGAATGCCGGTCAGCGGATGGCCCGCCTCGCGCTCGGCGCCGCGCTCGAGAACCTCCTGCACGCCGCCGCGGCGGCTGGCTGGCGCGCCGAGCTGGCGCCCGGCACCGCGCTGACGGCCGTCATCCGCCTCGAGGGCCCCGGAACGCCGGGGCCGCCGCCGGACGAGATCGCCGCGCGCACGACGAATCGCCGGCCGTACGACGCCCGCGCGCTCGCCCCCGCCGTGCTGGCGGAGCTGGCCGCCGAGACGTCGCCGATCGGCGAGGTCGGGACGCACTGGATCGGGGGCGCCGCCCGTCTCGCGCGGCTCGCCGGCCTCATCGGATGCGCCGACGGCGTGATGTTCGGCGAGGGCGCCATGCGGCGGGCGTTCGTGGCCAGCGTCAGGTTCGACGCGCCTGCCGAGGCGCCCGTCGAGGACGGGCTCTCGCTGGGAGCCATCGAGGCGTCGGCGGCGGAGGGGCTGGCGCTCCGGGTGATGGGACGCCTGCCGGACTTCGTGGTTCGGCGAGCCGGCCCGGCGCGCCTGCTCGCCGCGAGGGCGCGACGCCTCGTGCGGAGCGCCTCGGGCGTCTGCGTGGTGGCCGCCGCGGACGACGCCGCCGCCAGGGACGTCCAGGTCGGCCGCGCGATGCAGCGGGCCTGGCTCGCGCTCACCGCGCGCGGACTCTCGGCCCAGCCGATGATGTCGCTGCCCGTGCTCGCGAGCGCGGCGCGCCACGGCGTGCTGTCGGACGCGGCGTGCGCCTCCGCGGCGACGCTCACGAGCGAGCTCGCCGCGGCGCTTCCCGAGCTGGGCGGTCGCCGCGTGGCGGCGTTGCTGCGCTTCGGCGTCGCGCCGGCGCCCGGCGGCCGCACCGGGCGGCGTCCGCTGCACGCGGTCGTGACCCGCGCGCGGGTGGAGGCGCCCGAGGTGACGGCGTGAGCGTCGACATCGCGCGGAAGAACCTCTTCCACGACCGCACGCGCTTCCTCATCACGGTGGTGGGCGTGACG
The DNA here is from genome assembly GCA_016200085.1 of Candidatus Rokuibacteriota bacterium. Taxonomy (GTDB): domain Bacteria; phylum Methylomirabilota; class Methylomirabilia; order Rokubacteriales; family CSP1-6; genus JACQFL01. The sequence continues at coordinate 165,459 of JACQFL010000036.1, read as the reverse complement.
TTCTCCGTGGTCCTGATCTTCGCCCAGGTCGGCATCTACCTCGGCTTCATCGAGAACGCCTCGATCATCATCGACAACACCGACGCCGAGATCTGGATCACCTCGAAGAGCTCGGCGAACTTCGACTTCCCGCTGGCCTTCGACGAGCGGCGACTCGCCAAGGTCAAGGAGGTCCCCGGGGTCGCGGACGCCGACTACCTCATCCTGACGTGGCTCAGCATGCGCCTCGCCGACGGCGGCTCCGAGGCGGTGGAGCTCATCGGCTTCAACCCTCACACCGGGGTCGGCGGGCCCTGGCAGCTCGTCGAGGGCTCGGTCCAGGCGCTCAAGGCCGGCCACGGGCTCATCGTGGACGAGTCGGCCTTCCCCAAGCTCGGCGCGCTGCGCGTCGGCGACCTCGTCGAGGTGGACGAGACGCGGCTGCGCGTGGTGGGGATCAGCCGGGGCGTGCGCGGCTTCACGACGGCGCCCTACGTCTTCACCTCCCTGCGCACCGCGCGCGAGGTCGACCCCCGGTTCCGCGACCGGACGGTGTTCATCGTGGCGCGCGTCGTCCCCGGTCACGACCCAAGCCAGGTCGCCGAGCGGCTGCGCGCGCTGCCGTACCTCGACGTGCACACGCGCGACGAGTACAGCCTGAAGACGCGCCTGTACTGGACCTTGCAGACCGGCCTCGGCGTCGGCTTCGCCCTGACCGCGCTGATGGCGGTCGTCGTGGGCACCGTCGTGGTGGCGCAGACGATCTACACGGCCACCATCGAGCACCTCCGGGAGTTCGGCACCCTCAAGGCGATCGGCGCCACCAACCGCATGGTCTACGGGATCATCGTCGAGCAGGCGGTGATCAACGCCGTCGTCGGGTATGCCGCCGGGCTGCTCATCACCCTGCTGGCGGTGCACTCCTCGTCGCTGACCGGTGTCGTCATGGTCGTGCGCCCGCCGGTGATGCTCGCCGTCTTCATCGTCGCCGTCGCCATGTGCCTGGGCGCCGCGGTCATCTCCGTGCGCAAGGCGCTGCAGGTCGATCCGGTCATGGTGTTCCGCGCATGACGACGATCGAGGCCACCGCGCTGACCAAGGTCTACCGGGAGGCGACCACCGACGTGGTGGCGGTGCGGGACGCGAGCCTGGCGACGGCGGCGGGTGAGATCGTCGCCGTCATGGGCCCATCGGGCAGCGGAAAGACGACGTTGCTGTCGATGCTCGGCTGCATCCTGCGACCGACGACCGGCACGGTGACGATCGACGGCCAGCGCGTCTGGGACTCCGACGAGCGGGACCTGCCGCGCCTGCGACGGCGCTACGTGGGCTTCATCTTCCAGAGCTTCAACCTCTTTCCCGCCCTCACCGCGGCGGAGAACGTCGAGGTCGTGCTCAACCTCAAGGGCCTCGACGGCCGCGCGGCGCGCCGGGAGGCGGGCCGGCTGCTCGAGCGGGTGGGGCTGGCGCCCCGGCTCGACTTCCGCCCGCGCGACCTCTCGGGCGGCGAGAAGCAGCGCGTGTCGATCGCGCGGGCGCTCGCCGGGGATCCCCCGCTCATCCTCGCCGACGAGCCGACCGCCAACCTCGACGCGAGCAACGGCGAGCAAGTCATGCGCCTGCTGCGCGAGGCGGCCGCGCAGGGGCGGTCGGTGGTCATCGTCACCCACGATCACCGGGTCGCGCCGTGGGTGGACCGGACGGTGCTGCTCGAGGACGGCCGGCTGGTGGCATGAGCCGCCGGACTCGCTGGACCGTCGCGCCACTGCTCCTCCTCGCCGCCGGGGCTGCGCTGAGCATCGGCGCCTGGACGCCGTGGCGGAGCGAGCCCACGACGGCAGCCGTCGCGGGCAGCATCCACCAGGTCGTCGTCGCCACCGGTCGCGTGGAGCCCCTCACCGAGATCGTCCTCGCCAACAAGGTCCCCGGACGGATCAAGCAGGTGGCGGTCGAGGAGGGCGACACGATCACCGAGGGACAGGCGTTGGTGCTCTTCGACGATGCGGAGCTCGCCGCGCAGGTCGCGATGGCCGAGGCCAGCGTGCGCACCGCGGAGGCCGGCGTGGGGCTCGCCGAGCGCGCCCTCGAGACGGCGGAGGCCCGCTGGACGGAGGTCAAGAGCGGGGCGCGACCCCAGGAGATCGAGCGGGCCCGCGCCGATGTCCAGCAGGCCGAGCGTCGCGCCAGCCTCGCCGGGCGCGAGCGTGAGCGGTTCCGCCGGCTCGTCGACGAGGGCCACGTCGCGCGCTCGCAGTTCGACGCCGCCGACACCGAGGCCGAGGTGGCGATGACGCGGGCGCGCTCGGCACGCGAGGCGCTGGACCTGGTGCTCGCCGGACCGAAGCCGGAGACCGTGCAGGCCGCGTGGGCGGGCGTGCGGCAGGCCCAGGCCGAGCTCGGGCGGGCCGAGAGCCAGGTGGCCCTGGCGCGGGCGGCACTGGAGCACGCGCGCGCCGTGCTCGCGAACATGGTGGTCCGGAGCACGGTCACCGGGCGGGTGACCAAGCGCATGGTGGAGCCCGGCGAGGCGGTGAACATCGGGATGCCCCTGCTCGTGCTCGCCGACGTCGCCCAGACTCGCGTCCGAGCCGAGGTCGACGAGACGGACGTCGGCAAGCTGGCCGTCGGCCAGACCGTGGAGATCACGGCCGACGCCTACCCCGGCCGCGTCTTTCCCGGCCGGGTCGCCGACATCGGCCAGGCGGTCGGCAAGCGGAAGGTCCGGCCCGACGACCCCGCTCGGATCCAGGACATGAAAGTGCTCGAGACGAAGATCGACGTCCTCGAAGGCGCCCAGGACCTGAAGCTCGGCATGACGGTGGACGTCAGGATCGTGGTCGCCCACAAGGACGCGGTGCTGCTCGTGCCGCGCATCCTCGTGCCCGATGGCGCGGTCGAGGCGACGCTCCGGGTCGCCGGCGCGCGGGGCATCGAGTCGCGCCACGTCCGGCTCGGCGCGCGCGACGACGTCCACGTGGAAGTGCTGAGCGGACTCACCGCCGGCGAGCCCGTCGTCCTCGGCGGGCGCGGCCGCCGGCGGTAGCGGGGACGGTCGATGCACGCCTCCGCCGTGCGCTGCCTGGTGGAGGCCGCGGTCGCCGCCCCGTCGGGCAACAACTGCCAGCCCTGGCGCTTCGCCTGGGACGGCCACGGCCTGAGCGTGCTCTTCGACCGGCCGCGGGCGGCGTCCCTGCTCGACGTCGCTCACCGTGGGAGCTGGATGGCGCTCGGCGCCGCACTCGAGAACATGGACGTCGCGGCGGGCCCCGCGGGCCTCAGCCTGGCCCCCGAGGTCTTCCCGCACGGCCACGACGCCGACGTCGTCGCGCAGGTGCGGGTCGAGCGCGCGGTGCCGACGCCGCATCCCTTGCAGGCGGCGCTCGCGCGGCGCTGCACGAATCGGGCGCCCTACCGCGACGCGCCGTGGCCGCCGGGCGCGCGAGACGACCTCCTCGCCGTGCAGGCGGCCGGCGTGACCGTGCGATGGACCGAGGACCCGGACGGCATCGCGCGCGCCGCGCGGGCGGCCGCGGTGAACGAGCAGCTGCTCTTCGCCCACCACGAGCTGCACGCGGGCCTCGTGCGGTGGCTGCGCTGGAGCCAGGGCGAGAGCGCGGCGCGGCGGGACGGCCTGCCGCTGGGGACCCTGGGGATCGGGCGCCTCGAGCAGACCATGCTCCGAGCCGTCGCGCGCTGGCCGGTGGCCCGGGCGGCGAACGCGGTCGGGTTCGCCCGCTTCGTCCGCTTCCGATCCGGCACGAATCTCCGCCGCTCCGGGGCGTTCGGCCTGCTCGTCGCCCGTGACGATACGCCCGAGCGCTGGGTGGAGGCTGGACGCCTGATGCAGCGGCTCTGGCTGGTGGCGGCCGCGCGCGGTCTCGCGTTCCACCCGCTGACCGCGATCGTCCTCCTCGTGCTGCGTCACCGGGTGTGCCCCGGGGACTTCGACGCCGGTCAGCGCCGTCTGCTGGAGGCGGCACAGCGTGAGATCGAGGCGGTGTTCCTGCTCCAGCCGGGCGAGGTCCCGGCCAGCCTCGTGCGCGTCGGCGTCGCCCCGCCACCCCCCCGCGCGCCGCGGCGGCCGCTCGGCGACGTCTTCGCCGTCGCCCCGCCTGCGCGCTGAGCGGCGCGCGGGCCGCGCTTGCGCCCGCTGATCCACCGGTATATACCGTCGTAACGCGACGCGCAGCGGCGCGAATGCTCACCAGCGAGGGTCCGTGGCGGGACGCAGCCTGACGCAAAAGCTCATCGAGAGCCACCTCGTCGCCGGCAAGCCGGTCGCCGGCGAGGAAGTCGGGATCTCCGTGGACCAGGTCCTGCTCACCGACACCAACGGCACCCAGGCCTGGCTGCAGTTCGAGGCGCTCGGCTTCCCGCGGGTGGTCCCGGGCCGCGTGGTGAGCTACATCGATCACCAGGTCTTCCAGGTGGACTCGCGCAACTCCGACGACCACCGCTACCTCCAGACCGCCTCGCGCAAGTACGGCGCGACCTTCTCCAAACCGGGCAACGGCATCTGCCACCAGGTGCACATGGAGACCTTCTCCATTCCGGGCCAGAGCCTGCTCGGCTGCGACAGCCACACCGTGCTCTGCGGCGCGGCGGGCATGCTGGCGATCGGCGCCGGCGGCCTCGACGTGGCGGTGGCGATGGGCGGCGGGCCCTACTTCTTCACCATGCCCGCGGTCGTGCGCGTGTGGCTCACCGGCGCGCTCCGGCCGTGGGTCACGGCCAAGGACGTCATCCTCGAATTGCTGCGGCGGCTGAGCGTGCGCGGCGGCAGCGGCAAGATCTTCGAGTACGCGGGCCCGGGCGTGGCGACCCTGCTCGCCGCCCAGAGGATGACGATCGCCAACATGGGCGCCGAGCTGACCCTGACGAGCAGCGTGTTCCCGAGCGATCACGTGACCAAGTCGTTCCTCGCGCGGCTCGGCCGGCCCGACGACTGGCGGCCCGCGGTGGCCGACGACGACGCGACGTACGACGACCAGATCGAGCTCGATCTCGACGCCATCGAGCCCCTGGTCGCGCTGCCCGGCTCGCCCGACCGCGTCGTGCCCGTCGGCGAGGTGGCGGGCACCGTCGTCGAGCAGGTGATGGTCGGCTCCTGCACCAACGGCTCGTGGCACGACATGTCTTCCGTCGCCGGGGTGCTGCGCGGCAAGCGCGTGCATCCGTCCGTGTCCTTCGTGCTCTTCCCCGGCAGCCACCGGATCCTCGAGACCATGGCGCGCGAGGGCCTGTTCGCCGATCTCCTCGCCGCCGGCGCGCTCGTCTCGGAACCCTCGTGCGGCGCGTGCGCCGGCATCGGCCACGTTCCCGCCGCGGGGACGAAGAGCCTGCGCGCGTTCAACCGCAACTTCCCCGGGCGCAGCGGGGTGAAGGACGACGAGATCTACCTCTGCTCCTCGGTGACCGCGGCGGCTTCTGCGCTCACGGGGGTGATCACCGACCCGCGCACGCTCGGGGCCGAGACGCCCGTCGCGCTGCCGGCGAAGTTCGCCACCACGGACGTCGGCTTCGTGGCGCCCGACCACGAGGGCGAGGTCACGCGCGGGCCGAACATCAAGCCCGCGCCGATCGGCGAGCCGGTGGCCGAGACCCTCGAGGCGCCGGTGCTCATCAAGCTCGGCGACAAGGTCTCGACCGACGCCATCTCCCCCGCCGGCGCCGCCGTGCTGATGTTCCGCTCCAACGTGCCCGCCATCGCCGAGTTCTCCTTCAAGAACACGGACCCGGACTTCGTGGCCCGGGCCCGGGCGGCCGGGCGCGGCGTCATCGTCGGCGGCGAGATCTATGGCCAGGGCTCCTCGCGGGAGTCCGCGGCCGTCGCGCCCATGTACCTCGGGGTGCGCGCGGTCATCGTGAAGTCCTTCGCGCGGATCCACCGCGCCAACCTGATCAACTGGGGCATCGTGCCGCTCACCTTCGACGACCCGGCCGCGTGGGAGACGATCGAGCGTGACGACCCGCTGCGCCTCGAGCACCTGCGCTCGTCGCTCGAGGCCGGCGCGCGCGTGCAGGTCGTCAACACCAGGACGGGGGCCACGTTCACGGCCTCGTGCGTGCTCACCCCGCGCGAGCGCGAGATATTATTGTCGGGCGGGATCCTCGCCCTGACCAGACAACAGCAGGAACAACGGAGCCAGGCCGCACCCGCGGCACGCCACCCGCGGTCCGAGCCGGGCAGGAGGGCACCGTTACAATGACCCAGCGGCGCGTGCGCGCGGTCTACATGCGGGGCGGCACCAGCCGCGGCGTCTTCTTCCACGAGGAGGACCTGCCGAAGGCGGGGCCGGAGCGCGATCGGATCCTCTCGCTCGCCCTCGGCAGCCCGGACCCCTACGGCCGCCAGCTGAACGGCCTCGGCGGCGGCATCTCGTCGCTCTCCAAGGCCTGCATCATCGGCCCGCCCAGCCACCCGGACGCCGACGTCGACTACACGTTCGCGCAGGTGGACGTCCGCACGCCCGTGGTCGACTACCGCGGCAACTGCGGCAACTGCTCCTCCGCCGTCGGGCCGTTCGCCATCGACGAGAAGCTCGTCGACGCCGTCGCGCCGGAGACGGTCGTGCGCATCCACAACACCAACACGAGGAAGATCATCGTCGCCCACGTGCCCGTGCGGGATGGCGAGGCCGCCGTCGAGGGCGACTTCGAGCTGGCCGGCGTTCCCGGCAAGGGGGCGCGCATCGCGCTCGACTTCCTCGAGCCCGGCGGCGCGGGCACCGGCCGGCTGCTGCCCACGGGGCAGACGCGGGAGACGCTCGGGGGCCTGGAGGCCTCCCTCGTCGATGCCACCAACGCCCTCGTCTTCGTCCGCGCGCGCGATCTCGGGCTCACGGGCACGGAGACGCCTCAGCAGATCGACGCCGACCGCGCGCTCACCGAGCGCCTGGAGGCGCTGCGCGTGGAAGCCGGCGCCCGCATGGGGCTGACCGGCAGCACCGCGGTGCCGAAGATCGCGCTCGTCGCCCCGCCGGCCGCGTTCACGGCGCTCGACGGCATCGCCTACGCGCCCGACGCGGTCGACCTGGTGGCGCGCGTGATGTCGATGGGCAACTGCCACCGCGCCTTCGCGCTGACCGCGGCGATGTGCCTGGCCGTCGCGGCGCGCATCGGCGGCACCGTGGTGAGCGAGGCGTGCGCCTCGCGCGTGGGCGACGTGCGCCTGGGCCATCCATCGGGCGTGCTCCCCATCGCCGCCACGGTCACCACGCGCGAAGGCGCGCCGTTCGCCGAGCGCGTGACGGTCTACCGCACGGCGCGCCGGTTGATGGAAGGCTTCGTTCGCGTGCCGTGATCCGGGAGTGGCGTCGTCTCGTCGCACCGGGTAACCGGTGGGGGGGGGCATGGGGGGAGCGGCGCCGCTGCCCCCTGCGTCGAATAACAATGCGGCTGCTCATGGTCGCCGACGGCGATGAGATCGCCCGCCGCCGCTCGCTGCTGCCGAAGGATCAGACCGTCGAGGCCTGGCCCGACCTCTACCTCCCCGGGCTCTACTGGCTCGGCGAGGAGGCCAAGGCTGCGCTGGACGGCGTGGGCGAGGCGCTCACGGCGCACATGAGCGTCGACGACACGCTGGTGCCGATCTTCTACGGCCGGCGGCTCACCGACGTGGACTCGCTGCCGCGCGAGGCGTCGCTCAAGGCGCGCGTGCTGTCCGGCCACGGCATCGCCGCGGCGTGGGCGACGGTCGACCGCGAGGGGCGGCGCCACGATCACCAGCCCCAGCGGCCCACGGACCCCTTGTTCTACCTGCGGCGCATCGGCGGCGGCGCCGCGCACCTCTGGCGTCTGTTCGCCAGCCGCGACGAGGCCCGGGCGTTCATGGCCGAGCACCACGGCGACGACGACGAGGGCCTGGCCTGGGTCGCGGCCTTGCCCCGCGACGACTGGGACGATCTCGTCAGGCAGGCCGGCGCGCGGTGACGGGGTCAGCCGACCGGTTCTACGCCGCCGTCCGGGCTGTCGGCCGCTTCTGGCTCTGGTTCTTCTTCAAGGCCGTCGACGTCCGCCACCCCGAGCGCGTGCCCGCGGACGGGCCCGTGCTGCTCTGCATCAACCATCCGAACAACCTGATCGACTCGCTGCTCGTCGGCGCGGTGATGCCGCGCAAGGTCCACTATCTCGCGACGGCGGCCCTCTTCCGCAACGCCCTGGCCGCGCGCTTCCTGCGCGCCGTGGGCGCCATCCCCGTGTACCGCAAGCAGGACGATCCCGACAAGATGGACAGGAACGTGGACGCCTTCGCGGCGTGCTACGCCGGGTTCGACGAGGGCGGGCTCGTGGCCATCTACCCCGAGGGCACCACCCACTCGGAGGCGCGCGTGCAGCGCATCAAGACGGGCGCCGCCCGGCTGGCCCTCGAGTACGAGGCGCGCCGGGCGGGCATCCTCGCGGTGATCCCCGTCGGCCTCACGTTCGAGGCGCGCAAGTCGTTCCGGGGGCGCGTGCTGGTGTCGTTCGGGCCGCTCGTGCCGGTGAGCGCCTACCTCGCCGCGTACCGCGAGGATCCGGCCAAGGCGGTCGACGCGGTGACCACGGTGATCCAGCTCGCCATGGAAGCGGAGGTCGTCCACGTCGACCGGATCGACGAGGCCCGCCTGGTGCGCGCGGTGGAGGATCTCTACCGCGGCGAGCTGGCGCGCGAGTTGCGCGAGGCGCGCGGGCTGGGCGCCCAGCAGATCGACATGTTCCGCCTCTCCCGCTCGATCGTGGACGCGGTCGAGCACTTCAAGCGCCGCGATCCGGCGCGGGTGGAGCGCCTGTGGCAGCGGATCCAGGGCTACCGCGCCCTCCTCGCCGAGCATCACGTGCGCGACGAGGCCGTGCTGGCGCGGCTCCGGCGACCACGCGCGCGGCGGCGCCTCCTGACGGGCTGGGAGGCGGTGCTCGGCTTCCCGGTCTTCGCCTGGGGCATCGTGGTCAACGGGCTGCCGTACTACGTGCCGCGCTGGATCGCCCGGCGCATCGCGCGCAAGGAGACCGACTACGCCACCACGCGATTCCTCGCGGCCGTGGTCGCCTTTCCATTATTCTGGGGGCTCGAGAGCGCGCTCGTCTGGCGCCTGCTCGGGGGGCGGGCCGCGCTCCTCTTCGCGCTCACGCTGCCGCTCAGCGGGCTGCTCGCGTTCCGATACCTGGTCGGGGCGGGGCGGATCCGCAGCCAGCTCAGGTTCGGCGCCCTGGCGGTCCGCCACGGCGCGGACGCGCGGCGGCTGGTCGCCGAGCGCCAGGTGCTGATGGCCGAGCTCGAGCGCGCGAAGGACGAGTACCTCACGGAGACCAGGGGGCAGAGCTTCTGAGCATCCACCGGCTGGAAGAGATGACGATGGCCGCGCTCGACGCGCTGGATCGCGCGCGCACGGTCGTGGTGCTGACGGCGAGCCCGCTCGAGGAGCACGGCCCCCACCTGCCCCTCGGCGTGGACGCCTTCACCGCGCGGTACTTCGCCGAGGCCCTCGCGGAGCGCTTGGTGAAGGAGCGCCCGGGCTGGTCGGCCGTGCTCGCCCCCACGCTGTGGCTCGGCTCCTTTACTTTCGACGCCGTGGGCACGGTGAACGTCCGCCAGCGCGTCGTGCGCGACGCGCTCGTCGACTACGGCGACGCGCTCGCCCGCGCCGGCTTCCGCTTCATCCTCGTCTCCAACGGCCACGCCGGGCCCACGCATCTGACCGCGCTCGACGAGGCCTCCCAGATCGTCTCGCGCCGTCACGGCGTGACCATGGCGTCGCTGAGCGGCCATCTCGCCTGGGGCTTCCGGAACGGGCGCTTCCTCCAGGACGTCGAGCGCGCGCTCGGCCGCGCCCTCACCGACGACGAGCACCGCGCGTTCACCGAGGACGCCCACGCGGGCTGGTGGGAGACGTCGATGATGCTGATGCTCCGTCCCGACCTCGTGCACGAGGCCTGGCGGACGCTGCCGTCGGCGACGTACCCGATGGCCGCACGCGTGGTGCCGAACTATCCGCTGCGCGGCGGCGGCCAGGGCTACGTCGGCCATCCCGCGATGGGCGATCCCGTGTTCGCCAAGGCCACGTCGGAGGCGTTGCTGGGGGCGACGCTGGAGCTGGTGGACGAGCTGATCGACGGCACCCTGCGGCCATCCGACCGCCGCTCTCCCTTCTTCGCCGTGCCGTTCTTCCGTACGAACTTCTGGCGCGCGGCCGCCGGCGCCGGAGCCTTCGCGGCCGGCGTCGCGCTCACCGCGCTGACGCTCGGCCGCCGCAAGAAGAATTCCGGCCAATGATCGCACGCCTCGGAGCCACGATCCGCCCACGGCAGGCCACCCACGATCCGCGCCGATCTCGCCGAGCCCGCTACAACAGATTACGTACGTCGCGCCCCGCGCGATGATCGACCTCACGTCTAGCGGCGCCGTCGCGTGGCTGTGGCTGACGCGGACGGACGCCCTCAACGCGCTCAACCGCGCGCTGACGTCCGCGGTCGAGCAGGCGCTCGATCGCGTCGCCGCGATGGACGACGCGCGCGTGCTCGTGGTGGCCGGGCGCGGGCGCGCGTTCTGCGCGGGCAACGACATCCGCGAGATGCTGGCTCTCGCGCCCGACGAGGTCCAGGCGCTGGCCACGCGGCAGGCCGCGCTCATGGAACGCTTCGCGCGGCTGCCCCAGGTGACGCTGGCGATGATCGACGGCTACGCGCTCGGCGGCGGGCTCATGCTCGCCGTCGCCCAGGACTTGCGCATCGCGTCCGACCGCGCGCGCTTCGGGCTGCCCGAGGTCACCCTCGGCTTCAACCCGGGCTACGGCATCGCGCGCCTGCTCGACGTCGTCGGGGGCGCCCACGCGCGCGACCTGATGCTCACCGGCCGCTCGGTGCGCTCGGCCGACGCGCTCAGGATGGGCCTGGTCAACCGCGTGGTGGCGGCGCCGACGCTCGAGGCGAGCGCGGCGGCGTGGGCGGCGGAGATCGCGCAGTCGCCGCGCGAGGGGCTCGCGGCGACCAAGCGCATCGTCACCGGGCTCCGGGCCGGCGACGGCGGGGAGCCCGCCGCCTACGCCGAGATCCTCAGGACGAGCCAGGCCGCGCGCGACCGCATCCGGGCGTTCGCGGAGCGCAAGCGCCCGAGGTAGAACGGCGGGACCAGAGGCGGTCGATGATCGCCCGTCACGAGTGCAAGTCCTCCAGTCGAACACCGCGGCCAGCCCTGAGCGCCTCCCGCGCCGTCGCCACGCGCCCTAGAAACTCGGGATGGTGCTCGAGGCGGTAATCGAACCAGTCGTCCGGCGCCACCCGGCGCCTCGAGCATTCCGTATTCGGTGAGCCAGCGCGTCGCCTCGGCTTTCGTGACGATCGCGAGGACCTCGACGGTTTCAGTGGTGACGTCATGGAACACCCGCACCTCCCCGACCCGGAGTCGATCCTGCGGCTGACTCAGTCCATATAGTCACAACCCTGGCTGCCCTCAAGTCTCCGAGGACCACGGCGCGGCAGCCTGCCGGTGCTAGAATCGGCCCCCGCGGGAGAATGGCGATGGCGCGAAACATGACCGACTACGCCGAGACGTGCCGCACGTTCCGTCTCGACGTGCCCGCCCGCTACAACTGGGCCTTCGAGGTCTTCGACGGCTGGGCGCGCGATCCGGGCAAGCTCGCGCTGCTGTGGGTCTCGCCCGACGGCCAGGCCCGCCGCTTCACCTACGCCGAGCTGGCGGAGCGCTCGCGGCGCTTCGCCAACGTGCTCGCGGGGCTGGGCGTCGCCAGGGGCGAGCGCGTGTTCATCATGCTGCCGCGCGTGTTCCAGTGGTGGGAGATCGTGCTCGGCTGCCTGCGCTCATGCACGGTGTCGTCGCCCGGCACCACGCTCTTGACGACGAAGGACCTCGAGTACCGGCTCAACGTCTCCGAGGCCTCCGTCGTGATCACCGACGAGGACAACGCGTTCAAGATCGACCAGGTGCTGGCGGCGTGCCCGAGCGTGAAGCGTCGCATCGTGGTGGGGCGCGCGGGCGGCGGCTGGCTGGAGTACGAGGCCCTGATGCAGCGCGCCTCGGGCACGCTCGCCCACCCCGACAACGCGAGCGGCGACCCGATGATGATCTACTTCACCTCGGGGACGACCGGGTATCCCAAGATGGTGCTGCACACGCACGCCTCCTACCCGATCGGCCACGTCATCACCGGGAAGTTCTGGCTCGACAACACGCCGGAAGACCTGCACTGGACGATCTCCGACACGGGCTGGGCGCAGGCGGCGTGGACGTGCCTCTTCGGCCCCTGGAACATGGGGGCCGCGCTCTTCGTGTGGGACGCGCGCGGCAAGAAGTTCGAGCCCGGCGAGACCCTCGAGATGTTCGAGCGCTTCCCGATCACCACGTTCTTCGCGCCGCCGACGGCGTATCGCATGTTCGTCCAGGAGCCGCTCGCCAAGTACAAGTTCCCGACGCTGCGCCACTGTCTCGGCGCCGGCGAGGCGGTGAATCCCGAGGTCATCGAGGCATGGCGCGAGGGCACGGGCCACCACATCTACGAGGGCTACGGCCAGACCGAGAGCGTGCTGCTCGCGGCGACCTTCCCCGCCACGCCGTGGAAGCCGGGCTCGATGGGCCCGGCCTCGCCCGGTCACGTCATCGGCATCGTCGACGACGACGGCCACGAGCTGCCGGGCGGCACCGAGGGCGAGCTGGCCGTCCGCGTGAAGCCCGAGCGGCCGGTGGGGATGTTCAAGGAGTACTGGAGGAATGCCGAGGCCACCGCCAAGTGCCACCGGGGCGACTGGTACCTCACGGGCGACCGCGCCTCGATGGACGAGGACGGCTATCTCTGGTTCGTGGGCCGCGCCGACGACGTGATCAACAGCGCGTCCTACCGCATCGGCCCCTTCGAGGTCGAGTCCGTCCTCGTCGAGCACGCCGCCGTCGCCGAGGCCGCGGTGATCGGCAAGGCCGACGCGCTGCGCGGCGAGATCGTGAAGGCCTTCGTGGTCCTCGCGCCCGGATACGCGCCCTCCGATGCGCTCGCCGCCGAGCTGCAGGAGCACGTCAAGACGGTGACCGCGCCGTACAAGTATCCGCGCGAGATCGAGTTCGTGCCCGATCTGCCCAAGACCATCAGCGGCAAGATCAGGCGTACGGAGCTCCGGCAGCTGGAGCGGGCCCGTTCACAGAAGTAGCGCTGGCGAAGCCGGCGCGACAGGCGTCTAATCAGCGCAGTGCACGCCGGGTAGAGAGTGGCGTCGACAAGGAGGCCAGCCATGGTGATCCGCGTTACCTGGGGCAAGCTTCGGGCGGGCGCGTGGGGCGAGTTCGAGCGTACCTACCGGGAGAACGTCCTCACGAAGGGCAAGAACCTCAAGGGGCTGCGTGGCCGCTGGCTGGCCCAGGATGCGGCGGACAAGGATACGGGATTCGCGGTGAGCCTGTGGGACAACCCCGCGGACATGCAGGCCTACGAACAGAGTGCCCTCTATCGGGAGATCATGACACCGCTCCAGCCGTTCTTCGTGGGTGAGTACAAGACCTATCGCTGCGACGTGAAGTACACCGACGTCGGCGCATAGTCGCTCGGGGCACGAGCGAGGCTGCCGCGTTCACCGCCGAGCACGAGGCGCTGCGCCGCTCGGTGCGCGCCTTCGTCGACAAGGAGGTCACCCCGCACGTCGCGGAATGGGAAGCCGCCGGGCGCATCCCGCGATCCTTCTGGAAGCGGCTCGGCGAGCTGGGCTTCCTCGGGCTCGAGTTCCCCACCGAGTTCGGCGGCGCCGGGGGTGACTTCCTCGCCAGTATCGTGCTCGGCGAGGAGATGGCGCGCTGCCGGTCGGGCGGCGTGGCGTTCTCCGTCCTCGTGCACACCGACATGTCCTCGCCGTGGCTCACGCGCTACGGCACCGAGGCGCAGCAGCGGAAGTACCTGCCGGGGATCGTCGCGGGCGAGACCGTCTGCGCGCTCGGGATCACCGAGCCGGGCACGGGCTCGGACATGGCCGCGCTCACCACGCGCGCCGTGCGCCACGGTGACGTCTACCGGATCACCGGCAGCAAGACCTTCATCACCAACGGCGTCTACGGCGACCTCTACTTCCTCGCCGCGCGCACCGGATCGGGCACGGCCCAGCGGCGGCACGAGGGCATCTCGATGTTCCTCGTCGAGCGCGGGCTGCCCGGCTTCACGGTGAGCCGCAAGCTCGACAAGACGGGCATGCGCGCCTCGGATACCGCGGAGCTCGCGTTCCAGGACTGCCCCGTGCCCGCCGAGAACCTGCTCGGCGTCGAGGGCCGCGGCTTCCAGCAGCTCGCGGCGGGATTGCAGCGCGAGCGCACCATGGCCGCCGTCCTCGCGCTCGCGGCCGCGAGCCAGGCGCTGGAGGACACGGTGGCGTACCTGCGCGAGCGCCACGCGTTCGGCGAGCCGCTGGCGCAGCGCCAGGCGCTCCGTCATCGCATCGCGGACCTCGCCACCGATCTGGAGGCGGCGCGGGCGCTCGTGTATCATGCCGCGATGCTCTACGCCGCCGGCGAGGAGTGCGTGAAGGAAGTCTCGATGGCCAAGCTCTTCGCCACCGAGGTCGCCAACCGCGTCGCCTACCAGGCGGTGCAGATGCACGGCGGGTACGGCTACATGCGCGAGTTTCCCGTCGAGGGCTTCGCGCGCGATGTCCGCCTCTGGACGATCGCGTCGGGCACATCCGAGATCATGCGCGAGATCATCGCCAGGCGAATCTTCGAGTAAGCGCTCCAATGAAGGAGGGCTCCATGAACGTCGTCGTCACGCTGGTGCTGCTGGCCGCCTCGCTCCTCGCGGCCGCGCCCGCGCTCGCGCAGGACGTCCTGAAGATCGGGCAGATCGAGGCGCAGACGGGCGCCAACGCCATCTACGGCTGGATGTCCTCGCAGGGCACCGCGCTGGCCGTCGACGAGATCAACAAGGCGGGCGGCTTCAAGGTCGGCGCCAAGACCTACCGGATCCAGCTCATCGCGCTCGACACCCGGGGCGAGCCGAAGGAGGCCACCGTCCAGCTCAAGCGCCTCGTCGAGGTCGACGGCGTGAAGTTCGTCTTCGGGCCCTTTCTCTCCAACGTGTTCCTGGCCATCCGCCCCTACGCCGCCGAGTTCAACGGCAAGATCCTCATGTGGGGCGGGGCCACGCGGATCCACGACTACGTCGGCACGGCGGGCCACGACTTCCTGATGCGGACGTGGAACTGGGACGCGGGTCCGAACGGCTTCGGCGAGCTGATGGTCGACAATCTGGTCAAGACGGCGGGCGTCAAGAAGATCGCGATGCTCTTCCAGAACGACCAGGGCGGCAAGGTGCTCGAAGACATCTACGTGCCCATGTTCAAGAAGAAGGGCATCGAGTACCGGCTGGACTACTTCGAGCCCGGCACCAAGGACTTCTCCGCGGTGCTGGCCAAGATCGCCGCCTGGAAGCCGGACGTCCTGTTCCCGTCCTACGCCGACTCCTACCTCTACGACATCGTGCGCCAGGCCACCGAGGCGGGCCAGCTCAAGAAGTTCTTCCTCGTGCGCGGCTCGCTCGGCCCGGGGCTCAAGAACAAGGATGGGATCGACGAGTACGTGGTCTACGTGCCGAAGTACTTCGAGGAGGCGGAGAAGAAGGATCCCAAGGTCCAGAAGTTCATCAAGGCCTACAAGGACTTCCACAAGCGCGATTTCCCTTACGACCAGGCGCCGCTCTGCTCGTCGTCCTGCTACGACCACGTCTACATGCTCGTCGAGGCCATGAAAAAGGCGGGCACGGTGGACGACCCGGTGGCGGTGCGCAAGGCGTTGCAGTCGATGACCTACGAAGGCATGTGGACGCTCCGCTTCGACGACAAGGGCGAGGAGATCTTCAACTTCGACGTGGTGCGCCTGAAAAAGGGAGGCGCCATCGAGGTGACGCACATCAACCCCAAGTAGCCGGCGGATCCGGTTGTCCTGATTTCCAGACTTATTACCTCAGAACACTTATGTCCTATAATCCAGACATTGCTCTCGGATGATATAATGTCCTCAAATGAAGACATCCTCCGACACCAGTGCCGCCAACCCCGACGCTCCGTTCCGCATCTACACAGCGGGTTCCCTCGGAGCCGCCGTCAAGCATTACCGGCAGCAGGCGGGGCTTTCGCAGGCCGCACTGGCTGAGCGCTCTGGCCTCAATCGAACCTATCTCTCCGACCTTGAACGAGGGAAGGAGACCGAGCAATTGCGTCGCTTACTCCGAGTTCTCAGGCATCTCCGCGTGCGGATCACTCTCCAGAAAGCTGACTGGTGATGGCCGGCCGCCTCGCCATCTGGCTCTACGGCATGAGGGTTGCGCACGTCGAGGAGGAGCGGGGAAGGCTTCGCCTCTTGTACACGGAGGAGGCCCTCGCGAGGTTTCCGTTGGGCGTACCGTTGCTCTCGGTATCCCTTCCGCTCAGCTCTCGCCGCTATCCACACGGTGTGGTCTGTCCCTTCCTCGACGGACTGCTCCCCGAGGGAGCCCCGCGCCGCGCCGTGGCGGACGAGCTCGACCTCCGCGCCAGTGACACTTATGGCCTCATTCGAGACCTTGGGCGCGACTGCGCAGGCGCCCTCGTGATTCAGCCCGATGACGCGCCCGCACCTCCGCACCCCACGACAGTGACCGCCGAATCTCTCGACGAAGCCGAGATCGGTGAACTCGTGGCCAATCTCCGTAGCGCCCCGCTTGGCGTCAGTAGTCGCGTTCGCATATCGCTTGCCGGCGTCCATGAAAAGCTGCTGCTCACTCGCATGAGTTCCGGATCGTGGGGCCGACCCGTTCAGGGCACACCGTCCACACACATCCTGAAGCCCGAGATCGCCGAGTATCCGAACACCGTCGAGAACGAAGCTTTCTGCATGCGTCTGGCGAAGCACCTCGGCCTGTCGGTCGCAAACATCGAGACGGCGATGATCGGTGGTCGGCGGCTACTCATCGTCGAGCGCTACGACCGAATCGTGCACCCCGACGGAACCGTCGAACGCATACACCAGGAGGACTTTTGCCAGGCCACCGCCATTCCTCCCGAGAAGAAGTACGAAGAGGATGGGGGTCCGTCCCTTCGACAAATCGCCGCGATCCTCCACGCGGTCGCGGGGCCGGATGCGTTGGAGACCCTGCTGGGGGCAATAACCCTGAACGTGCTCATCGGAAACGGCGACGCCCACGCGAAGAACTTCTCTCTCGTCCACGACCGATCGGGCTCGCACAGGATGGCTCCACTCTACGATCTGCTGTCCACTCTGGCGTACAGCGACGATCGCCTCGCCATGTACATCGATGCCGTTCACCGAACCGACCGCGTTACTGCGGATCGGATCATCAACGAGGCCGCCCGATGGGGACTGTCTAGGCGCCACGCCTCCGACCTCATCACGGACATCTTCGACCGCACTCCGGCTGCAGCGCTAGCCGCTCGCGATGAGACCGATGGCGTTCCCGCCACCATTGTAGGAGTCCTTGATTCTCAACTACGGCAGCTGGCGCACAGGTCTATTGCCCAGGATGCACGCGGGACTCGCCTTGCTCAAGGAGATCGGCCCCAGGATCTCCCGCGTGGCCATCCTCGGGAATCCAGCCAATGACGGGTACGCGCGCGTGCTGAAGGCGCTGAAGCCCGTGGCGAGGTCGTTGGGGATGTCGCTGCAAATTCGGAACGCGCGCAGGCCAGATGACTTCGAGCCGGCATTTACAGCCGCGACCAGGGAGCACGCCGGTGCTCCGTTCGTCTTCACGGACGGCATGCTCCTTCTTCACCGGACGCGGATCGTCGAGCGGGCGGCGAAACACCGGCTGCCGACGATGTATGGAACGAGCGAGCCCGTGGATCCCGGCGGTCTCATGGCGTATGGGCCGTCCATGCCTGACGGCTTTCGACGTGCTGCAACCTACGTGGACAAGATTCTCAAGGGTGCCAAGCCCGGCGACCTGCCCATCGAGCAGCCGACGAAGTTCGAGCTGGTCATCAACCTCAAAACTGCCAAGGCGCTGGGGCTGACGATCCCGCCGTCGCGCCGTGCTCAGCGAGACTCCGTGCCAGAAGCCATCCGGCCAGTTCCAGGCTCCCCACGCGGCACCGAAGTAGCCGCCGGGTGACGCAGCTCGTCCTCGGGCAGGTGCTCAACGGCGCCATCATCGGCGCCATGTACGGCATCATCGCGCTCGGCATCACGCTGACGTTCGGGATCACCGGCATCGTGAACTTTGCCCTCGGGGAGTTCATGATGATCGGCGCCTATGCGACGTACGCGCTCGCCGAGCGCTTCGGCTGGCCGTACCCGGTGGCGGTGGTGCCCGCGTGCCTCATCGCGGCCGCCGCCGGCTATCTCGCCAACAAGGCCTTCTTCCGCTTCACCCGCAACAACCTCGTCAACGGCCTGCTGGTGTCGATCGGGCTCATCTCCATCCTCGAGTCCGCGGCGCTGCTCTTCTGGACGGCGACGCCGCTGGAGATGCACTTCGTCCTGCCCGGCGCCCTGCGCCTGGGCGAGGTGGGCCTGCCGAAGATGAAGCTGGTCGTCTTCGCGGTGATCCTCGCGGTGATCGTGCTGACGTACCTGGGCCTCGCGCGCACCTGGCTCGGTCGGGCGGCGTTCGCGTACGCCCAGAACCCCGAGGCCGCGATGCTCATGGGCGTGCACACGCCGCGGCTGGAGACAGCCGTGATGCTCTACTCGACCGGCCTGGCCGGTCTCGGCGGCGCCCTGTATGCGAGCCTCTACTCGCTCGAGCCGGCGATGGGCGGCGTCTACGTGCTCAAGGGGATGGAGGCCGCGATCCTCGGCGGCATCGGCAGCCTCATGGGCTCGCTGTGGGGCGGCGTGATCCTCGGCGTCATCGAGGGCGTGGGCTCCATCTTCCTGCCCACCGCCTTCCGCGACGCCTACGGCCTCGCCATCCTCGTCGCCATCCTCCTCTTCCGCCCCGCCGGCCTGTTCGGAACGGAATGAGCCCCAGCATAGACGTACGCAGCCGGGTCGCACCCACAGCAGGCCACCCACGGTCCGCGCCGACCCCGCGGCCCCCGCTACAATGATTCTCCGGCTGGTGCTCTGGAGCGCGCTCTACGCGCTGCCGATCTTCGTGCGCAGCGATTTCCTCCTCACCATCCTCATCTTCACGTTCATCTACGGCATGCTCGGGGTCACCCTCGACCTGATCTTCGGCTTCACCGGGCAGCTGTCGATGTTCCATCCCGCCGTCTTCGGGGTCTCGGCGTACATGACGTACCTGCTGGCCTCGAAGGCCGGCCTGCCGTTCTGGCTCGCCACGATCCCCTCGGCGCTGACCGCCGTCGTCCTCGCGATGATCGTCGGCAGCATCTGCTTCAAGTTCAGGCTCAAGACCTTCTACTTCGCCGTCGTCACCCTGGCCTTCGCGGAGGTCATCCGGCTCGTCGTGCTCAACTGGAACAGCGTCACCAACGGCACCCTCGGGCTCGTGGTGACGGGCCGGCCCACGGTGTGGCTGCCGGGGATGGGCGTGGTGGCGATCAAGGGCCCCGTGGCCTGGTACTACCTGACCCTCGTGAGCCTCACCCTGACGGTGATCGTCTGCGCCCGCTGCCTCAGCTCGTGGATGGGGCGCTGCTTCGGCGCCATCCGGCTCAACGAGGACCTGGCGCGCACCCTCGGCATCGACGTGTTCCGTTACAAGCTCGCCTCGTTCGCGGTGGGCAACGCGCTCGCCTCGTTCGCGGGCGGGCTCTACGGCTACTACACCGCCTACATCGACCCGGGCTACCTCTCGATCAACCAGTCGATGGACGTCCTCGCCATGGTCCTGCTCGGCGGCCAGGGCACGCTCATCGGGCCCATCGTCGGCTCGCTCGTGCTCACGAGCCTGCCCCACGTGATCGACCTCCGTGCCGAGGCGCGGGCCATCCTGTACGGCGCCATCCTCATCTTCACGATCCTCGTCATGCCGCGCGGCATCGTCGGGACCTTCAACGCGTGGAGGGCGCGGCGTGCTGCTTGAGGTGCGCGGGCTGACCAAGCGCTTCATGGGGCTCACGGCCGTCTCGGACGTCTCGTTCACGGTCGAGCCGGGCGAGATCATGGGGATCATCGGCCCCAACGGCTCGGGCAAGACCACGCTGCTCAGCATGATGGCGGGCCTGCTCGCGCCGACGGCCGGCGCGGTCCGGTGGCAGGGCGAGGAGATCCAGCACCTGCGTCCCGACGTCATCGCCGCGCGGGGGATCGTCAAGACCTTCCAGAACCCCCAGGTGTTCGCCGAGCTGACGGTCTTCGACAACGCGATGGTTGCGACCCACCTGGCGCTCAAGCGGAGCCGTGGCGCGCGACGCCTCGGCGAGCTCGTCGGCCTCGGGCGCGCCGCGGAGCGGACGCTCGCGGGCCAGGTCGCCGAGGCCCTCGCACTCTGCAACCTCGGGGGCGCCACCCGGCAGCTCGCGGGCAACCTCTCCTACGGCGAGGAGAAGATGCTCGGGCTCGCGATGGCGCTCATGTGCCGGCCCCGGCTCCTCCTGCTCGACGAGCCGGCCTCGGGGCTGGGCCGCGAGGAGATCGACAACCTCGTGGCGGTGCTCACCAAGGTGCACGCGGCGGGCGCGACCCTCTGCATCGTGGACCACAAGGTCGGCTTCCTGCGGGGCATCGCGCGGCGAGTGATCGCGCTGGACCACGGAGAGAAGATCGCCGAGGGCCCGCCGGAGGCCGTGCTGGAGAACCCCGCGGTGATCGAGGCCTATCTCGGGCGAGCGCATGCTCCAGCTTGACGCCGTCGACTGCCACTACGCGAAGGTCCACGTGCTGCGCGGCGTGTCGCTCGCCGTCGGCGCCGGCGAGATCGTGTCGGTCATCGGGCCGAACGCCGCCGGCAAGACGACGACGCTGCGGGTGATTGCCGGGCTCAAGGACGTCTCGGGCGGCGCCGTCCGTTACGAGGGCGAGGACGTCACGCGGCGGCCGGCCTTCGAGCGGGTGCGGCGCGGCCTGATCCTGGTGCCGGAAGGGCGCCAGATCTTTCCGCGCTTCAGCGTGCTCGACAACCTCCTGATGGGCGCCTACCAGCGCCCCGACCGCCACGACCTCGACCGCGACCTCGCCACCGTGTACGAGCTGTTCCCCCGCCTGCACGAGCGCCGTGGCCAGAAGGGCGGCTCGCTCTCGGGCGGCGAGCAGCAGATGCTCGCCATCGCGCGCGGGCTCATGGGCCGCCCGCGCTGCCTGCTCCTCGACGAGCCGTCGCTCGGCCTGGCGCCGATCGTCGTCGCCGAGATCGGGCGGACGATCAAGGCCCTCGCGGCGCGCGGGCTCACGATCCTCCTGGTCGAGCAGAACGCCGCGATGGCGCTGGAGCTGGCGGATCGCGCCTACGTGCTGGAATCCGGCCACGTCTCGCTCCAGGGCCAGGCCTCGGAGCTCCGGCAGACGGACGTCGTCAAGCGGCTCTACCTCGGCGCATGAGTCAGAGGGCGTGAGGCGGGAGGCATGAACATCGTCGGCACGCGCACGCTCGGCAGCGCGCTCGCGGACAAGGTCGCGCGCTTCGGTGGCCGCCGCTTCCTCGTCGCCGAGGACGAGCAGGGCGCCGGGCGCGCGTGGACCTGGGCGGAGCTCGACCGCGACGTGAACCGCGCCGCCAATTTCCTTCTCTCGCGCGGCCTCCGTCACGGCGCCGCGTTCAACCTCCACCTCGGGAATTGCCCGGAGTTCCTGATCTTCTGGCTGGCCGCCGCGCGCACGGGCACGGTGATGGTGCCGACGAACCCGACCTCCACCGCCGACGAGATGCGCTACATCCTGCAGCACTCCGAGGCCCGGCTGTCCGTCACCGAGCCGCGCTACGCGGCGGCCTGCCACGCGGTGGCCTCCGACTGCCCCGCGCTCGGTGGCGTCGTCGAGTGCCGCTCGCGCGTCTCGCTGCTCGCCGGAATGAGCGACGTCGCGCCCGACGTGCGCGTCACCTCATCCGACGAGGTCTCGATGCAGTACACGTCGGGGACAACGTCGAAGCCCAAGGGCGTGCTGCTCACGCACGCCAACTACCTCTATGGCGGCGAGGTCATGGCCAAGGCCATGCGCGTCGGCCCTGACGACCGCCACCTCATCGTGCTGCCGCTCTTCCACGCCGGCGCGCAGCTGCACGCCTTCCTCCCCATGCTGCTGGCGGGCGGCCGCGTCGCGCTGATGGAGCGCTTCAGCGCCTCGCGCTTCGTCGACCAGGCCATCCGCCACAAGGCCACCCTCGCCGCCCTCTTCGCTGCGCCGATCCGCATGCTCCTCGCCCAGCCGCGGACCGAGCGCGACGGCGCGACGCCGCTCCGCGCCGTCTCGTACGCGCAGAACGTCACGCCCGGGCAGTTCGCGGAGTGGCACGAGCGCTTCCGCGCCCCCCTGATGCAGATCTGGGGCATGACGGAGACGATGTCGCTGCCGCTGATGCAGCCGCTCGATCTGCCGCGCAAGCCGATGGCCATGGGCATGCCCGTGCTCGGCTACGAGTGCCGCGTGGTCGACGAGAGCGGCCGTGAGGTCCCGCCCGGCGCAATCGGCGAGCTGATCGTCCGCGGCGAGCCCGGCGTCTCGCTGATGAAGGGCTACTTCAAGAACCCGGAGGCGACCGCCCAGACGCTCCGCGACGGCTGGCTCTGGAGCGGCGACCAGGCGTGGATGGACGAGGAGGGCTACTTTTTCTTCGTCGACCGCAAGAAAGACATGATCAAGCGGGCCGGCGAGAACGTCTCGGCGTCGGAGGTGGAGGAGACGCTCAAGGCCCACCCCGCCGTGTTCGACGCCGCCGTCGTCGGCATCCCCGACCCTGTGCGCGACCAGGCCATCAAGGCCTACGTGATCCTGAAGCCGGAGGCGACGGGCACCAAGGCCGACGAGCTGATCGCGTGGTGCCGCAGCCGGCTGTCGGCATTCAAGGTCCCCGAGGTCGTGGAGTTCCTCGAGACGTTCCCGCGCACGTCCGTCGGCAAGGTCCAGAAGCACCTCTTCTAGACGCCGCCGCGGAGGCGCCATTCCTCGGTGGTATCGTCGACCACCATGAACGAGCTGCCCGATCCTGTCGCCGAGCTGTGCGCGAGCCTGGGTCGCATCGACGGTGTCGAAGCCGTGACCATCGGCGGCTCCCGCGCAGCCGGGATGGCGGACGAAACCAGCGACTGGGACGTCGGCGTCTACTACCGTGGCGGCATCGACCTCGCGCCGCTTGCCCGCTACGGGGAGGTGCACCCGCCCGGCTCATGGGGCCGGATCATGAACGGCGGCGCATGGCTCAGTCTCGAGGGAACGAAGGTGGACGTGCTGCTGCGCGACCTCGACGTCGCTCTGTACTGGTCGGGCCAGGCGCGGCTCGGGACGTACGAGGTCGATGCGCTCCTCGGCTACCTCGCGGGCGCCCCGACGTACAGCCTGATGGCCGAGCTCGCGCTGAACCGGACCGTGCAGGGCCACCTGCCTGCGGTCGGGGAGTACCCAAAGGCACTCTCGGAAGCGGGTGCGCGCCGATGGCCGCTGCACTGCGACTTCAGCCTGACCCACGCACGGACGCGAGCCGGGCGCGGCGATATCGTCGGCGCCGTCGGCCAGGCCGCCAAGGCAGTCATCGAGATGGCCCACGCTCTGGCGTGCCGCCGGCGACTCTGGGTGCTCAACGAGAAGAAGCTCGTCGAGCAGGCCGGGCTCGAGGACCTGCACGCCTGCTTCGTCGATGTCCCCGCCTCGTCATCGCGCCTCGTCGCCTGGGTTGACGGTCTTCATGCGGCCGTCGGCCGAGCGAGGTCCTGAGACTCGCGCGATTCGTCGCCTCATTCGTTGAGGGCTCCCGCGAGCAGGCCTCGCACCAGCCAGCGCTGCAGCCCGATGACGATGAGCACCGGCGGCACCGAGGCGAGGATCGACGCCGCCGCGATGTCGCCCCAGGGCACTTCGAAGACTCCGGGAAAGAGCGCGAGGGCGACCGGCACGGTGCGGCTGGCCTCCGTGGCCGTGAACGTGAACGCGAAGAGGAACTCGTTCCAGGCGAAGAGGAACGCCAGCAGCGCGACGGAGGCCAGCCCGGGCGCCGTGAGCGGCAGGTGGATCGCGGCGAGCGTGCGCCAGCGGCCGGCGCCGTCGAGCGCCGCGGCTTCGCTCAGCTCGCGCGGCACCTCCCGCATGAAGCGCGTCATCAGCCAGATGACGAAGGGCAGCGCGAACGAGGCATCCGCGAGCACGAGCGCGGCCCACGTGTCCCGCAGGCCGAGCGCGCGCATGACCAGGTAGAGCGGGCTTACCGTCGCGATCTGCGGGAACGCGGTGCTCGCCACGATGCCGAGCATGAGCGCGCCGGCCGCAGGCACGCGCAGGGTGGCCAGCGCGTACGCGGCGGGCACGCCGAGGGCGCAGGCCAGCAGCGTGGTCAGCGCGCCGACGCCCAGGCTGTTGCCGAGCGCCCGGGGCATCGCGCTCCGGGTGAACACGACGCCGTAGTGCGCGAGCGTCAGCCGCGAGGGCAGCAGGGGCGGCACGTGGAGCAGCTCGCTCTCGGGCTTGAAGGACGTCACGAGCTGCCAGAGGAAGGGCACCGCGTAGAGGACGAGGCAGGCCAGCACGGCCAGGTCGACGATCAGCGGGCGGCGCCTCACGCCGCGGCCTCCTGGCGGTGCAGCACCATCACGTACGCGGCGGCCACGAGCATGACGAGCGTGAAGACGACGACCCCGATGGCGGAGCCGAAGCCGAGGCGGAGCGTCTGGAACAGGCTGCGATAGGCGTAGACGGTCAGGGTCTCGGTCATCCCGGCCGGCCCGCCGCCCGTGAGGACGTACATCAGGTCGAAGGCGCGCAGCGCGTCCAGGGTACGGAAGAGCAGCGTCACGAGCAGCACCGGGGCCAGCAGCGGCAGGGTGACGAAGCGGAAGGTGGCGAGGCGCTCGGCCCCGTCCACGGCGGCGGCCTCGTAGAGGGCCGGCGGGATCGTGAGCAGCCGCGCGTAGCAGAAGAGCGCGACGAAGGGCATCGTGCGCCAGACGTCGGCGAGGACGAGCGCGGGCAGCGCCAGGCATGGGTCGCCGAGCCAGTTGAGCCCCAGCCCGAGGACCACGTTCACGAGCCCGGCGGCGGGATGGTAGAGCCACTCGAAGAGCCGCGCGGTCACCACGCCCGGCAGTGCCCAGGCCAGCAGCAGGAGGGCCAGCGCGCTGCGCCGCCCGACGCGCTGGCCGCGCAAGGCCAGCGCGATCCCGAGGCCGAGCAGGAGCTCGAGCGCCACCGACGCCACCGTGAAGACCACGGTCACGCGGGTCGCGCTCCAGAAGCGCGGGTCGGTGGCGAGGAACGCGTAGTGGGCGAGGCCGGTGAAGCGGTCGATGCCGAACACGGGCAGGCGCTGGCGGAGCGAGAGCCAGAACACCCAGAGCGCGGGACCGGCGGTCAGCGCCGCGAGGGTGAGGACGGCCGGGGCGACGAAGCCCAGCGCCGCCCGACGCTCCCCGCGCTCGCGCGCGGTCACCGGATCCCGCTCAGCGCGTACTCGAGGGCGCGGCGCGCGTCGGCGACGGCCCGCGCAGGCGACTTCACGCCGACCACGGCCGCGGACAGCTCGGGCTGCAGGCTCGTGGAGAGCATGAGGTACGCGGGCGTGATCGGTCGCGGCCGCGCCACCAGGGACAGCGCGTGCAGCACCGGCATGTGCGGGCGCTTCGCGAGGAGCGCGGGATCGTGATAGAGCGCCATCAGCGTCGGCAGCACCGAGCCGCCGGCGAGCACGCGCTGGGCCTCCTCGCTCGCGAGGAAGCGCGCGAGCGCGACGGCCGCCTCCGGATGCCGGCTCGCCCGGCTCACCCCGAGCAACGAGCCGCCCGTCGCCCCGGGCGCGGCCACGTCGCCGCGAAGCCGCGGCAGCGGCGCGATGCCGACCCGGCCGCGCACGGGCGAGCCGGGCCCCTCGAAGAGATCCATCGCGTACGGCCAGTTGCGCAGGAAGATCGCGCGTCCGTCGCCGAACGCGCGGCGCGAGAGCTCCTCGTCCGCGGCGGACACCCAGTCCGGGCTGATCCCGCGCTGGATCAGGTCGTACAACCGGTAGAGCGCCTCCTCGGCGCGGGCGGGATCCGGCAGCACGCGTCCGTCGGGGCCGAGCAGATCGGTGCCGCTCGCCCACAACGACTCCAGCGCGTTCACGGTGAGCCCCTCGTACTGCTTGCCCTGCCAGAGAAAGCCCTCGAGCCGCGGATCACGCTCGCGGCCCTGGATGAGGCGCACCGCGCGCGTGAGCTCGACGTCGGTCGCGGGCGGCGCCAGGCCGTGGCGCTCCAGCAGGTCGGCGCGGTAGTAGAGGAGGCCGACGTTCCAGTTCCAGGGCAGCGCCCACACGCGGCCGCTCCAACGGGCCGCCGCGGCGGCGGCGGGAAAGTGGCCGTCGAGCTCGCCGGGCGCGAGCGACGTGGTGAGATCGAGAAGCCAGCCCGCCCGCGCGAACTCCGGCACCCAGATGACGTCGAGCATCATGACGTCGAAGCCGGGCCCGCGCCCGGGGCCGAGCGAGCCCTCGAGATTGATCACGAAGAACTGGTGCTGCTCGTCGCTCGCCGAGCCGAGGGCCTCCGTCTTCACGCGAATGCCCGGGTGGCGCGCCTCGAAGGCGGCGACGAGGCGGGGGACCGGATCGTCGCCGAACATCCGCGCGTGCTTGAAGACGACCGTCACGGGCCCGTCGCGGCGGGCGGACTCGCCGCAGCCCGCGAGCAAGAGCGCGGCGACCGCGAGGGCGGCGAGGCGCATGGCCTACCTTGACACGGCGGCGGGGAGGACGCTACAACGTCGCTGCCAATGGCGGCGACCCTTCCGACGATCCCGACCCACGTCATGGGCAGCCACGGCTTCCCTGGCTGGTTCTGGACGGCGCTCGACCGGATCAAGGCCGGCGAGTACGGCCAGACCGACGCGCG
This sequence comes from Candidatus Rokuibacteriota bacterium, assembly GCA_016200085.1. Classification (GTDB taxonomy): domain Bacteria; phylum Methylomirabilota; class Methylomirabilia; order Rokubacteriales; family CSP1-6; genus JACQFL01. Next base: position 138,606 of record JACQFL010000036.1, on the reverse strand, counting down.
CGAGACCTTCGACGACGCCACCCAGCTCGCCATCCGCGACCAGGAGCGCGCCGGCGTCGACGTCATCTGCGACGGCGAGATGCGCCGCTTCTTCTTCGTGCAGACGTTCTACGGGCGCATGGACGGCCTGGAGCAGATCGAGCCGCTGCGCAAGACCGGGCTCTACGCCTACGACAGCGTGCCGCGCTACCGCCCGCTGGCGCGCATCAAGGTGCCCCACGGCCTCGGCGTCGTCGACGAGTTCACGTACCTCAAGAGCCAGACCGACCGGCCGGTGAAGGCGACGGTGCCGGGGCCGGTCACGCTGTCGATCCACGTGCAGACGCGCCCGGGCGACGCCTACGACAACGATCGGCTCGCGCTCTGCTGGGATCTCGCCCCCGCGGTCAACGCCGAGCTGAAGGCGCTCGTCGAGGCCGGCGCGGACTACATCCAGATCGACGAGCCCTCCGCGGCGATCGTGCCCGGGCAGATCGACGAGTACGTGAAGATGTTCAACGCCTGCGTCGAGGGCGTGCGCGCGCGGATCGCCTACCACATCTGCTTCGGCAATCTCCTCTCGCGCCCCCGCGGCAAGCGGTCCTATCGCTGGATGTTTCCCGCGCTGCTCGCCGCCAAGTGCCAGCAGTTCGTCTTCGAGTACGCCAACCGCGAGATGGCGGAGATCGAGCACTGGAAGGAGATCGGCGTCGACCGCGACGTGGCCTGCGGCGTGGTCGACGTGAAGTCCTTCTACATGGAGAGCCCCGAGGACGTCGCCGACCGGCTGGAGCGGTGCGCGAAGTACATCCCGGTCGAGCGGCTGTCGGCGATCCCCGACTGCGGATTCTTCCCCGTGCCGCGCTGGGTGGCGGCCGAGAAGCTGAAGCGCCTCGTGGCGGGCACCCGCCTGGCCCGCAAGCGCCTCGGCGTCGCGTGACCCGTGAATCTCCCGGGCGAGGTCGCTCTCGTCACCGGTGCCGCCGGGCTCGTCGGCAGCAGGGTGGTCCGACGTCTCTCGGCGGAGGGCGTGAAGGTGCGCGCGATGGCGCGCCGACCCATCGACCTCGGCGATGCCGTGACCATCTGCCTGGGCGACGTCCGGGATGCCGCGGCGGTCGCGGAGGCCGTCCGGGGTGCCAGCCTGATCGTGCACTGCGCGGCGGTGCTTCGCAGTGCGACGCGCGACGAGGCGATGGCGGTGAACCTCGCGGGCACACGGCTCGTGCTCGAAGCCGCGCTCGCCGGCGGCTGCCGGCGAGTCATCCACATCTCGACGATCTCCGTCCACGATCTCGAAGGCCGGGACGTCGTCGACGAATCCACGCCGCTGGTGGGGCACAGCGACGCGTACGCCGAGGGCAAGGCCGCGGCGGAGCGCGCCGTGTGGGCCGCCGCGGAGAGGGGCCTCGAGGTCACGGTGCTGCGCCCGCCCGCGATCCTCGGTGCGCACCCCACCTGCTACTGGACCGTGCGCTGGCCGCAGCAGATGGCGGCGGGAACGTTTTCGCTCCACGGCGATGGCCGTTACAGCCTGCCCTATGTCCACGTGGACAATCTCGCCCAGGCCGTCGTGCTCGCCGCGCGCTCCGAGCGAGCGGTCGGTCAGGCCTACAACGTCATCGACGGCCAGACGACCTGGCGCGAGCTCACGGACCGCTATCTCGGCTGGCTGGGTCTCCAGGGCGTGCCGTCGTCCTCGCCCGAGGCGGTGCCACCCGGCTACCGGTGGCGGGGGCGGTGGAGCGGCGAAAAGATCCGCCAGCATCTGGGCTACGCACCGTGCGTGACGTTCGACGAGGCGATGGTGGAAGCGAAGCGGTACCTGGTGGAGACCGGCACGCTGGCGGGATCGAACGCGCCACCGGCATGAGGAGACCACGATGACCGTCACACGTCGGAACTTCATGAAGCTGGCCGGGGGTGCCGTCGCCGCCGCCACCCGCCTCGACGCCCTGCCCGCGTTCGCCCAGGCGGGCGCGCCCGTGAAGCTCGGCATCCTCGCCATCCGCGCCGGCATCGCGGCGCCCGTCGGCGCGGCCGGGCTGCGCGCCACCGAGTGGTGGGCGGAGCGCGTGAACAAGGCCGGCGGCATCCTCGGCCGCCCGATCCAGCTCGTGGTCGAGGAGGAATCGAACCCGAAGGATACCGTCGAGCGCTACCGCAAGCTCGTGCTGCAGGACAAGGTCGAGGCCGTCATCGGCGGCATCTCGACGGGGGTGACGCTCGCGGTGGCGCCGGTGGCCGCATCGACGTCTACATCGAGGCCAGCCACATCCTGCGCTCCCTCTCGCTCGAGGTCGGCGCGCGCGAGGTCGTGTGCCTGGTCGGACGCAACGGCGCCGGCAAGACCACGACGCTGCGCACGATCATGGGCTACCATCGGCCCCACGCGGGGCGGGTGACGTTCAAGGGCGAGGCCATCCACGGCCGCCGCACCTTCGAGATCGCGGCGCTCGGCCTCGGCTTCGCCCCGGAGGACAGCGCGATCTTCGCCGACCTCACCGTGGCCGAGAACATCGAGATCGCGACGTGGACGCGGCCGGGCGGCCGGCCCGCCGCCGAGCGGATCGAGAGCGCCTACCGCGTGTTCCCGGCCCTCCGGCGCTACGCGGCGCGCCGCGGCCCCGAGCTGAGCGGCGGCGAGCGCAAGATGCTCTCGGTGGCCCGGGCGCTGGCCCTGGACGCCGAGCTCCTGCTCCTCGACGAGCCGTTCGAGGGGCTATCCCCCGCGATCATCCCCGCCGTGAGCGACGGGATCGCCGAGATCACGCGGCTCGGCCACGCGATCCTCATGGCGGAGTCCAACATCCACCACGTGCCGGAGTACGCGAGCCGGCTGTACGTCATCGAGCGCGGCGAGATCGTCTTCGCCGGCCCACCGCGCGAGGCCTCGCGGGATGCGAGCCTGCAGCGCGTCATCGGAGGAAGCGTGTGATGCAAGCCCTGCCCCTGATCCCCACCGCGGTCATCGGCTCCCACGGCAAGCCCGGCTGGTGGTTCGCCGCCGTCAAGGCCTTCGAGGCCGGCGAGTTCGGCCCGGCGGACCTCGAGGAGATGTTCGACGACGCGGCCGACGCCGCCATCCGCGACATGGAGGGCGCGGGGCTCGACGTCATCACCGACGGCGAGGTGCGACGGCTGGACGGCTACGTGGACTCGTACTACGCCATCATCAAGGGCATCCAGCCGCTGGCCGTGCGCCGGAAGGCCGGGCCGTGGGGCTACGACCAGCAGACGCGCTACGAGGCCGTCGGCCGCATCGAGACCCCACCCGGCGGGCTCGGCATCGTCAAGGAGTTCGAGTACCTCCAGGCCCACACCACCCGCCGGAGCAAGGCGACGTGCGCGGGCCCCCTCACCTTCGGCTCGCGCATCCATCCCGGCCACACGTACAAGGGCGTGGTCGACGTCGCCGAGCGGTTCGCCGAGGTGATCAACGCGGAGCTCAAGGCGCTCGTGGCCGCCGGCGCCGACTGGATCCAGCTCGACGAGCCCGCGCGTGGCAACGTGAGCGGCGAGGAGATGGCGCGGCTCTTCAACCTGGCCACCGAGGGCGTGAAGGCGCGGCTTGGCTTCCACATCTGCTTCGGCAACCGCTTCGGCCGCTCGCGCTTCCTGCGCTCGTACGAGCCGTACTTCCCGGGGGTCCTCAAGGCGCGGGCCGACCAGTTCGTGCTGGAGTTCGCCGGGCGCGAGCTGGCCGAGCTCGACCTCTGGAAGAAGTACGGCGACGGCCGTGAGCTGGGGGCGGGGGTGGTCGACGTCAAGGGCTTCAACCCCGACACCGGCGAGGACGTCGCCCGCCGCATCCGCCGGGTGCTCGAGGTCTGCCCGGCGCCCAAGCTCACCGTCAACCCGGACTGCGGTTTCGGCTGGAGCCCCCGCTACATGTGCAACCAGAAGATCCGCGGGCTGGTGGCCGGCGCGGCGATCGTCCGCCGCGAGCTCACGGGCCGCTGACCAGACGTCCGGAGGCCCCCCAGGCCGGCGGGCCGACGGCCTCGACCACCAAATATGGTGCCCTGCGGGTGCGGCACCCTGCCGCCGGTAGGCGGCATTTCCTCGGGCGCATTGCCCGGGAACCGGGCTCTAAGTCCTTCTCACTATTACGTATTCCTTTCTTGCGCCCGTGGTCCAATGCCTGCTGTAATTCGTTACTTGCGTTTGTTCTGAACCTGAAGACTCGGGGGGTTTCCATGGAGCACGAGCCAGAGTCGATGGCGAGAAACGAGCTCACCAGGGGGCGAGGCTTCACGCTGGTCGAGCTCATGATCGTGGTGGCCATCATCGGCATCCTCGCGGCCATCGCGATCCCGCTCTACAACGCCGTCCAGGCCCGGGCGCGCATCGCCAAGGCCCAGGCGGACGTCCGGTCGATGGCATCGTCGATCACGATCTACTCGGCCCACACGGGCATCACCGCGACCGGGCTCGATCAGCTCACCACGACCGCCTCCAACGGTCAGGGGCAGACGGCCGGTCCCTTCATCGCGGCCATCCCGTCCGTTCCGACGGGCTGGACCCCGGCGGGCGGCTACGGCTTCGCCACCGCCGCCGGCGGCTTCTTCACGATCTCGGCCTCGGGCGACGGCGCCACCGCCTCGGTCCCGTAAGACGATCCGGCGACGCGCCCCCAACGGGGAGAGGCGCTCACGCGCCTCTCCTCCGGGCGTCGTCGACCGGGCGCGTTCTCGCCCGCGCGGATGGTAGACTCTGCGCGTGGGTCTGCCGCTCGAAGGCGTGATCGTCGCCGATCTCACCCAGAACGTCGCCGGGCCCTTCTGCACCCAGATCCTCGGCGACATGGGCGCCGACGTCATCAAGGTCGAGCGCCCGGGCCGTGGCGACGATGCCCGCGCCTGGGCGCCCCCGTCGTGGGGCGACGAGAGCGCCACCTTCCTGTCGATGAACCGCAACAAGCGCAGCCTGGCCCTCGATCTCAAGCGGGACGGCGGCTTGCAAGTCCTCCGCCGGCTGATCGCGCGCGCCGACGTCTTCGTCCAGAGCCTCCGCGCCGGCGTGGTCGAGGAGCTCGGCCTCGGCTTCGCGGAGGCCGTGCGCCTCAACCCGCGGCTCGTGTACTGCTCGGTGACCGCATTCGGCAGCGAAGGTCCGCTCCGTGAGCAGCCCGGGTACGACGCTCTCATGCAGGCCTATGCCGGCCTGATGTCGGTCAACGGCCATCCGGGCCAGGAGCCGGCCCGGCTCGGCACCTCGGTGGTCGACATGGGAACGGGCATGTGGGCGGCGCTCGGCGTGGTGGGCGCCCTCCGCGAGCGCGACGCGACGGGCCGGCCCGTCGAGGTCACCACCGCGCTCTTCGAGACCGCGCTGATGTGGATGTCCTATCACGCGATGGGCTACTGGGGCTCGGGCGAGGTCCCGCAGCCGACCGGCTCGGGCACGGCGATGATCGCGCCCTACCAGGCGTTCCCCGCCAGCGACGGCTACGTGATGATCGGGGCCGGCTCGGACGCGCTGTTCGCCCGGCTCGCGGAAGCGCTGGGCGCGCCCGCGCTGGCCCAGGACCCGCGCTTCGCCGACAACCCGGCGCGCGTGCGCCATCGCGTCGCGCTCGTGGAGTCGCTGTCGGCGCTCACGCGCCGGCACAAGGCCGGGGAGCTGGTGGAGCGCCTGCGGGGAGCGGGCGTGCCGAGCACCCCGATCCTCACGCTGGACGCGGTGCTCGACGAGCCGCAGACGCGCGCGAGCGGCATGGTCGTCGCCGGCCGGCATCCGCGCCTGCCCGAGTATCGCAGCGTGGGGCTGCCCGTGCGCTGGAACGGCCGGCGGCCCGAGGTGCGACGCGCGCCGCCGGCGCTCGCCGAGCACAGCACCGACGTCCTCACGTGGCTGGGCTACACACTCGACGACGTGCGCGGCCTGCGCGCCCAGGGGGTGATCGGATGATCGAGGACTACCGTCACCTGCTCGTCACCCGGTCCCCCGACGGCTACGTCGTCACGGTCACCCTCAACCGCCCGGACCAGCTCAACGCCATGAACACGGCGATGGGCGAGGACCTCCTGCGCTGCTTCGGCCTCATCCACGACGATCCGGACGTGCGGTGCGTGATCCTGGCCGGCGCGGGCGAGCGCGCGTTCTGCACCGGCGGCGACCTCAAGGAGCGCAACGAGATGTCGGACGAGGCGTGGTTCGCCCAGCACCGCATCTTCGAGCAGGTGGCGGCCGCGATCCTGCACTGCCCCGTGCCGGTCATCGCCGCGGTGGAGGGCTTCGCGCTGGCCGGCGGCTGCGAGCTGGCCCTGCTCTCGGACTTCATCATCGCGAGCGAGAGCGCCCAGTTCGGCGTGCCGGAGACGACGCTCGGGATCTTCCCGGGCATCGGCGGCTCCCAGCTGCTGCCGCGGATCATCGGCGCGCCCATGGCCAAGGAGCTGATCTTCACCGGGCGCCGCATGCGGGCGGAGGAGGCCAAGGCGGTCGGGCTCGTCAACCTGGTGGTGCGCATCAACCAGGCGCGCGCCCGCGCGCTGGCCACGGCGACGCAGATCGCCGAGAACGGGCCGGTGGCGGTGCGCCAGGCCAAGCGGGCGATCATGAAGGGCCTCGACGCCGACCTCGAGACGGCGCTCATCCTCGCCGTCGAGGCCTACAACGTCACCGTGAAGACCGAGGACCGCCTCGAGGGCGTGCGCGCCTTCAACGAGAAGCGCAAGCCGCAGTTCAAGGGGAAGTAGCCATGGCGTCCATCCCCCTCGCGCTCTCCGACGAGCAGCGCGCTCTCCGCGAGGGCGTCGCCGACATCTGCAAGCGCTACCCGGGCGAGTACTGGCGCGCCCTGGACATCAAGCGCGAGTATCCCGAGGCCTTCGTCAGCGAGCTCACCAAGGCCGGGTATCTCGGCGCGCTCATCCCCGAGGCCTACGGGGGCGCGGGGCTCGGCATCACCGAGGGCGCGCTGATCCTGGAAACCATCCACGCCTTCGGCGGCAACGCCGCGGCCTGCCACGCCCAGATGTACATCATGGGCACGCTGCTCCGCCACGGCAGCGAGGCGCAGAAGCGCGCCTACCTCCCGAAGATCGCCACGGGGGACCTGCGCCTGCAGGCCTTCGGCGTCACCGAGCCCAACGCCGGCTCCGACACCACGAAGCTCCAGACCACCGCGGTCCGGCAGGGCGACCGGTACCTGGTCAACGGCCAGAAGATGTTCATCTCGCGCGCGCTGCAGTCCGACATGATGCTGCTGCTCGCCCGCACCACGCCGGTGGAGACGGTGAAGCGGAAGACGGAGGGGCTGTCGGTCTTCCTCGTCGACATCCGGCACGTCAAGGGCCTGGACATCCGCCCGCTGCGCATGATGATGAATCACTCCACCAACGCGATCTTCTTCGACAACCTGGAGATCCCGGCGGCGAGCCTGATCGGCGAGGAGGGCCGCGGCTTCGCCTACATCCTCGACGGCATGAACGCCGAGCGCATCCTGGTGGGCTCGGAGTCCATCGGCGACGGCCGCTGGTTCACCGAGAAGGCCGTGGCGTACTCGAACGCGCGCGTGATCTTCGGCCGGCCGATCGGGGCCAACCAGGGCGTCCAGTTCCCCATCGCCAAGGCGTACATGGCGGTGGAGGCCGCCGCCCTCATGCGCAACAAGGCGGCCGCCCTCTTCGACGCGGGCCAGCCGTGCGGCCCCGAGGCCAACATGGCCAAGTACCTCGCGGCCGAGGCGGCCTGGGAGGCGGCGAACGCCTGCATCGATTGTCACGGGGGCTACGGCTACGCCGAGGAGTACGACATCGAGCGCAAGTTCCGCGAATGCCGGCTCTACAAGACCGCGCCCATCAACCAGAACCTCGTGATGGCCTACGTCGGCGAGCACGTCCTGGGGATGCCGAGATCGTACTGAACGCCGCGGAATCCCGGTGGGGGACGTCGGGGGGAGCGGCGCCGCTCCCCCCGACGTCGATCGATCACGCGGAGGGCCCGTGAAACTGGCGGAACGCGTCACGATCTGCGAGGTCGGCCCTCGCGACGGCTTCCAGATCGAGCCCGGGTTCATTCCCACGGAGCAGAAGATCGAGGCCATCGACCTCCTGAGCGCGGCGGGCCTGCTCCGGATCGAGGCGACGTCCTTCGTCCACCCCAAGGCGGTGCCCCAGCTGCGTGATGCCGAGCAGGTGATGGCGAAGATCCGCCGCCGGCCGGGCACCCGGTACGCCGCCCTGGTGCCGAACGACAAGGGCGCGGTCCGTGCGGTGGACGCCGGGGTCGACGAGATCCATACGGTCGTCTCGGCGAGCGAGAGCCACAACCTCGCCAACGTCAACATGACCGTCGCCGAGTCCATCGAGAAGCTGCGCGCGGTGATGCAGGTGGCGGCGCGGGCGCGCGTCGCGGTCGCGTGCGGGATCTCGACCTCGTTCGGCTGTCCGTTCGAGGGCGAGGTGCCCCTGGCGCGGCTCGAGTCGGTGGTGGCGCGGCTGGTGGACATCGGCGCGCCGGCGATCGGCCTCGCCGACACCACGGGCATGGCGAACCCGCGCCAGGTGGCCTCCGTCCTCGAGCACCTGATGCCCCGCTTCCCGGGGATCGAGTGGACGCTGCACACCCACGACACGCGGGCCATGGCGATCCCGAACATCCTCGCCGCGATGGAGTGCGGGGTGACGCACGTCGACGCCTCCATCGGCGGGCTCGGCGGCTGCCCGTTCGCGCCGGGCGCCTCGGGCAACGTGTGCACCGAGGACCTCGTCCACTGCCTGCACGCCATGGGCGTGGCCACCGGCATCGACCTCGAGGCCCTGCTCGCCGCCTCGCGGCGCGTGCAGGAGATCGTGGGACGTCCGCTGCCGGGCCAGATCGTCAAGGCAGGGAAATCGGACCGCCGCTACCCGCTTCCCGACGGCGTGGCGGCGCGCCTGCCGCGGCCGGGCTGATGACGAAGGGCGCGAGGCGGATGCTGGCGACGATGGACCGAGCCGTCGCCGCGTGGCACATCCCGGTCGTCGGGCGCGCCAAGGGCCGCCTCATCCGGCGCCTGATCGATCGTCACCGGCCGAGGCGAGCGGTCGAGATCGGGTCGCTGCTCGGCTACTCGGCGATCCTCATCGCCGGCTCGCTGCCCGCGGGCGGCCGGCTCGTCTGTATCGAGGTGAACCCGTTCCTCGCGAGCCTGGTCGAGGCCAACGTCGCCGAGGCCGGCCTCGGCAAGCGGGTGAAGGTCGTTGGCGGCGACGCGCTCCGCGCCATCCCGTTTCTCCCCGGCCGCTTCGACTTCGTCTTCCTCGACGCGGTCAAGGAGGACTACCTCGACTACCTTCGCCAGCTGGAGCCCAAGCTGACGGCGGGCGCCGTGGTGGTCGCCGACAACACCGGTATCGCCGGCAAGGCCGTCGCCCCCTACCTCGAGTACGTCCGCGCGGCCGGCGGCGGCTGGGACTCCCGCGAGCACGTCTTCGGCGACGACGCCATGGAGGTCAGCGTCCGGGTTTGACTCATTGGGGGGCTCCGGGCGCCCCCCAAATCCCCCCGACGCTCGGGGCACCGCGGCGCAGCCGCGGCGCCCCTCGACGACACGATAGCGTTGCTCAGCCGGCGAGCCGGCGCGGCGGCCGTCCGACGTAGTCGGCGCGGGGCCGGATGAGCCGGTTGTCGGCGAACTGCTCGAGCGCGTGTCCGCACCAGCCCGCCACCCGTCCCACCGCGAAGATCGACGTGCAGAAGTCCGGCGGGATGTCGAGGGCGTCGTAGACCACGGCCGAGAAGAAGTCCACGTTCACCGGCAGGCTCGTCCGCGCGCGCATGGCGTCGTAGAGCCGCTCGGCGACCTCGAAGAGCCGCCCGCGGCCCGTCGCGTCCGCCATCTCCTTGGCCATGGACTTCAGCACCCTCGCGCGCGCGTCGTCGACCCTGTAGACGCGATGGCCGAAGCCGGGGATCCGCGCGCGGGGATCGGCGCGCTCCCTCCTCGATTTTCCCTCCCGCGCGTCGAGCCGCGACGCCACGAACCCTTCTGCCCGCGCGGGATCGCCGATCTCGCGGAGCATCGCGAGGACGTCCTCGTTGGCGCCGCCGTGGCGAGGGCCCTTGAGGGTCGAGACGGCGGCGACCGTCGCGGCGTGCAGATCGGCGAGGGTGGCGACGGCCACCCGCAGGGCGAAGGTGGAGGCGTTGAGCTCGTGATCGGCGTGCAGGGTGAGCACGACGTCCATGACGCGCGCCACCTCGGCCGTCGGCGCCCGGCCCGTGAGGAGCTGGAGGAAACGCGCCGCGTGGGAGCCGCCGGCCTGGCCCTGCACAGGCGCCTGGCCGGTGCGGAGGCGCTGCCAGGCCGCCACCGTCTCGGGCACGAGGCTCATGAGACGGACGCACTTGGCGAGGTTCGCCTCGGGCTCGTTCGAGCGCGTGTCCGGATCCCAGGCCGCCGCCAGCGACAGCGCCGTGCGCAGGGCGTCGAGGGGATGGCACGTGCGCGGCAGCCGCTCGAGCAGCTCGCGCACGGGCGCCGGCAGGCCCCGGGCGGCCGCCAGGCGGTCCGCGAAGGCCGTGTCGCTCCTGGCGGGCAGCTCGCCGAACCAGAGCAGGTGCGTCACCGCCTCGAACGGGACGGCGCCCGCCAGCTCGCCGATCTCGTAGCCCCGGTAGTACAGGCGCCCGGCCGCGCCGTCGATCGCCGTGATCGCCGAGCGCGCCGCGATCACGTCCTCCAGTCCCGACTTCCACTCCGTGGCCATGGCTCCCTCCTGGTGGTATGGGTTCGACGGTTCACCATGATACATGATTTATATTGATTTCACATTACCAGGCTTGAACAGGCGACCGGCCGGCTGCTAAGCTGGGAGCCGTGGTCACCGTCGAGGGCGAGGAGTTCCTGAGCGCGAGCGAGGCGGCCCGGCGGCTGAACGTCAAGCGGGCCACGCTGTACGCCTACGTCAGCCGTGGTGTCCTGCGCAGCTATCGCCAGGGCATCAAGCGCCAGCGGCTGTACCGCCGCACCGACGTCGAGGAGCTGTTGCGGGTGTCCCCCACCGACTCCGCCGCCCGGCGCCGCGCGTGGGAGATCCCGCTGGCCGAGACCTGGATCCGCGATTGATGGACTGAGGGGCCTCCGGGCGCCCCCCAGACCCCCCAACGCTCGGAGCGCCGCGGGGAACCCGCGGCGCTCCTCGATAGCCGCCGGTGGAGGTCGTGATGACGACACGTGTGGCCGCCTACATCAATCCCGGTCGTGACCTGGGCGCCGCCGTCCGCCTGGCCCGCCGCGCCGAAGAGCTCGGCTACGAGAGCGTCTGGGTGACCCACGGCGCGGGGCGTGACTCCTTCGTCGTCCTCGCGGCCTACGGCGCGGCGACGAGCCGGGTCGGCCTCGGCAACGGCGTCGTCCCCATCTATCCGCGGCACCCCGCGGCGATGGCCCAGGCCGCGCTGACGCTGGCCGAGACCACCGGCGGCCGCTTCCGCCTGGGCATCGGGGTCAGCCACAAGCCGGCGATGGAGGGCATGCTCGGGCTCTCCCTGGCGCGGCCGCTCGAGGCCATGCGCGAGTACGTCGCGGCCGTGCGCGCCGTCTTCGGCGGCCAGGCCTTCGAGGGACGGATCTACACCGCGCGCTGGCCCTACGCCGTGCCCGACGCGCCGCCGGGCCCGCCGATCTACCTCGCGGCGCTCTCGCCGAAGATGTGCGAGCTGGCGGGCGAGATCGCGGACGGCGCCGTGCTGTGGCTGACGCCGCCGTCCTACGTCGCCGACGTGGCCGTGCCGGCGCTCGAGCGCGGGCGCGAACGCGCGGGCAAGAGCCTCACGGGCTTCGAGATCGTCTGCCCCGCGCCCCTCGCGATGACCGACGACGTCCCCGCGGCGCGGGAGGCGTTCGCGGGGGAGCTCACGCGCTATCTCATGCTGCCCTTCTACCGGGCGATGATGGAGGGCGCCGGCCTCGGCGAGGCGATCCGCGAGTTCGACCGGACGAAGAAGACGCCGGCCGTCCTCGTCGACGCCATCGGCGCCGTCGGCACGGCCGCCGCGGGCCGCGACTACATCGAGCGCTACCGACGGGCCGGGGTCACGCTGCCCGCCGTGCGCCCGATCACGTTCCCCGACGCGTCGTGGTACGCCCGGACGCTGGAGGAAGTCATCGCCTGACGGCCGAGGATGTGACGTTCCCCTCGTACGCCGTCGTCCCCATCGTCGCCCGGCCCCAGAAGGACCACGCCTAGCGCTCGCGAAGCGCGGGCGGAGCGGGCGCGCGCGCGCCGCGCGCATCCGCCGCGTGCTACAACAGTAGCCCGTGCGCGCCTACGTGCTCTCCCGTCTCGGGCAGACCGTGCTGGTGGTGGCGCTCTCCCTGACGGCGGTCTTCGGGCTGGTGCGGCTCAGCGGCGACCCCGTGCTCTTCTTCATGCCGATGGACATCCAGGCCAAGGACGTCAACGAGTTCCGCCAGCGTCTGGGATTCAACGATCCGCTCCTCGTGCAGTACGGCCGATTCGTGGGCGGGGCGCTGCGCGGCGACTTCGGCCAGTCGCTGCGCTACCGGCAGAGCGCGCTCGGGCTCGTGATCGAGCGGCTGCCCGCCACCCTGCTCCTCGCCTCCACCGCCGTGCTCCTGACGCTCGTGGTGGCCGTGCCGCTCGGCGTGATCTCCGCGGTGCGCCGCAACACGGCCGTCGATCACGCCGCCACGGTGGCCACGGTCCTCGGCCAGGCCGTGCCCGGCTTCTGGCTCGGCCTCATGCTGATCTACCTCTTCTCGGTGCAGCTCCGCTGGCTGCCCACGGGCGGCCGCGGCGGGCTCGCGCACCTCGTCATGCCCTCCATCGTGCTCGCCGCCTTCTTCGCCGCCCGCGTGGCGCGCCTGACGCGCTCGGCGGTGCTGGAGTCGCTCGGCGAGGACTACGTCCTCACCGCGCGCGCCAAGGGCCTCGCCGAGACCCGCGTGATCGCCAAGCACACGCTGCGCAACTCCGCGGTGCCCATCGTGACCCTGGCCGGGCTCGAGATCGGCCAGCTCCTGGGCGGCGCCGTGATCACCGAGACGGTCTTCGCCTGGCCCGGGCTCGGCCGGCTGACCGTACAGGCGCTGCTCAACCGCGACTTTCCCGTCGTCCTCGCCGCCGTCTTCGTGATCTCCACGACCTACACGCTCATCAACCTCGCCGTCGACCTCCTCTACGGCTGGCTCGACCCCCGGGTCAGGCTCCGCGCGTGACGTTCAAGGCCTGGCTCGGCCTGGGCGTGCTGCTCGCCGTCGTCGTGGCCGCTCTCGGCGCGCCCTGGCTCGTGCCCGCGGATCCCGTGACGAGCGACTTCGGCTCCATGCTGAAGCCGCCCGGCTCGGCCGCGCATCCGCTCGGCACCGACCAGCTCGGCCGCGACCTGCTCGCGCGCGTGATCTACGGGGCGCGCCTGGCGCTCTTCATCGGGACCTGCACGGTGGCGGTCACCGCGGTGGCCGGCGGGCTCCTCGGCCTCGTCGCCGGCTTCGTGGAAGGCTGGCCGTCGACGGCGCTGATGCGCATCGCCGACGTGCAGCTGTCGTTCCCGTTCATCCTGCTCGCGATGACGATCAACGTCATCGTCGGCCTCGGCCTGCGCAACATCATCCTCAGCCTTTCGGCCGCCGGATGGGTCGTGTATGCTCGCGTGGTGCGCGGCGAGGTCCTCACCGTGAAGGAGCGCGACTACGTCCAGGCGGCCGCGGCGCTCGGGGCGGGACGCGCCCGCCTGCTGTTCCGCCACGTCCTGCCCAACGTCGCGCCGTCCATCATCGTGGTGGCCAGCCTGCAGTTCTCGCAGTTCATCGTGGCCGAGGCCGCCATCAGCTTCCTGGGCTTCGGCGTGCAGCCGCCCACGCCGGCGTGGGGCAACATGCTCGCCGAGAGCCGCGACTACCTGTACGTCGCCTGGTGGCTCGCCGCCTTCCCGGGCGCCGCGCTCGCGCTCACGGCGCTGGGCGTGAACCTGCTCGGCGACTGGCTCCGCGACTCCCTCGATCCCAAGCTGCGCGTCTGATTGAAGATCGGGGGGAGCGAACGCCGCTCCCCCCGAATGCCCCCCACCGCGTCCGCGGTTCCTTCGACCCGCGTTCCGGACGCTCCGCCGGCCAAGCCGGGGCGGTGTTCCCGGCTCACGGGCGCGCTGGCGACGGAGGCGCTCTTCCCGGTGGTCGGGGAGGTCGTGTATCCTCCGGGGACGCGCGTTCCACCGTCATCGACCGCTTCGAGCAAAGGAGCCGCCATGCGCCGATCATTGTCCCTCGCGCTGATCCTCCTGATCGCCGCCGGCGTCGTCCCGGCCCCCGCGCAGGACCGGGCGCGGACCAAGGAGGTCGTGGTCGGCCTCGGCGCCGAGCCGCGCACCCTGATCGGCGTGACGATCGTGGACTGGACGACGAACAACATGCTCGAGCACATGTACGATCGCCTGCTCGACCGCGACGCGAAGACCCTCAAGCCCAAGCCGATGCTGGCCACCGGCTGGAAGGTGATCAACGACACCACCTGGGAGTTCACCCTGCGCCGTGGCGTCAAGTTCCACAACGGCGAGCCGTTCACGGCGGAGTCGGTCAAGGCGACGTACGAGTACATGGCCAACCCGGCGACGAAGAGCCACTACTGGAGCGCGTCCTACTGGAAGCCCGTCACCGCCGTGCAGGTCGTCGACGATGCCACCGTGCGCTTCGTGACGGAGAAGCCGTACCCGAGCCTCCTCGACCACGCCTCGCTCACGAACTTCCTCGTCCTGCCCGCCAAGGCCCTGCGGGAGCCGGGCGGCGTCGAGAAGCTCCAGCAGAATCCCGTGGGGACGGGTCCGTTCAAGTTCGTCGAGTGGAAGCGTGACGAGCGCCTCGTGCTGGAGCGCAACCCCGACTACTGGCAGGGCCCCGCCGACGCCAGCCGGGTGACGTTCCGCTTCATCCCCGAGTTCAGCGCCCGCATGGCGGCGCTGCTCTCCGGCGAGATCGACATCATGAAGGACGTGCCGCCGCAGGCGGTGGAGGCCATCGACAAGAGCGGACGGGCGAAGGTGCGCTCGACGGTCTCGTCGCGCATCAACTATCTCGCGCTGGTGAACCTCAAGCCGGGGCCCATGCAGGACGTCCGCGTGCGCCGGGCGATGAACCACGCCGTCAACGTCGACGAGCTCATCGCCCAGGTCCTCAAGGGCCGCGCCACCAGGATGTGCGGGCCCATGGCGCCGACGAACGTCGACTTCGCGCCGGTCGAGTGCTACAAGCACGACCCCGCGCGCGCCCAGGCTCTCTTCAAGGAGGCGGGCGTCGACCCGACCAAGCTGGCCCTCACCCTCGACACGCCGTCCGGCCGCTACCCGCTCGACAAGGACGTCTCCCAGGCCATCGCGGCCCAGCTCCAGCGCCTGGGCATCAAGGTCAACGTCGTGGTGAACGAGTGGGGGACTCACCTCGACAAGATCAAGAACCGCAACACCGGCGACCTGTTCTTCCTGGGCTGGGGGCCGGCGCTCTACGGTCAGGGCACCATGGACCCGCTCTTCCGCGGCGATCAGACGTACTCGTCCTACGGCAACAACAAGGCCCTCGAGGACAAGCTCGCGCGGGCCACCACCCTGGTCGACGCCAAGGCGCGCGCCGCGGCCTACGCCGAGCTGCAGAAGATGGTGCACGACGAGGCCCCCTGGGTGTTCCTCTGGCAGCAGCACGATCTCTACGGCGTGGCCAGCCAGGTCGAGTGGTCGCCGCGCGCGGACGAGAAGGTCTGGATGTACGAGGCCAGGGTCGTGGCCCGATGAGCATCACCGTCTTCACCAACGCCTTCCTCATCGACGGCACGGGCGCCGAGCCGAAGGAGGGCGCGGCCGTCGTGGTCGAGGACGAGCGGATCAAGGAGGTCGTCGCCCACGGCAAGGTCGGCGCCCTGTCGGGGCCGGTGACCACCCTCGACCTCAAGGGCGCGACCCTGATGCCCGGGCTCACCGACGCCCACGTGCACATCTGCGCGGTCACCGAGAACATCACCGACCAGCACCGGTTCTACCCGCCGTCCTACATCGCCGCGCGCGCCATGCAGCGGGCCGAGGAGTGCCTGATGCAGGGCTTCACCACCGTGCGCGACGCCGGCGGCGCCGACTACGGCTTCCGCATGGTCCTCGAGGAAGGGCACGTCCCCGGACCGCGCCTGCTCGTCTCCGGCCACTACATCTCGCAGACGGGCGGCCACGGCGACAAGCGCCGGCGGGCGGAGTGGATCGCGCCCCTCGACTGCTGCGTGGGGATGATCGGCTCCATCGCCGACGGCGAGGCCGAGGTCCGCCGAGCCGTGCGCGAGCAGCTGCGGCGCGACGTGGACCAGATCAAGATCATGGCCTCGGGCGGCGCCATGTCGCCGTCCGACGAGCTCGACACCACCCAGTTCACCGTCGCCGAGATGCGCGCGGCGGTGGAGGAGGCCCAGGCCGTCGGCAAGTACGTGCTCTCTCACGCCTACTCCGACACCGCGGTGCGCAACGCCATCGCCGCCGGCGTGCGCTCCATCGAGCACGGCAACCTGATCCGCGAGCCGGCCGCCCGGGCCATCAAGGAGGCGGACGCGTTCCTGGTGCCGACGATGGTGACGTACGAGGCCATCTATCGCGAGGGCAAGCGCTACGGGATCGGCGATCACCAGGTCCAGAAGATCGACCTGGCGCGCCAGCAGAGCCTGCGCGGCCTCGAGTACGCCTACCGCGCCGGCTGCAAGATCGGCTCGGGCTCCGACCTGCTCGGCGACATGATGGTCCAGCGCGCCGTGGAGTTCGAGCTCAAGGGCGAGGTCATGAAGCCGATGGAGGTGCTGCTCTCGGCCACGAAGGTCAACGCCGAGCTCTTCCGGATGTCCGACAAGATCGGCAGCGTGGAGCCGGGCAAGTACGCCGACCTGATCGTGGTCGCGGGCAATC
The DNA here is from genome assembly GCA_016200085.1 of Candidatus Rokuibacteriota bacterium. Taxonomy (GTDB): domain Bacteria; phylum Methylomirabilota; class Methylomirabilia; order Rokubacteriales; family CSP1-6; genus JACQFL01. The sequence continues at coordinate 121,746 of JACQFL010000036.1, read as the reverse complement.
CCTTGAAGAACCTGCGCGTGTTCCAGCCGCTCGACAATCTCAAGCTCATCATGAAGGGCGGCCGGCTCTTCAAGAGGACCCTCTGACATGGCGACCCATCGCGACGCGATCCTCGACCAGTTCACCCGCCAGGCCGTGCCCTTCTCCACGGCGCCCGGCATCCGCGACGAGGAGGCCCTGCGCCTGGTCGTGGAGGCCAGCGACGCGGGCCCCGAGGACACCGTCCTCGACGTCGCCTGTGGCCCGGGGCTCGTCACCTGCGCGTTCGCGCGCGTGGTCAAGCACACGACCGGCCTGGACCTCACGCCCGCCATGCTCGAGCGCGCCCGGACGGTGCAGCGCGAGCAGGGGCTCACCAACATGACCTGGCAGCAGGGCGAGGCCATCCCGCTGCCCTATCCCGAGGGCGCCTTCACGATCGTCGTGTCGCGCTTCGCGTTTCATCACTTCCTCGATCCCGCGGCCGCGCTCACCGAGATGCGGCGGGTCTGCGCGCAGGGCGGGCGCGTGGTCGTCGTCGACAGCGCGCCCGCGCCGGACAAGGCGGACGCGTTCAACGCGATGGAGGTGCTGCGCGACCCTTCCCACGTACGGGCGATGGCGCAGGAGGAGCTGCGCGGGCTCTTCCACGCCGCCGGCCTGCCCGAGCCGCGCGTGAAGACCTATCGCCTGGAGGGCGAGGTCGAAGGCCTGCTCAAGCGGTCGTTCCCGAACCCCGGCGACGACGAGAAGATCCGGACGCTCTTCGCCGCCTCGGTGGCCGACGATGCCCTCGGGGTGGGGGCCCGCCCCGAGGGAGGCGAGATCCGCTTCGGCTACCCGGTCGCCGTGCTGGTGGCCGATCGCGGCTGATCGCGTGCGCATCGTCGATCTCTCGTTCCCCATCCGGCCGCACTTCCGGTGGCCGGCCACCCGCGACATCCGCTCGTCGCACGCCGAGGGCCGGAACTTCGAATCCTCGGTGATGACGATCAGCTGCCATGCCTACACCCATGTGGACGCGCCCCGCCATTTCCTGCCCGGCGACCGGTCCATCACCGACATGCCGGTCGACCAGTGGATCGGGGAGGCCGCCGTGGTGGACCTCAGCCACCTCGGCGCCAACGCCGAGGTCACCGCCGACGAGCTCGAGAAGCACGCGCTCCACCTTCGCCGCGGTGACATCGCGCTGCTCCGGACGGACTGGCCGAAGAAGGTGCCCGTGGCCGACGAGCGCTTCTGGCGGGATGCCCCGTGGACGGGCCCGAGCGCCTGCCACTGGCTCATCGCGCGCGGCGTGAAGGCCGTCGGCTACGACTACCCGCCCGATTACTCGGTGCGCACCGGCATCTTCTCGCCCGCCACGCGGGTGCCGCGCGAGGAGTGCACGACGCACTTCCTCTTCTTTCCCGCCGGGATCACGGTGATCGAGTACCTCACGAACCTCGACGCCATCGGCGCCTCGCGCTGCCGCTTCCTCGCGCTGCCTCTCCGGATCGAGGGCGCCGACGGCTCGCCCGTCCGCGCCGTCGCGTTCGTGGAGTAACATCGAGGCATGCTAGACCTCCGGCTGGCGCCGATGGCCGGCGTCAGCAATCTCCCCTTCCGCCTCGTCGCCCGCGAGTGCGGCGCCGGGCTCCTCACCAGCGAGGAGGTCGACGCGCGCGCCCTCGTGCAGGGCAACGCGGGCACGCGCGCCATGCTGCGGCACCTGCCCGCGGAGCGCCCCCTCGCGATGCAGCTCCTCGGCTCCGAGCCGGAGGTCCTCGCGGAGGCCGCGCGGATCCTCGAGGCCGAGGGCGCCGACGGCGTGGATCTCAACATGGGGTGCCCGGTGCCAAAGATCGTCGCCAAGGGCCACGGCGCCGCGCTGATGCGCGACCCGCTCGGGGCGGCCAGGGCGCTGCGCGCGATGCGCAAGGCGGTCGGCGTCCCCCTCACCATCAAGATCCGCGGTGGCTGGGACGAGCGCACGCTGAACGCCGTCGCCATCGCCCGACTCGCCGAGGACGAGGGCGTGAGCGCGATCACCGTCCACCCGCGCACGCGCTCGCAGCAGTACACGGGCCGCGCGCCGTGGGAGGTGATCGCGAGCGTGGTGGACGCGGTCGCGATTCCCGTCATCGGCAACGGCGATGTCGGTAGTCACGCTGACGCGGCAGCCATGCGAACAGCGACCGGCTGCGCCGCGGTGATGATCGGGCGCGCGGCCCTCGGCCGGCCCTGGATCTTCGCGACCGACGCGCCGGAGCGCGAGGCGCGCGCGGCGATCGTCCGCCGGCACTGCGACCTCATCCAGGGCCACCTGCCCGAGCGCATCGCCCTCGTTCAGCTCAAGAAGCACCTCGCGTGGTACTCGACGGGCTTGCCCGGCGCCGCCCTGGCGCGGCCGCGGCTCTTCCAGGCGCGGAATGCCTCCGAGGTGAAGGCGGTGTTCTGGGGCCTCTGGTGAGCGGCCAGCGCTTCTTCGAGGACTTCACGGTCGGCGATCGCTTCCGGAGCCCGTCGAAGACCCTCACCGACGCCCACTTCCTCTTCTTCGCGGGCATGACCGGCGACGCCCATCCCATCCACTACGACGACGAGTACAGCAAGCGCACGCGCTTCGGCAAGCGCCTCGCCCACGGCCTCCTGCTCACGTCCATGACCGCCGTCGGCGCTTCCACGCTGGCACCGGTCATCGAGGAGTCGATCGTGGCCTTCGTCGAGCAGCGCACCCGTTTCCTCGCCCCCGCCTTCATCGGCGACACCGTGCGCCCCGAGCACGAGGTGACGGCGCTCGAGCGCAAGCGCTCCGCCGGCCTCATGACGCTCCGGGTGACCCTGACGAACCAGCACGGCACCACGATCCTCGACGGCGAGCACCGCTACCTCATCGCCTACCGCCCCGCGTCCCCAGAACCGACGTCCTAGTGTCGGTTCGACAAAGAATGCTGCGCGCAGGAACTGACCGACCGTCCACGGGGCGCGCGGCGGCGTGGCCTGGCCCGGGGGGTGGGGGAGAGGCTCCGCAAGCCGACTGACTGTGATCTCGTGACCGCGTGTCCGCGCGCCGCGCCCCACGCGCGTCGATGCTCCCCGTACCCAACGGCTTGCCGAGCTTCTCCCCCACCCCCCGGGCCAGGCCACGCCGGAACGCCACGCGCGCGCGTCAGTCGGAGCGGCCGCGGGCGGCGATGTCCCAGACGGCTTCGACGCGGGAGCCGCGCACGACGTGGACGCGGTCGTAGAGGTTGAAGGTGGGGTCGCAGTGGGGCGGGAAGAACTCGATGCGCTCGCCGAGCCGCGGCGCCCGGTCGGGATCGCGCGGCGTCAGCCGGCCGTGCTCGTCGCCCGCGAAGCCGTACTCGATCCCCGGGCGCTCGACCGCCTCGGGGGGAAACGGCTTGTCGGTGGAGAACGCCTTGAGCCCGGCGTCCACCATCGCGCGGTCGGGCGCCACGCTGACCACCGTGGCCACCACGGTGAGCGCCATCTCGAAGTCCGTCAGCATCTCACCGCCGCGCCCGCCGATCCGCCGGTAGTCGACGTCCATCACGCAGTAGGATCCCGCCTGCAGCTCGGTGAGGCCGCCGAGCTCGACGTCGATGTCGTACGTGCCCGTCGAGCCGCCAGCGACGATCTCCACGGGCAGCCCCTCGCGCTCGAGCAGCGCGCGCGTCTCCATGAGCGGGGTCATCGCCGCCAGCGAGGCGGCGCGGCGCTCCTTCCAGCCCATCACGTGGGCGCACTGCCCCGCGTAGCCCTGCAGCCCGCCCAGCCTGAGCGCGCGCGCGCCCGCGACCAGCCGCGCCAGCGCCAGCGCGGCGGCGCCCGGCTCGACCCCGGTGCGGCGCGCGCCGACGTGCACGTCCACCAGCGCGTTGACCACGACGCCGTGCTCGGCGGCGGCGGCGGCGAGCGCGCGGACGTTCTCCGCGTTGTCGACCACCACCATGGTATCCGGTGCCCCCGCGATCAGCGTCATGAGGCGGCGCACCGAGCCCGGCGGCACCACCTCGGTGGTGATCAGGAGCCCGCGCACGCCCGCCCCGGCCATCACCTCCGCCTCGCCCAGCTTCGCGCACGCCACGCCGAGCGCGCCGGCCGCGATCTGGCGCCGCGCGATCTCGGGACAGCGATGGGTCTTCGCGTGCGGGCGGATCTGCTTGCCGGCGGCGCGGACGTGCGCCGCCATGCGGGCGAGGTTCCTCTCGAAGCGGTCGAGGTCGAGCAGCAGCGCGGGCGTGGAGACGTCGTCGCGGCTGATCATGACGGGCCCGACTGTAGCACGGCCCCGCCCGGCCGCGTCCGGGGGCCGCGCGCTACCGCGCGAGCGCGCGGTTCAGGTTCTGGCTCTGGATGCCGCTCTTGACGTCGTAGCCGAGGTCGGGCCGGTTCGGGCTCGAGCGAGCCACGTCCCTCAGGACCTGCTCGTTGCGCATCTCGGTCGCGGCACGGTCGGCGTCGCGTGCCGCGATCTCGGGCGACGGCGGCGGCGGTGCCACGGCTCGGGCGCGCTTCATCTCCTGCTTGAGCTCCGTCGAGGGTACCGGCCCGGGCGTCTGGGCACGGGCAAACGGGCTGGCGAGGACGGGCGCGATGGCGAGCGCCGCGGCGCCGAGGGCGATGAACGATCGCATGGCATTCCCTCCAGGACCCAGCGTATCACCGCCCGACGCTGACGTGGTCGCCCGACGCGCCGCCGTCGCCGGTCGCGCGCGGGAAGTGGTCGGCCAGCACCCGGCCGACGTCGCCCACCGCCTCGATCACGGCGTCCCGCGCACGCTCGCTCTTCATGTGCGTGACCATCACGTCCCTGATCCGGGTCCAGTACTCGTCGCCGACCCGCTGGTGGATCCCGGCGTCGCCGACGATGGCCAGCCGGCGATCCTCGAGCGCGAGGTAGATGAGCACGCCGTTCCGGTGCTCGCTGTCGTGCATCTGGAGGTGGGCGAACACCGCGCGGGCGCGCGCGAGGGCATCGCCGCGCGTCGGCGCCCGGCGCTCGACGTGGACGCGGATCTCCGCGGCCGTCCCGCGCTCGGCGCGCGCGATGGCTGCCGCGATGGCGTGCAGGTCCTCGTCGGAGAACACGCGGCGGATCCAGCGCGGATGGCCGTGCATCACCAGCTCCCGCTCGCGCCGCCGCCGCCGAAGTCGCCGCCGCCTCCCGAGAAGCCGCCCCCGGGGTCCCCGCCCGAGCTGCCGCCGCCGCCCCAGCCGCCGCCGACCGGGGGCACGATGATGGGCGTGTACCAGCCGCCCCCACGGGCCGTGTAGACGTTGCGGCGCGCCGTGGACACGTTGCTGCGCGCGTCGCGGAAGAGGATCAGCACGATGACGCCGAGGAGCACGAAGAACCCGACCACGGGGACGTTCGGGCCCCGGGAGGCGCGCGGCCGCGCGCGCTTGTCGGGCGGCGTGGCCTCGATGTGCTGGAAGACCGCCGCCACGGCATCCTGCAGGCCGCGCGCGTACTGGCCTTCGCGGAAGCGGGGCGCCAGGACGTTGCGGAGGATGTCGCTCGTCACGGCGTCGGTGACGCTGCCCTCGGCGCCGTAGCCGACCTCGAGGCGCGCCTTGCGGTCGGCCACGAACACGGTGAGGACGACCCCGTTGTCGAGGCCCTGCTGGCCGACGCGCCACTGCCGGGCCAGGCGGTTGGAGAAGTCTTCCAGGCTCTCGCCCTCGAGCGACGGGAAGATGGCGATGGCCACCTGCGCGCCCGTGGCCCGGTTGCGCTCCTGGAGCACCGCCTCCAGCCGGGCGCGCTCGGCCGCCGTCAGCAGACCGGCGTAGTCGTTGACGGCGCCGGTCGGCGCCGGCGGCACCACGAGGGCCCAGACGAGGATGACCGTGAGGAGCAGGCTAGAACTTGACCTTCGGGACGGTCGCCGCGTCGGGCGCCGCCTCGAAGAACGCTTTGGGGCGGAAGCCGAACATCCCGGCGATCACGCTCGCGGGAAACAGCCGGAGCCGGGTGTTGTAGGCCTGCACCGCCTCGTTGAAGCGCTTGCGCTCGACCGCGATCCGGTTCTCGGTGCCCTCGAGCTGCGACTGCAGGGCCAGGAAGTTCTGGTTCGACTTCAGCTCAGGGTACCGCTCGACGGTGACGAGCAGCCGGCTGAGCGCGCCGGAGAGCTGGGACTGCGCGGTCTGGAACCGCTCCAGGGCCTTGGGGTCGTTCAGCGCCTCGGGGGTGAGCTGGATGCTGCTCGCGCTGGCGCGCGCCCGCGTGACCTCCTCGAGCACGGTGCGCTCCTGCGTGGCGAAACCCTTGACCGTCTCCACGAGGTTGGGCACGAGGTCGGCGCGGCGCTGGAACTGGTTCTGCACCTGCGCCCACTTGCCGTTGACGTCCTGGTCGAGGCGGACGAGCTCGTTGTTGACGCCGATCGCCCAGGCCACGATCCCCACCACGATGACCGCGAGCACGACGAGCACGATCAGGGCGGCGCGCATGTCGAGGACAGTATAGTAGACTTCGCGTCATGCTCGAGCGTCTCATCGACCGTCACCTGAAGGCCCGCAACACCTGGGAGCGCGGGGGCGAGAACGTCATCCACGACGACGCCACCGCCCGCGCGTACGGGTTTCGCGGCGGGCTCGTCCCCGGCATCACGGTCTACGCCTATCTCACGCGCCCGCTCGTCGACGCGTTCGGCGCCGCGTGGCTCGCGCGCGGCACCGCGTCCGTCCGCTTCCTCAAGCCCGTGATCGAGGATGACGAGGTCACGCTGGCCGGCGCCGTCACCGCCCGCGAGCCGACCGGCGTGACGGCGACGGTGACCGCCACCACGCCGCTCGGCGACGAGTGCGCGACGCTCACCGCCACCGTGCCGGCCGGCTCGCCCACGCCGGTCAACCCGGCGCTCTATCGCGCGGCCCGGCTGCCCGCCGAGCGGCCGGTGGCGACCCGCGCCGTCTTCGAGGGCCTGGACGTCCTCGGCACCTCCGAGAACCTCTACGACGAGGCGCGCGCGGTGGAGTACACGGCGCGCGTGAGCGACGACCACGCGCTCTATCGCGGGCCCGCGGCCTGGGCCCACCCGGGCTTCCTGCTCGAGCAGTGCAACCGCGCGCTCAGCCGCAACGTGCAGGTCGCGCCCTGGATCCACGTCGGCAGCGTCGTGCGCCACCTCGGGGGCGCCCGCGTCGGCGACACCCTGGCGACGCGCGGGCGTGTCCGCTCGCTCTTCGAGAAGAAGGGCCGCAACTTCGTCGAGCTCGACCTCCTGATCGTCGCCGGCCGGCGCCCGGTCGCCCACGTGCTGCACACCGCGATCTACCGCCTGCCCCCGCCGGATCCCGCACCGCGCTGACGTCGCCCGCCGCGGTTGCCCGCCCCCGGGTCGGGCTGATACATTGCCGACGGTTGACCGCACCGCGAAACGAGTCGCCAACCACGCATGCGGTGACCGTTGGAGAGCATCGGGGCGAGCGGCGAGCGGGCGCTCCCGCGTGTTCGGAGCGCGTGCTGTCTCGCCGCCGCGTGTGACCGTTGGGGGGTGTCGGGGGGAGCGGCGCTCGACCGCCAGCGGTTGACCGCGGTCCGAAACGAGTCGTCAATCACCGCAGACGGTGACCGTTGGGGGGTGTCGGGGGGGAGCGGCGGTCCCCCCCCGACGTCAAATGGAGGCCAGGCCACGATGGATCTGAACTACTCGCCCGAGGATCTCGCGTTCCGCGACCAGACTCGCCGCTGGTTCGCGGCCAACACGCCCGCGCACGAGCCCCGGACGCTCGACGAGCGGCGGGCCTGGCACCGCCGGATGTACGACGCGGGCTACGTCGGCATGGGCTGGCCCAAGGAGTACGGCGGCCAGAGCGCGACGCCGATGCAGCAGGCCATCGTCGCCGACGAGATGGCACACGCCGGCGCGCCGCCCACCATCAACGGCCTCGGGATCGGCATCGTGGGCCCGACCATCATCGTGCACGGCGCCGAGGCGCAGAAGCAGCGCTATCTCAGAAAGATCCTGATGGCCGACGAGCTCTGGTGCCAGCTCTACTCCGAGCCGAACGCCGGCAGCGACCTGGCGAGCCTCAAGACGCGGGCCGAGGACGCGGGCGACCACTTCGTCGTCAACGGCCAGAAGATCTGGACCAGCGGCGGGGTCATCGCCGACTGGGGTCTCCTGCTCGCCCGCACCGACTCGAAGGTGGCCAAGCACAAGGGCATCTCGTGCTTCCTCCTGAGCATGCGGCAGCCCGGGGTCGAGGTGCGGCCGCTCCGGCAGATCACGGGGTCCTCGCAGTTCTCCGAGGTGTTCATGACCGGCGCGCGCGCCGAGAAGGCCGATCTCATCGGCCGGCTCGGCCAGGGCTGGGAGATCGCGCAGACCACGCTCTCCTACGAGCGCGGCGGCAACTCGCTGGCCCGCGTCACCCGGTATGCCTCGGCCTTCTACCAGCTCGTGCGCGCCACCAAGGAGCTGCGCCGGCAGGGGCGGCCCCTCGTCGAGGATCCCGTGGTGCGCATGAAGATCGGGCGGATCTGGACCGAGCTCGAGGTCCAGCGCTACGCCGCGCTGCGCGTGCTCTCGGCGCTCACCAAGGGCGAGTCGCCGGGCGCCGCCTCGTCGATCACCAAGCTGTCCTACAGCGAGTTCGAGAAGCGCTACCACGAGATCGCCCAGGAGATCCTCGGCCCCTGGGGCCAGGTCACCGTGGCCGGCCCCGACGAGTTCTCGGAGGTCGAGACCTCGTCGGGCGAGCCCGGCACGTGGGCCCAGGCGTTCCTCTGGTCGCGCGCGGGCACGATCTACGCGGGGTCCTCCGAGGTGCAGAAGAACGTGATCGGCGAGCGCGTGCTCGGGCTGCCCAAGGAAGCCCGCGCCGACCGCGCCAAGGTCTGAGGAGGGCGGCGTGGACTTCTCATTCACCTCGGACCAGCAGCTGCTGCGCAATTCGGCGCGCGCCTTCCTCGACGAGCGCTGCAAGCCCGCGCTGGCCCGCGCGCTCTGGGACGACCCGCGCGGCGAGAGCGAGGCGATGTGGAAGGACATGGCCCAGCTCGGCTGGCTCGGCCTCGCGCTGCCGGAAGCCTTCGGGGGCGCCGATCTCGGCATGGTGGAGACCGCCCTCCTCCTCGAGGAGATGGGCCGCGCCGCGTACCCCGGCCCGTACTTCTCGACGGTGCTCGCCGCCACCGCGATCGTCGAGCTCGGCAGCGAGGCCCAGAAGCGACGCTGGCTGGCCGCCATCGCCGCCGGCGCCGCGCGCGGCACCGTCGCCCTGCTCGACGGCGCGATGGACTGGACCCCAGCGGCGGTCGCGACGAAGGCCGAGCGGACGGCGGCGGGCTGGTCGCTGACGGGCACCAAGCCGTTCGTGCCCTGGGCCCACGTGGCCGACGTCCTGGCCGTGCCCGCGCGCTCGTCCGAGGGCCTCTCGCTCTTCCTCGTCGAGCCCTCGACGCCCGGTCTCACGCTGTCGCCGGTCACCGGGATGGACCTGTCGATGCGCTGGACGAACGTGACGCTCGACGGGGTGACCGTCCCGGACGACGCGGTGCTGGGCGCGCCCGGCCAGGCGCTGCCCCTCGTCGAGGGCCTGCTGCGCATCGGCGCGGTCGGCGCCGCCGCGGAGATGCTGGGCGCGGCGCGACGGTGCCTGGACATGGCCGTCGCCTACGCGAAGGTGCGCGAGCAGTTCGGCCAGCCCATCGGCTCCTTCCAGGCCATCCGTCACAAGTGCGCCGAGATGCTGCTCGAGGTGGAGAACAGCCACGCCGCGACGTACTACGCGGCGTGGGCGCTCGACGCGGAGGCGGCGGACGCCGAGATGGCGGCCTCCATTGCCAAGGCCTACGTGGGCGACGCGGCGCGCCGGGTCTGCGGCGAGGCCATCCAGGTCCACGGCGGCATCGGCTTCACCTGGGAGTACGACCTGCACCTGTACTTCAAGCGGGCCAAGGCGCTCGAGGTGATGTACGGCGACGCGGACTGGCACCGCGAGCTGATCGCCCGCCGGGTGACGGCCTGACCGCGGAGATGGCCCTGGCGAGCACGCGCCCGATCACCCCCCTCGACGGCATCCGCATCGTCGACCTCACCAGCTACATCGCCGGCTCCTACGCCGCCATGATGCTGGCCGACCTGGGCGCGACGATCGTCAAGGTCGAGTCGCTCGCGGGCGACTCGTTCCGCGAGCTGCCCGGCTTCCACGGCTGGAACCGCGGCAAGCGCTCGATCGCCCTCGACCTCAAGACCGCCGAGGGCCGCGCGGTGGTCGAGCGCCTCGCCGCGCAGGGCGACGTCGTCATGGAGAACATGCGGCCGGGCGTGGCCGACCGCCTCGGCGTCGGCTACGAGCGGCTGCGCGCGGCGAACCCGCGCCTCATCTACTGCTCGGTCACCGCCTTCGGCTCCACCGGCCCCTACATCGAGCGGCCGGGCTTCGACCCGCTGCTCCAGGCCATGGCCGGGGTCATGACCCTGCAGGGCTTCGGCGGGCCGCCGCAGTACCTCCGCGTCGCGGTCACCGATTACTTCACCGCGGCGCTGGCGGCGCAGGCCGTCCTCGCCGCCCTCTTCGCGCGCGAGCGCACCGGGCTCGGCCAGCGCGTGGAAACGTCCCTGCTCCAGGGCGTGATGGCGCTGCAGTCGGGCAGCATCGTCGACTACCCGGGCAAGACCTCGGTGTTCCGCGACAACCCGACGTACCGGCTCTACGAGTGCCAGGACGGGCTGTGGTTCTTCCTCGCCTGCGGCAACCAGTCGTTCTGGGTGAAGCTCTGCCGCGCGCTGGGGCTCGAGCACCTCGCCGACGACCCGCGGTTCGCGTCGTGGCTCAAGCGGCTCGACAACCGCGAGGCGCTGCTGCCGATCTTCGAGCAGGCGTTCCGCAGCCGGCCGCGTCAGGCCTGGCTGGAGGTGCTCGCCGCCCACGACATCCCGGCGGGCCCGGTGCAGCCGCTGGCGGAGTTCATGGAAGACCCCGCCGTGCGGCACCTGGACATGCTGCACGACTACGAGCATCCCGAGCTCGGCCACCTGCGCCTGATGGGCCAGCCCTGGCGCTTCTCCGCCACGCCCGTCACCGATCCCGGGCGGCCGCCATTGCTCGGCGAGCACGGCGAGCAGATCCTGCGCGAGCTCGGGTACGACCGGGCGGCCATCGCCGGGCTGCGCGAGCGCGGCGTGCTCGGAGGGCCGGCGGCGTGAGCTGGGAGGCGATCCGCTACGAGGTCACCGACGGCGTGGCCACCGTCACCCTGAACCGCCCCGACGTCCACAACGCGATGAACGACGTCATGCGCCGCGAGCTGACCTCGTGCTTCACCGCGCTGGTCACCGACGACGACGTCCGCGTCGTGGTCGTCACCGGCGCCGGCGAGCGCGCGTTCTCGGCCGGCGCCGACATCCGCGAGTTCGTCGCCCCGACGGGCGCGGTCGGCTTCCGCGAGCACCGCAAGCGCCTCGACTTCCGCCAGGTGATGGACCGCTGCCCGCAGCCCATCATCGCGGCCATCCGCGGCTACGCCTTCGGCGGCGGGCTCGAGCTGGCCCTGGCCTGCGACATCCGGTTCGCGGGCGACGACGCCCGGCTGGGCCTGACCGAGATCGACCTGGCCATCATTCCCGGCGGCGGCGGCACCCAGCGGCTCCCGCGCCTCGTCGGACGGGGCAAGGCGCTCGAGATGATCCTCAGCGGCGTGCGGCTGCCCGCGGCGGAGGCGCTCGCCATCGGCCTCGTCGAGCGCGTGGTGCCCGCCGCCGAGGTGCTCCCGACGGCCCTGGCCTTCGCACGGACCCTCGCTGGCAAGGCGCCGGTCGCGCTCCGCTACGCCAAGGAGGCGGTGGTCAAGGGGCGCGGGCTGCCGCTCGCCGACGGCATCCGGCTCGAGAACGATCTCGCCACCCTGCTTCGCACCACCGAGGACCGCGTGGAAGGCGCGCGCGCGTTTCTGGAAAAACGCCCGCCGAAGTGGACGGGCCGGTAGTGCCCTTCTCGTATTACGCGCGCCTGAGCCGCGCGCAGCAGGTGATCTACCGGCAGAGCGACAGCGTCACCGAGGTCCGGCTCGATCGCCCGGGCGAGCTCCATGTCCTCGTGGACGCCCTCGGGACGGCGCTCGGCTCCGAGGAGCGCGCGCGGACCCAGGCCGCGACGGAGCGGCTCATCGCGGGGATCGTGTACAAGCTCGGCCTGCCGCGCGTGCGGGTGGAGGTGCTGGCGGCGCGGCCCCACGCCCGCTGGGGCGAGCTGCACGGGCTCTACACGGCGGAGCGTGGGCAGGCTCCGAAGATCCAGCTCTGGATGCGGACGGCGAAGCAGAAGAGGGTCGTGGCCTTCCGGACCTATCTGCGCACGCTGCTCCACGAAGTCGGCCACCACGTCGACTACACGCTGCTGCGGCTGAAAGACTCGTACCATACCCAGGGCTTCTACCAGCGCGAGTCGAGCCTGTTCCACCAGCTCGTCCCGGAAAGGACCACGACGATGGCCACGATGGAGGACGTTGCCCGCCAGCCGCTCGCCCAGCGCCTCGCCCGCATGGAGCGCACCGCCGACGATCTCGCCGCCGCCCTCGCGGGGCAGAGCGAGGCCGCGCTCTCCCGCCGGCCGGACCCCAAGAACTGGGCGGCCAAGGAGGTCGTCTGCCACCTGCGCGACACCGAGGAGTTCTTCATGGTCCGCTTCGAGAGCATCATGGCCATGGACGACCCGAAGTTCCTCGGCGCGCATCCCGACCGCTGGGCCGAGGAGCGGCAGTATCTGCGGAACGACGCCGCCGCGGCGCTGGCCGCCTTCCGCACGCGACGCCAGGAGTCCCTCGATTATCTGAAGAAGCTCGCGCCCGGGGATCTCCGCCGCGGCGGCATCCACCCCGTGCGCGGCCGGATGACCATCGACGACTTCGTCGGGCTCATGGCCTGGCACGACGACAACCACCTCGATCAGCTCAAGCGGGCGCTCGACGGCACGGCGTGATGCCCTCGCTGGAGGAGGTCGCCCGCCAGCCGCTCGCCCGGCGCCTGGCCCGCATGGCGCAGACGCCCGACGATTACGAGGCCGCGATCCGCGGTCACGACGACGCCGCGCTGTCGCGGCGGCCGGAGGCCGCGGCCTGGGCGGCCAAGGAAGTCGTCTGCCACGTGCGCGACAACGAGGAATTCGTGATGGCGCGCGTGCGGCTCATCATGGCCGTCGACGAGCCGACGTTCCTCGGCGCCCAGCCCGATCAGGTCGCGTCGATCGTCGCCCGCTGGGCCGAAGATCGCCAGTACCTCAGACAGGATACGGCCGCGGCGCTGGTGACGTTCCGCCGGCGCCGCCGCGAGTCGCTCGACGACCTCGCGACGCTCGGGCCCCGAGACTTCGCGCGGGGGGGCATCCACTCGGTGCGCGGCCGCATGACCATCGACGACTTCGTGACGCAGGTGGCCTGGCACGACGACAACCACCTCGACCAGATCCGGCGGGCGCTCGAAGGCAAGGCGTGAGCCGGCCTGACCCTGACGGCGACGAGATGCTGCGTGGCTTCTGGTACCCCGCGCTGCCGAGCGCGGCGATCCGCGGGCGCGCGGTGCGCACCACCACGCTGCTCGGCTTGCCGCTCGTCCTCGGACGCACCACCGAGGGGCAGCCGTGGGCGCTCGAAGACGCGTGCCCGCATCGCGGCATGCCCCTGTCCGCGGGGACGTTCGACGGGCGCGAGGTCGAGTGCTGCTATCACGGCTGGCGCTTCGAGCCGGTCAGCGGGCAATGCCGCACCATCCCGTCGCTGGCCGCCGGCGCGCGCCTGAGGGTCGACCGCCTCTTCGCCCGTGCGCTCCCGGCGGCGGAGGCCGACGGGTCCGTCTGGGTCCACGTGCCGGAGCCGGAGGCCGGCGACGAGGCCCGGCCGCCCGTCCCCCGGCTGCCGGTGTTCGGCCGGCGCTATCGGATCACGCACCTCAGCGTGGACATTCCCTGCGGCGTCGATCACGGGGTCATCGGCCTGATCGATCCCGCCCACGGGCCGTTCGTGCACGCGTCGTGGTTCTGGCGCCGGCGCGACAGCATCCACGAGAAGGCCCGGGTCATCGAGCCGATCGAGGAGGGCTTCCGCATCCAGGGTCACGCGCCGTCGGCGAACAGCGCGCCGTACAAGCTCCTGAAAGTCTATCGGCAGCCCGTGGTCACCACCATCGAGTTCACGCTGCCGAGCACGCGCATCGAGACGATCCGCTGCGGGGCGTACTGGTTCTCGAGCCGCGCGGTGGTGACGCCCGTGAGGACCGGCGAGAGCCGGATCGACTTCTGCGCGGCCTGGAACGTGTTCCGGTCCGTGCCGTTCTTCGTCTCGATCTTCCGCGCCTTCGCGAAGGTCTTCCTCGGGCAGGACCGCGACGTCATCGTCCGGCAGGCCGTCGGTCTCCGCCACGCCCCGCACATGACGCTGATCGACGACGCCGATCGACCAGCGAAGTGGTACTTCGAGCTCAAGGCCGCGCTCCTCGAGGCGCGCCGCACCGGCGGGCCGATGAAGCACCCGATCCCCGAGCCCGTCACCCTCCGCTGGCGGAGTTAATTTCGAAGGGGGCCTCGACGGCCCCCTCCGAGCCGCCCCCAGGAAACAACAGGATTGCGCCGGCGAAGCCGGCGCTCGAATCACGAATGATTCAGCGTCGCGACGAGGGCCTCGGTGAGGGCGTGTTCGGTGCGAGCGGCTTCGTACGCCATCTCCATTGACTGGAAGCGGGCGAGCGCGTCCTGCAGCGCGGTCACCGCCGTTGGGGCGTCGCCGCGGGCCAGCGCGGCGCGGCCGACGGCGCGGCGGGCGACGGCGGCGCCTGCCGCGTAGCGCGCCTCGTCCGTGATCTCCACCGCACGGGCGGCGGCGCTCGCCGCGCGGGCGGCGTCGCCGGCGCCGAGCAGCGCTTCGGAGAGCCAGGCCGTGGCCAGTCCTTGCTGCTGGCGGAAGCGGAACCGCTCCAGGCGACGGGCCGCCGCCTCGAGCCGCTCGATCGCCTCGTCGAAGCGCCCGGCCTCCTTGAGGGCGCAGCCGAGGAAGCTCTCCGCGGCGGCGGCGCTGAAGGAGTCCGGCGCGGCCTCGACGGCACGCTGACAGCACGCAATCCCCTCGGCCGGGCGCCCGCCGTAGACCTCCACGAGGCCCGTCGTCCAGGCGGCGTGGGTGCGGAGGCGGCGGTCGCCCGCGGCGGCGCCGATGGCGTCGGCCTCCGCCTCGGCGGCCAGGGCCTCCGGGAACTCGCCGCGCATGAAATGCAAGAGGCCGGTCACGTAGTGCGCCTGGCCGAGCCAGCTCGGGTCCTGGGCCGCGTCCAGGACCGCCGTCGCTGCGCGGCAGTGCTCGAGGCCCTCGCGCAGCCGTCCCGACCACAGCGTGCCCACGCCGACGAGGACGTGCGCGCGTCCCAGGGTCCGGGTATCGCCGCACGCGCCCGCGGCCGCGATCGCGAGCGAGGCGCTCTCCGCCGCGGCTTCCGGGTCGCCCAGGTGGCTCGCCGTCAGGCCGGCCAGGAGGTGATAGTGGCCGTTCGCCGCGGGCGAGGCGAGCCGCGCCACGAGCGCGGCGTGCTGCGCCAGCAGCTCGCGGTTCTCGGCGAACCGTCCCAGGAAATGCAGCGAGCGGCCCTCCCGCAGCACGAGGTCGGCGAGCACGGCGTCGCGGCCGGCCGGCAGGCGCTCGGCGTGGGCCCGTGCCGCGCGCAAGGAGGTGACCGCCTCGGCATGGGCGTAGCTGCGCGCGGCGCCGTCGGCGAACCGGCGGAGGTACTCGACCGCGCGGGCCGCGTCGCCCGCGCGCGAGAAGTGGTGCGCGAGCGTTCCCGACGCCTCGTCCAGCCGTCCCGCGTGCGTCTCCTCGAGCACCCGGCCCACGGCCGCGTGCAGCTGGGCGCGCTCGGCGGGCAGCAGGCTCTCGTACGCCACCTCGTGGGTCAACACGTGGCGGAAGACGAAGCTCGTCTCCTCGCCCCGGAGCCGCTCGTCGAGGAACTCGAGCCGCTTCAGCTCGCCGAGGGGCGCGGCCACGCCCTCGCCGTCCCACACCGCTTCGAGCAGGCGGACGGGCCCCTCGCGCCCGACCACCGCGCTGACCTGGAGCAGCCGGCGCGTCTCGGGAGCCAGCCGATCCATGCGCGCCAGGAGCACGTCCTGGAGCGTGCCGGGAATCTCGATCGACTCCTCCGCCCCGGGACGCTGCGCGACCACGCGACCGAGCTCCTCCAGGAAGAACGGGTTGCCGTCGGCCTTGTCGACGATCACGTCGGCGAGCGCCGGCGGGATCGCGCTCGCCTGGGGCAGGGACCGCACGACGGCGAGACTGTCCTCGCGTGACAGCGGGGCGAGCGCGACCTGGGTGGCGTACGAGCGGTCCATCCACGCCGGGCGGCGGCCGGGACGGAACGTGCACACCAGGAGGATGGGGGCGCCGGCGAGGCTGTCGGCCAGGGCGCCGAAGTACGCTTCGGTCGATGCGTCGATCCAGTGGAGGTTCTCCACGGCGAGCACGAGCGGCCGGCGCCGGCTTCCCGCGAGCGCCATCTCCCTCAGCACGTCGAACGTCCGCGTCGTCACCGCTTCGGGCGTGAGCGGCGCGAGCCGCTCGGTGCCCTCGCGCACCCCGAGCAGGCGCAGCAGGTACGGCGCCGCCTCGGGAGCGTCCATCCCGATCTCCGTGAGGTGCCAGCGCAGCTTCTCCGCGGTCGACTCGGGGGTGTCGGCCTCGGTCAGCCGGCAGGCGTCGCGCAGCATCTCCAGCGCCGGCAGGTACGGCGTGGCCGCGCCATAGGACACGCACTGGCCCGCGAGATACGTCACGCCGCGGCCGGCGAGGCTCTGCCGGAACTCGTGGAGGAGGCGCGACTTGCCGATGCCGGCCTCGCCGACGATCCCCACGATCTGCCCGCGGCCCGTCGTCGCCGTGGCCAGGACGGCGTCGAGGAGCGCCGCCTCGTGCCGCCGTCCCGCGAACGGTGTCATCCGCCCCTCGACGTCGAGGCCGGCCCGCTCGCGGCCCGCGAGGCGGTAGACCGGGCCGACGCCGTTCTCGCCTGACGCCAGGGGCACCACGTCGAAGCGCCGCTCGACGAGGGCCGCCGCGCCCGAGCTCAGCGCGATGACGTCGGGGGGCGCCACCGCCACCACGCGCTCGAGGATCTCGATGGCCGCCCGCCGCGACTCGCTGTCGAGCGACGGCACGCCGTCGAGGTGACCGACGAGGAGCTGGTCGGCGTGCAGGCCCACGCGGACCCCGGTCCCCGCCCCGGTGGCGCGGTGGTGGTGCTCGGCGGCCTTGACGATGGCCGTCGCCGCCAGCGCCGCGCTCCGCGGCGCCTCCTCGATCGGGTCGAGCCCGAAGACGCCGATGAGCCCCGAGCGGCCGAGCTCGAGGACGCGCCCGCCGAAGCTCTGCACCTTCTCGACGAGGACCTCGACGGGAAGCGCTCCGCGCGCGGCCGGCGAGTCCGCCGCCACCGCGCGCAGGAGCGCGAGCCGCCGCCGCTGCCAGCGCAGCACGCGCGGCGCCCGGGGCTCGTCGGCGACCCCGCGCGGCGCCACCGGCGGCCTGGCCGCGCCCGCACGCGGCCGTGCCCCCGGCGGCGTGCCGCGGGCGAGGCCGTACTTGTCCAGCCGGTACCGGATGGAGTTGCGGGACAGCCCGAGCCGCACGGCCGCGCGCGAGACGTTCCAGCCCGTGTCCTCCAGCGCGGCGAGCAGCCGCTCGCGCTCGACGTCGCCGACGGCCTCGCGCAGGGTGCGCTCGCCGGCCGGGCGTGGCGGCTCGGCGGCCGGCGCGCCCGGGGCGCCGAGCCCCAGCGCGGCGACGTCGATGACGGCGTCCTGGGCGAGCAGCGCCGCGCGCTCGATGACGTTGGCCAGCTCCCGCACGTTGCCGGGCCAGGCGTGGACCGCGAGCGCGGCGCGCGCGGCGGGACCGAGCGACTTCGGCGACAGACCGTAGTCGGCGCACACCCCGGCGAGAAAGCGGTCGGCGAGGAGCAGGACGTCGCCGTCGCGCTCGCGCAGCGCCGGCAGCTCGATGGCGAGGACGGCCAGGCGATGGTAGAGGTCGGCGCGAAAGCGGCGCGCCCGCACCGCGGCGGCGAGGTCCTCGTTGGTCGCGCTCAGAACCATCACGTCGACGGGCTCGCTGCGCGTCGCGCCGAGCCGGCGCACCGTGCGCTCCTCGAGCACGGTCAGCAGCTTGGACTGCAGCGCTTCCGGCAGCAGGCCGATCTCGTCGAGGAAGATGGCGCCACGGTGCGCGGCCTGGAAGAGCCCGGGCTTGCCCTGGCGCGCGTCGGTGAACGCCCCGCGCTCGAAGCCGAACAGCTCGGCCTCGAGGAGGGTCTCGGGGATGGCGGCGCAGTTGACGTCGACGAACGGCCCCTCGGCGCGCGCCCCCACGGCGTGGATCACCCGCGCGAGCAGGCCCTTGCCGGTTCCGGTCTCGCCGGTGATGAGCACCGGCGGCGGACGACGCGGCACGGCGTGGTGCGGGAACAGCCGCGCGATCTTCTCCTTGACCGCCACGATGGCACGGCTCTCGCCGACCAGGAGGTCGAGGGCTTGCGAGGTGCTCCGCGCGCGACGGCGATCGGCGAGCACCGCCACGGCGCCTCCACCACCACCACCATCGATCCGTTGCGGCCCGGTCACTAACGTGCTGATATTCCGTCCTCCCGCTCCGGCGCCGGCCGGCGTTCCACCGGCCGCCGGCGCCGCGCCACCAAGAAGGCAAGCGGCGTACCAGGACGCCTCGCGCTCCTGGTGGTGACGCCCCGTGCTCCTTGACAACCCCGAGCGCGACGCCTAGATTCCGGCGCAGGTCGCAGCGGCGAGGGAGCGCCACGACATGCCAAGGACGGCGAACGTTCTTCCGCGACGCGGAACGCGCTTCGTCATCTGGCTGCAGGAGCGGCACGTCCAGCGCGGCGCCCGCGAGGTCGTGTGGGTCGACACGCTCCCCCGACGGATCAGGCGCGGCCCCGCGGATGCGGAGCTTCGCGTCGTGGACGCGATCGGCAAGAAGACCTACCGCGTCGAAGACGCCGACGCCGTCCGCTTCCGGGCGCGCCCGCCTTACCGGGGGCGGACGGCGGGCGCGCCCCGTCCCGACGCGAACGGCCACTACGACCGCCTCGCGCCCAGCGCCGCCGGCGTCGACTCGGCGAACGTCTTCGCGGTGCTGAAGTCGGTGCACGCGATCTGGGAGCACCACTTCGGACACCGTCTCTCCTGGGTCTATGGCGTGCGGGAACCGGTCTGTCTCGAGGTCATTCCGCACGTGGAGTCCGACAACTCCTGGTCGGGGCCCGGCTACGTCGAGTACGGCTTTCCGCGCTTCGACGCGGGCCACGAGCCGCCCGATCGCGCCGATCCCTTCGCCGAGAACTTCGACGCCATCGCGCACGAGATGGGCCACGTCCTGCTCAAGGGCGTGATCGGGAACCTGCCCGAGCGGCGCAAGACCCTCGAGCACCGGGCCCACGAGGAAGCGTGCGCGGACCTCGTGGCCGCCGTCGCCTCGCTCAACTTCGACGGCGAGGTCAACCGGATCTTCGCCGCCACCCGGGGCCGCCTGTTCTCCGACAACACGCTGTCCCGCCTGGCCGAGCGGAGCCTGCCCGCGGGCCGTCCCGCGCGCGTGCTCTTCAACGGCCGCCGGCTGTCGGGGCTGCGCCGCGCCCGCCGGCGGGGCGACAAGCACACCTACTCCCTGGCCTTCTCCGGCGCCGCCTACGACGTGCTCTGCGGCCTCTACGCCGGCCGGCTGATGGATCGGGGACTGGTGCCCGATCGCCGGGCGGCCCTGGCGCGAGGCCCACGGCGGGTGCTCGCCGAGATCGAGCGCCGGCTGCCCGGGCGGCCGGGCGCGGCCGCGCGCGAGTCGCTGCTCGACGCGCGCGACGAGTTCGCGCGGCTGCTCGCGGCCGCCTGGCACGCCCTCGGCGGCACGGTGGTGTCGTACGCCTCGGCGGTGGCCGCCCTCGTCGCCGCCGACCGCTACGGCAGCCACCGCGGCCTCCTGCGCTGGGCCTTTCGCAACCGCGGGATCAAGGTCCCCCGCTGAGCCGCGTGCGCGCCTCCGTCCTCGTCACCGGCGCCGGCGGCGGCGCGGGCAACAGCCTGCTGCGCAGCCTGCGGGCGGGCGATCGTGAGCTGCGCCTGCTCGGCTGTCACCACGACCGCTTCGCGCTCAAGAAGTCGGAAGCGGAGCGCAACTTCCTCGTCCACGACGTCGACGACCCGCGCTTCGTGGGCGCCCTCGCGCGCCTCGCCGCGCGCGAGCGCGTCGACTGCGTGATCCCCACCACCGACGCCGAGGTCCGCCTCCTCTCCGCGCGGAGGCGTCGCCTGCGCGGCCGGCTCTTCCTCCCCCGCCACGACGCGGTGGTGCTCTGCCAGGACAAGCTCGCGCTCGCCCGCGCCCTCGCGCGGGCCGGCGTGCCCGTCGCCGAGACCTATCCGGTGACGTCGCTCGCCACGCTGGACGCGACGTTCGCGAAGCTCGGCCGCCACGCGGGGGTGTGGTGCCGGATCCGCACAGGCCACGGCTCGCGCGGCGCCCTGCCCGTGGCCAGCGCGGCGCAGGCCCGCGCGTGGATCGAGTACTGGCGGGACATGCGCGGGGTCCGGCCGGCGTCGTTCACGCTCTCGGAGCTCCTGCCCGGCCGCGACTTCTTCGCCCAGGGGATCTGGCGCGCCGGCCGCCTCGTGCTGCTGAAGACGTGCGAGCGGCTCTCGTACTTCGGCGCCGGCAACAGCCCGAGCGGCATGTCGTCGGTGTCCGCACTCTCGAAGACCGTGCACGAGCCCGAGGTCGCGCGGGTGTGCCGGGCGTCGGTGGCGGCCGTCGACCGCACGGCGACGGGCGCTTTCAACCTCGATCTCAAGGCGCGGGCCGACGGCACGCCGTGCGTGACCGAGATCAACGCCGGGCGCTTCGCCTCCGGCACCGCGCTCGTGGACCTCGCGGGCAAGCACAACACCGCGACCACCTACGTCCGGCTGGCCCTCGGCGAGGCGCCGGACATCGGGGAGCCCTACGACGTCGTCGAGGACTGCTACAGTCTGCGCGACCTCGACACGCTGCCGGGCGTCTTCCCCGCCGAGGAGCTGTTCGAGGGCATCATCGACGCGCGAGGCTGAACCATGAAAGGAGCCATCGATGCCACTGATCCCCCGGCACCCCAAAGAGGTCTACAAGATCACCATCACCCTCAAGGGCAAGCGGAAGGCGAAGGACATCAAGGAATTCAGGGCGGCGGTGGCCAGGGTCGCCCGGCAGTTCAAGGGCGCGGTCGTGCAACGCTACAAGGAGCGGCACCCCTGAGCGACCGCGAGGACGTGCGGATCGAGCTCGCCCTGCCGCTCGATCCGCACGCCGCGGAAGCGCTGCGGCTGGAGATCCTCCGACTGGCCCGCGAGCACGGCGTCGACCTCGTGAGCGTGGAAGCGCGCCGGGCGGACGCGCGCTCAGCCTGACGCGACGGCCGCCGCGCGCGCGGCCCAGAAGCTCATGCCGAGGTCGGCGAAGCTCCGGCGAGCGCCGCCCAGGTGCTCCTCGAGGTCCGCCGTCTTGCCGGCGCGCCGGGCGAGCTCGGCCAGCCGGAGGTGGCACAGCCCGACGAGCGGACGCATGCCGAGCTCGCGCGCGAGGCGCAGCGCCTGCGCGGCGTGCTCCCCGGCCGCGCTCTCGTCGACCACGGCGAGGAGGCGCAACGTCCACGCCTCGTGGCCGCGCTCCTGATGCTCGCGCGCGAGGGCCAGCGCCCGCCGCCCCAGGGTCAGGCCCTCCGCCCGCTCGCCGCCCTGCCCGCGCGCCTCGCCGAGCGCGCCGACGAGCACCGCCTGCCAGGCGCCCAGGCGCATTGCGGCGCCCTGGGCGACCGCGTGCTGGAGCAACGGCACGGCCTCGCCCGCCCGGCCGGCGAGCGTGTACGCCATGCCGAGCATCCCCTCCAGGCGGGACAGCCACAGGCGCAGGTTCCACGCGCGGCTCAGCGCCACTCCGCGCTCCAGAGCCGGGAGCGCGTGCGCGAGGTTGCCCTGTCTCAGGTGGAGGTAGCCGATCCCCGAGTACGCCGTGGCGAGGCTGAGCGGCTGGTCGAGGGACTCGGCGACGCGCAGGCCTTCGCCGGCGACCGCCAGACCCTCGGCGAAGTCGCCGAGCTCGGTCAGGCACCACGCCAGGCAGGTCCGCACGTGGACCGACGGCGGCTGCGGCGAGCCGAACAGCTCGCGCTCGCGCTCGCCGGTGACGGTGCCCAGATTGTCGCGGAACAATCCGGCGGCGCGCCGGTACTCGCCCGCATCGTGATAGACCTGGCCCAGATAGGTGATCGTCCGCACGCGCAGGGTGGGATCGTCGAGCGCTCCGGCGATGGCGAGCGCGCGCTCGCCGCACTCCACCGCGCGCGCCTTGTCCCCCATCAGGCGCCAGTAATCGGTGAGGTACGCGATCACCCGCCCCCGCCGGCGCTGGTCCCCGAGGGCCTCCGCGCGGCGCTCCGCTTCGCGGAGATGGCCGAGCATGGGGCCGAACTCGCCCAGCGGCTGGAGCGCGACGCGCACGTCGAAGCGCAGATCGATGGCCGCCTCGGCCGTCTCGCGCGTGGGCGGCAGCTGCTCGAGCGCCTGCAGAGCCTGCTCGAAGAACGCGACCGCCTCGCGGTTGGCCGATCGCGCGAAGGCGCGGGCGCCCGCGCCGCGCGAGTACAGGAGCGCCTTCTCCCAGGTCCCGGCGCGGACGGCGTGATAGGCGAGCCGGTCGAGGTGCTCGCCGAGCCGGCCGGCGTGCAGTGCCTCGAGGGCGCCCGCGATCCGCGCGTGCAGGACGGCGCGCTCCGCCGCGGGAAGGCTGTCGTACACGGTCTCGTGGGTGAGGCCGTGGCGGAAGATGTACGCCCGCTCGGGCATCACGCTCGTCTCGCGCAGGAACTCCGCGGCGCGCAGGCGGTCGAGCGCGGCGCGCAGGTCGTCGTCGGACAGGCCCGCCACGGCCCGGAGCAGCGCGAACGGCACCTGGCGGCCGATCACGGCGGCGGCCTGCAGCAACGACTTCTCGCGCTCGGGCAGCCGGTCGAGCCGCGCGAGGAGGACCTCCTGGACGGTGTCGGGCACGGTCGGCGCCGCGCCGAGGCTCCCCTGCTCCTGCACCGTGCGTGAGAGCTCCTCGAGGAAGAAGGGGTTGCCGTCGGCCTTGGCGATCACGAGGTCGACGAGCAGGCCCGAGAAGCGCCCCGGAGGCACGATGGAGCTGAGGACGTCGGCGCTCTCCTGGGGCCCGAGCGGGCGAAGCGCGATCTGCGTGGCATAGGACTTCTCGAGCCAGGGCGCGCGGTATCCCGAGCGATACGTGAAGACGAGCAGGATCCGGGCGCCGCCCACGCGATCGGCGAGGAAGGCGAAGTACTCCTCCGACGTGGGATCGCTCCAGTGGAGGTCCTCGATCACGAGCACGAGGGTGCCCTGCTCGGCCTGCTTGAGACAGAGCTGCGTCACCGCCTCGAAGATGCGCGTGCGCACGGCGTCGGGAGTCGCCGCGGCGGGTCCCTCGCCGATGCCGAGCAGCTCCAGGATGTTCGCGGCTCCCGGGCCGGGATCGCCGCCCGGCGTCCGGAGGCGGTCGCGCACCTTGCGCGCGACCGCGTCGGGGGTGTCCGCGTCGGTCACCTCGCACAGCGTTTTCACGATCGCCACCACGGGCAGGTACGGGATTCCCACGCCGTAGGACAGGCAGTGCGCCTCGACGTGGGTCATCGGTTGGGCGCCGAGCCCGAGCCGGCTCTCGAACAGCAGGCGCGACTTGCCGATGCCGGCTTCGCCGGCGATGCCGAGCACCTGGCCGTGGCCCGTCGCCGCCGATTCGAAGCTCCGGCGCAGGAGCTCGAGCTCCTGCTGCCGACCGACGAAGCGCGCCATGCGGCCACCACCGCCCGGTCCGAGACCGGAGCGCTCGGCACCGGCGAGGCGGAACAGCGGCAGGGGCTCGCCGGCCACCGCCACGAAGTCGAAGCGACGACCGAGGAAGGGTGTCGCGCCCCCGGTGACGAAGATACCGTCGCTGCCCACGCCCTGGACGACCCGCTCGAGGAGCCCGAGCAGCTCGCGCTTCGATTCCTGCTCGATCTCGACGGTCGCGCCGAAGCGGCCGACGGTCGCCTCTCCGACGTGCACGACCGTGGTCACCCGCGCGGGGCCGCCGCCGAGGGTCAGACCCTCGGCGCCGCGGCGCAGCGCCAGCGCGGCGTTGACGGCGCGCCGGGGCGCGTCCTCGACGGGTTCGAGCCCGAACACGCCGAGCAGGGCGTTGGGCCCGAGATCATCGACACGGCCGCCGAAGCTGCGCACCTTGTCCAGGAACATGTCCACGAGGCGACTCGACTCCGGGGTCGGGGTGACGGGGTCCGCCGCGGCCAGGCGCACCCGGAGCAGCGTGATCCGCCGGCGCTCCCAGCGCACCGGGCCCGCGGACGCCGGCCGCGCCTCCTCGGTGACGCTCGGGGCCGCCGGCGCCGCTGCGTAGGTGGGCTGCGGCTCGGCAACCGCCGACCGCAGGCCGTGCTTCTCCATGCGATAGCGGATGGTGTTGCGCGAGATGTTGAGCAGCGCGGCCGCGCGCGAGACGTTCCAGCTCGTCTGGCCCAGCGCGTCGAGGAGCCGCTCGCGCTCGCCCGCGTCGTCGTCGAACCGTCGCGCCGGGGCCCCGGGGGCCACCGCCCGCGCGGACGCGGAGCCCGCGGCCGCGCCCCGGGCGGGCCCCAGACCGAGCATTGCGGCGGTGACGACCGCCGACTCGGAGAGCATCCCCGCGCGCTCGATGACGTTGGCCAGCTCGCGGACGTTGCCCGGCCACGGGTACGCCCCGAGCGCGGCGCGCGCGTCGGCACTGAACGAGAGCGGGCCCAGACCGTAATCACTCGCCACCCGGCCGAGGAAGCTCTCGGCGAGGAGCAGGACGTCGCCCCCGCGCTGGCGGAGGGGCGGCAGGGTGAGCGTCATCACGGCCAGCCGGTGGTAGAGGTCGGCGCGGAACCGGCGCTCGCGCGTGGCCGCGACCAGGTCCTCGTTGGTCGCGCTGATGATGACGACGTCCACCGCCTCGGTGCGCGTGCTGCCGAGCCGGCGCACCGCCCGCTCTTCGAGGACGGTGAGCAGCTTGGTCTGCAAGCTCTCGGGGAGCAGGCCGATCTCGTCGAGGAAGATGGTGCCGCGGTTGGCCGTCTGGAAGAGCCCCGGCTTGGCCTGGCGCGCGTCGGTGAAGGCCCCGCGCTCGAAGCCGAAGAGCTCGGCCTCGAGCAGCGTGTCGGGGATCGCCGCGCAGTTGACGTCGACGAACGGGCCATCGGCGCGGGGCCCGGCCCGGTGCACGAGGCGGGCGAGCAGGCCCTTGCCGGTGCCGGTCTCACCGGCGATCAGGAGCGGGGGCGGGCGCCGGGCGCCGGCGTAACGGGGCAGCAGTTTCTCGATCTGCTCGCGGATCGCGACGACCGCCGCACTCTCCCCGAGCAGCTCCGCGAGGGGGTTCATCCGCGCGTATCTTACTGCCGCCACCGCTCAGGAATCCACCACCACCAGGCGCATCCACCAGAGCGCTCGAGCCTCAAGTGATCGTTTTCGTGACGATCGTCGTCTGGCACCGTCGCTGCCTTGACGAGTCGGGCAGGAGGATCGCAGCCATGAAGCTGTACACGGAGATCGTCAGCCGGTGCGACGTCGTCGTCATCGCGGCCGTCGCGATGCTCGGGCTCATGGTGCTCGTGCTCGGCCTCGCGGAAGCGCTCGGATGATCCACCACCACCACCAGGCCCGATGGATGGAGCGCCGCACGCAAGTCGTTGATCTTGCTGGCCGGCACATTTGGCACCGCCCCTGCCTACTCACGGGGCGGGAGGGCTGAGCCAATGAAACAGACCTTGGTCCGACACATCGACGGCTGGCTGATCACCCTCGTCCTGGCCGTCGCCATCGCGCTGGCGCTCCTCGCGCTGGCCGAAGCCGCGGCGATCGCGGCGCCGGCGCGCCTGTCGTGGGTGGAGCACGTGCGCGCCGCCGACGAGGCGATCGCGGCGGGAGACATCACGACCGCCGTGCGCGCCGTCTCGTCGGCGTACGGCGCCGCGCTGCAGAGCGGCGGCTGGGAGGGGCTGCTCGCGGTCGGCGACGCCACGCTGCGGGTGGGTGCGGCATCGAAGTCGTCGCGCGCGGCGGAGCCACAGGCTCGTCAGACGTACCTCACCGCGATGTTCCGGGCGCGGCAGGCCGGATCGCTCGACGGCGTGCTCCGGGCGTGCCGGGCGTTCGACCGGCTCGGCGACGGCTCCGTGGTCCTCCAGTGCGTCAAGATCGCGCGGCAGATCGCGCGGCGCCCCGACGAGGTCGCGCGCGTGGCGGCATTCAACCGGGGCCGGGACGATGCCGCCCTGGCGCGAGTGGAGGGGCGCCCGCGATGATCGCCACGCGGACGGCGCGGCCGCGGCGCGCGTGGCGGATCGCGCTCGGCGCCGGCCTGCTCGGACTCTACCTGGTGGTGATGGGGCTGGTGATCGGCGTCGCGCTCGAGCGGACCCGCTTCGACGGCCGCCGCGCGGAAGTGCTGCGACGGTACCAGGCGGCCACCGCGACCCTGCACGGTCGCCTCATGGAATTCGAGCGCGGGACCGCGACGCCGGCACGGTAGAGGCCGGGGGAGCGGCGGCCCTCCTGGGGGGCCGCGCGCGGTCAGCCGTCCCGGGCCACTGCGCGGGCGGCCGTCAGCTGGTCGGGATCGGCGCAGGCGATGAGCACGTCGCCCTCGTGGAGCACGCGGTCCGGCGCGGGATTGAAGCCATAGCGCCCGGTGTCGCGCTCGCGGAACGCGAAGACCACGACGCCGGTCCGCTCCTGCAGCTTGAGGCCCCCGAGCGCCAGACCCGCCGCGCCGGCGCCCACCAGGATCTCTTCCACCCGGACCGCGGTGGTCTCGCGCAGCATCGCGTCGAGCACCCCGACGACGTGCGGGCGAAGCAGCTCCGAGGCCAGCCGCAGCGCGCCGATGTTCTTGTTGAAGACCACGGCGTCCGCGCCCGCGCGCAGCAGGCGACTGCGGGTGTCGTCGGCGAGCACGCGCGAGACGATGCGGAGGCCGGGGTTGAGCTCGCGGGCGGTGAGGATGGCGAAGAGGTTGTCCTTGTCGGAGGGCATCGAGCTGATGAGGCCCCGGGCCCGCCCGATGCCCGCCGCGCGCAGCACGTCGGCGTCGGTGGCGTCGCCGATGATGTAGGTCACGTCCTCGCCGAGCTTCTGGAGCGCGGGCTCTTGCCCCGGGTCCCGCTCGACGCAGACGAACGCCGTGCGGGTCTCCAGCAGCTCGCGGAGGATGTGGCGGCCGGTGTCGCCGCCCCCGCACACGATGATGTGGCCGTGGAGGTCCGCGATCCGTCGCGCCATCTTTCGCCTCTCCCACATGTGTGACAGGTCGCCCTCGACCCAGAACGCCGTGATCGCGCTGAGCCCGTAGAGCACCGTGCCGAGGCCGACGACGATCAGGCCGAGCGTGAACACGCGCCCGGTCGTCGAGAGAGGGTGGATCTCGCCGTAGCTCACGGACGACACGGTCGTCACCGTCATGTACAGCGCGTCGAACACGGGCCAGCCCTCGATGGCGACGTAGCCCGCGGTGCCGGCGGTGATGACGCCGGCCAGGAGCACGATGATGTGGAGCAGCCGGCGCAGGTTCACGTGGCGATGCTACCGTCCCTTGGGCGCGCTCGGCACACCCGACCGGTACGGCGTCGGTTCCGGCGGCTTGACCTCCTGGACGGCCACGTCGACCCAGCCACGCGCCTTCATGCACGCCTCGTCGAGGGTACCCTCGCGGAACCAGCCACCCCCGCTGGTGCACGCCTTGAGGTCGCGACGGTAGTCCAGGGTCGTGTAGGACTGGTCGATCTTCATCCACTGCTTTTCGGCCGCGACGGCCCCACAGGCCGAGAGGGCCGGCAGCGCCAGGAGCACGAAGACGATGCGTCTCATTGGAGGGTCATTGTAAACCCTTCCCTGGACACCGTCCGGGGCCATCCCGTCTGGTCCGCCGGCCCGGAGCGGCCGCGGGCCTGGCCGCCATCCTCCCCGGCGCTCGAGCGACGGTCAGGATGGGGCAGCCGGAGTGCCGGTCGGGCTGAACAGGACGTAGCCGACGCCGGTGCGCTCCAGCCAGACGCGCACGAACTCGTCGCGACGGTAGCGCCGCGGGACGTCGGCCGCCGTGGCGGCCGCGGGATCGTTGACGAGCACGTCGCGGCCCTCGCAGCCCGTGAGGACCACGAGGTGGCCGGTCGTCTCCTCCACCGGGGCGCCGGCCAGCTCCCCCGCCGTGTAGGCGATCGACGCGATGACCGGCACGCCACGCTCCAGGCACCAGGCCGCCGCGGCCCAGTCCGGGAAGCGGAGCAGGTAGCCGAGCACTCCGCGGCGCCCGGCGGCGGCGACGGCCGCCGGCCAGATCCCGTACATGTCGAGCGCCTCGTGCTTCATCTCCGCGGCCAGCGCCTCGGGCTCGACGCGAGGCCCCCAGTACGCCAGCGTCATGGCCACGCTCGTGGGCGAGCAGATTCGCCGGGCGATCTCCGGCGCGGCCGTCATCTGGCTCAGCGCGGGGACGGGCAGTCTCGCGGGCGGACCGGCCTCGCTCTCCACCACCCCACCCTCGAGGTCGCATGCGGAGAGGGCGAGGAGCCACGGTGCGTCGAGGATCGCCGGCGCCTCGGCGCGGGACAGCCGCACGCGGACACGCACCGCCTCCACGGGGGTCGCGGCGGTGAAGACGTCGACGTCGCAGCGCAGCGCCGCACAGGCATCGCCCATCGGCGCGAAGGCGCCGCCGCCGAAGCTGGCCGTGGCGATCCACGGGGACCACGCCGTGCCGTCACGCACGGACACCTCGAGACGGAGGCGATGCGACGCCGGCGCGAGCACGCTCAGGGAGGGCACGAGATGACGGCCGCCGGCGCGCGGCCGCCAGACGGGGGACTCGACGACGACGTCGGCGCCGTCAGCGGCGATCGACGACGGGCGATCGAGAGGCCGGCGGCAGGCAGGCGGCACCGCGGCGGCCACGACCCCCTCGGCCAGCCCCGACGCCATCCCGAACAGCTCCGTGATCACCGTCGATCACCGCGCGGCACACGGGCGGTTGTGCGCCTGAAAAAAGTCGGGCGGCGGGGAGCATCACGCCCGCCCGCCGCCACATGTCGCAGCGTCATCACGCTGCACGCCCCGGCAAGAGTCGGAGCCTTATCTACGTCCGTCTTGGCGCCGATCCGGAGCGGCTAGCACGCTCCCGACGGCGCGGCTCTCAGATCCGGTGGAGCATTCTCCATCTACCGCACCTCCTGCAGCGGAGTGCTGCCGCGAGGGGTCGGGGCGCCTTCCGACCGCCTCAGGCCAAGTCTACTCCGATGTCGCCCCTGGTCAAGCCCCGCACGGCGCAGGGCGTCAGCCGCGCGCGGCGGCGGCGCGCAGCGCCTCGTCGAAGATGCCGAGGGTCTCCTCCACGTCGCGGTCCGTGTGCGCGAGCGAGACGTAGATCTTGTTGACCGCCTTCACCACCCCGCGGCGCACGCACTCCTCGTTGAACGCGCGGATGCGCGCGCGGTCGGCGGTGAGCGTCGCGCGATAGTCGACGACGTCGCGATCGGTGAAGATGATGTCGAACACCGGCGGCTCGCCGCTCACCCGGGCCGCCAGCCCCTGGCGGCGCGCCGCCGCGGCCAGGCCGTCGCGCAGCCGCGACCCGAGCGCGTGCAGCCGCTGATAGGCGCCCGGCTTGCGCAGCTCGGCGAGCGTCGCCAGGCCGGCCACGGCCGCGATGGGGTTGCCGTTCAGCGTGCCCGCCTGCCACACGTAGTCGCCCGTGCCCTCGAGGGCGGGATCGAAGTGCCGCATGATCGCGGCCGGGCCGCACACGGCACCGAGCGGGAAGCCGCCCGCGACGATCTTGCCGAGGGCGGCGAGATCGGGCACCACGCCGTAGTACTCCTGGGCGCCCCCGTAGGCGAGGCGGAAGCCCGTCACGATCTCGTCGAAGGCGAGCAGCACCCCGTAGCGCCGCGTCACCGCGCGCAGCCCCGACAGGAATCCCGGCGCCGGCGGGATCACGCGTTGGTAGGGCTCGACGATGACCGCGGCGAGCTCCTGGTGGTGGGCGGCGATGAGGGCTTCCGTGGTTGCGAGGTCGTTGTAGGGAGCGATGAGGACCGTCTCGTCGATGGCGTGAGGGATGCCCGAGGAGTCGGGCATGGCGGCGGGAAAGGCCTTCGGCGAGCGCGGCGCCACGCTCATGACGGCGTAGTCGTGCGTGCCGTGGAAGCCGCCCTCGAACTTCATCACCTTCTCGCGCCCCCGCGCCGCCCGCGCGGCGCGCAGCATGAAGAACGTCGCCTCGGAGCCGCTCGAGGTGAAGCGCACCTGCTCGGCGCAGGGCACCGCGCGCACGATCTCTTCCGCCAGCTCGACGATCGGCTCGTTCAGCAGCATGTACGTCGTCCCGCGGCCGAGGTACTTCTGCACCGCCTCGACGACGGCGGGATGCGCGTGGCCCAGGACCATCGGACCGGAGCCGAGCAGGTAATCGATGTAGCGTCGGCCGGCGGTGTCCCAGAGATAGGCGCCGCGCCCCTCGCGGACCACGAACTCCAGGCCCGGCCCGCTGCGGTGACTGCCGAGCACGCATCCGGGGAACACCGCGGCGGCCCGCGCCAGGAGATCCTTCGCATCGCTCATGTCGTCCTCCGCGCGGTGATCATACGCCGCGAGCGGCGTCGGTCAAGAGCACGCCCGCGCCCGCGAAGCCGCCGCGCTTGAGCTCCCCCAGCGCGCGATTGGCGTCGGCGAGGGGAAACGTGGTGACCTCGGGGGTGAGCGGGATGCGCGCGGCTTCCCGCAGCAGTCCCTCGCCGTCGTCGCGCGTGTTGTTGGCGACGCTGCGGATCACGCGCTCGCGGTACAGATCCGCGTAGGCCAGCGACGGGACGTCGCTCATGTGGATGCCCGCCAGCGCGAGCGTGCCCCCCGGCGCGAGACTGCGGAGCGCCGCGGGCACGAGCTCGCCCGCCGGGGCGAAGATGATCGCGCCTTCGACCGCCACCGGGAGCGGCTCCGCGGCGGCGCCCACCCACGTCGCGCCGAGCGCGCGCGCCAGCGCGCGGTGGCGCGGCTCGCGGGTGCACACGTAGACCTCCACGCCGCGCGCCCGCGCGACCTGCAGCGTGATATGGGCGGACGACCCGAAGCCATAGAGGGCGAGCCCGCCGCCGGACGGCACCGCCGCCAGGCGAAGCGCCCGGTAGCCGATGATCCCGGCGCACAGCAGCGGCGCCGCCCCGGCATCACCGAACGCCGCGGGAATGGCGTACGCGAACGCCTCCGGGACCACGGCCTGCTCGGCGTACCCCCCATCCGCCGTCCACCCCGTGAACTCCGCCCGCTCGCACAAGTTCTCCCGCCCCGTCCGACAGAACCCGCACGCCCCGCACGTCCACCTGACCCACGCGATCCCCACCCGCTCCCCCAGGGCGAATCGGCTCGCGCCCGAGCCAAGCGCGTCAACCCGTCCCACCACCTGATGCCCGGGAATGAGGGGCGCCCGCCGCGCCGGAAGCTCCCCCTCGACGACATGAAGATCGGTCCGACAGATCCCGCACGCCGATACGCGCACCCGGATCTCGCCCACGCCGGGCACCGGGGGATCGACGTCCTCGACCCGAAGCGGTCCGCCCTCGATCGGCCCCGGTCCATGAAGCACCATCGCGCGCACTGGCTAGTCCGAGCGAAGCGGCGGGCGCCGAATGGCGAGGCACGACCTCACGGCAGCGGGTGACCGGGGACGAGGTTCGGCTTCGCCCGCAGCCCCCGGTAACCTCTTGGATGCCGGCGTACTGTCTTCGACCGCCCATGGCCCATCGAACCAAAGGGCGAGGACGAAGCCGAGCCTCACCCCCGGGCAGGACCCGCCGTGACGCCCACCGTCGTTCACGCGCGCAACCGCTCTAGGAAAGACCCGCGCGCGCGAGGATCCGCCGCGCGCGGGCGAGGTGCGGCGCGTCGACCATCTGGCCCTTGAACGTGAACGCGTACGCGCCGCGCCGCGCGTGCTCCTCGAACGCGGCCACGAGCTCGCGCGCCTCGTCCACGCTCTCGCGCGACGGCGTGAACGCCGCGTTGATCACGGGGACCTGGTTGGGATGGATCGAGATCTTGCCCGTCAAGCCCATGGCGACCGCCTCCTCGCACTCGCGCCGCAGGCCGTCGAGATCGGCGATGTCGGTGTAGACCGTATCCATCGCCTCCACCCCGGCGGCGGACGCCGCCACGGCGCACATCACGCGGGCGTAGCGGGGGATGTCGAGGTAGCGGCCCGCGGCGTCGCGGACGCGCCCGAGCGCCATCGCGGCGCCGAGGTCCTCCACGCCCCACGAGACCGTGGCGATCCGCGGGCTCGCCGCCGCGATCTCGCGGATGTTGAGCAGCCCTTCCGGGGTCTCCGTCGCGATGAGGCAGAGCCGGGTCGCGCCGGGTGGGATGCCGTGCCGTTCCTCGAGCGCGTCGAGCAGCTGCGCCAGCTCGCGGACGTCGCCGGCGTGCCGCGGCTTGGGCACGACGTAGCCGTGGGGCCGTCCCGCGATGGTCTGCTCGACGTCGGCGCGGCCGAGCGGCCCCCAGATCGGGTTCATCCGCACCCAGCGCTCGCGGCCGCCGAAGTCGAGCCCCCGCAGCCATCCCAGCACGATCGGCCGCGTCGCCGCCTTGCGGTCGGGGGGCACCGCGTCCTCCAGGTCGAGGATGAGCCCGTCCGCGGGCAGCGTGAGCGCCTTGGCGATCATGCGCTCCTGGCCGCCGGGCACGAAGTGCAGCGAGCGCCGCGGGCGCGGCGCCGTCACGGCCGCTTCCGCATCATGGCCTGCCGCCGCGCGCGCATCACGACCTCGCCGTGCTGGTTCATCGCCCGGTGCTCGAAGGTCACGATGCCCCACTGCGGGCGGGATTTCGACTCGCGCCGGTCGACGACCTCGGTCTCCGCGTAGATCGTGTCGCCGTGGAACACGGGCCGGGGGAACTCGATCTTCTCGAAGCCGAGGTTGCCCACCGTGGTGCCGAGCGTCGTCTCGCCCACGGACAGGCCGACGGCGATGCCGAGGGTGAGGATGCTGTTGACCAGCGGCTTGCCGAACTCCGCCTTCGCGGCCGCGTGAAAGTCCACGTGCAGCGGCTGGGGATTCATGGTCAGGCAGGAGAACCAGATGTTGTCCGCCTCGGTGACGGTGCGCCCGGGCTGGTGGCGGAACGCGCGGCCGATCTCGAGCTCCTCGAAGTACTTCCCCGCCATGGCGACCTCCCTGGAGTCCGCGCCGGCGTGGCGCGGCAGACACGTTATACTACGTCCCCGTGCCCGACCATTACGACGTGGCGATCGTCGGCGCCGGCATCGTGGCCCTCGCCACCGCCCGCGCGCTCCTCGAGAAGGCGCCCGGCGCGCGCGTGGCCCTCCTCGAGAAGGAGGACCATCTCGCCGCGCACCAGACCGGCCACAACAGCGGCGTGATCCACTCCGGCATCTATTACAAGCCCGGCTCCTACAAGGCGCGCCTGTGCGTGGAGGGCGCGCGGCTCATGAGCGAGTTCTGCGCCGAGCACGGGATCACCGTCGAGCGCTGCGGCAAGGTCATCGTGGCCACGCGCGACGACGAGCTGCCGCGCCTGCAGACCCTCTACGAGCGCGGGATGGCCAACGGCGTGCCCGGCCTGGCGATGATCAACGTCGCCCGCCTGCGCGAGCTCGAGCCGCACGCCTCGGCCATCGGCGGGATCCACTCGCCGAACACGGCGATCGTGGACTACAAGGAGGTCGCGGCCGCCATGGCCCGCGATCTCGAGGCGCACGGGGTCGCCATCAGGCTGTCGTCCCGCGTCACCGCGATCCGGCCGCCCGGCGACGCCTACGCGCTGGAGACGCCGGCCGGCGTCGTCACCGCACGCAACCTCGTGAACTGCGCCGGCCTCTACTCCGATCACGTCGCGCGCATGGCGGGCGCCGAGCCCGACGTCAAGATCATCCCCTTCCGCGGGGAGTACTACTTCCTGCGCGCCGAGCGGCGCCATCTCGTGCGGGGCCTCATCTATCCCGTCCCGGACCCCGAGTTCCCGTTCCTCGGCGTCCACTTCACGCGGACGGTCCACGGCGACGTGGAGGCGGGGCCGAACGCCGTGCTCGCCTTCGCGCGCGAGGGCTACACCTTCGGGCGCGTGCGTCTGGCCGAGCTCGCGGAGACGCTCCGCTACCCGGGCTTCCGGGCGATGGCGCGCAAGTACTGGCGCACCGGCGCCTACGAGATGCTGCGCTCGCTCAACCAGGGGATGTTCGTCGGGGCCCTGCAGCGCCTGGTGCCCGAGCTCCGGCGCGAGGACGTGCAGCGAGGCGGCGCGGGCATCCGCGCCCAGGCCGTGGCGCCGGACGGGGCCCTCGTCGACGACTTCCACATCGTCAGAGACGCCCACGCGATCCACGTCCTCAACGCCCCCTCGCCCGGCGCGACCGCCTCCCTCGCCATCGGCCGCCACATCGCCGCCCTCGCCATCGACACCTTCGCCCTGAAGTAACCCGCCGCCCCGCGCCGCCATCCCCGCCGCGCGAATCTGCCGTCGGTGACGTCGTGGCGAGAACTCGCAACGCCCGGTCGGCCGGCGGGTGCGTGCGGCAGGGGTCAACCGGACCCGTACCCCAACCGACAACGGACGCCCTCGGCCCGGATGGAGCCCAGCCACCACGGGCCGGCGCGCGCGTGCGGCGTGGTCCCGGTGACCCCTGCCGCGCGCACCCGCCGGCCGACCGCCGCTCGATCGTCGACACCGCGTCGCGGACGTCTACTAGCGCGCGAGCGCGACGCAGGTGACGCCGGCGAGGATGACCGCCGCCGCCGCGAGGCGGGCGGCCACGCGCCCTTCGCGAAAACCCACCGCGCCGATGGCGGTCGAGATCACGATCGACAGCTCGCGGGCCGCGACGACGTAGCCCACCTTGGAGAGCCGGAACGCGAACAGCACCAGGAGGTACGCGGTCAGGTTCATCGAGGCCGCGGCGAGGATGCGACGCCAGTTGCCCCTCCACTCCGCGGCGAGCGCCACGCGCCGGCGGAGCACCGCGGGCAGCAGCACGAGCGCCGAGCCGGCGCCGAGCAGCGTGACGTACGGCACGGGGTGCAAGCGCGCGACGCCGGCCTTGTCGGTGAGCGAGTACCCCGCGATGGTGAACCCCGTCGCGATCGCCCAGCCCACGCCGGCCGACAGCCGGTGCCGGCGCGCCGCGCCCGGGACCGGCCACTGCAGCACGACGATGCCCGCGACCACGAGCCCGACGCCCAGCGTGCCGAGCGGCGACAGCCGCTCGCCGAACAGGGGGAGGGCGAGGAGCGGGACGAGCCCGACGCCGAGGCCCCGCGCGACCGGGTAGACGAGGGAGAACTCGCCGGAGCGGTAGGAGCGCCCCAGCGTGTAGAAGTAGGCGCCGTGCAGCGCCACGGTGGCGAGGAGGAACGGCACGGCGGCGGCCGGCACGCCGGCGCGCAGCCACGTCGCCGCCGGCACGCCGAGCACGAGCGTGGCCACCGCCACCGATGACCAGAGGAAGACGAGGCCGTCGCTCGCCCGCTTGGTCAGCGCGTTCCACCCGGAGTGCAGGCAGGCCGCGACGAGCACGAGCAGCAGAGCGCCGGCGGTCACGGACGGGAACCGCGGAGAACTTCAGGTGGTGTCGAACGCAGAAAACCCCCCTTTTGACAGGGGTTTGTCCCATCAAGTACAGTGCGGGCACCATGATCACTGTCCCTGCGCGGCGCGTCAAACAGTTCGGGGTGGAGTTCTACCAGGCCGGGTTGAGCGCCAAGGACATCGACCGGCTGGTCAAGTTCGAGGTCCTCGGCTACTCGGGTGGGCCGGATGCGGAGCGGCCGAAGACCCGGAGCGGCTCCCGGTCCCGGGTGAACTGGGATTCGCTCGAGAGGAGGATCAGCGAGAGCGAGACCGCGTACCAGCGCCCCGTCATCCGCCGCAAGATCGACGAGCTGGCCACCTACTACCGCGAGTGCAAGGACGCGGGGAGCCTGCCCGCCATCCCGGGCGCGGTGATCATCACCTCCGAGAAGCGCTTCACCTTCACGCCGGTCGCCGGCCATCACGACCTCGGCCTGCTGCAGATCCCGGAAGAGCACGGGGTGCTGCGGGTGCTCGACGGCCAGCACCGGCTGCTCGCGCTGCACGCGCTCAGCCAGGCCGGCGAGAGCGTCAACATCGAGGTGCCCGCCGTCCTCTTCGACACGCTCGACGCGCGGCAGATCGTGGAGCTGTTCGTCACCATCAACGCCAAGCACACGCGCCTCAACCCGTCGCACATCATCAGCCTGTCGGGGCGCAAGCTGTATCCCGATCCCAACCAGGCCCTGGCCCACGACGTCATCCGCTCGCTCAACGACGACGACACCTCGCCGCTGCACGGCGAGATCAAGATGCTGGGCACCGGCCGGGGCCGTGTCAGCCAGGCCCCGCTCGCCGAGGAGATGGTCGACCTCTTCGAGACGGTGGAGAAGGTGGGGGGCAGCGCGCGGATCGGCGAGCTCCGGCAGGGCGCCAAGCGCTTCTTCCTGAACTACGTCAAGGCCATCTCGGTGACGTTCCCGCAGGCGTGGGCCGGCCGCAAGTACTCGATCAAGACCGGCTCCGCCCTCCGCGCCTTCATCCGGGTGTCGCCCGACGTCATGGCGCGCGCCAAGGAGCTGCGGCGCGACGCCTTCGACCTGCACGCCATCCGGGACGCCATCAAGCCGTGGGCGGAGCGGCTGCGCGACCGGCGCTTCGAGACCGAGGGCGAGTGGAAGCTCAAGCTCGCCGGCGGCACGCGCGGGACCGTGGAGGTGCTCACCCGCGAGCTGCGTGACGCGCTCCGCTGAGGACGCGCGCCTACTCCGCGTACTCGACCTTGAAGCGCTCCACGACGAGCGCCGGGCGCTCTCCCGTCGGATAGACCGCCCGGAGCCGCACGAAGAACTGCGGCTGCCTCGCCACGATCCCGGTGACGTCGATCGACGTGCCGCCGTATTCCGCATCGTGCCCCACGGTGATCCACGATTCCTTGTCGGTCGCCACCTCGACCCACGTCCGTACCCCGGCCGGCGGGCGGAGCCAGAGCAACAGCCGCGCCGCCTTCACCCCGCGGCGGGTGTCGAAGCGATAGATCATCTCCCCGGAGCCGCCCGGCGCGAGCGTCAGCCCCTGGGCGGTCGACCCCCAGCCGCGCGACGACAGCGCGGCCCGGAGCGCCGGCGGGTCCTCGCGGCGGAAGTCCTCGTCGTGGACGTGGAAGTCGGGACGGAAGGTCCGGCGCAGGAGGAAGTACTCGTTGATCGGGTGGTCGTCGACGAGCTGCGGCGCCTCCGCCACGAGGCGCACGAACGCGTCAGCCGTGGTCTCCCGGCGTAGCACGTCCGCGAGCTGCGCCTCGGCGGAGCGGTCCGGGCCCCACTCGACGAGGTCCGACGCGGCGGCCGCGGGCAGCCGAGCCGCGAGCTCGGCGGCGGTGCGCCGGGGGACGGCCTCCTGGCTCGCGAGGAAATGGATGCCCAGGCCGTCCCGGGCGACGAAGACGCGCAGGTGGGGAAACGCCTCCCTGATGGTTCGCGCGATGGCGGCCTGCGTGGTGGGGTAGCTCTCGATGGCGTAGTAGGACTCCTGGTTCGGAAGCCACTGATGCAGGATGCCGCCGGGCTTGAGGCGGGGCTTCAGCACCTCGTAGAACTCGCGGCTGTAGAGCAGGCTGGCGCCCGCGCCGTCCACGGGCGGCGGCGGATCGACGGTGATGACGTCGTAGCGGGCGCGCGAGCGCTCGAGGAAGCGGCGCCCGTCGTCGATGACGACGTGCGCCCGCGGGGAGCGCAGCAGCGCCGGAGCGTCGGCATGGTAATAGCCGAACAGCCGCGGGACGCTGGGCACGAGCTCGACGGCGGTGACGTCGACGTTCCAGCTGAGCAGCGAGCGGAACGTGGTCCCCATGCCGAAGCAGATGGCCAGCGCGCTCTCGGGCGGCCGCCCGAGCGACGCCAGCGGCAGGTGCGCCATCACCTTCAATACCGGCAGCAATCGCGTCATCCCGATGCCGTTGACGAGCAGCCCGCGATCGGCGCCCTCGCCGGTGGCGAGCACCGTCGCCGTGTAGTCGCGGCGCACCTCGCGGCGGGGAAAGGCGTGGAAGTAGTCACGCGTGCCCGCGATCAGGACCACGGCGAGGAGCGCCGCGGACGCCAGCGCCAGGCGCGCGCGCCGGCTCCCGCGCGCGCTCCACCACCCGGCGAGGAACAGCGGCAGCGCCAGCACCGCCAGGGTGGCGCGCTCGCCGACGAGGGGCAGGAGGACGAACGCCGCGAGCAGCGGGCCGAGGATGCCGCCGACCACGTTGACGGCGTAGGCCGCCCCGGCGCGGCCCGGATCGCCGACGGCCCAGCGATCGACGAGCATCGGCGTGACGTAGCCCAGCACGGCGCAGAAGGGCACGATGCCGACGGCCAACCGCAGCGCGCCCCAGAGGAACCCCGCCTCGATGCCGGGCCGCGGATCGGCGACGGCCAGCGGCAGCAGGGCCAGCACCCCGAGCACCGCCCACGCGACGGGCGCCGACGAAGCCAGGCGCGCGCGATACGCGCGCGAGCCGGCAAAGGTGGCCCCGAGGTACAGGGCCAGGGTCAGGGCGAAGGCGTAGACCGCGGTGCCGAGATAGGGCGTGAACTGTCGCACCCACACGACCTCGGCGGCCAGGCTCGTGAGGCCGGTCGTGAAGAGCAGCAGGAGCGCCGCCGCTCCGCCCCCCCCGATCACGGACGCCGGCGGCGCCAGGGCGCGCTCCGACGCGGCGGCGCCGAGCCTCCGGCTCAGGGCGAAGGCGGCCGCCGTGAGCCCCGCGTTCAGCGCGGCGGCGATGGCGAGCGTGCCGCGAAAGCCGTAGAGCTCGATCAGGACCACGGCGGACAGGAGCGTGCCCGTGGTCGCGCCGAGGACGTTGGTCAGATAGAGATAGCTGAACGCGCCCTCGACCCGGGAGGCGCCGCGCAGGGCCGCCATCGCCAGCGGGAAGGTCGCGCCCATGCACGCGCAGGACGGCAGGAGCGCGAGCGCCACGAACGCTCCGGAGGCCGCGTAGTAGCTCCCCGAGCCCCACGCGGCCGTCTCCGCCGCCCGCGCCAGCACGCCGCGGCCCCAGCCGAGCGCGTACGGCACCGCGATGCCCGAGAGCCCGATGACGAGCTCGGCCGCGGCGTACAGCCGGAGCGCGCGCCCCGGGTCGGCGGCCACCACCAGCCGGCCACCGCCCCAGCTGCCGATCGCGAGGCCCGCCATGAAGACGGACAGCACGATCGCGACCAGCGGCGTGTTGACGCCGAAGGCCGCCATGGCCAGCCGCAGCCAGACCACCTCGTAGACGAGGGAGCAGAAGCCGGAGACGAAGAAGAACAGCGCGAGCCAGGCGGCGCTCATCGTGCCATCATCGCCCGCCCCGCCAGCGGCCGCAGAGGGAAAAGTGCATCGTCGACACGATCGGGCGACGCGCGGGGGCCCGTCGAGGCCCCGTCTTCGGCTACACGACTTCGTCCGTGCGGAGTCGCTCGATCGCCGCGCCGCCGTAGCCGAGCTCGGCGAGGATCTCGTCGGTGTGCTCCCCCGCATCGGGCGCGGACGTTCGCACGGCGCCCGGCGTGCGCGAGAGCGTCACGGCGACCCGCTGCAGCTGGATCTCCCCCAGCGCCGGGTGCTTCACGGGCACGGCGAGGCCCAGGTGGCGCACCTGCTCGTTCTCGAACACTTCCTTGACGTTGAGGATCGGGCCCGACGGCACCCCCGCGGCGTTGAGCCTGTCCACCCACTCGGCGCTCGGGCGCGTCAGCGTCGCCTTCTCCAGCTCGCGGTTGAGCTCGAGGCGATTCTTCGAGCGCTCGGCGATGGTGACGAACCGCGGATCCTCGATGAGGTGCTCGACGCCGAGCGCGCTGCAGAGCCGGCGGTACATCTGCTGGCCGGACGCGGCGATGTTGATGTGGCCGTCCTTCGTCTTGAACACGCCCGTCGGGATCCCCGTCGGGTGGTCGTTGCCCGCCTGCGGCGGGATCTCGCCGCCCATCAGCCACCGCGTGGCCTGGAAGTCCAGCATCGTGACCATCGCCTCGAGGAGCGAGGTGTGCACCCACTGGCCGCGGCCCGACTTCGCCCGCTCGAGCAGCGCGACGAGGATGCCCTGGGCGAGGAAGATCCCTGCGGTCAGGTCGGCGATGGGAATGCCCACGCGCACGGGGCCTTGACCGGGCAGGCCGGTGACGGACATCAGGCCGCCCATGCCCTGCGCGATCTGGTCGTAGCCGGGACGGTCACGGTAGGGCCCGCTCTGGCCGAAGCCGGAGATGCTGGCGTAGACCAGCCGCGGGTTGATCGCGCTCAAGGCCTCGTAGTCGATGCCCAGGCGCTTCTTGACGTCCGGCCGGTAGTTCTCGATGAGGACGTCGGCCCGTGCGACCAGCTTCGTGAGGATGGCGACGCCCTCGGGCTTCTTGAGGTCGAGGGTCAGGGACCGCTTGTTGCGCTGGACGTTCTGGAAGTCGAAGCCGTGCCGCGCGAAGTCGGCGTCGGCGTCGTGACGCGTCTCGACCTTGACGACCCGGGCGCCCATGTCGGCGAGCTGGCGCACCGCCGTCGGACCGGAGCGCGCGCGGGTGAGATCGATCACCACGTAGTCGGCCAGCGGTAGCGTCATCGCGTCCCTTTCGTCGGCGCCGGCAGGATGGCGGAGCCCGTCTGCGACGCCTCGTTGCGGCGCGTCCAGCGGCCCGCGGCCACCGCGGTGAGGAAGTCGAGGAGCGCGCGGTTGAAGGCCTCCGGCTCCTCGAGGTTGATGGTGTGCCCCGACTTCGGCAGCACCACGAGCGCCGCGGTCGGGATCGTGCGCTTCATGAAGAGCGCGGGCTCGAGGCACGGCTCGTCCTCGTCGCCCGTCATGATGAGCGTCGGCACCTCGAGCTTCACGAGCCCGTCCTCGAGCTCGAAGATGGACGGGCGGGCCGCCTGCACGCCGCCCATGGTGAGCGCGTGCCCGCGCGCCGAGCCGCCCGCGAGCATGTCGCGGAAGGCCGCCCAGCCCGTGGGGTCCTTGTCGCGGAACTGCACGCGCGTCGGACCGCGTGCGTACATCTCCGCGACCTGCGCCATGCCGTCCGCCTCGAACTGTCGCATGGTCTGGGCGACGTCGGCCCGGAACTTCTCGCGCTCGGCCAGGACGCTACCGTAGCCGGCGCCGGCCACGGTCAGCGAGAGCGCCCGCCCGGGATGGCGCAGGCCGAAGTGCAGGGTGGCGTAGCCCCCCATGGAGAGCCCGCAGACGTGCGCCTTCGCGATCCCGAGGGCGTCGAGGACGGCGCGGACGTCGTCGGTGGCGCGGTCCTGCGAGTAGCGCTGCACGCCGTCGGGCACGTCCGAGGGCGGATAGCCGCGCGCGTTGAACGCGATGGTCCGGTAGCGGCGGGAGAAGAAGTTGATCTGGGGCAGCCAGCTGCGGTGGTCCCCCGCGAACTCGTGGACGAACACGAGGGGCAGGCCCTGGCCCGCCGCCTCGTAGAACAGGTTCACGCCGTCGTCGGTCCGCGCGAAGGGCATCGGTCAGTCCGTCCAGGGAAAATTGGCCTGGAGGATGTCGAACGTCTTCTTGCCCCCCGGCAGCTGCGCCGTCACGTTGTCGCCCACCTTCTTGCCGATGAGGGTGCGCGCCAGCGGTGACATGATCGAGATCTTGCCCCGGGCCGGCTGCGCCTCGTCGGAGCCCACGATCCAGTAGCGGACCTCCTTGCCGGCCTCGTCCTCGAGCCGCACCGTCGAGGCGAAGGTGATGCGCTCGCCGGAGGACGGCGGATCGATGACCTCGGCGCCATGGACCTTGCCCTCGAGATCGGCGATGCGCCCCTCGATGAAGCTCTGCTTCTCGCGCGCGGCGTGGTACTCGGCGTTCTCGCTGAGGTCGCCGTGGGCGCGCGCCTCGGCGATGGCCCTGGTGATGGCGTGTCGCTCCACGCGCTTGAGGTGCTCGAGCTCGTCGCGCAGCGTCTCGAAGCCGGCGCGGGTCATGGGGGTGCGCTTGACGGACATCGGTCCTTTACCTTAGCACGCCCGCAGGACTACCCCGCGCGAGGCAGGTAGCGCTGGGCGATCTCGATCCTCGCGGTGCGGCGGGCGCCGTCGATCCAGGCCGTCCACGCCTGGCCCTGCTTCTGCGCGACGACCTCCTGGGCGAGCTTGTCGCGCTCGCCCGCGAAGCGGGCCATGTCCGGGGCCACGCGCTCCAGCACCTTGAGCACGTAGTAGCCCTGGCCGGTCTTGACCGGATCGGTCACGCGGTGGACGGGGGTCTGCAGCGCGGCCAGCATGGCATCGCCCGCCAGCCGCTCGGCCGGCTTGCTGCGCGAGAACGGCGCCGTCTCGCCCGTGGTCGCGCCGGCCTGGCGCGCGGCCTCGGCGAAATCGCCGCGGCGCGCGTCGGCGGCCAGCTGCCTGGCGCGCTCGAGCGCGACCGTCTCGGCCTTCTGTCGCTTGACGGCGGTGGCCACCCGGTCGCGGATCTCGGTCAGCGGCGGCACCGTCGCGGGCAGGTTCTCGGCGTTCTTCAAGATCACGTAGCCCGCCGGAGTGCGC
The DNA here is from genome assembly GCA_016200085.1 of Candidatus Rokuibacteriota bacterium. Lineage (GTDB taxonomy): Bacteria > Methylomirabilota > Methylomirabilia > Rokubacteriales > CSP1-6 > JACQFL01. The sequence continues at coordinate 79,077 of JACQFL010000036.1, read as the reverse complement.
AGCGGGGTCGAGATCCCGCCCACCGCGAGGCCGAAGGCGGCCTCCTGCAGCGTGTCGGGACGGCCGAGGCCGGGGATAGGGGCCTGGCGCGAGAGCGTGGTCTCCACGGGCACCAGGCCGAGCTGCCTGGCCTCGGCCATGAAGTCGGCCGCCGCCTGGAGCTTGGGCCTCACCTCGTCGGCGCGCGCCCGGGCGGCGCGATCGGCCCCTTCGCCCTCGAGCTTCTGGCGGATCTGCGCGGCGGCCTCCCTGAGCGGCTTCTTGCCGCCTTCACGCACCTCGAGCACCTTGATCGCGTGAAAGCCGTACGGGGTCCGCACGGGCTCGGGCGAGATCTCGCCCTTCTTGAGGGCGAAGACCGCGCGCTCGAAGTCGGGCATCACCTCGCCCTTCTTGATGAAGCCCAGGTCGCCGCCCTTGGCCGCCGAGCCGGGATCCTGGGAGACGGCCTTGGCGAGCGCCGCGAAGTCCTCGCCCGCCTTCGCGCGGCGGATGACCTCGGCGACCGTCGCCTTCGCCTGGTCCTCGGCGGCGCTCCCGCCCGTCTGCGGCACGGCGACCAGCACGTGGGCGGCGTGGACCTGGGGCGGGGATTCGAACTCGGCCGCGTTCGCGGTGTAATACCGCTCGACGTCGGCCTCGGTGATCCTGGGCGTCACGTCCTTGGGATTGATGGCGACGTACTGCGCGCGGCGCCGCTCGGGCAGGCGGAAGTCGGCGGCTCGCTCCTTGAGGTACGCCTCCAGCTCGCCGTCGCTGGCCGGGGTGGCGGCGGCGATCGGTCCCGCATCCACCAGCGCCCACGTCGCGCGCACCTCCTCGTTGCGCGCCACGTAGACCTGCTCCACCTCGGCGTCGGAGGCCTTGATCCCGCCGCGCACGACCTGCTCCACGCGCTCGCGCGTCATCTGACGGCGGACGTCCGCCTCGAACATGCTCGGGGTGAGCTGGTTGACGGCGAGGACGTCCTGGTAGCGCTTGAGCGAGAAGCGGCCGTTCTCCTGGAAGGCCGGGATGCGGTGGATGCGGGCGTTGAGCTCCTCGTCGCCAACCTCGAGGCCCTCGGCGCGGGCGCGCTGCACCACCAGGGTCTCGTTGACGAGGTCCTCGACCACCTGCTGGGGCAATCCCAGGCGCTCGGCCAGCTCGGGCGTGAAGCGCTGGCCGTAGATCTGGCCCATCATCGCCATCGACTGCGCGTAGCGGCGCTGGAACTGGTCGGGCGTGATGGTCTCGTCGTTGACGCGGGCGACCCAGTCGCGCGGATCGGCGCCCTTGCTCTGGGCGCCGAAGATGAACAGCGAGGCGACGAACCCCGCGATGACGACGAGAAGACTCCCCTGGATGGTCCGGGGATAGCGGCGCATGAACGTGATCATCCGGTCTCCTGCTCGGCGAAAGGGTTACTGGACGCGGTCGGCGTCCCGCGGGCGGGGCGGCGGCGGCGCCCCGGCCTCGGGCACGACGCGCCGGGCGACGGTGATGAAGCCGGTGTGGGCCACCATGCGATGGAACGGCCGCACCGATTGGCCCTCGATGTTCCACGGGCGCATCAGGGTCTCGAACGTCTCGACCAGCGCCCACTCGCGCTCGGCGTTGAGCGTCTGGGACAGCTGGTGGGACTGGATGATGGTGGGCACGTACGAGAGGAGGATGCCGCCCGGACGCAGCACGCCGGCCACCGCGCGGGTGAGGGTCCACGGTTCCGGAAGGTCGAGCAGCACCCGGTCGACCGGGCCCTCGTCCGCGATCCCCTGCTCGACGGGCGCCAGCCGCACGGTCAGGTTCGTGACCTCGCCGAGCCGCATGTGGATGTTCGCGATGGCCCGGCGCGCGAAGTCTTCGCGCTGCTCGAAGGTGATGACGCGACCCTCGCTGCCCACGGCGCGCAGCAGGGCGAGCGTGAGGGCCGCCGAGCCCATGCCCGCCTCGAGCACGCGGCCACCGGGATAGACGTCGGCCCAGAAGAGGATCATCGCCAGGTCCTTGGGGTAGATGACCTGGGCGCCGCGCGGCATCTCCAGCACGTACTCGGCCAGCGTGGGACGGAAGGCCAGGTAGCGCAGCCCCATCGAGCTGCGCACCCAGCTGCCCTCCGGCTGGCCGATGATGGTGTCGTGCGGGATCCAGCCCCGGTCGGAGTGGAACGTCTCCGTCTTCCGCAGGAAGATGAGGTGGCGCTTGCCCCGCTGGTCGATCAGCAGCACCTGCTCGCCGTCCTGGAACGGCAGCCCCTCGTTCACGATACCGCGCCCGGCGCGGGCAGCCACCGCGCCGCCGCGAACCCGGCGGCTGGCAGCAGCGCGCTGATCCAGAGGGCCAGCGGCAGGCCGTGGTGGTCCGCGATCCAGCCGAGCAGCGTCACCGCGAGCCCCCCGGTGCCGATGGCGAAGCCGACGATGAGGCCCGACGCCATCCCGGCGTGCCGGGGCAGGTACGCCTGACCCAGCACCACCGACACCGAGAAGCTCGAGGTCAGCATCGCGCCGAACAGCGCGAGCATCACGAGCGCGAGGAGACCGCGCGTCTCGAGGAACAGGATCCCGAAGGGCAGCGCCGCGAGGAACACCCACGTCATGAAGCGGCGCGGCCCCCAGCGATCCGCGAGCGGCCCGGCCGCGACGGTGCCCAGGGCGCCCGCGCCCAGGAACACGAAGAGCAGCGTGCCGACGACGCGGGGGTCGGCCTTGAGGTGGTCGACGTAGTAGAAGGGCACGAAGGTCGTGAACCCCAGCGTCGTCCACGAGCGGAGCGTGACGACGAGGATGAGCAGCGCCATCGCCCGCGGCATGTCGGCGCCGCGCGCGAGGCGCGCCGTCGACACCGCCGGCGCCTCCGCTCGATCGAGCCGCGGCCGCACGGCCAGCAGCATCGCCGCCGCCGCGAGGGAGGGGACCAGCATCGCCAGGCTGCCGGCGAGGCCGAGGCCGGCGACGAGGGTGGTGATCAGCGGCGGGCCCAGCGCGATGCCGACGTTGCCCCCCAGCGCGAACCACGCCAGGCCGGTGGCCTTGCGATCGCCCGCCACGCCCGTGGCCGTCTTGTAGCCCTCGGGGTGGTACGCGGCGACGCCCAGGCCCATCACGAGCACGAGGGCGAGCAGGGACGCGTAGCCCGTGGCCACGCCGAGCAGGCCCACCCCGAGCCCGGAGAGCACGACGGCGAGCGGGAGCAGCCAGCGGCGCGCGCTCCGGTCGGCGAGCCAGCCAAACGCCGGCTGGATCACCGACGAGGCGAGGGTGCCCATGAGCACGATCGTGCCGGCCTGGGCGTAGCTCAGCCCGTGTGCGCCCCTGAGCGACGGCAGCAGCGCCGCCAGCGCGCCCTGGTTGGCGTCGATCACGAGATGGCCGAGCGACAGGAGCACGAGGAGCCTGGCGTGGGGCCTGACGCGGTTCGCGGCGCGGGCGAGGACAGCGGGCGCGGCGGCCACCCCCAGGGTCGCCGGCGGAGAATCAGCCATGACCTGCCAATGGTACACTACCCGCCCCATGCAGACACAGACGCCGCGGATCGCGGTCCGCGAGCTCGGTCACGTCTCGCTCTTCGTGCGCGATCTCGACGCTGCGCGCGGGTTCTATCGCGATCTCCTCGGGCTCGCGGAGACGGGGACGGGCAAGAACGGGCGCATCGTCTTCTTCTCGGCCGGCGTCCACCACCACGACGTCTCCTGCGAGCTGGCGCGCGCGGAGGGCCCGGGACCCCAGGCCAAGGGCGTGCCGGGCCTCTACCACATCGCCTTCGACGTCGGCGCCTCCCTCGACGACCTGGCCACCGCGCGCGCCGCCGTCGAGGCCGCGGGCCTCGTCCCGTTCGGGGAGACGGCGACCTCGTTCAGCGTGCGCGATCCCGACGGTCACGAAGTGGAGCTGTACGTGCGCGGGACAGCATAGAGGAAGACCCCGGCCTCACTCGAGGACGATGACATCCTCGGCGGGCAGGAGCACGCTCACCTGCTCGCCGGGCTTGGGCGGGGCGGCGGTGGGCGGCAGGTCGACGCGCAGCACGACCTCGCCGGGCAGGAGCACGTGGCACGTCCAGCGGCCGGGCGCCCAGGCGACGTCGGCGACCGTCGCCAGGAACCGGTTGACGCCGCGCGCCTCCATCGCACCGAGCTGCACGCTCTCCGGACGGACCACGCACGTCACCTCCCAGCCGTCGCGGGCGTCGGTGGGCCCGACGAGCAGGCGCAGCCCGTCGCGCAGCCGCACCTGCCGGCCGCCCGGGCCGGAGCCCATCACGCCGTGCAGCGCGTTCAGCGCGCCCGTGATCTCGGCGGCGCCACGCGTGCGCGGGCGCCGGTAGACCTCGAGGGGCGCGCCCACCTGCACCACGCGGCCGCCCTCGACGAGGGCGAGGCGGCTGGCCAGCGCCATGGCATCCTCGGCGTCGCGCGTGGCGTGCACGAACGGGATGCCGCGCTCGCGGTACAGCCGCTTGAGCTCGGCGCGCAGCACCGCGCGCAGCTCGCCGGCGAGGCCCGCGAGCGGCTCGTCGAGCAGGAGCACGCGCGGCCGGACCACCAGCGCGCGGGCCAGGGCCAGGCGCAGCCGCTGGTCCGCGTCGAGGTGCCCCGGGCGGCGTCCGGCCAGCGCCTCGAGGCCGAACGCCTCCAGCGTCTCCGCCACGCGCCAGCTCACGTCGCCGGACGCCTCGCCGCGGGCGCGCAGGCCAAGGGCCAGGTGCTCGAAGGCGGTGAGGTGCGGCCAGAGCGCGAGGCCCTGGAACACGACCGCGATGCCGCGCTTGGAGGGGGCGAGGGCCGCGATGGGCGCGCCGTCGAGCCGGGCCTCGCCCTCCTCGGGCGCGAGCAGGCCCGCGAGCGCGCGGAGCGCCGTGGTCTTGCCGGCGCCGGGGGGGCCAAGGAGCACGAGCAGCTCGCCGGGCTCGACGCGGAGGCGGAAGCCCCGGATGGCCCACGCGCCCCCCACGCGCGCGCCCGCGTCACGAAGCTCGAGCACCGGCGGCGGGGGGCGGCGTCACATCCCGAAGGCGTCGAGCCCGGTGATGTCGCGGCCGATGATCAGCGTGTGGATGTCGTGCGTGCCCTCGTAGGTGTTGACGGTCTCGAGGTTCATCAGGTGGCGGATGATGGGATGCTCGTCGACGATCCCGGCCGCGCCGAGGATGTCGCGCGCGAGGCGGGCGGCGTCCAGCGCCATCTGCACGTTGTTCATCTTGGCCATGGAGACCTGCTGCGGCCGCGCCTTGCCCTCGTCCTTCAACCGTCCGAGCTGCAGGCAGAGCAGCTGGGCCTTGGTGATCTCGGTGATCATCCCCACGAGCTTCTGCTGCACGAGCTGGAACGACCCGATCGGCTTGCCGAACTGCACGCGCTGCTGCGCGTACTGGAGCGCCCAGTCGTACACGGTCATGGCCGCCCCGATCGCGCCCCACGCGATCCCGTACCGCGCCTGGTCGAGGCATCCGAGCGGGCCCCGCAGGCCTTTCGTGTGCGGCAGCTTGTTCTCCAGCGGGATCTGGCAGTCCTGGAAGGCGAGCTCCGAGGTGATGGAGGCGCGCATGGAGAACTTGCCGTGGATGTCGAGCGTGGAGAAGCCGGGCGTGCCACGCTCGACGAGGTAGCCGTAGATCTCGCCGTCGGCCTCCTTGGCCCACACCACCGCGACGTCGGCGACGGAGCCGTTGGTGATCCAGAGCTTGGTGCCGTTGAGGACGTAGCCGTCGGTCGTGCGGACGGCCCGCGTCTTCATGCCGCCGGGATCGGAGCCGTGGTCGGGCTCGGTGAGGCCGAAGCAGCCGATCTTCTCGCCCCGGGCCATGGCGGGCAGCCACTGCTCCTTCTGCGCCTCGGAGCCGTACGCGTGGATCGGGTACATCACGAGCCCGCTCTGCACCGAGGCCGCCGACCGCAGGCCCGAGTCCCCGCGCTCGAGCTCCTGCATGATCAACCCGTAGGCGACGTTGTTGAGCCCGGCGCAGCCGTAGCCCTGCAGGGTGGCGCCGAAGATGCCCATCTCACCGAGCTTGGGCATCAGGTCGAGCGGGAAGGTGCCCGCGCGGTGGTGCTCGATGACCACGGGCAGGAACTCCGCCTCCACCCAGTCGCGGACGGCGTCGCGCACCATCCGCTCGTCCTCGGACAGCAGGCCTTCGATTTCGTAGTAGTCGACGCCGCGGAACTTCTCCATATGGTTTCCTCAGAGCCGGGTCCCGTGGTGCTGGGCGCTCATGTCGAAGGTGCCGATCCCTCTCGTGCCGGGCGCAGATCAGGACGACGACCCGCTGGCGCGAGCGCGTTCCTCCACGATCGCCTCCAGCTCCGCGATGGCCTCCAGATCACGAGGGCGACCGGCCGCGCGCTTGACCCCGATGAGCCTCTTCAGACCGATGCACCGGAGCCGGACACCGAACACCTCGATCGCCTCGGTGTCCACGACGAGCGCCTCCCAGGTCCCGCCGCCGATGATCTCGCCGAGAAGGTCCAGGTCGCCGATGTCCGTTGTCAGCGTGAAGTTGAGGCCGCGCTCGATGGTCCGCGCGTCCCACTGGAACGGAAGACCCGGAGGCGCGCCTCGCAGGTACGGGTGGTACGGCGTCAATGCGAGGGCGAGCCGCTCGATATTCTCGGCCGACCGGCGATAGACGACGTCGACGTCGCGCGTCAGACGCGACGAGCCGTGGACCACCGCCGCGACACCACCGACGAGGATGAACTCGACGTCCGACGTGGCCAGCACGCGCAGGACCGATTTGAAGTCCGTCATCGGGCGTGAAGCTGACGGCCGGCCCGACGCAACTCGTCGGCGAACCGCTGGAGCTCGATCAAGGCCTCCAGCCGCTCCTCGACCGAGAGGCGCAGGCTCTGCCGGATGAGCGTGCGATCCAGGCCCCGCTTGTATGCTTCGATCAGAGGGTCGGGTCGGAGAGATCGCTCCTCGCGTTCCATGTCCGTAGCATAGCGCGGCGTACAGCGAGCCGGCACCGGTTTCCCGCTCCCGCGCCACGCACACCACGCCCCTCGACGGTGGGCGCGGCCTCCGTCCTCGAGGCGACCGTTCAGCACAGGCGTGAAGCGACCGCGTACGGGCGAGAGACGCGCTGACGCACGACCCGTCGGCTCAACGCCCCACGCGGACGGCGGGAGGCCGCCCGCCAGTCGATCGCCCTTGGTCAAGAGCGTCAGACGTTGGTGACGATCGAGTGGGGCTCCTCGCCCAGCGCCCGCTCCAGCGCGCGGGCCAGCGCGGCGTCGTGCTCGTGGCTCATGGCGAAGATGCGGCACTGGTTGACCTTGCCGGGCAGGAACTTCAGCAGCTCCTTGAGCGGCTCCGCGGTGACCTCGTCGCGGCTGGCGTCGTAGACGTAGATCTGCCGGTCGCCCATCCCGAGCGGGTTGAGCGGGCGCGGGTCCTGGAGCGCCATGTCGATCTTGAACGGGAAGCCGCGCAGCGGCCGGGGCAGGAACTCCCGCACGCGGCGCTCCGTCTCCTCGCTGGTCAGGTAGCTCTGGCCGCGCTGCTGCTCGAACATCGGCAGGATCACCTCGTGGGACATGCGCCAGCGGAGGTGGCGGTCCAGGATCTGACGCCACTCCGCGCCGAGGGCCTTCCGCTCCGGCTCGTCGGCGTCGTGCCAGCGCCCGACCTCCTCGAGCAGCGTCCATTCGGTCAGGTGCAGATACGGATGGAGCTCCTTGCGGAGGTCGTACGGGAAGGCGATCCGCATGGTCTCGCGGAAGATCTCCTTGAGGTGCAGGTCGATGCCGCGCGTGGTGCGGTGGTAGTAGACGTTCGTGTACATGTAGAAGCGCGCGTTCAGGAACATGATGAACGCCTGCAGCCCGCCGCGGTCGAGCGTCAATCCCTTCTCGCTGAAGAACGCGTAATAGATGATGCGGTCGATGTCGATGGGCCCGACCGCCACCCCGCACATGTAGGAGTCGCGCAGGACGTAGTCCATGTTGTCGGCGGTGAAGACACCGGACAGCAGCGGCTTGAGGTGCGGCAGCCAGCGCGGATGGCTGCCCAGCGGGTGGGTGTACGACTTGCCCATCAGGTAGCAGATCCACTCCGGGTCGATCGCCTCGCCGTTGCGGAACGCTCCCGACGGGCTCCGCCGCAGCGACGTCAGGATGTCGCCCAGCTCCTCGCGGATGATGCGCTGCCCGAGCAGCTCGTGGGTGAGCTCGTAGTCGACCAGGAAGTTGTCGTCGAAGAAGTGGCCGAACGGCCCGTGGCCGACGTCGTGGAGCAGCCCCGTCATGCGCAGCAGCTCCTCGAGCAGGGGCGCCGACGGCCCGTCCGGGAAGATCGCGTGCAGCGACGGGTAGAGCTGCTGGGCGAGACGGCCGGCCAGGTGCATCGCGCCGAGCGAGTGCTGGAAGCGGCTGTGCTCCGCGGCCGGGAAGACCCAGCGCGCGGACTGCAGCTGCGGGATGCGGCGCAGGCGCTGCACCCACGCGGTGTCGATGACGTCCTGCTCGGTGGCCTCGCCCGCGATGGCGCCGGGACGGGTGTAGAGGATGTAGCGGTGGATGGGATCGGCGATGAGGCCGCGTCCCTGATAGGTGTCGGCCGCGCCTTTCACGCCGCGTGCCCCCGGCGCGTCACCGCGGCTGGCGCAGGGTCCGGTAGCGGTCGACCGAGGGGACCGCGATGACCTTCACGCCGTCGCTGCGGCGCACCGCGACCTGGATGACGTCGCCCGCGCGGTTGCGCCACAGCTGCTCGTAGAACTCTTCCTGCGAGCGCACGACGACGCCGTTGACCCCCACGATCTGGTCGCCGGGACGGAAGCCCGCCCGCGCCGCCGGTCCGGCGGGGGAGAAGCCGTCCACCACCGGCGCGCCGTCACCGTCCCGCGTGTAGAGCCCGAGCCATGGCCGCGGCGGGCGGCTCATCACCCGCCCGGCAGCGATCAGCTCGTCCTGCACCGCCGTCAGCCTGTCGATGGGGATGACGACGTTGACGTGCGGCGGCGCCCCGACGCGCAGGGAGGCGATGCCCACCACGCTGCCGGCCGCGTCCACGACGGCGCTGCCGCCCCAGGCCTCAGTGGACGGCGCGACGATGAACGCGCGATCCAGCATGTACTCCCAGAAGCCCGCGAAGCGGCGGATGCGCTGGACGGCGCCGGTGACGTAGACGAGGTCGTTGTCTTCGTCGAGGCCCACGGTGCCGGTGAGCGTTCCCTCGACGACGTCTCGCGACTGCCCGAGCCTGGCCGCGGGCCACGGCCCCGGCCCCTCCAGCTTCACCACGCCGAGCCCGGATTCCAGATCGAGGCCGGCGACCCGCGCGCGCACCGTCCGGCCGTCCCGGGTCTTCGCCTCGACCTGCACGGCGTCGAGGAGGGCATAGCTCACGGTGACCGCGTAGCCGCGGCCGTCGAAGGTCACGGCGGTGGCGAAGCGCTCGGCGCCCAGCCGCACGCTCGAGAGCGCCTCCCGGTCCGCCTTGACCCGGAGCCCGAGGAGCGCGGGCTCCACGCGGGAGATGTACGAGGGCTCGGCGGCGGTCGTGCGCGGGTGTGGCCGGAGCTCACGGCTGACCGGCACGGCGAGCGCCGCGACGGGAGCGAGCACGGCCAGGACCGCGGCGCCCACCACGCGTTCCTTCATGGCGTTTCTCCTCGCCCGCTGTGGGCGCCGTACTGCTGCTCGTACCACGTGCGCAGCTCCCCCGACTTGAGCGGCGTCCACCAGGCGGCGTGCTCGCGGTACCAGTCCACCGTCGCCTCGAGCGCGCGGCCGAACGGATGCTTCGGCGCCCAGCCGAGCTGGTGCACCTTCCGGGAGTCCACCGCATAGCGGCGGTCGTGGCCGGGCCGGTCCTTCACGGGCTGGATCAGCGTCTCGGGCTTGCGGGTCAGGCGGAGGATCTCGCGGGTGAGCACGATGTTCTCGACCTCGTGGCCGCCGCCGATGTTGTAGACCTCGCCGTCCTTCCCCTTGCGGAGCACCAGGTCGATGGCCGCGCAGTTGTCGAGCACGTAGAGCCAGTCGCGCACGTTCCGGCCGTCCCCGTAGAGGGGCAGCGGCCGGTCCTCCAGCGCGTTGGTGATGAAGAGCGGGATCACCTTCTCCGGGTACTGGTACGGTCCGAAGTTGTTGGACGACCGCGTGATGAGCGAGGGGACCCGGTACGTGCTCCAGTACGCGAGCGCGAGGTGGTCGCCCCCGGCCTTGGAGGCCGAGTACGGATTGGTCGGGCGCAGCGGATCGGTCTCCCGCGACGACCCGCGCTCGACGCTGCCGTACACCTCGTCCGTGCTGATCTGCACGAAGCGCGGCACCTTGAGCTCGCGCACCGCCTCCAGCAGCGTGTGGACGCCGAAGATGTCGGTCCGGAGGAACTCGTCGGGCTCCACCAGCGAGCGATCCACGTGGCTGCAGGCGGCGAAGTTCACCACGGCGTCCGCGTCCCGGATCACGTCGCGCACGAGCGCGCCGTCGCAGATGTCGCCCTTCACGAAGCTGTAGCGCGCGTCCCGCTCGACGTCGGCGAGGTTCGCCGGGTTGCCGGCGTAGGTCAGCCTGTCCAGATTGACGACGCGGTCGTCCGGGTGCGTGGCGAGGACGTGGCGGACGAAGTTGGACCCGATGAAGCCCGCGCCGCCGGTGACGACGAGCCTCACCCGCGCGTGACCTCCCACACGTCGGCGCCCGCGTAGTCCCAGGGCAGGCGCCCCTCGTCCGAGGACGCGGGATCGGGGGAGAACTGCACGTCGACGAAGTAGATGACGCGCCCGGTCGCGCCCCCGAGGTTGCGCACGCCGTGGGCCACGCCGGGGGGGATGCGGAGCAGGCGCGAGGCGCCCTGGCCCAGGGTCAGCCGCATGCGCGCCCCCTCGGTCTTCGAGCCCAGGCGCACGTCGACGAGCACGACCAGCATCCGGTCGGACGGCGGCACGTACCAGACGTCGGTCTGGCGGGCGTGCAGGTGGAAGGCCTTGATGGCGCCGGGCTCGACCTCGCTGTAGTTCACCTGGCGCGCCTCGAAGCCCGCGAGGCCCTCCACCCGCCCGGCGGCCAGCCGCGCGAGCTCGGTCATCGACCCGCCGTCGTCGGCGTGGCGCTCGAGCTCGACGAGCTCCACGCCGTCGATGCGCGCCCAGGCGCCGTAGGACTGGAGCGAGAAGGCGCGCTTGGCCTCGGGGCTCCAGTCCATCACTCCTTCCCCACCAGGTGCATCAGGTACTGGCCGTAGGAGTTCCCCTTCATCGGCTCGGCGATGCGCAAGAGCTCGGAGGCGCTGATGTGGCCCATGGTGTAGGCGATCTCCTCGACGCACGCGACCATCAGGCCCTGCCGGTCCTCGATGGTCTGGATGAACGTGGCCGCCTGCAGCAGCGCCTCGTGGGTCCCGGTGTCCAGCCACGCCACGCCGCGCCCGAGCTTCTCGACGTGCAGGTCGCCCGCGGCGAGGTAGGCGAGGTTGACGTCGGTGATCTCGAGCTCGCCGCGCGCCGACGGCCTGAGCGAGGCGGCGATGTCGAGGACACGGTTGTCGTAGAAGTAGAGCCCGGTCACGGCGTACGAGGAGCGCGGCTTGACCGGCTTCTCCTCGAGGCCGATCGCGCGGCCGGCCTCGTCGAACTCCACGACCCCGTAGCGCTCGGGATCGCGCACCCAGTACGCGAACACGGTGGCCCCGCGCTCGCGGGAGACCGCGCGACGCAGCGAATCGGGAAAGCCATGACCGTAGAAGACGTTGTCGCCGAGGGCGAGGGCGACCCCGCCGCCGCCGACGAAGCCGCGGCCGATGATGAAGGCCTGGGCGAGGCCGTCCGGGCTCGGCTGCACCGCGTAGTCGATCGTCAGGCCCAGGTGCTCCCCCGTGCCGAGCAGGCGCCGGAAGCCGCTCTGGTCCTCGGGCGTGGTGATGACGAGGATCTCCCGGATACCGGCGAGCATCAGGGACGACAGCGGGTAGTACACCATCGGCTTGTTGTAGATCGGCACGAGCTGCTTGCTCACGCCCATCGTCAGAGGGTACAGCCGCGTCCCGGAGCCACCGGCGAGGATGATCCCCTTCATGAATCTCCGCGAGTATACCAGCGGGCACGAGCGCCCCCCAAGGCGCTTGATTCGATCGGGAATGGCGATAATATCGGCCGTATGAAGACCCTCAAGGACATGCTCGCCGAGGCCCGCCAGGTCGTGCCCGAAGAAGGCCCGGCAATCTTACAAAAGCGGCTGGCCGCCGGCGAGAGCGTGGCCGTGATCGACGTGCGCGATCCGGACGAGTTCCGGGACGGCCACATCGAGGCGGCCACGAACATCAGCCGGGGCTTCCTCGAGTTCCGCGTCGGCACCGCCGTCACCGACCCGAGCCAGACCGTCGTCCTCTACTGCCAGAGCGGCCTGCGCTCGATGCTCGCGGCGAAGGCGCTCAAGGAGCTCGGCTACGCCAACGTCATCAACCTGCAGGGCGGCTACCAGAAGTGGGTGCAGTCGGGACTGCCCGTGGTGCGTGACGTGCCGATGACCGCGGATCAGATCCAGCGCTACAGCCGGCACTTCCTGCTCGCGCAGGTCGGCGACAAGGGCCAGCGGCGGCTGCTCCGCTCCAGGGTGCTCCTCATCGGCGCGGGCGGGCTCGGCTCGCCGACGGCGCTCTACCTGGCCGCCGCCGGCGTGGGCACGCTCGGGCTCATGGACGGCGACGTCGTCGACATCACGAACCTCCAGCGCCAGGTCCTGCACACCACCGCCGACGTCGGCAAGCCCAAGGTCGAGTCCGGCACGCGCACGATCAAGGCGCTCAACCCGGACGTGAACGTCGTGGCGCTGCCCACGCGCATCACCGTCGACAACGTGATGGAGGTCATCAAGGACTACGACGTCATCGTGGACGGCTCCGACAACTTCGAGACGCGCTACCTCGTCAACGACGCCTGCTACCTCGCGGGCAAGACGAACGTGCACGGCTCGATCTTCCAGTTCGAGGGCATGGCGACGGTCTTCGCCCCGAACCAGGGGCCGTGCTACCGCTGCCTCTACCCGACGCCGCCGCCGCCGGGCCTCGTCCCCAGCTGAAGCGAGGCCGGCGTCCTGGGCGTGCTCCCAGGAGTGATCGGGCTGGTGCAGGCGACGGAGACGGTCAAGCTGATCCTCGGTCTCGGAGATCCGCTCATCGGGCGGCTGCTCACGTACGACGCCCTCGGCATGCGCTTCCGCGAGGTCAAGCTGCGGCGCGACCCCAGCTGCCCGCTCTGCGGCACGTCGCCGACGATCACGGACCTGTCGATCCACCACCAGGGCGGCGCCCCGTGCGAGGTCACCCCGAACGGCGACGGCCAGGTGGCGACCGCCGCCGCGCCCGCGCAGCGCGCCGGCGGCTGAGCCGACGCGCGCCCTCCACCCCGTCGACCGCGTCGCAGCGACCGAGCGCGTGGCCTCCCCCGCCTTCACGCTTCGCCTGAGCGAGGATCGATGCGCGGCCGCCGCAGCGCTGCGCCTGGCCGCGGCCCCTCGCGTGCTCTTCGCCGTGGAGGGCGCGGTGACGATCGCCGCCGGCATCGATCGGGCCCTCGGCGCCGACACGGCCTGGCACGGCGCCTCCCCGTGCGTCGTGACCGCCGGGGCCGCCGGCGGGCGCCTCCTGCGCTACGAGCTGCTCCGGGATCTCGCCGAGCCGGCGGCTGCGCCCGGCGTCACGTCGCGCCAGCTCCTCGCCCACGTCGTCGATCTCGATCCCCGGCGCGGGTATCTCATGCGCTGCGATCGGGTGGATTTCGATCCGGGCGGCGAGGCGTTGCCGCACCGTCACCGGGGCGGCGGCATCCGCTGGCTCCTCGCCGGGGAGCTCGAGGTGCGCGTCGGGAAGGCGACCGCGCGGCTCATGAGGCCGGGCGACGCCTGGTTCGAGAGCGGACGCGAGCCCGTCCACGCGATCGCCTCCAAGACCGCGCCGACCAGCTTCATCCGGGTGGCGATCCTGCCGCGCGAGATCCGCGGCCAGAGCTCGATCGTCTACGTGGATCCGGCGCATGCCGCGGTCAAGCCCCGACGCTACCGGGTGTACGTCGACGAGCCCGTCGACCTGGCGTGAGCCCATGACCCGCAGCCGCGGCCCCGCGCTCTCGCCCGCGCTGATCGCGCGGCTCGGTCAGCGGGACCTCGCGCGGCGGCTCGGCATCGTCCTGCCGCTGGTCACGGTGGACGCAGCGGGGCGGCCCCACCCCATGCAGCTGAGCTACCTCGAGGTGCGCGCCTACGATGCCCGCACGCTCGGGCTCGTGATCCAGGCGACCAGCGGGAGCGCCGAGAACCTCGCCCGGCGGCGGGTCGCGACCCTGCTCGTGATCGAGCCCGACACGATCGCGTACCTCAAGCTCCGGCTCCTCGATGGACCGCTGCCCGTCGAGGGGGCGGGGGATCTCGGACTCGGCTTCTTCCTGCTCGAGGTCGAAGAGGTCGTCGAGGACGCGCCCGCAGACTGGGAAGGCGGCGTGCGCCTCACCCAGGCGGTCACGTACGCGCCGGCGCCGGACCTCGACGAGCCCTGGGCGCGCGCCGTGCTGGCGGCCCTGGCCAGCCCGCGCGCCCGCGCCTGACCCGCCGCCCCCCGGGCCGGGCGAGCGAGACCGTTGACAGGGGGGTGAAACAACCGTTACATCGTATGTGACGACTGAACATTCCGTCAGGGGGCCGGGGAGGCAGCGCCATGGAATCCGTGGTCTTCGTGTGCTTGCACGGGGCCGCCAAGAGCGTGATCGCGGCGGCGCACTTCGATCGCCTGGCCTCCGCCCGGGGGCTCGGCCTGCGCGCGACGTGCATGGGGACCGCGCCCGATCCCGCGATCCCGCCGCCCGTCGTGGCGGGGCTCGCGACCGAGGGGATCGACGTGCGGGGACGCGCTCCGCGGGGCGTCGTGCCCGCCGAGCTCGCGCGGGCGACGCGCGTGGTGTCCTTCGGCTGCGACCTCTCGGCGGCGGCGCCGGGCGTGAGGGTGGAGCGCTGGGACGAGGTCCCCGCGGTCAGCGACGGCTTCGCGGCCGCCCGGAACGCGATCGTCGCGCGGGTGACGCGGCTGGTGGACGGGCTCGCGGCCCGCTGATCACCGCTCGATCCGGGGCGGGGTCTCGGGGGCCTTGTAGCGTCCGATCTCGACCTCGACCTCCGTCGGCTTGCCGTCGCGCATCACCACGACCCGGACCTTCGTGCCCACGGGGGTCGAGGCGACGATGCGCTGCAGGTCGCGCGGTCCCTCGAGGCGGGCGTCGTCGATGGCCACGATCACGTCGTTGGCCTTCACGCCGCCCTTCTCCGCGGGCTCGCCGGGCAGCACCGAGCGCACGAGGACTCCCCGCGCCTCGGTGAGCTTGAGGCGGTCGAGGTCGTCGTCCGACACCTCGGTGATGCTGACCCCGAGCCAGCCCCACTCCACCGTGCCCTTGGCCTCGAGCTGCGGCACGAGCAGGCGCACGAGGTTGATGGGGATGGCGAAGCCGATGGAGCCGTTGCGCAGGGCCATGCTGTTGACCCCGACGACCTCGCCCGCCATGTTGACCAGCGGTCCGCCCGAGTTGCCGGGGTTGATCACCGCGTCGGTCTGGATGAAGTCGACCTGGGGCGCGGCCACCGTGAGCGGCGCGCCCTTGCGGCTCACGATGCCGAACGACACGCTGTACTCGAGCCCGTACGGGTGGCCCAGCGCGAGCACGAACTCTCCGACGCGCAGCCGGTTGGAATCGCCGAGCGGCAGCACGACCAGGTTCGCGGCGTTGTCGACCTTGAGGAGCGCGAGGTCGACACGGTTGTCGCGCCCGATCACCCGCGCGTTGAAGCGGCGGCCGTCGTGCAGCCGCACCTGCACGGCGCTCGCACCCTCGACGACGTGCGCGTTGGTGACGATCAGGCCGGCGCCGTCGATGACGAACCCGGAGCCCGTGGCCCGTCGCTCGCCGTCGCCCTCCTCGCTCGCCGCGCGGCGCACCCGGACGTGCACCAGCCCCGGCTGCAAGCTCTCGGCGAGACCGGCGAGGAGGTCGTTGAAGCGCGCCAGCTCGGGCGCCGCCGCCCGCCGCGCCGTGGTGGCCGGGGCGTCGGCGGCGTGGAGCGCGGGTACGGCCGTCAGGAAGAGCGCGAGGGCGAGGACGAGCGCGAGCGGGAGCGGGCGGCGCGAGCGCGACATGCGGCAACCTCCTTGGTTCGTGTGCGCCCTGAGTATAGCGCCCGCGTCAATCTACGGAGTGGGGGCCGACATGGCCCCCACACCCCCAGCGCTCCGCGCGCCCCGGGAAACCCGGGGCGCGCCTCGCTGTCGCACGAGTCTGATGGCTCAGGGACGCGGCTGGGGCAGCGCGCGGCTCTCCGGCAACGGACGCAGCTCGAGCGCCGGCGCCGTGTGCGCCGGGACGGTGACGCATCCGCCCGCCGTCGAGCAGACGGTCAGCGCCGGAACGTGGAACTGGCCGGCCGGCGCCGGGCGCTCCCAGTGCCCGGGCACGAACACCGTGCCCGGGCCGCTCGGAACCGGCAGGTAGCGGTCCGGCACCCACACCTGGGCCGGCGCAGGCACGACGAGCGGCGGCGCCTGGGGGATCGGCCGCGTCACAGAGCGCTCGATGGACTCGATCGAGCGCGAGAGCGGCGTGCCGCTCCCCAGCTGGAGCAGCACGAGCGCGGCCGTCGCGAGCGCGGCGGGCGCACGGCTCACCGGCTCACCTCACGCACGAGATGGCCGAGCTCGGGCACCAGGAGCTTCTCGAGCGCCAGCCGGCAGGCATTCGGGGACCCCGGCAGCGAGACCACGATGCGGCGGGCCAGGATGCCCATCTGGGCGCGCGAGAGCATCGCGGCGGCGCCGACGTCCTCGTAGGAGAGCATGCGGAAGAGCTCGCCGAAGCCGGGCAGCCGCTTGTCGAGCAGCGCGTCCACCGCCTCGTACGTGGAGTCGCGGGAGGTGATGCCCGTGCCGCCGGTGATGATCACCGCCTGCACGACGTCCCGCGCGCACGCCTCGCGCACGACGCGCTGCACGTCGGCGGGCTCGTCGCGGACGATGGCGGAGCCGGCCACCTGGTGGCCGCCAGCGCCGAGGAGCTCGCGGATGACGGCCCCGCTGGTATCGGTCTCGGGCGTCTTCGTGTCGGACACGGTGAGCACGAAGCAGCGTACCGAGGCCGGGGCGTGGGCCCTGTGCTCCCTGGGCGTCGCCGCCGGATCCGCCATCTCAGCGCCCTGCGCCATACGCGCGGTCGAGGAGCTCGACGAGGTGCAGGACGCGCGTCGGGGCGCCGCGATCGCGCACGCCCTTGGCGATCTGCAAGATGCAGCCGGGGTTCGCGGTGACGACCGCCTCGGCGCCGGTGGCGAGCACGTGCCCGACCTTGCGGCGGAGCAGCCGCTCCGCCATCTCGGGCTCGGTGAGGTTGTAGATCCCGGCGGAGCCGCAGCACCAGTCAGACTCCGCGAGCTCGACGATCCGGAGCCCCGGGATCTCGGCGAGGAGCTGGCGCGGCTGGGCGCGGATCTTCTGGCCGTGCACGACGTGGCAGGGATCGTGATACGTGACCGTCATCGCCACGGGCGCGAGCGGGCCGCGCAGCGGCTCGCGCGCGAGGAACTCCGAGACGTCCTGCACCGAGGCGGCAAAGCGCGCCGCCGGTGACGCCCACGACGGCTCGTTCGCGAGGAGCGCGCCGTAGCCCTTCATGTGGGCGCCGCAGCCCGAGGTGTTGACGATCACCGTCCGAACGCCGGCGCGCTCGAACGTCTCGATCGTCGCTTTCGCCATGCGTACCGCCCGCGCGTGATCTCCGGCGTGCGCGTTGAGAGCGCCGCAGCAACCCTGTCCGGCGGGGACGACGACGTCGCAGCCGTTCCGGGCGAGGACGCGCGCCGTCGCACGGTTGTGGTCGCCGAAGACCACCGACTGCACGCAGCCCGTCAGCAGCGCCACCCGCGCCCGTCGCGCGCCCACCGCCGGGATCAGGGCGGGCAGCGGGGCGCGCGCCGCGGCGGCGGGGACCGCGGGCGTGAGCGCCTCCCACGCGGCCAGCGTGCTGGGCAGCACCCGCGCGAGGCCCGAGGCGCGCACCAGCCGCTGCAGGCCGCTCACCTGGTAGGCGCGAAGCCCGGCCGCGGCCAGCGCGAGCAGCCGCGGGTGCTCGAGCAGGAGACCGAGGTTGATCCAGCGGAACGCGCGGCGGGCGGCGCCACCCGGACGCTGGCGCTCGATCTCCGCCTTGGCGGCCTCGATGAGCCGGCCGTAGGGCACGCCCGCGGGGCACACCGTCTCGCACGCCCGGCAGTCCAGGCAGAGCGAGAGGTGCCGCACCGTGGAGTCGGAGAGCGCCAGGCGCCCCTCGGCGAGCGACTTGATCAGGAAGATGCGCCCGCGCGGCGAGTCCATCTCCGTGCCGAGCTCCGAGAACGTCGGGCAGGAAGCGAGGCAGAGCCCGCAGTGCACGCACTGGTTCACGCCCTCGACGGACAGGCCGTGCAGGGCGAGCGGCGCGGGCGGCGCGGGCGGCGCCGGGGTCTCGGTCGTGCCGTGAGCCATGGCCCTCGGTCAGATGCCGGCCAGGAAGCGGCCGGGGTTGAGCACGTTCTTGGGGTCGAGCTGCTCCTTGATCCGGCGCATCACGCGTCCGGCCGCGCCCGGATCGTCCCACACGGGCACGCGCGCCTTGACGGCGAGCGGCGCCCATTCCAGTGTCGCATGGCCGCCGCTGGCGTGGGCGGAGGCGCGCCACGCCTCGAGCGTCGCCGCGATCGGCTCCACGTCGGTCTGGCGTGGCGAGAAGAGCGCGGCCGTCGCGACCCCGACGCCCGCATGCGCCGTCCACGCGCAGGCCAGGCCGCGGGCCTTCGCGGCCTCCGCGCCGGCCGCCATCGCGTCCGTCACGTGCGCGGGCAGCATCACGAGGCGCATGACTGCCGCCGGCGTGCCGAACGCGTCGCGCCCGGCCGCGGTCATCGCCAGCCAGGCGTCGTGGGCGAGCGGCACCGCGTCCCGGCCGCCGAGCGCCGCCGTCATCCGCTCGAGCTCGACGCACTGCCACTGGACCTGCTCGGCGAGGCCGTCGAAGCCGACGACGAGCGTCGGGGCCGCGGTCCGCAGGGCGCGGACGCGGGCCGCGTCGCCGTCGAGCACGTCGATGGACGTCGGGATGAGGTCGGACGCCATCACGGCTCGTACCGCGATGCCGACATCGGCCAGGCGCTCGAACCGCACGGCCACGAAGCGCTCGTCCTCGGGCCGGGGCCGCAGCTTGACGGTGATCTCGACGATGACGCCGAGGGTGCCGTACGAGCCGACGAAGAGCTTCGGCAGGTCGTAGCCCGCGACGTTCTTCACGACCTTGCCGCCGCCGCGGACCACGGCGCCCTCGCCGGTGACGACCGTCATGCCGATGACGAGGTCGCGCGCGGTGCCGTAGAGGTGGCGGCGCGGGCCCGACGCGTTGGTGGCGATCACGCCGCCGAGGGTCGCGCGCTCCGGCTGCGGGGCCTCGAGCGAGAGCCACTGGCCGCCCCGGCCGAGCGCGGCCTGCAGGCTCGCCATGGTCATCCCCGCCTGCGCCGTCGCCGTGAGGTCGCCGGGCTCGTGCTCGAGCACACGGTCCAGGCGGCGCAGCCCGAGGACGAGCGCCGCGGCGGCGGGCGGGTGGCCGACGCTCGCGGCCGTGCCGCCGCCCCACGGGATGATGGGCAGGCCGGCGCCAGCGGCGATCTCGACCACAGCCCGGACCTCGTCGAGCGTGCCGGGAAACACCGCGGCCTCCGGCGTGCGGCCGTCGACGACGTAGGGCGACAGCTCGACACCGGTGAGGACGTGTGAGGTCCCGACGAGGCTCCGGAGCTGGTCGAGGGGCGCGGCCGGCAAGCGCGGCAGCGGATCCGCCCGCGCTAGAAGCGCTGGGCCAGACCCTTCTCTTCGATGGGGTGCGGCCGGTACGCCACCGGTCCCGCCTCGCCGCAGGTCTTGCGGGTCGGGAAGATCTTGCCGGGATTGCAGCGACCGGTCGGATTGAAAGCGTCCTTGAGCCGCTGCATGAAGGCGAGGTCGGCGGGCGAGAAGATGAACGGCATGAAGTCGGTCTTCTCGAGGCCGATGCCGTGCTCGCCGGAGATCGAGCCGCCGACCTCCGCGCAGAGCCGCATGATCTCGGCCCCCGCCTCCAGCACGCGCGTCTCCTCGCCGGGAACGCGCGGATCGTAGAGGATGTTCGGGTGCAGGTTGCCGTCGCCGGCGTGGAACACGTTGCCCACGCGCAGGCCGTGGGCCGCGACGATCTCGTTCACCCGGCGGAGCACGTGGGGCAGCCGCGTGCGCGGAATCACGCCGTCCATGACCATGTAGGCGGGCGAGAGGCGGCCGTAGGCGCCGAAGGCGGACTTGCGTCCCTTCCAGAGCAGCGCGCGCTCGGCCTCGTCGCGCGCCACCCGCACCTCGCGCGCGCCCGCGTCGCGGCAGGCCTCCACGACGCGCGCGGCCTGCGCCTCGATGCCGGCGGCGAGCCCGTCCACCTCGACGAGCAACGCCGCGGCGGCGTCGCGCGGATAGCCGCAGCCGAACGCGTCCTCCACCGCCTGGATGGTGAGGTGGTCGATCATCTCGACGGCCGCCGGCACCAGCCCGCGCGCGATGATCGCCGAGACGGCGGCGGAGGCGCGCTCGATCTCGTCGAAGACCGCGAGCACCGTCTTCACCGCCTGCGGCTTCTTGAGGATGCGCACCGCGATCTTGGTCGCGATCCCGAAGGTGCCTTCCGAGCCGACGAACACGCCGGCGAGATCGTAGCCGGCCGCCTCCCGCGTGCGCCCGCCCAGCCAGACGATCTCCCCGTCCGGCAGCACCACTTCGAGCCCGAGCACGTGGTTCGTCGTCACCCCGTACTTCAGGGTGTGCGGCCCGCCGGAGTTGTTGGCGATGTTGCCGCCGATGGTGCACGCCTGCTGGCTCGAGGGGTCGGGCGCGTAGTAGTAGCCGCTCGGTCCGACCGCCCACGAGAGATGCAGGTTGACGAGCCCCGGCTCGACGATGGCAAGCTGATTGTCGTAGTCGACCTCGAGCACGCGGTTCATCCGCATGAGCGAGAGGACGATCCCGCCCTCGGCGGGGAGGCAGCCGCCGGAGAGCCCGGTCCCGGCGCCCCGGGCCACGAACGGCAGCTCCTCGCGGTTGGCGAGCTTGACCACGGCCGACACCTGCTCCGCGGAGGTGGGGAAGACCACGAAGTCGGCGAGGGCGCGGAACAGCGTGAGGCCGTCGGACTCGTAGACGAGCAGCTCGTCCGGGTCGGACAGCACGCCGCCCGCGCCGACGATCGCCGCGAGCTCGCGGCGAAGTGCGCGCTTCCTGGGCTCGGCGAGCGGGACCATCGTGCCTGGATTATAGCCCGCATTTTTTCGCCGGCGGGGGGAGCGACCGCCGCTCCCCCCGCCACCCCCCAACGGGCCCCCGCGGCGCCGAGACATCACGCGCTCCGAACACGCGTGCGCGCACGGCGCTCGGTCCGCCTCCCCGCAACGGATCGCGATAGACTCGGCGTATGCCAGGCGCGGTGCTCGCGGTGGTCGTGGCCGTGGTGCTGCTCGTGCCGGCGGCGGCCGGCGCGCAGGGCAACTTCGAGATCCAGGTGTACGGCGCGGAAACGGTGGCGCCGGGCCGGACGATGATCGAGCTCCACAGCAACATGGCCGTGCTCGGCACGACGCGGATCATCGACGGGGTGCGGCCGACCCAGCACGCGCTGCACGAGACGCTCGAGATCACGCAGGGCTTCACCCCGTGGTTCGAGACGGGCTTCTATCTCTTCACGAGCGTCCAGCCCGCCGACGGCTGGGAATACGTCGGCAACCACATCCGCCCCCGCCTGAGGATCCCGGAGTCGTGGAAGTGGCCCGTCGGGCTCGGCCTCTCGTCGGAGATCGGCTACCAGCGCCGCACGTACTCGACCGACCGGTGGACGGTCGAGCTCCGGCCCATCATCGACGCGCAGCGCGGCCGCTGGTACCTCTCGTTCAATCCGACCTTCGAGCGCGCCATCGACGGCCCCGACGTCAAGCGCGGCTGGGAGTTCACCCCGGCCGCGAAAGTCGGCTACGAGGTGACGAAGAAGGTGAGCCTCGGCCTCGAGTACTACGGCGCCATCGGTCGGCTGAACGACGTCGACCGGCCACGCGAGCAGCAGCATCTGCTCTTCGCGGTGCTGGACCTCGACCTCGGCGAGAACTGGGAATTCAACCTCGGCATCGGCGCCGGCCTGACGCCCGCCACCGATTCGCTCATCATCAAGAGCATCATCGGCTACCGCTTCGACTTCCTCGGCGGCAAGTAGTCCTCTCCGGGCGCCGCCGGGTGTGCCGCGCCGCGCGCCACCGGAATCGCGCGAGGGGGACGGGTCACCGCCGCCCGAGCAGCGTGAGCGCGGCGCGCTCGAGGGCGGCGGCGTCGATCCCGTAATGCGCGTAGAGATCCGGGCGCGTGCCGGACTGGCCGAAGTGATCGACGCCGAGCGGGATCTGCGGCACCCCGAGCGCGGAGCCGAGAAACGCCAGCCCGTGGGAATGGCCGTCGAGGACCGATACGATCGGCACGCCCTCCTCGTCGGCGCCCACCAGTTGCTCCAGCCACGGGGCGGGCGTTCGCAGCCCCCGGTACAGGAGATCGGGGCTCGTCACCACGAACACGCTCGCGCGCACGTCGCGCGTCGCGAGCGCCCGCGCCGCGCCCACGGCCTCGGACACCATGACGCCGGTCGCGAAGAGGCTCACCGCGTTGTCCTCCGCGTCCCAGTCCGGCTCGCCGCGTCCGTCGATCAGGCGATAGCCGCCGCGCAGGACCGCGCCGCGGTGGTCGTCGGACGGCGGCAGCGCGAGCGCCTGATCGACGGGCGCCGTCGACAGGCGCAGATACAGGCTCTCGCCTCCGGCTCGATCGAGGAGGCGGCGCAGGCCGGCGAGCAGGATCCACTCGACCTCCCGCGCGAACGCGGGCTCGTAGTAGACCAGGTCGGGGAGCGCGACGCCGATGCCCGGCGTGATCACGGACTGGTGCGCGCCGCCCTCGGGGGCCAGGCTCACGCCGGACGGCGTCGCGGCCACCACGAAGCGCGCCCCCGAGTAGAGCGCGTGGTAGAGCGCATCGAGGCCGCGGGTGACGAACGGGTCGTAGAGCGTGCCCACGGGCAGCAGCGTCACCCCCGAGAGCTCGCGCGCCAGGCCGAAGGCGCCGAGCGCCAGGAAGAGGTTGTGCTCGGCGATCCCGAGCTCCAGGTGCTGGCCGGCCGGCGACTCCTTCCACTGCATGGCTTGCGGCACGTCGGCGAAGGGATTGTCCCGCGCGCCCGGCGCCCAGACGCCCTTCCGGTTGATCCAGCCCGCGAGATGCGTGGTCACCGCGACGTCCGCGGACAAGGTGACGATGGCCTCCGCCACCGGACGGCGGCTCAGCGCGCCGAGCGCGCGCCCGAACGCCTCCTGGGTGGAGAGGCGCTCGGGATAGGCCTCGTCGAGCGTGTCGGGCACGTCGGGATCGGGACGGCGCGACGGCGGGGGCGTCCAGAGCGGGGGCAGCGCGCGCGCCAGGCGCGCTTCCGGACTGCCGGGAGCGAACGCCGCCCATTCGTCGCCGGGCGCGATGCCGAGCGCGGCGCGCAACTCGTCGACCTGGCCCGGGGTGAGCAGCGCGGTGTGGTTGAGCGGATCGCCGGCGAAGGGCAGCCTCCAGCCCTTGATCGTCTCCGCGAGGATCACGCAGGGCCGGCCGCGCTCGGCCTCGGCCGCGGCCAGCGCGCTCAGCACCTCGTGGAGGTCGTGACCCCCCACGTCCGCGATCAGCGAGGGCAGCTCCTGGTCCGGAACCCCCGCCAGCGCAGCGTCCACGGCCGCGTCGACGGTATCCCCGTCCGCGGTCACCAGGACCTTGCGGATCTCCGCGGGCGTCCCGCGCAGCAGCCGCTGGAACTCGGGGTGGCTCATCGTGTCGAGACGCTGGCGCAGCCGGTCGCCGCCCGCCCGGGCGAAGAGCGCCTGGCGCCGGCGCCCGTGGCGCAGCTCGAGCACCCGCCAGCCGAACGCGCCGAAGAGGGCAGGCAGCTGCCGCCGCCGCACGGTCGGCGTGATGCGGTCGAGACTCTGGCGGTTGACGTCCACGATCCAGAGGACGTTGTCCAGCCCGGACAGCGGCGGCTCGGCGAGCGCTTCCCAGACGTTACCCTCGTCGAGCTCGGCGTCGCCGACCATGACGATCACGCGCTCGGGCGAGGCGATACCGCCGCGCCCGGCGAGGTAGCGGGCGACGAGCGCGCCGAACGTCGCCTGCACGGCGCCGAGCCCCATCGAGCCGGTGGAGAAGTCGACGATCCCGGGGTTCTTCCGCCGGCTGGGATAGGCCTGCAGCCCGCCGAAGGCGCGCAGACTCTTCAAATCGTTCACGGTGAGCCGGCCCCGCAGGTAGAGCGCGGCGTAGAAGGCGGGCGAGCCGTGGGCCTTGACGGCGAGCGCGTCGCCCGGGCGCAGCGCCTTGAAGTAGAGCGCGGTCAGCAGGGTGACGATCGAAGCCGACGAGGCCTGGTGCCCCCCGACCTTGAGCCCGTCCCCGCTCGGCCGCGCGTTGGCGGCGTGCACCATGTAGGTGCCCAACCAGAGCAGTTTCTTCTCGATCCGCTCCAGGAGCGCCAGCTCGCGATCGTCCCACGTGAGCGCAGCCATGTGGGCACCAACGATACACCGGCAGGAACTGCCGGCACGAGCGGCAGGGTAAGCCGCCTCGTGCCGGCGGGGCGGACGCCGCGCGACTACCTGAGGACCGGCATCAGCCACTCGAGCAGCGACGACGCGGAGAGCGAGGTCGACGCCAGACGCCAAGCGAGACCCGGAAGCCCGGCCTGAGCGGCGGCGATGACCGACATCCCGAGCGCGATCAGCCCGACGACGGGCCCGAACCGGCGCCGCCAGGCCTCACGATCGCGGGGCTCCGCGAGGATCGCGATCGCCCGCGGTCTCGTCCGCCGGGCGGCGTTCATCCGCCGGCGTTCTTCGATGGTGAGCTTCCCCATGCGAAGAGACCTCCGCCGCGATGAAAGTGCAAGGGCGGTGCCAGGAGTTGGTCGCCGCGGGGCCGGATGTATGAACGAGGTTTCGGGGTATAGTAGCGAGCACCCGAAGCGTTGACTCACGCCGAAGACGCCTCGCCGGAGGATAGTGGTTGTTCGAATACGCGGTCCACCGCCTCCTGTGGCTGATTCCGACGCTCCTGGCGATGGCGCTCGTCACCTTCCTGGTGATGCACGCCACCCCCGGCAGCCCGCTCGATCCCATCGCCGAGGGCGCCAACCCGCTGTCGCCCGACGCGCAGAAGAACCTCGCCGCTCAGTACGGGCTGGACAAGCCGCTCCACCAGCAGTTCGGCATCTTCCTCGCCAAGGCGGTGCGGGGCGACTTCGGGCAGTCGTTCATCTACAAGACGCGCACGGTGTCCGAGATCCTCCGGGCCACGTTCCCGATCTCGCTCCTGCTGGGCTCGATCGCCCTCGCGATCGCCGTCACCGGCGGGCTCGTGCTCGGCATCCTCGCCGCCGTCTATCAGAACCGGGGGTGGGACTACGTCTCGGTGACGGTGGCCACCGTCGGGGTGGCGGTGCCGAACTTCGTGCTCGCGGTCTTCTTCATCATCCTCTTCTCGTTCGTGATCCCGCTCTTCCCGACGGGCGGCTGGGACTCGCCGCGCAACTGGGTGCTGCCGGCGGTCACGCTCGCCCTGGGCCCGATGGGGATCATCGCGCGCTTCACGCGGGCCAGCATGCTCGAGGTGATCCGCGCCGACTACACGCGGACCGCGCGGGCCAAGGGACTCGCGGAGATCCCGGTGATCTTCAAGCACGCGTTCAAGAACGCGCTCATCCCCATCGTCACCCTCCTCGGCCCGCTCTGCGCCGCGGTCGGCACGGGCTCGTTCTTCGTGGAGTCGATCTTCCGCGTGCCCGGGATGGGCCGGTTCTTCGTGGAGTCGATGACGGGGCGCGACTATCCCATGATCATGGCGGTGATCCTGACCTACGGCGTGTTCCTCGCGATCATGAACCTGCTCGTCGACCTCACCTATGGCGTTCTCGACCCCCGCATCCGCTACTAGCGCCGGGCCGGCGGTCGCCGCTCGAGCGAAGGCGTCCGCGTCGTCGAGCCTGTGGCGGGACGGCGCCCGCCGCCTGCTCCGCAATCGTCTGGCCATGGCGGGGGGCGTGGTCATCGTCCTCATGGCGCTGGTGGCGGTGCTCGCCGACTTCCTCGCGCCCTTCAGCTACACCAAGACGAACTTCGGGGCGCTGAACGAGTTCCCCTCGCGCGACCACCTGCTCGGCACCGACGCGCTGGGCCGCGACCTGCTCTCGCGGATGATCTACGGGGCGCGCATCTCGATGGTGGTCGGCCTCGGCGCCCAGGTCATCGTCGTGCTGATCGGGGTGCCCTTCGGCGCGCTCTCGGGGTACATCGGCGGCCGGGTCGACATCGCCCTCACCCGCTTCATCGACGTCATGTACGCCTTCCCGCGCCTGCTCTTCGTCATCCTGGTGATGTCGGCGCTCGGGGCGGGGCTGCTCAACATCTTCATCGCCATCGGGCTCACCGGCTGGGTCGGCATCGCGCGTCAGACGCGGGCCCAGGTGCTGAGCCTCAAGGAGAAGGAGTTCGTGGAAGGGGCGCGCGCGCTGGGCGCCGGCTACGTCCGCGTGCTCCGGCGCCACGTGATGCCCAACGCGCTGACGCCGATCGTGGTCGCCGTCACCTTCGGCATTCCCGAGGCGATCTTCACCGAGGCGGCGCTGTCGTTCATCGGCGTCGGCATCAACCCGCCCACGCCGTCCTGGGGCCAGATGGTCGGCGAGGGCCAGCAGTACCTCCGGTCGTACTGGCACCTGTGCGTGTTCCCATCGATCGCCATCGCGGTGACGATGCTCTCGTTCACCTTCTTCGGCGACGGCGTCCGTGACGCCCTCGACCCGAAGATGCAGTAGCGCCACAGGCAAAGGAGGCCTTCGTATGAAGCTCCCCCGGATTCCGGATGCCCAGATGCAGTTGCTCGAGGAGCGGCTCCGCGGCGCCGGCGTCGACCGCCGCGGCTTCCTGAGGATCGCCGCCGGCATCGCCGCCATGGGCTCGGTCGGCGTCAACGCCCGCCCGGCCTCCGCGGCCCCGAAGCTCGCGGCCGGTCAGAGGCTCGCCAAGGACCAGACGTTCCGGTTCGGCGGCGGCGGGTTCTACCAGAACGACCCCGCGAGCCACGACTTCAACAAGAACCTCTATTGCGGCGGCGTGCCCGCGCTGTTCGCCGGGCTGACCAGGTTCACCGCGGACCTCCAGGCGGTGCCCCACGTGGCGACCAAGATCACGTCGAACGCCGATGGCTCGGTGTGGACCTTCGTCATCCGCAAGGATTCCAAGTGGTCGGACGGGAGCCCCTGCACCGCGAAGGACTTCGAGTGGTCGTGGAAGCGCCAGATGGACCCGGCGTCCGCGAACCCCTACGCCTCGTACTTCTACGACATCAAGGGCGCCGAGGCGTTCAACAAGAAGGAGAGCGACGCGAGCCAGGTCGCCGTGCGCGCCAAGGACGACTGGACACTGGAGGTGACGCTCGACGGGCCCCGCGGCTACTTCCCCGTGCTTGCCGCGTACATCGCCGCGTACCCGGCCCATCGGCCCAGCGTGGAGAAGCACGGGGACAAGTGGACGGAGGCCGGCAATATGGTCAGCAACGGCGCGTTCACGCTCGAGGTGTGGGAGCACCAGAAGCAGATGGTCCTCAGGAAGAACCCGCACTTCTTCGGCGCCAAGGACGTCACGCTCGAGAAGGTGGTCATCCCCATCATCCCCTCCCAGTCCGGGGCGCTGCCGTACGAGAACAACGAGCTCGACCTCACCCGGGTGCAGACGGGCGATCTCAAGCGGCTGCAGTCGAGCCCCAAGACGGCGGAGGAGGTCTTCCGCTATCCGTTCCCCGGCACGTGGTACCTGACCCCGCAGGTGACCAAGCCCCCGTTCGACAACGTCAAGGTCCGCCGGGCGGTCGGCCACGCCATCGACCGGGCGAACGTCGTCAAGGTCGCCCAGGGCTTCGCCACGCCGGCGTGGTCGATGATCCCGCCGGGCTTCCCCGGCGCCCTCGACGACCCGAAGGTCAAGGCCATCCAGCGCTTCGATCCCAAGGCGGCCATGGCACAGCTCAAGGGCACGCCGTTCGAGGGCGGAAAGAACTGGCCGAAGATCACGCTCACCATGCGCGACGAGGCCTACGGCGCCAAGCCGCTCGCCGAGGCGGTGCAGTCGGTGCTCCTCGAGCACCTCAACATGAAGACGGATCTCGAGGTGCTCGAGCAGCGCGTCTTCCGCGAGCGCCTCTGGAAGCAGGACCTCCAGTTCGTCTGGATCCGGTGGTTCATGGACTACCCCGACCCGCACAACGAGTACTTCGACACCTTCTACGGCAAGCGGACGAGCGGCCGGCGTCAGGCCTGGGTCAACGACGCCTTCGACAAGGAGCTGGAGAGCGGCCGGGACACGCGCGACATGAAGAAACGGCTCGGGCACTACGCCAGGGCCGAGGAGATCATGCAGATGGACGCCGGCTACGTGCCCGTCGCCTGGGTGCAGGTCTATGGCGCGATGAAGCCGTGGGTGAAGGGCCTGGAACGGAACAAGCAGGGCGAGTACGTGATCGACGGCAACATCTACGTCGACATGCTGTCGCACCTGTACATGATCGAGCGAGCCTGAAAAGCACGTTCGAGCGGCGCGGGTGGCCGGAAGATCGAGGGGCGCCCCGGGGGACTCGGGGCGCTCCGAGCCCGGGGCGTCTGGGGGGCGCCCGGAGCCCCCCAGCTACCATCAAACCCGCCCCCCGCCGCGTCGTGCATCGCCTCGCGGTTCTCCGGGGCGCCCGGAGCCCCCCGGCTACCACTTGTACAGGAGCCCGAAGTACGGGCCGTAGCGCTCGGTGGTAATCGAGTGCAGCCGCAAGCGCAGCGGGCCTTCGTCGACCGAGAAGATGGTCTCCGTCCCGGCGTTGGAATCGATCTTCATGTACTGCAAGCCGAGCTCGGCGGAGAGGCCGCGCCAGAAGTTGTAGGTGATGCCTCCGTCCAGCACCATGCCCACCCCGCCGGACGCCTTGGCCCGGCCGCTGGGGTCCTGCTTCAAATCGGTGCGCAGCCAGTGGATGTCCTCCTGGCGCGATTTCGTGTACGGCAGCCCGATGAGCTTCATCTTCAGGGCCCAGTCGCCCCAGATCGGCACCTGATAGCGGATCCCGAGCCGGGCGGACTGGTACCAGAAGTCGTGCGTGATGATCTTGATGTCGTTCCCTCTCACCCGGGAGACGACGCCGTCCCCCCCGACGAAGAAGCTCGTGTCGAGGAAGCCCTTGATCCCCCACGCCTCGTAGTGCTCGCGCCAGTACTGGAAGCCGATGAGCGCGTCCACGTACCCCATCTGGGTGCTCGACCGCATGAAGCCCTGCGCGATCCGGAAGCCGACGTCCGTGTTCGCGTAGAAGATCTCGCCGTTCTTGGTCGTCGACACGGTGTGGGAGTAGCGCCCCTCCCGGTTGCGGTCGGCGAAGTCGTCGTCCTCGAAGTTCCCCCCGGCGATGACGTTGCCGCCCACGGTGCCCAGCAGCACGAACCGCTTCCAGACCAGCTCGAGATTCACCTCGGGAAGGATCGCCTCCATGTTGCGCCAGTGCAGGTCGGAGATCGGGTTGCGGCCGGCGATGTCGGCATCAGCGTGGCTGAACTGGGAGTTGCCGGTCGTCGCCCAGAGACGGGCGCCGATCTCGAGCGTCCAGTCCGTGGGGCGGGGGGGCTCGTCGGTCTGGGCGAGGGCGGCGCCCGGCCCCAGGCACCCCAGCAGCACGAGGCCTGCGACGAGACGACTCATCGACGTCCTCCGGGGATGACGACGCCTTTCCCGCCCGCCGTTCCGGCTCGAAGATACGACCTCCGGTAGGGGTTGCCAAGCGGAATCCACACGATGGATGGTGGCCAGCGGTTTCATCGGACGAACGGGACGGCCGTCCCCAGAACCTCGCGGACCTTGGCGGCGAGCTCGGTGGGGCGGAATGGCTTCTGGAGGAACGGCGTCGGCAGCACCGTGCCGTCGGTGTAGCCGGAGATGTAGAGCGTCTTTAGATTTGGGCGCAGCGAGGAGATCCGCTCGACCAGCTCGCGGCCGCTCATCTGGGGCATGACGACGTCGGTCACCACGAGGTGGATCGGCCCCACGTGGCGCTGGAACAGGCGCAGCGCCTCCACGCCGTCGCGCGCGGCCAGCACCGTGTAGCCCCGGCGCTCGAGGACGTCGCGCGAGAGCTCGCGGAGCTCGTCCTCGTCCTCCACCAGCAGGACCGTCTCCTGGCCGCGCTCGGAACGGGCGAGCGGCAGGCGCACCTCCGCGGGCGTCATCGGCTCCTCCGCGCGCGGCAGGTACATCCGGAAGGTGGCGCCGCGGCCGGGCTCGGTGTCAACGACGATGCCCCCCCCGTGCTGCTTCAGGATCCCGTAGACCGTGGACAGCCCGAGCCCGGTGCCCCGCCCTGGCTCCTTGGTCGTGAAGAACGGCTCGAAGAGGTGGGCGCGGACCTCCTCGCTCATCCCCTCGCCGGTGTCGGTCACCTCGAGGAGCACGACGGGCCCGGGATAGACGCCGGCCTGGCGCGCGTCGGCCTCGGAGAGCTCCACGTTGGCGGTGCGCAGGAGCAACCGGCCCCCCCCCGGGCATGGCGTCGCGGGCGTTGACCGCAAGGTTGACGATGACCTGCTCGAACTGGCCCGGATCGACCTTGACGGGCCAGAGTCCCGCGCCCACGGCCATCACGAGGTCGATGTCCTCGCCGATGAGCCGGCGCAGCATCGTGCTGATGTTGGTGACGATCTCGTTGAGGTCGAGCACTCGCGGCTGCAGCACCTGCTTGCGGCTGAAGGCGAGCAGCTGGCGCACCAGCGTCACCGCGCGGTCGACCGTGGTCTCCACGGCGTCGACGTGGGCGCGCACCCCGGCCGCCTCGGGACCGAGCTCTGCCCGCAGCAGCTCGTTGTGTCCGGTGATCACGGTCAGGAGGTTGTTGAAGTCGTGGGCGATGCCGCCCGCGAGCCGGCCGATCGCTTCCATCTTCTGGGCCTGCCGCAGCTGTTCCTCGCTCAGGAGCAGGGCCTCTTCGCGCTCGGCGATCTGCACCGCCATGTGATTCACCGCCGCCGCCAGCTCGCCGAGCTCGTCCGGCTGGGCCACCACGACGCGATGGGCGTAGTGGCCACGCTCGATCTCGTGCACGCCCTGCACGAGGGTCTCCACCGGCCGCGACACGGAGCGGGCGATCCGTGCGCCCACCACGAAGGACACGAGCAGGCTGCTGACGAAGAGCGCCGCCAGCCGGATGCGCAGGCGGTAGACGGGCGCGAAGGCCTCGTCGACGGGTGACTGGAGGATGGCGGCCACCCCGACGTCCTCCGCGCGGCCCAGCCCGGCGAAGTGGGAGACGAGCTCCCGGCCGCCCACCGAGAGGGGGAAGGTCAGCGGCGAGGCTCCGAGGCTGCGGGGCAGCGCGGCGGCGAGCGGCGCGCGCAGCGCCGGGGGCAGCGTCGACGCGAAGGGCGTGGGCGCGCCGGGTGGATCCACCGTCACGAAGGTCACGTGGACGTGCGTGAGCCGTTGCAGCTCGTGGGCGAGCGTGTCGTCGATCAGGAAGCCCATCACGATCCACGCCACCGGCAGGGGCGCCAGGAGCGGGACGACGACGACCTGGTAGGGCCGGCGGTCGACGAAGACGATCGAGATGGCCTGGCCGTTGTCCTCCGCCTCCTGGATCAGGTTGACGAAAGGAAAAAGGGCGTCGCGCAGCCGCGGATGCAGCGTGTCGGCCACCACACGCCGCGCGGTGGACACCAGCACCATCACGTCCGCCCGGATCCGCGCCTGCTGGTTCTGGAGCGCCGACAGCACGGTGTCGCCATCGGTCATCGCGTAGGCCGACTTGAAGGCGAAGTCTCCGGACAGCAGCCGCGCGGCCCCGGAGAGCTGGTCGATGCGGGCGCTGATCAGGCGATTGAACACGCGGCTCGCCACCAGCAGCTCGTCGTCGATCTGGGTCCAGGCCGCCTGGCGATGGGCCGCGTCCACGACCAGGAAGGCGATCCCCTCGACGAGCACGAGCAGGGCGAGGAACAGGACGACGATGCGGAGACGGAAGCTGCGGAAGCGGAAGGACGGCACTACGGGGCCCGCTCGGAGCGCCCGATGAACGGCCGCGGCAGCCGCCACTCCCTCGTCAGCGCGATCGTGAAGACTGCGGACACCGTGCCGCTGGCTGGCACGGCGACCGCCTGCGTAGTGGCGGACTCGGCGCCGCGCAGGCGCGGATGCCACACGCGCGCCCGCCACGGGCCGGCGGGGACGCCGTCGATGCGCGCCCGGCCATCCGCGCCGGTCTTCGTGAACTGCGGCGTGGTCAGGACGTAGACGTAGCCGAGCATCCAGTCGTGGATGCTGCACCCGAGCACGACGACCCCGGGCGTGTCGAACACGATCGGCGCGTCCGGCTGCCTCCGGCCCGTCGCCAGCTCGAACTTGTGGGCGGGTGAGAACGAGTAGACGTGATGACGGACATCGTCGTGGTCGGGGAAGGAGACCGCGGTGCCGGCGAGGATGGGCAGCACGCGCGGCACGAACTCCCGGTCGCGCTGGCTCATCACGGCACGCAGTCCGGACCGCCCCGGGGGCGGCGTGCCGCCCGCCAGGAAGACCACGGCGTCCTCGAGAGGATCGCCCCGGTCGTCGGCGACCCTCACCTCCACGCGGCCCGCCGCCACGGGTGTGACGAGCTGGGTGACAACCACGGCGGCCAGCAGCAACGGCCTCACGAGCATGGTGGCATCGAATCGACGGTACGACGGCCCCCCAGCACGGTCAAGACGCGAAACGCCTTGATTTGACGGCCGAATCGAGCCGGACTCCTCCGCCGGGGCCGGAGGGGATCGGGTCAGCCCGGATCGGCACCGCCGTACGGCACGCCGAGCACGTAGATCGCCTTGCCGAGGGCGATGAACTCCGCGATCGCCCACGTCAGCTCGAGCAGCTCGTCGTCGCTGAAGTGGACCCGCAGCGCTGTCCACCGCGCGTCGTCGACGGCGTGGTGGTCGGCGTACATCTGCTCGGCGTAGCGCAGGGCCGCCTTCTCCCGCTCGCTGAAAGATCCGGACTCGAAGGTCGGGAGCGCGGCGACCACCGCCTCCGTGATGCCCTGATGCCTTCCCGAGGCATAGCGGGTGGACGTTCAGTAGTGGCATCGGTTGAGCTGGGCCAGGCGCAGCCGCACGAGCTCCTTCGTCCGGTGCTCGACGAGGCCCCGGCGCACGAGCGGCGAGTAGAAGGCGACGAAGCGCTTGAGCGTCTCGGGCAGCCGGCCGAACGTCCGGATGAAGTTGACGTCCCCGCCATCGGCCTGCCACCGTTCCGCCATCTCGGCGAGACCGGCGTCGAGGGCCTCCCGCGGCAGCATGGGCAGGCGGATCATCGCCTTCAGGCCCGCGCCACGGCCGTGGAGGGCGGCGAACCAGGGCGACCGGTCGAGCGGCCCCCACACCGCGATCCCGATCCGGCCGCCCGGCTCGTGAACGTGAATTCCGTGGGATCTGGCATCGACGCGCCTCCCGCTCCGGCCCGGCTCGCACGGACTGGGTAGCACGGATTCCGCTGTCCCGTCCACGCCGCTGCGCGGTACACTCGGTGGCCCAGGAGGCCTCGATGATTCCATTCGACAAGGTGGTGACGACCGAGCGCGAGCTGCGCGAGATCATGGGCACCCCCAGCACCCGCGCCCTGCAGAAGGAGCGGCCGGCCCTCGACGAGCACTTCCGCGCCTTCATCGCGCGCTCGCCGTTCCTGCTCCTGGCCACGGCTGGCGCGGACGGCCGCTGTGACGTCTCGCCCAAAGGTGACGCTCCCGGCTTCGTGCTCGTGCTCGACGAGCACCGTCTCGTCATTCCGGACCGGCCGGGCAACAAGCGCCTCGACGGCATGCGCAACCTCGTGGCCAATCCCCACGTCGGGCTGATCTTCCTCGTGCCCGGCCGCGAGGAGACCCTGCGCGTGAACGGCCGCGGCTGGATCACCCGCGATCCGGAGCTCCTCCAGCGCTGCGCCGTGCAAGGCAAGACCCCGCCGCTCGGCATCGGCGTCGAGGTCGAAGAGGCGTACCTGCACTGTGCGAAAGCCTTCCGCCGCTCGCGTCTGTGGGCTCAGGAGAGCTGGCCGGGACCCGAGGCGCTGCCCTCGCTGGCGTGCGTCCTCTACGACCAGATCAAGCCCCAGGGCGTCACGGTGGAGGAGTACGAGCGCGGTATCCAGGAGGCGTACGCCAAGCAGCTCTATTGACCACGACTGGCCACAACATGGGGGGCCCCGAAATGGCCCCCCAAACCCCCCAGCGCTCGGGGCGCCCCGGCCAAGCCCGGGCACCCCTCGATCTCCGGGCGGGCGTGACTGATGGCCGCCAGGCCCTACCGTCCCGGCGTCACGCGATGCGTGGTCAACCGCATCGTCCGGGCGCTGCTGCGTCTCGGGCTCGGACCCCCGCGCACCTATCTGCTCGTGGTGCCCGGCCGGAAGACCGGGCGGCTGCAGAGCGTCCCCGTCACCCTCGTCGAAGCCCCGCCCGATCGCTGGCTCGTCGCGCCCTACGGCGTGGTACAGTGGGTGCGCAACGTGCGAGCGGCCGGCCGGCTCACGCTCGCACGTGGCCGCCGCGCGGAGACCCTGCGCGCCGTGGAATGCGATCCTCGCGAGAGCGCGCCGGTGCTGCGAGCGTACGTGCATCAGGTGCCCATCACGCGGCCGTTCTTCGACGTCACGCTGGCCTCGACGCTCGAGGAGTTCGAAGCCGAGGCGCCGCGCCACCCGGTGTTCCGGCTGCTGCCCTGACGGACGTCGCGCTCAGCCTGCCGCCACGTGCGTCCGAATGGCCGCGAGGAAGGCGTCGCCGAACTCCGCGCATTTCCATTCGCCGACACCTTTCACCTGAAGGAACGTCGCCGGGCTGACGGGCTTCAGACGCGCCATGTCGCGCAGCGAGGCGTCGCTGAACACGACGTAGGGCGGCACCCCGCGGGCCTCGGCCAGGCCGCGGCGGACGCCGCGCAGGGTCTCGAAGAGGACGCGGTTCTCGGGCCCGCGCTCCGCCGCGCCGGCCCCGGCCGGCGCCGCCCGGGCAGTCTTGCGCGGACGGGTCAGCGGCCCCGGCGCCTCCTCGCCGCGCAGGATGCGCGCACCGCTCGCGGTCAACGTCACCGTCGGGTACTCGCCGTCCGAGCGCTCCACGTGGCCCTGCCCCAGGAGCTGGTCGATCCAGGTGCGCACGTCCTGCTTGCTCGCCTCCCGGAGCGCGCCGTAGGCCTCGAGCCGGTCGTGCTGGAGCGTGCGGATCCGCTCCGTGGACGCGCCCGTGAGCACGTCGGCGACGTGCCCGGCGCCGAACCGGCCCCGGAGCGCGGCGACACCCGCCAGCACGCGCGTGGCGATGGCCGCGCCATCGGGAGCCGTCTCGATCTCGCCGAGGCAGACGTCGCACGCCCCGCAGGGTCCCGGGGCGTGGTCCTGACCGAAGTACGTCACCAGCGCGCGGTGGCGGCAGACCGGATCCTGGCAGAAGCCCAGCATCTCGCCGAGCTTGCGCACCGCGCCCGGCGGTGGGCCACCCTCACGCTCGAGCACCGACTTCCACAGGCCGTAGTCGGCGCCGCTCCAGAGAAGCAGGCACTCGGCCTCCAGACCGTCGCGCCCGGCGCGCCCGGCCTCCTGCTGGTAATGCTCGAGCGACTTCGGCATGCCGGCGTGGATGACGGCGCGCACGTCGGAGCGGTCGATGCCCATCCCGAACGCCACCGTGGCCACCACGACGTCCACGCGCTCGTCCACGAAGGCGTCCTGGTTCCGCCGGCGCTCGTCGTCGGTGAGCCCGGCGTGATATGGCAGCGCCTTGACGCCGCGCCG
Source organism: Candidatus Rokuibacteriota bacterium (assembly GCA_016200085.1). Classification (GTDB taxonomy): domain Bacteria; phylum Methylomirabilota; class Methylomirabilia; order Rokubacteriales; family CSP1-6; genus JACQFL01. The sequence goes on along the minus strand of JACQFL010000036.1, from coordinate 43,115 downwards.
CGCGAGCGCCGCGCTGAGCTCGTCGACCTCCGCGCGGCGGATGCAGTACACGATGGCCGCCTGTCCGGCGTGGCGCTCGAGCGCCACGAGCACCTGGCGCAGCCGATCCGTCCTCGGCTGCACCCGGTAGACGAGGTTCGGACGGTCGAACCGGCCCACGAGGATCACCGGGTCCTTCAGCCCGAGCTCGGCGACGATGTCGGCGCGCACCGGCGGCGTCGCCGTCGCGGTGTAGGCATGCACGGGCGTGCCGGGAAAGAGCTCCCGCAGCGCGCGCAACTGGCGATACTCCGGGCGGAAGTCGTGACCCCACTGACTGATGCAGTGCGCCTCGTCGACGGCGAAGAAGGCCGGCTCCGCGCGGCGCAGGGCCTCGACGAAGCCCGCCAGCACCAGCCGCTCCGGCGCGACGTACAGGAGCCGGACACGGCCGCGGGCGACGTCGCGCACGACCAGGGCGCGCTGCTCGCGCGTCTGGCTGCTGTTGAGGAAGGCCGCGGCCACGCCGTTCTGGCGCAGCGCGTCGACCTGGTCCTTCATGAGGGCGATCAGCGGCGAGACGACGACGGCGAGCGTCTCTCGGTGCGCGGCCGGCGCCTGGTAGCAGAGCGACTTGCCGCCACCCGTGGGGAGCACCACGAGGCTGTCGCGGCCGTCGAGCACCGCGCGGACGGCCTCCTCCTGCAGAGGCAGAAAACCCGGGTACCCCCAGACGCGGCGCAGCGTCTCGCGCACGTCCGGGGCCTGGAAGAGTTCGTCCACGACTTCCGATGGTAGTACGTCACGGGCCGGGACGGAATGTCCGGAGACGTTGACGCCTCACCCCCGCCGCGCCAGCGCGGCTCGTGTCGCGCCGAGCCGCTCGATCGCGGTGCGGGCGGCGACCAGCACCGCGAACGGCGCCGCGGCCGAGGGCGGCGGGGTGGCGGCATCGGACCCGACCGCCGGATCGGCGAGGAGGCGCTCGCGAAGCGACGCCTCGAGCACGCGCAGGGCGGTGACGCGCGCGTCGATCTGCGCCAGCTTGTCGGCGACGGGCGGCGCCCAGTCGATCTCCATCAGGACCTTCAGCAGCGACGGCGAGCCGGTCGGCTCCGAGGCAGCCAGGGCGATGAGGGCGTCGAGATCGAACGGTGCTCCGGCTGCCGTGGGCGACCTCCGACCGGGGAGCCGCGGGCGACCCCCAGACCCCCCAACGCTCGGGGCGCCCCGGTCCCCTGGGGCGCCCCTCCATTTCCGCCGGTCTTTTACCTTACTCCACCGGAGCGACGAGCCGGACCGTCACGCGGCGCTTGAGCGCGGGCGGCGTGGCGGGATCGCCGAGAGGGCCGCGGCCGATGAAGTGGATACGTGGCAGCTCCACTCCGCGCTCCACCAGGTAGAGCCGCACGGCCTCTGCGCGGCGATGGCTGAGGCGCACGTTGTAGTCGCGGCTGCCCTTGAGGTCGGTGTAGCCCTCGACATCGACGCTGAGGCTGGCGTGCTGCTCGAGCTCCTCGACGAGCGTGAGCAGCGCCGTCTGTGCGCCGTCGTCCAGGTCGGTGCGGTCGAAGCCGAAGTGGACGTGGACGGTCTCGACGGCGGTGCGAGCGTTGCGGCTGTTCCACAGGCGCGTCAGGCGGTGGTCGACCTCGTCGGCGCGGCCGTAGGCCTCGTCGGCGCGCCCCTGCGCCGCCCGGGCCATCTGACCGGTCTCCGTCACCGCGCCCTCGAGCGACGTCAACGTGTCGCCCATGCCCTCGAGACGCTGGCGGCTCTCGGTCACCCTGGCGTCGGTCTGCTGGACCTTGGCATCGGTCTGCCCGACGAGCTGCCGCACCCAGCCCCGGGTGGCACAGCCCGTGAGGGCGACGGCTGCGGCGGCGACGACGATGGTGGGGATGGTGATCAGCTGTCGCATGTGTCCTCCCTGTCGGACGATTGAGGTGCGAGACGCACCAGATGGACGCCACCGGTGCAACGCACGAGCCAGATCGGCGCCCGCAGCTCGCCGCGATTGGCGCGAGACGTCCGGTCTCAGATGTCACGGCCTCGACAGTGACGTGTCAGCAGGACGCCGCTGATACGTCAGGCGACGGGGTAGAAATCCGTTCCCCCAGCGGCCCCCCCCCGCGAACAGGCGCTCTGACGGTGGGTCCAGGGTCAGTGCCGGTGCGACGCTCCCAAAGGCTCGGGTGGATGCGGCCCGGCCTGGCCCATCGTGTAGCCGCGGAGCTCGTCGTAACGGGCGACCTGGGCGTCGGACAGGAGGGCGCGCGCCGCCAGGTGGGCCCGGAGGTGGATCGCGCGGAGCTCACCGTGAAGCGTGGCGAGCTGCGCCATGCGCGAGCGGAGAACGGGTTCCGTGATCGTGGCGGAGCGGAAGGCGGCCTCCAGATGCTCCTCTTCCTCGATGATTCGCGCCGCGACGCGCAGCGCGTCGCGCTTCATCCCGTCGAAGATCTGCCGGACGTGCTGGACCTGCTCGGCGCTCGCCTGGAGCTGGCCCGCCTCGACGGCGTCGAGGACGTGACGGGGCCCCGGATAGCCATTCAGCTCGGCCGCGCGGGCGAGGCCCATGCCGGTCCCGGCGCGGAGCTCGGCGATCTCGCTCGCGCTGAGCCCGCGGAGCACAGCGGACCGAGTCCCTTCATTGTCCACCTCCACTCATCTGTGCTACCCACAGTGTCACCGGCGCTCAGCGCCGGCACCATGACCAAAGTCACAGCGGAGCTCGTCAGGGCTTTCACCGGGGTTGGGTATCTGGCGGGCCTGCCGCCGGCCGAGCGCGCCGGGCTCGCCGCCCGCTCGGCCGTGCGGACGGCGGCGCGCGGGCAAACGATCTACGCCGAGGGAGAGCCGGCCGCCGGCCTGTTCGTCGTCCTCGACGGCCGGGTCAAGCTGGTCCGGCGGTCCGCCCAGGGCCGCGAGCAGGTGCTGCATGCGGAGGGTTCCGGCGCGACCCTCGCCGAGGTGCCCGTCTTCGACGGCGGCGGCTACGTCGCCTCGGCGGTGGCGCTCGAGGACACGCGGCTCCTGTTCGTCCCGCGCGAGGCGCTCCTCGACCTCTGCCGCCGCCGGCCGGACGTGGCGCTCGGCGTGATCGCCACGCTCGCCGGCCGCGTGCGGCGCTTCGCCGCGCTCATCGAGGACCTCTCGCTCCGTGACCTCACCGCGCGCCTCGCCGTCTTCCTGCTCACGGAGATCCCGCCGGGGCGCGACGGGGGAGGCCTGCGCATGACGGGCGACGAGATCGCCGCGCGGCTGGGGACGGTGCGGGAGCCGGTGTCGCGGGCCCTGTCGCGCCTGCGCCGGCTCGGGCTCGTCGAGCGCGCGCGGGGCCTGATCGTCGTTCGAGACCGCCGCGGCCTCTCCGCCATCGCCCGCCACTGACGGCGTCGCGCTACACTGAGCCCGTGCTCCTTCTCGACGCCCGCGCGGCGCGCGTCGTCTGGACGGTGGCGGTGTTCGCCGGCGCCGCCGTGTTCCTGTACGCCCTCCGCCACGTCATCCTGCTCTTCGTGCTGGCGCTGTTCTTCGCGTACCTGATCTTCCCGCTCGTGCGTCTCGTGCAGCGGCCGGGCCGGCTGCTCGGCCGCACCGCGGCCATCGTCGTCGTCTACCTGCTGATCCTCGGCGCGCTCGTGGGCGTCGGGTTCGCGGTGGGGCCGCCGCTGCGCGACGAGGTCACCATGCTGACCCAGCGCATTCCCGAGATGTCGCAGCGGATCGAGAGCGGGGAGTGGCTGGGTCAGCTGCTCGGGCGCCGGGGGGTGGGGGAGGAGCAGATCCGCGCGGTGGACCAGTTCCTGAGAGCCCACACCCGCGAGCTGATCATTTACACCCAGAAGGTGCTGGCGGGGCTGCTGGGCTGGCTGGCGGGGGCCTGGGTCGTGGTGCTGGTGCCGATCTTCGCGTTCTTCATCGTCAAGGACGCCGAGCACTTTCGCGCCGGCGTCGAGACCCTCCTCGAGGACCCGCACCGGCGGCTCTGGCGCGGGATCGCCGACGACATCCACGCGTTGCTGGCCAGGTACGTGCGCGCCCTCGTGCTCCTCGCGCTGGTGACGTTCGTGGTGTGGTCGATCGTGTTCCTCGTCTCCGGCACGCCCTACCCGCTCGTCCTGGCGGCGGTGGGCGGGGCCCTGGAGTTCGTCCCCGTGCTCGGGCCGCTCGCGGCGGGTGTGGTGGTCGTGGGCGTGGCGCTGTTCAGCGGGTACGGCCACCCGTGGGCGCTGGCGCTGTTCGTGCTGCTCTGGCGGGGGGTGCAGGACTACGCGACGAGCCCGCTCGTGATGGGGCGCGGGGTGGAGCTCCACCCCGCGCTCATCATCTTCGGCGTCATCGCGGGCGGCGAGATCGCCGGCGTGACGGGCATGTTCCTGTCCGTCCCGGCGATCGCCGCGCTGCGCGTGCTCTGGCGGCGCCTCGGCTCAGCCCCGTAGCGCCAGGACGGGGACGTCGCTCCGCGACGTGACCTCATCGGCCAGCGTGGGAGCGATCGCACGGGCCAGCCGGCCACGGCGCTCGTCGGTCAGCGCGATGAGATCGGCGCCGAAGGCCTCGGCCTCCAGGGCGATCTCCGACGCCACCTCGCCGAACCTCACGGCGCGCTCGACCGGCGCGCCCGCGATCCGGGCTTCCACCGCGGCGAGCTCGTCGAGCCCGCGCCGGGTGAGACGGTCCATCTCCTGATCGACGTAGGCCACCACGCGCCCGTGGGTGCCGATCACGTGCTCGGGCACGGGCTCCACCCGTACCAGCCGCACGGTGGCCCCGCTGTCGCGGGCCAGCGCCGCGACGATCGGCCCGATGGCCTCCGCCGCCTCGCCGTCCACGATGGGCATCAAGATCCGCTTTGCCATTCTTGGTATCCTCCGCATCTTCCGATGCGCCGCCGCGGGCCGGAGATTCCAGTGGTATGCTGCCGCGCGGAGACCATCATGCCCGCCACGCTTCCCCGCATCGTGTGGACGACCATCGTGTGCGCGCTCCTGCTCGCCGCGCCCGCGAGCGCGGGAACCATCGCCGGCAACGTCCGCTACGCGGGGCCGGCGGTCGAGGGCGCCAAGATCCCGGTCACCATCGATCAGTACGTCTGCGGCAAGGAGAAGGAGCCCGAGGATCTCATCCTGTCCGCGCGCAAGGGCGTGAAGAACGCCGTCGTGTATCTGCAATCGCCGCCGCCGGGCGCGAAGAGCGGGCCCGCGGCGAGCGCGCCCGTGCAGGTGGATCAGCGCCAGTGCTCGTTCGTGCCGCGCGTGGTGATCGTGCCCACCGGGGGCACGGTGGAATTCCTCAACAGCGACCGGTTGCTCCACAACCTGCACAGCGCGAGCAAGGACAACCCACGCTTCAACCGCTCACAGCCCAAGGGACGCACGATCCCCATCGTGATGGCCAAGCCTGAATTCGTCCGCGTCGACTGCGATCTGCACTCGTGGATGCACGGCTGGGTGGTCGTCGCCGACCATCCCTACTACGCGCTCGCCGGCGACGACGGCGCCTTCACCCTCGACAACGTGCCCCCGGGCAAGTACACCCTCGCCATCTGGCACGAGCGCCTGGGCACCCTCACCCGCGAAGTCACCGTCACCGACCGCCCATCGCCCATCACCATCGAGCTGGGAAAAAAGTAGGCGACGAACCCCCGGCGATCGCGCCGGGCAGGAGGGCGCGACGATCGCGTGGTGCGCTACGACGCCCACCGGGCCGGCCCTCACCCCGTGGCAGGACCCGCCGTGACGGGCGCCCCGACGCCGCGCTACGGCTGCACGGTGATCGGCTTCGAGGCCTCCCACGCCGCCGAGTGCGTCGGCTCCTCCAACGCACGCAGCGTCCCGCTCTCGTCGAGCGCGACCGTGAACGTGACCCTGGGCGCCGTGAAGACCGGGTGCAGGTACACGCGCGCGATCTCCGCGCTGTCCTTGTAGAGCGCGATGTAGCGCACGAAGTGCTCGGTCAGCGACGGGTGGGCGCCGCCGACGCCGACGCTGATGGTGACGTCGAACCACTCGCCGCGCTTGACCCGGTCCGGCGCCTCGATCTTCGGCGTGTGCTTGGGGTCCACGCTCGTGCGCAGCGCGCGGTACTCCGGTGTGAACTGCTCCTCCTGACCGGCGGTGGCGGAGCCCGTCGCCGCGGTGAGCGCGGCAAGGGTGGCGGCGGTGGCGAGACGGGTCCAGCGTGTCATCGTCGTCCTCCTGGGTTCTCGGATCGTCAGTGGCGCTGCCAGCCGAGCACGTCGTAGGTGGGCACGCCCTCGTTGCGCCCCTTGACGCGCATGGCGCCGAGCTCGCGGACCTGCACGCGGTCGCGGACCCGCTCGTAGGTGGCCTCCGCGATGAGGATCTGCCCCGGGCCCGCGTTCGACTCCAGCCGCTGGGCGAGGTTCACCTCGTCGCCGATCACGGTGTAGTCCATGCGGCGCTCCGAGCCGATGTTGCCCGCGATGGCCACCCCGGTGTTGATGCCGATGCCGACCTGCAGGCGCACGTCGGGGAAGCGCTCGAAGCGCACCGTCCGCAGGCGCTCGGCCATGCCGAGCGCGCAGCGCACCGCGCGCGTCGGATCGTCCTCGTGCGCGACGGGCGCGCCGAAGACCGCCATGATGCCGTCGCCGCGGAACTTGTCGAGGGTGCCTCCCCACTCGAAGACGGCGTCGACCACGTGCGTCAGGTAGACGTTGAGGATGTCGACGACGTCCTGCGGGTCGAGGGTCTCGGCCAGGGGGGTGAAGCCGCGCAGGTCGCCGAAGAGGACGGTCACCTCGCGCTTGGCGCCGCCCACCCCGAGGTGCCGGTCGGGCGCGGCGATGATCTCGGCGGCCACGTCCTCGGAGACGTAGCGGCCGAACAGCGTGCGCAGCAGCCGGTTCTTGGCCTCGATGTCGTCGTGGAGGGTCTTGATCCGGAGCAGCGAGCGCACCCGTGTCAGCAGCTCCTCACGGTTGAAGGGCTTGCTCAGGAAGTCGTCGGCGCCGGCCTTGATGCCCGCGATCCGATCCTTCACGTCGCTCAACGCGGTGAGCATGACCACGGGCAGCAGGCGGGTGGTCTCCTGGGCGCGCAGGTGCTCGCACACCTCGTAGCCCGACATGCCGGGCATCATCACGTCGAGGAGCACGAGATCGGGACCGTCCTTGCCGACCATCTCCAGCGCCGAGGGGCCGTCGAGCGCCGTGAGCACCTCGTAGCCGGCGGCGCTCAGCGCCTTCTCCAGCAGGAGCAGGTTCTGCTTGTTGTCGTCGACGGCCAGGACGCGACGCGGCCTGTCCACGCCCGATCAGGCCTCGGGCAGCAGGGTGCGGATCTGCTGGAGCAGATCGCGCGGGCTGTAGGGCTTGGCCATGTACCCGGTGGCGCCCGCGTCCCTCGCCTTCTGGTCGTCCCCGCTCAACGCGAAGGAAGTGATGACGATAATGGGCGTGGCTGCCGTGCTCGGCTCGGCCCGCAGCCGGCGGGTGGCGTCGATCCCCGACATCTTCGGGAGCTGGATGTCCATCAGGATGAGGTCCGGGCGCTCGGCCAGGGCCCTGGTGACGCCCTCCTCGCCGTCGAACGCCTCGATGAGACGGTAGGTGGTGCGCGCCAGGAGATCGCGGACGATCTTCCGGTTGAACTCGTTGTCCTCGACGTACAGGATCGTCTTGCCGCTCACGGTTGGCCCTCCCGCACGCGCAACGGCACGGAGAACGAGAAGGTCGACCCGCGGCCCGGCTCGCTCTCGACCCAGATCCGCCCGCCGTGCATCTCGACGAACGTCTTGGTGATGGTGAGCCCCAGCCCGGTGCCCCCGTACTCGCGCGTGATCGTGGCGTCCACCTGCCGGAATTCCTCGAAGATGTGCCCGAGCTGGGCCTGGGGGATGCCGAGCCCCGTGTCCCGCACCCGGTAGATCAGGCTCTCGCCGTCGCGCTCGACGAGGATGTCGACGCGGCCGTCCTTGGTGAACTTCAGCGCGTTGCCGGCGAGGTTCATCACGCACTGGGTGATCCGCTTGCCGTCGCCCAGGGCGGCGGGGACGTCGGCGGCGACCGAGGTCGCGAACTCCAGGCCCTTCTCGGCGGCCAACGACTGCAGCGAGGCCCGCACGGTGTCCACGACGTCGCGCGGGGAGTACTCGGCCAGGCTGAGCTCCATGCGCCCGGCCTCGATCTTGGACAGGTCGAGCACGTCGTTGATCAGACGGAGCAGGTGCTTACCGTTGGTCTGCACGTCGCGCAGCGGCTCCTTGAAGTGCTCGGGCACGTCGCCGTAGATCTCGTCGAGCATCATCTCGAGGAAGCCCAGGATCGCGTTCATCGGTGTCCGCAGCTCGTGGCTCATGTTGGCCAGGAACTCCGACTTGGCGCGGCTCGCCGCCTCGAGCTTGTGGTTGAGCGCCTGGAGCTCGGCCGCGCTCTGCCGCTGGTGCTCGTACAGCCGCGCCAGCTCGGCGCTCATCTGGTTCATCCGCGCGGCCAGCTCGCCGAACTCGTCGCGGTTGGGGACCGTCATACGCCCGCTGAAGTCGCCCTTGGCGACCTGACCCAGGAAGTCGTGGGCCTGACGCACGGGCAGGATGAAGGACCACGAGATCACGAAGCCGAGGAGGACAGCGAGGAGCACCGCCCCGAACCCCCGCAAGGCGAGAGACCGCGCCGCGTGCCGGTTCTCGGACTCCATGGCCAGGCGCAGCGCGTCCATGCGGGCCCGCTCTGCCGCCACCACCTGGTCGATGAGACCCTGGATCTCCTGGTACAGCGGATACTGCGTCTGCAGCTGGAGCACGCGAGCGGCGTCGATCCGGTCGTCGCGCACCAGGTTCGCGATGTCGGCCACGGTGTCCACGGCGCGGTCCTGGGCCGCGCGGATGCGCTGGATGATGCCGCGCTCCTCCGGCGGCGCGGCCTGCTCGATCTGCGACAGCGTCTCGCTGAACCGGTTGTTCTCGCGCAGGATGTGCTCGATCGAGGCCTCGTCGCGCCGCAGGAGCGCCATCGCCGTGAAGTTCATCTGGAGCGCGAAGGTCTTCTCGGCCTGCAGCGACCAGTCCACCCGCTCGTGGGCCTCGTGCATCAGCACGTTCTGCCGCGAGATCTGGGCGAGGGACTGGAGGCTGAGCGTGCCCATCACGATGAAGAGCAGGGTGATGAGCAGGAACGCGGCGAGCAGCTTCTGATGGACGGAGGCCCGCAGGCGGGCGACCTGGGTGACGAGCCGGCCCAGCGGGGTGCGCCGTAGCAGGAAGCCGCCGAAGGGAGAGCCTGCCACCGGCGCTGCGTCGGTCACGGCCGGACCGTATCAAGGGGTCCCCAGCGCGTCAAGGTCGCCGCCCCTCCGAAAACCACGCGTCACGCCCGATTCCCCTCGCATGGCCTCCGTCTGCCCGCACTGCGCCGAGCCCATCACCGCCGACCAGCGCGTCGCCTTCCGGGACGACCGCCTCCTGCACCTTGCCTGCTGGATCGGCACCTTCCAGCAAACCGTGCGCCGGCTGATCATCGTGGCCCACGATCGCCCCGATCTCCTGGCGGAGATCCAGCGGCAGCACGCCAGGCGGACGGACGTGCGGGTGGTCGTCGACCGTCGCCACGGCGAGCGGCGGACGGCCGAGCGCCGGCAGGGGCTCGAGTCGGATCCCGGGCGCCGGCGCGCCGAGCGCCGCCGGCAGGAGATCGACTGGATGATCGCCTCCCAGGGCTACGCCGTCGTCCGCCTCGACGAGCACCGCACCCCCGCCCGCATCCTCTCCTAGTCCCCGCGCGCACCGCGCCCCACGTCCGCCGTCGCGCCAGATCCCGCGAGGCCGCGCAGGCGTGGAACCCGCCCGCATCTCTCCGTAGCCGCCACGCTCGCGGATCGCTCACCGGCGGCCAGATGCCGGGCGCCGACGAACGAGGCGTGAGGCGCCCGTAGGCCGCATACGCGGGCGTGGCCGTGCGAGCCGAGCACCGGCCGCCGATGCGCGGCGAGCCGTGACAGGGCTCGAAGACCGAACGAGGAGGCAACGACGCGGATGGTCGCGGTTCAGCGAACCGCGCGGTCGTCAGCGGCGGTGGTGATCGGCGAGGACGTCCGCCACGCACGCCGTGAGCCGCGCGCCGGCCGGCACGTGGAGGAACTCGTTGGGGCCGTGAGCGTTGGAACCCGGTCCGAGCACCCCGGTGATGAGGTACTGCGCGGCGGGAAACTTCTCGCCGAGCATCGCCATGAAGGGAATCGTCCCGCCGACGCCCTTGTACATGGCGGGCCGGCCGAAGTGGGTCGACGAGGCGCGGTCGATCGAGGCGCGGAGCCACTCGCGCATGGCGGGCGCCTCCCACCCGCGCGCGGGACTGTCCACGCTGAACGTGACCTTCGCTCCGTACGGGGGCTCCCGCTCGAACAGCCGCGTGAGCGTCGCGGCGGCCGCCCCGGCGTCGACCGTCGGGGGCAGGCGCAGCGAGATCTTGACGGACGTCCACGGCCGCAGCACGTTCCCCGCATCCGCGATCGCGGGCAGCCCGCCCGCGCCGGTGATCGAGAGCGCGGGGCGCCACGTGCCGTTCAGCAGGAGCTCGGTGAGGTCCCCGTGCGCCGGCCGCATGCCCGGGGCGAGCGGCAGCTCGCCGACGACTTCATCGCCGAGCACGCGAGCGACCTCGCGCGCCTGGGCCACCCGCTCGGCCGGGATGGCGGCGTGCAGATCCGGGGGCAGGATCGCGCCCGTCCGCTCGTCCTCGAGCCGTGAGAGCAGCGATCGCATGATCCGGACGCTCGAGGCCACCATGCCACTGGCGCCGGAGTGGATGCCCTCGCGCAGGACCTCGACGCGCAGCTCGCCGTTGACGATCCCGCGCAGCGACGTCGTCCCCCACAGCTGGTCGTAGTTGCCGCAGCCGGAATCCAGGCAGACGACGAGGCTCGGCGCGCCCAGGCGCTCCCGCAGGGCGTCCACGTAGGCGGGCAGGTCGTGGCTGCCGCTCTCCTCACACGCCTCGACGAGCACCACGCACCGGGCGTGCGGGATCCGGTGACGCTCGAGGGCCTCGATCGCCGTCACGGCGGCGAAGGCCGCGTAGCCGTCGTCGGCGCCGCCCCGTCCGTAGAGACGATCGCCCTTGCGCACGGGCTTCCACGGCCCGAGGTCGGGCGCCCAGCCCGTCATCTCCGGCTGCTTGTCGACGTGGCCGTACAGCAGCACCGTGTCGTCGGAGGCGCCCGGAACCTCCATGAGGATCACGGGGGTGCGGCCCGGGAGCCGCACGACCTCGACGCGCAGGCCCTCGATGGGTCGCTGGCGGCACCAGCCTTCCACGAGCGCCACCGCCCGGTCGAGGTGGCCGTGCTCGCGCCAGCCGGGGTCGAAGCTCGGCGACTTGCAGGGGATGGCGATGTACTCGGTCAGCGCGGGCACGATGCGCTCGTCCCACGCCCGCTCGACGAAGGTCCGGATCTCGCTCATGGCCAAAGGATGGTATCAAGAAAGCGATGCCGGCCGAGAACGTCCCGCTCGCTCCGCTCTGCACGCTCGGCGTCGGGGGCCCCGCACGTTTCTTCGTCGAGGCCCGCGAGGACGGCGAGGTGCGCGAGGCGGTGGCGTGGGCGCGCGCGCAGCGGCTGCCACTCCGGGTGCTCGGCGGCGGCTCCAACGTCGTGGTGGCCGATGGCGGGGTCGAGGGGCTGGTGCTGCGGATGGCGGTGCGTGGAGTGTCGTCGCGCCAGACCGGCAGCGCCGTGACCCTGAGGGCGGCCGCCGGCGAGCCCTGGGACGACCTCGTCCGTCTGGCGGTGGAGCGCGGCTGGGCCGGGCTCGAGTGCCTGAGCGGGATCCCCGGTCTCGTCGGTGCCACGCCGGTCCAGAACGTCGGCGCCTACGGCCAGGAGGTCAGTGATACGGTGACGGCCGTGCGTGCGCTCGATTGCGCCTCCGGTGAGGTCGTCTCGCTGGCGCCGCCGGCCTGTCGCTTCGCCTATCGCGACAGCGTCTTCCGCACGGGCGAGCCCGGGCGCTACGTCGTCCTCTCCGTCGAGTACCGGCTGCGCGGGGGCGGCCCGCCGACGCTGGCCTACGCCGACGTGGAGCGGCACCTCGCCGGCCGCGGCATCGCCTCGCCCACGCTGGCCGACGTCCGCGCGAGCGTGCTCGCCATCCGCCGCGCCAAATCGATGGTCCTGGAGGACGGCGACCCCAACCGCCGCAGCTGCGGGTCCTTCTTCCTGAACCCCATCGTCGCCCCGGTCGAGCTCGCCCGCATCGAGCGGCTGGTCGGCGATCCGGCGATGCCCCGCTGGCCCCAGCCCGACGGGCGCGTGAAGCTCTCCGCCGCCTGGCTGATCGAGCACGCCGGCTTCCGGCGGGGCGAGCGGGAGGGATCGGTCGGGCTCTCGACGCGACATGCGCTGTCGATCGTGGCGCACGACGGCGCGCAGGCCCGCGACGTCGTCGGCTTCGCGCACCGCATCCAGGCGGCGGTGGAGCAGCGCTGCGGGGTCCGGCTGAGCCCCGAGCCCATCCTCTGGGGCGCGGAGCCGGCTCAGGCCACGCGGTAGATCTCGACGTCCTCCGACCGGCCCTTCACCCGCACCGCCGGCAGCGGCGCCAGCGGCAGCGCGCCGTCGAGGCGCGTCCGCGTGCTCGCGCTGATCAGGATGTCGGCGCCGAAGTCCTTGGTCAACCCCTGGATGCGCGAGGCCAGGTTCACCGAGTCGCCGACGAGGGCGTAGGACAGCCGCTCGCTGCTGCCGATGTTGCCGGCGAGCACGGTCCCCGTGTGGATGCCGATCCCGTGGCGCAGCGGCGGCTTGCCCTCACGCCCGCGCGCGGCGTTCCACGTGGCCAGCCGGCGGCGCATCTCCATCGCCGCCTGCACCGCGAGCGCGGCGTGATCGGCGCGCGCCAGCGGCGCCCCGAACACCGCCTCGATCTCGTCCCCGATGAACTGGAGCACGAGGCCGTGGTGCGTCCGGATCGCCTCCTCCATCTCGGTGAAGTACGCGTTCAGGTCGCGCACGACGTCCGCGGGCCGGCTGGCCTCGACCCACGGCGTGAAGTCGCGCAGGTCGGCGAAGAGGATGGTCACCTCCCGCTGCTGGCCCTCGAGAGCCACGCGGCCGGCGAGGATCTCGTCGCGGATCTCGGGCGTGACGTACTTGCCGAAGGTCTCCTTGAGGAAGTCGCGCTCCCGTAGTCCAGTGACCATCCGGTTGAAGCCGTCGGCGACCGCGCCGATCTCGTCGTTGCCGATGAAGGCCACCCGCGCGCCGAGGTCGCCGCGCTCGACGTCGGCCATGGCCTTCTCCAGCGCCCGCAGGGGTCCGGCCACGCTGCCGGCGACGAAGAGCGACAGCCAGATCGCCAGGGCCGTGCCCGCCGTGACGATGAAGGCGATGAGCGCCATCATGTTGGACACGATCTGCTGTCCCAGCGCGGGCCCCGCGGCCAGGGCGGCGGACACGCGCATGTACGACAGCACGCCCACCAGCGACAGCGGGACGACACTCATCATCAGCGAGATCACGAGCAGCCGCGCGCCGACCGGAAACCGGAAGACCTCGCGGGCGGCCGTGGTGTCGCCGTCGGGAAAGAACACCGGGAGGACCGAGCGCCAGTGGCGCTCGACGGTGAAGAACACGGCCGCGGTCGCCGCGGGGGCCGCGATGCACAGCGTGCCGAACATCGAGTGCGCCGCGCCGGCGACCGTGAGGCTCCCCGTCCACGCTTGCCAGACGAAGTTGAAGAGCAGGCTGCCGCCGAGCCATCCCGTGACGTTGATGGCGGCCATCACGTAGGGCAGCAGGACGGCACGCTGGCGCTGCCGGCGCGAGGGTGGCCGGGGCAGCGCCCGGAGCGCCTCCTTGATCGGCCCGAGCCACCACGTGACGAGCGTGTAGCCGGCGGTCATCAGCCCGCCGAAGGCGACCACGAAGTACACCGCGTCGGCCCGCGTGAACCCCTGGGGACCCCGGTACGGGCTCACGTAGCGGAAATAGAACTCGACGAGCAGGGCACCGATGAGGTTGCCGACCACCGCCGTCAGGCCCAGCAGTCGCCTGATCCACCAGGGACTCGGCGCCCGGTGGCGCACACCCGCTTGCGTTCCCCGTTCCACGCTGTCTATCCTGCGTCGATGTCGACCTCCCGATCAACCTCTCGCCGGTGAGCCACCCGGCCACGCTCGTCCTGCTCGTCCGTCACGGCCAGACCCCGACGACCGGCGTCAAGCTGCCCGGCCGGGCGCCCGGCCTGCACCTGTCCGACGAGGGCCGCCGTCAGGCCGAGGCGGCCGCCGCCCGGATCGGCGCGCTCAAGACCGTCGTGGCCGTGTACACCTCGCCGCTCGAGCGCGCGCGGGAGACCGCCGCCCCGATCGCGCACGCGCGGCGCCTGGCCCCGCGGGTCGAGCGCGACCTGGCCGAGCTCGACATCGGCGACTGGACGGGCCTCTCGCTCAAGCGCGCCAGCCGCAAGGCGGAGTGGACGGCCGTGCAGCGGAACCCGAGCGGCTTTCGCTTCCCCGGCGGCGAGTCGTTCACCGAGATGCAGGCGCGCATGGCGGGCGTGCTCGCCCGCCTCGTCGCGCGCCATCACGGCGGCACCATCGTGGCCGTCTCCCACGCCGATCCGATCAAGGCCGCGGTGGCCCACGCGCTCGGCACGCACCTCGATCTTTTCCAGCGCATCGCCATCGCGACCGCCTCGATCACCGCAGTGGCCTACGCGCCCGCCGGCCCCTACGTGCTCACCGTGAACTCCGTCGATGGCGACCTCGCGAGGCTCCTCGGCCCATGAGCGAATCGTTCGACCTGGATGCCCCCGACCGCTTCACCGCGGGCACCGTCGGCCCGCCCGGCCAGCGGACGTTCTTTCTGCAGGCGCGCCAGGGCAGCGCCCTGGTGACGTTGAAGGCCGAGAAGGAGCAGGTGGGCGCGCTGAGCGAATACCTCGCCGGCCTGCTCGCGCGGCTTCCCGAGGGCGCCCAGGGGCTGCGCCCGCTCGACATGGGGCTCGTGGAGCCCATCGAGCCCGTGTGGGCGGTGGGCTCGCTCGGCGCGGGCTACGATGAGGCGCGGGATCGCGTGCTCATCGTCGCCACCGAGGTCGTCCCGACCGAGGACGGGGACGACGCGGACGACGCCGAGCCGGGCAACGGCGAGGAGGAAGAGGAGGCCGCCGAGACCGAGGCGGCGTCGCCCGACGCCGCCACCGCGCGCTTCAGCCTCACCCGCGGTCAGGCCGCCGCCTTCGTCAATCGCGCGCGCTCGCTCGTGAAGGCGGGACGGCCGACCTGTCCGATGTGCGGGCGGCCCAAGGATCCGTCCGGCCACGTCTGCCCGAGCAGCAACGGTCATGTCGTCCATTTCTGACGCGCGCTTCCTGGCCGAAGGCGCGATCACCGTGAAGGGCCGCATGCCGTGGAGCACGAACGTCACCCTGCTCGTCGAGCTGAGCCTCGAGGGCGAGACGGGGCACGCGATCTACAAGCCGCGGCGCGGCGAGCGGCGCCTCTGGGACTTTCCCCCCGGCCTCTTCAAGCGCGAGATCGCCGCGTACGTCCTGTCCGAAGCCCTCGGCTGGGGGCTGGTGCCGCTGACGGTCGCCCGCGACGACGGCCCGCACGGCGAGGGCTCGCTGCAGCGCTTCGTGGCCGCGGACTTCGAGCAGCACTACTTCACCCTGCGCGAGCGGCCCGAGCATCACGACCGCCTGCGCCGCATCTGCCTGTTCGACCTCGTCGCCAACAACGCCGACCGCAAGAGCGGCCACTGCCTGCTCGGCGAGGACGGCGCGATCTGGGCCATCGACAACGGCCTCTGCTTTCACGTCGACGACAAGCTGCGGACGGTCATCTGGGAGTTCGCGGGCGAGCCGATCCCCGCGCCGCTCGCCCGGGACCTCGAGCGCCTGCTCGGCACGTGCGGCCTCGACGCGCTGGCCGGGCTCATCGACGACGACGAGCGCGAGGCCATGCTGCTCCGCGCCCGCGCCCTGCTCGACGAGGGGACCTTCCCCACCGACGGCCGCGATTACCGCTACCCGTGGCCGGATGTCTAATTAGCTGGGCGTGACGCCCCTCGATCCCCAGACCCCCCGACGCTCGGGACGTCCCGGGGAACCCGTGACGCCCCTCGATCCCCAGACCCCCCGACGCTCGGGACGTCCCGGGGAACCCGTGACGCCCCTCGATCCCCAGACCCCCCGACGCTCGGGACGTCCCGGGGAAGCCCTGGCGCTCCGCGATCCCCCCGCGGAGCGCCGGCGGCCCTCGCCTTCGCTCCGCGGCTCGTGTAAGGTGTCCGCCACCAAGGAGGAACCGCCCATGGGTGAAAAGCTCACGCTCACCGCCGAAGATGGCCACAAGTTCTCCGCCTACCGCGCCACGCCCGCCGGCGCGCCGAGGGGCGCGCTGGTGGTGATCCAGGAGATCTTCGGGGTCAACCACCACATCCGCAACGTCACCGACGGCTTCGCCCGGGACGGCTACGTGGCCATCGCGCCCGCGCTCTTCGACCGCGTCGAGCCCGACTACGAGACGGGCTACGAGCAGGCCGACGTCGAGCGCGGGCGTAACGTGCGGCAGAAGCTCGGCTGGGACTCGATGATCATGGACGTGCGCGCGGCCGTGAAGGAAGCGGCCAAGACCGGGCTCAAGGTCGGCGTGGTCGGCTACTGCATGGGTGGCACGCTGGCGTGGCTGGCCGGGACGCGGATCGACGGCGTGTCGGCCGCGGTCGGCTACTACGGCGGCGGCATCGCCGACACCGCCAGCGAGCGGCCGAAGTGTCCGGTGATGCTGCACTTCGGCGAGACCGACGCCTCCATCCCGCCGGAGCACTGGAAGACGGTCCGGGCAGCGCAGCCCACCCTGCCCGTGTTCGTCTACGCAGGCGCCGGCCACGGGTTCTCGTGCGACGAGCGCGCCAGCTTCCACCGGCCCAGCCACGAGCAGGCCCGCGAGCGCACGACGGAGTTCTTCCAGAAGCACGTCGGCTGACACCGCGACGTCGCGAGGTCCCGCGTGCCGGAGCTGCCGGATGTGACGGTGTACATCGAGGCGCTCCGGCCGCGGATCCTCGGGGCGCGCCTCGAGCGCATCCGTCTCCTCAAGCCCTTCGTGCTCCGCTCGGTCGAGCCGCCGCTCGCCGCGGCGAGCGGGCGTGCGGTGACCGGTCTGCGGCGTCTCGGCAAGCGCATCGTCCTCGTGCTCGAGGGCGAGCTCTTCCTCGTGATCCACCTGATGATCGCCGGCCGCCTGCACTGGCACCCGGCGGGCGGCCGGCCGCGGGGCGCCGGCAAGATCGGGCTGGTGGCCTTCGAGCTCTCCACGGGCACGCTGACGATGACGGAGGCGGGCACCAAGCGCCGCGCGGCGATCCACCTCGTGGCCGGCGAGCCCGCGCTCGCCGAGCACGACCCGGGCGGGCTCGAGGCGCTCGAGGCGAGCGTCGAGGAGTTCAGCGCCGCCCTGGCCGCCGAGAACCACACCCTCAAGCGCGCGCTGACCGACCCGCGCATCTTCAGCGGCATCGGCAACGCGTACTCGGACGAGATCCTGCACCGCGCCCGGCTGTCACCCGTGAAGCAGACCGGCGCGCTCGACCGGGACGAGACCGCGCGCCTCTTCGAGGCGACGAAGGCCACGCTGCTCGACTGGGTCGAGCGGTTGCGGCGCCAGGCCGGCGAGAACTTCCCGGAAGGCGTGACCGCGTTCCGGCCCGGCATGGCCGTCCACGGCCGCTTCGGTCAGCCCTGCCCCGACTGCGGCACGGCCGTTCAGCGCATCGTCTACGCCGAGAACGAGACCAACTACTGTCCCCGCTGCCAGACGGGCGGGCGCGTGCTCGCGGACCTCTCGCTCTCGCGGCTGCTGCACGCGGACTGGCCCAGGACGGTGGAAGAGCTCGAGGCGCGCCGCGGCCACCCGGGCTCCGGCTGACACCGCGCGACAGGACACCCCGCCGCGGATGGCATACATGCAGCGCGATGCCGGCAGGGGTGCCCTGGGTCGATGGGGGAGGCCCTGACGTCGGACGAGCCGCCCTGACGACCCGCCGGCGTGCGCCTCTCCCACCGCCATCGGCCGAACCCAGAGGCATCCGCCGTGCGCCCGGAAAGCGGCCAGCGGTCCGGCACGATTTGCCGGCCGGCCGGGCGCGGTTCCCGACAGAGTCGGCCGCTCCAGCATCGATTCCCGAAGTCGTGCGATTTCCGGTGCGGCATGCCGATTGCTCCCTTCGTGAGTGGGATGCGCATGCCCGTGCTCATGGCGGTCGGTCTGGTCGCGGTCGGACTCTCCGGCTGCGCGACGACGCGCGAGGGCCGCCTGGGCGCGCTCGCCGGCGGGGCCAACCTGGTCACGCTGACGGTGACGGAGAACCTCGACGTCGTCCGGCGCGAGTGCAACAGCGCCATCACGCTGGCCCCGCTCTACGGCTGCCAGCGATCCCGCGTGGTGTCACTGCCCGACGGCGGCTCGGCACGCGCGGTCACGATCGTCCGTTACACCGACGCCGCGCCGTCGTCGCTCGCGTTCGAGATCGACCTCCACGAGCTCTGCCACGCGGTGGCCGCGCTTCAGCCCCTGCGCGATCCGTGTCACGATCAGAACGGCGGCGTCCTCAGCAGCGCGACGCCGGCGACCTTCGCGCCCGCGGCCCTAGCGCCCGCGGCCTTCGCCCGCTAGCCGCTCGCGATCCTTCCCTCCGTCGTGACGCTCGCGCCCGTGCGCCTCGAGATGGCGCCGAGCGATCGCCTCGCTCGCGGGATCGAGCCAGCGCACCTGACCGATCCGCGCCAGGGCCGCGCGCAGGTGCGTGGGGTCGACGGCGCCGGTCTCGTCGTGGTGCGGGAGATGACGAACCTTCCCGCCGTCCGGGGCGATCTCGACGACGGCGAAGGCCGAGTCGGGCAGCCGCACGATCCTGGCGCGCGACCATGCCTCGGCGCCCGCGGCCACGGGCAGCGCGACGACCATGCACGTCGCGACGATCCACCGCACGTCTCATCCATACGGCGGGGGGCGCCGGCCGACAATGCCGCAAAGGCGATACACGCGCCGGCACGCGGGAGCCCGCGCGGCGCCGCCGTCAGCGGGAGCATGCCCGAGAAGGGCGCGCGTGGCGGCCCGCGAAGCGGCGGAGCGCGCGGTACCACACGAGCTTGTCGCGGAAGCCCGGATAGGCCGCGTTGAGGCCGCTCGGGTTGGGCACGACGAACACGCGCGCCCGACCGATGCGCTCGGGCCTGCGGCCGGCGCCGCCGGCCGCGCGCGCCCCGAAGAACGCCTGGTAGACCGTGACCCCGACGAACGCCACGATCTCGGGCTCGACACTGGCGATCAGCCGGGCCAGGCGCCGCCGGCCACGGGTCCACTCCTCGCGGGAGAGCTCCGAGGCGGCCCGTGTCGGGCGCGGGACGATGTTGGTCAGGGCCAGCCCCCACCGCGGCAGGCGCACGTCGTCCTCGTACGTCAGGGGACCGGGGACCAGGCGCGCGGCGCACAGCAGGCGCCAGAACGGGTTGCCCGGCCCCGCGAAGTGATGGCCGACCGCCGCCGAGCGCAGGCTCGGGTTGATGCCGACGAACAGGATGCGCGGCCGCGGGCAAAGCCGGTCGCGGAGATGGAGCCTCACACCCGGCGGCGGTTGTCGTCGGGAAACGGGTACTCCATGGTGCGCGCGGTGGCCCGGGCCACGGCCTCGCCGTGGTAACGGAGCACCACGCGGAGCGCCATGTCGATGCCCGCCGAGATCCCCGCCGAGGTGAGCACGTGACCGTCCTCGACGACGTGCAGCTTGTCCTCGACCGTGACCGCCGGGAAGGACTGGCGCATCCAGTCGAGCGCGCGCCAGTGCGTCGTCGCGTGACGGCCGTCGAGGAGCCGCGCCTGGCCCAGCAGCATCGAGCCCGTGCAGACCGACGTCAGGGTCTCGACCCCGGCGCCGCGGGCGGCGATCCAGTCGAGCAGGCGCTGGTTCTTGATCTCGGCGCGTGTCCCCCACCCGCCCGGGACGACGAGGATGTCGAGGGGCGGGCAGTCGTCGATCGTCACGTCGGGGATCACCTTGAGCCCGCCCCGGGCGAGCACGGTGTCCTTCCGCTCGGCCACGAGCAGGACCTCGAACGGCGACGGGGCGTCGGGGCGCGCGTTCTCCTCGAGACGGGTGACGGAGAACACCTCGAAGGGCCCGCAGAAGTCGAGGACCTCCACGTCGTTGAAGACCAGGATCCCGACGCGCTTGCTGTCCATGCGTATCCTCCTCGTGATCAGGCGCCGAGAACGACGGGGTTCCGCGGCGTCCATGCGGGAGAGGATAGCCGCAAATCGGCCTCGCAGGTCGCCGCCCGCGACCTCTACTTCGGGCCGGGCGCCTGACTTGCCGACGGGCCGCCCGCCGTCTATCCTCGCCCCCACCATGGCCACCTCACTCACTCCTCGTCTCATGGGCGCCGCGGTCAAGCGCAAGGAAGATCCCCGGCTCATCACCGGGACGTCGACGTACGTCACCGACGTCGCCGTGCCCGGGATGCTGCACGTCGCCTTCGTGCGCAGCCCGCACGCGCACGCGCGGATCCGCGGCATCGACGCCACCGCGGCCCTCGCGCGCGCCGGCGTGCGCGCCGTGATCACGGGGCGGGACCTCAAGGGGCGGTGCGCGCCGCTGCCGATCGCCGGCGCCGGCGGGGAAGGCGGGGCCGGCGCGGAGGCGAGCATCGGGCGCAAGCACTACGCGCTGTCGCTCGATCGCGTCCGCCACGTGGGCGAGCCCGTGGCCGCCGTCGTCGACGAGACGGAGGCCCTCGCCGCGGACGCCGCGCAGGACGTGGTCGTCGACTGGGAGCCGCTGCCGTCCGTCAACGACGTCTTCGCGGCCATGGCGGACGGCGCGCCGCAGCTCCACGACGACGCGCCGAAGAACGTCGAGCACGAGACCCCGATCAAGGCGGGCGATCCCGACGCGGTCTTCGCCGGGGCCCGGCGTGTGGTCAAGCAGCGGATGAGCAGCCAGCGGCTCGCGGGCGTGCCGCTGGAGACGCGGTCGATCCTGGTCGCGCCCGACGGCCCCGGCGGCCTCACCGTGTGGGCGACGACCCAGGCGCCGCACAACTTCCGCAACGACCTGGCCGGCGCGCTGGGGCTGCCGCAGAACGCCGTCCGTGTGATCACCCCCGAGATGGGCGGCGGGTTCGGCGTCAAGTTCGGCGTGTATCCCGAGGACGCGACCGTGGCCGTGCTCGCGCGGATGCTGAAGGCGCCGGTGAAGTGGACCGAGACGCGGCTCGAGCACATGATGGTGACCACGCACGGCCGGGCGCAGGTCACCGACCTCGAGGCCGCGGTCGAGGACGACGGCCGGATCGCCGCGCTCCGCATGCACGTCCACGCGGACATCGGCGCCTATCCCGTCTTCACGTTCATCCCGGACCTCACCCTGCTGATGTCGGTCGGGGTCTACGGCATCACGGACATCGACGTGAAGTCGACCTGCGTGTTCACCAACACCACGTCGGTCGCCGCCTACCGCGGCGCCGGCCGGCCGGAGGCGGCGTACTACCTCGAGCGCATGGTGGACGTCATCGCGGCCGAGCTCGGGAAAGCGCCCGAGGAGATCCGGCGCAGGAACTTCATCCCCCCGGCCGCCTTCCCCTACACCACGCCGACGGGCCAGCGCTACGACAGCGGCGAGTACGACCGCGCGCTGACCAAGGCCCTCGAGCTGGCGCGTTACCGGGAGCTGCGCGCCGAGCAGAAGCAGCGCCTCGAGCGGAACGACCGCACGCTGCTCGGGGTCGGCATGGCGTGCTACGTCGAGATGTGCGGCTTCGGCCCCTTCGAGAGCGCGCTGGTGCGCGTGGAGCCGGGCGGGACGGTCACCGCGTACACGGGCACCTCCGCCCACGGCCAGGGCCACGAGACGACGTTCGCCCAGATCATCGCCGATCACCTGGGCGTCGCCTTCGACCAGGTGGTCGTCAAGCACGGCGACACAGCCTCGGTGCCGCAAGGCCACGGCACCGGGGGCAGCCGCAGCCTCGCCGTCGGCGGCACCGCGATCCTCAACGCCACCCTGAAGGTCCAGGACAAGGCGCGGCGGATCGCGGCGGCGATGCTCGAGGCCTCCGCCGAGGACGTCGTGCTCGCCGACGGGCGCTACCAGGTCAAGGGCGCGCCCGCGAGCGCGGTGACCCTGGCCGACATCGCCCAGCGCGCTCACAGCGAGAACGTGCCCGGCGATCTCGAGCCCGGGCTCGAGGCGACCGATTTCTTCAAGCCGCCTCACCTGCTCTACCCCTTCGGCGCCCACGTGGCCGTGGTCGAGATCGACCGCGACACCGGCGCGGCGCGCGTGCGCGACTACGTCTCCGTCGACGACTGCGGCGTGCGCATCAGCCCCACGCTGGTCGAGGGCCAGGTGCACGGCGGCCTCGCCCAGGGCATCGCCCAGGCGCTGATGGAGGACCTCGTGTACGGCCGCGACGGCCAGCTCGTGACCGGCACGCTCATGGACTACGCAGTGCCCCGCGCCGACGACCTGCCGGCGTTCCGCGCCGACATGACGGTCACGCACACGCCGGTCAACGCGCTCGGCGCCAAGGGCATCGGCGAGGCCGCCACGATCGGCTCCACGCCCGCCACCGTCAACGCGGTGATGGACGCGCTCCGGCCGTTCGGGGTCCGGCACCTGGACATGCCGCTCCGGGGAGAGCGGCTGTGGCGGGCGCTGCAGACGACGTAACCTTGGAGCGGCTCGGCCGGTGCTCCCGACGGAGCGTCACGTCGCGCGGCGGGTGATGCGGCTGCCGGGCCGCCGCTCGATCACGTGGGTCACGCCGGAGAAGTCCTCCCGCGGCCACGCCGCCTTCGCCTCCGTGTAGGCGGCCAGCGTCTCGCGCAGGATGCCGAGGTGCGCCAGGCGCGCCCCCGCCATCTGGAAGGCGAGGGTGACGTCCTTGTGCATGAGCTCGACCGTGAACGTCGGGTCGTAGTGGCCCTCGACCACGCGCAGGGCGCGGCGGTCGAAGTACGTCGAGTACGCCATGCCCCCGCCCTTGCACACCACGTCGTAGTAGGTCTTCGGGTCCACGCCGAGCTCGACGCACAGCGCGAGCGACTCGGCGACCGCGACGGCGTTGACCGCGCCGAGCGCGTTGTGCAGGGGCTTGATTCGGCTGCCGGTGCCCGAGGGCCCGACGTACATGGTCAGCCGGCCCTCATGGTGCCTCCCCCGCGTGGACTCGCTGGCTGGGTATGATACCGGCCGGCGCCCCGGGCGCGAGGCGCGGCTTCCCCTCCGCGAACGCCATCTGTCACGGCCGTTGCTTTCCGGCCGGGCCGTCCGCGAACAGCGTAAGATTCCTCGACGGCCGACGCGGAGCGACGAGACTCTCACCCAGCGGGGGACGCATGGCCTGGCTCGAGACGTACCGCGGCACGGTGTTCGCGTGGGAGGTCGATGCGGTCGAGCATTTCACCGTCGCGTACTACTTCGACCGCTTCGAGGACGCCACCATCCTCCTGCTCGCCGCGCTCGGGCTCGGCCCCGAGTACATGGCCCGCGAGGGCCGCGGGTGCGTCACCACCGAGTGCTTCGTGCGTTACACGCGCGAGCTGCGCAAGGGCGACGTCATGTACGTCCAGAGCGGGATCGTGGCCGCGGACGCGCAGGGGCTGACGCTCGGCCACAAGCTCTTCGACTCGGCGGACGGCGCCCTGTGCTCGACGGTCGAGCAGCGCGCCGTCCACGTGGATCTGAAGACCTGCACGCCCATCCCGCTGGCCGCCGAGCTCCGATGTCGCGCCGACGACTTCCGCGTGCCGTGGGACGGGCCGGCGCGCGAGCGCCGGCCGCAGCCGCGCGGCGTCGAGGGGTTCGTGGAGGCCGCCCGCGACACCGTGAAGGCGCGGGAGATGAGCGTCTTCGGCCAGAGCGCGCTCTCGTGCTACATCCACCGCTTCTCGGCTGCGGGCGCCAACTGCTTCTCGTCGTGGGGCATGACGCCCGCCTACATGCGCGAGGAGCACCGCGGCATGTCGACGTTCGAGTTCCAGCTCGCGATCCACGGCCCGCTCCGGACGGGCGACCGCGTCGAGGTCAAGAGCGGCCTCCTCCACCTCGGCAACACCTCGATCCGCGTCTTTCACAAGATGTTCGTCGAGGGCGCGCTCGTCGCCTCGCTGGACCAGCTCGGCGTCCACCTCGACATGGACGCGCGGCGGCCCGGGCGCATCCCCGAGGCCCTGCGCGCGAAGGCGGTGATCGCGCCGACCGACCCGGCCTGATGGCCGAGCCGCTCCGCGTCGTCGACGCCCACCAGCACTTCTGGGACCTCGCCAACCCGTATCCCTGGCTCGGCCCCCGGCTCCTGGCCGACTTCCGCTACGGCGACTACGCAGCGATCCGCCGCACGTATCTGCCCGACGATTTCCGCCGCGACGCCGCCCGCCAGCACGTGGTGATGACGGTGCACGTGGAGGCGGAGTGGGACACCGCCGACGAGGTCGGCGAGACGCGCTGGCTCCACGCGCTCCGCGCGCAGGCCGGCCTGCCCTCCGTGATCGTCGGCCACGCGCGGCTGGAGAGCGACGGGGTCGAGGAGGTGCTCGCGGGTCACGCCAGGTTCGCCGAGGTCCGCGGCGTCCGCCAGAAGCCCGCGGCCGTCCCGTCGCCCGACCGCGTCGAGCGCGGCGCGCCCGGCTCCATGGACGACCCGCGGTGGCGGCACGGCTACGCGCGGCTCGAGCGGTACGGGCTGTCCTACGATCTGCAGACCCCGTGGTGGCACCTGCCTGCGGCGGCGGACCTCGCGCGCGACTTCCCGCGCACCGCCATCGTCGTCAACCACACCGGGCTGCCCGTCGACCGCAGCGACGCCGGCCTCCACGGCTGGCGGCGCGCGCTCGAGGCCGTGGCCGCCGAGCCGAACGTCGCCATCAAGATCTCCGGGCTCGGCGCGCGCGACCACACCTGGCCGGCGCCGGGTAACCGTGAGATCGTGCGCGACACCATCCCCCGAGCTCTACGCCCGGGCACGGCGGCTGCCCGCCGAGGCGCTCGACGTCTGGGAGCACGCCATCCGGGACCTGCTGCCCCCGGGGCCGTCGATCCGCCGCGTGCTCGACCTGGGCTGTGGGACGGCGCGATTCTCCGCCCTGCTGCGGGAGATCTACGGCGTGCCCGTCGTGGGCGTCGATCCTTCGCTCCGGATGCTCGCGCAGCGCGGGCAGTCGGTGGACGGGCTCGCGCGCTTCGTGGCGGCGCACGCCGAGGCGCTGCCCCTCGACTCCGCGAGCGTGGACCTCGTGTTCCTGTCGATGGTCTACCATCACCTGCGCGCCGACGACGCGGTGGCGGAGATCGCGCGCGTGCTCGGCGCGGGCGGCCGCGTCATCGTGCGCAACCCGACGCGAGAGACGGCGGGCGCCTTCGAGTACATGCGCTTCTTCCCCGAGGCGCTCGCCCTCGACCTCGAGCGGATGCCCGCACGGGCGGCTCTGGTGGCGGCCTTCGAGGCCCGTGGCCTCGCCGGCCGGAGCCACCGCATCGTCATGCATCCGTTCGCAACGTCCTACGCCGAGTACTTCACGAAGGTCTCGGCCCGCGCGCTGTCGTCGCTCCAGGCCATTTCCGACGAGCCGCTTGCGCGCGGCCTCGCCGCGTTCGAGCGCCACTGCCGCCGGGCGGCAGACCAGGCGATCTACGAGCAGGTGGAGATGTTCCTCTTCAGCCGATGACCGTGGACCCGCCCTACCTGCCGGCCACCGACATGCCGCGCTTCGTGCGCGAGCTGCTCGCGTTCGTCGCCTTCGGGGACGACGACGCGGCGGCCGTGCGCGCGAGCGCGCCCGTGGTGCTCGCGCAGGAGGCGGCCCTCACCGGCGCCCTCTACGAGCACTTTCTGCGCTTTCCCGATTCCGCGCGCTTCTTCCTGGGCGCCGACGGCCAGCCGGACCGCGAGCGGATCGAGCGCCGCAAGCACAGCCTCGGCCGCTGGCTCCGCGAGACGGCGGAGGCCGCCGTCACCCACGAGTCGGCCTACCACCTGCTGACGATCGCGCTCTCGCACAGCCACCACCGCGCGGAGCGCGGCGGGCCGATTCCCGCGCACCTGATGGCCGGCGCCATGAGCCTCGCCCAGACGGCCATCGGCGACCTGCTCGCCGGCGAGATGGCCGACGCGCGCGCCGCGGCGACGGCCTCGCGCGCGTGGAACAAGCTGCTGCTCGTCCACCTCGGCGTCCTGCTGCTCGGCTACGCGCCGCCGCCGCGCCCTTGACGCGCGCCCACCCCCGGGCCGGCACTTGCTCCGCGTGACGCAGCGCACTATCCTCTGGCCGTGAGCCTGCGCCATCCCTGGGAGACGCCGCCCGCGCCGGGCGCCGCCGTCGACGTCGCGCCCGGCATCAAGTGGATCCGGATGCCGCTGCCCTTCCAGCTCGACCACATCAACCTCTGGCTGCTCGCCGACGGCGGCGGCTGGGCCATCGTGGACACCGGCATCGGGCTCACGGACACGGTCGCCCTGTGGGAGCAGGTGTTCGTCGAGGTGCTCGGCGGCCAGCCCATCACCCGCGTGATCTGCACCCACTTCCACCCCGATCACATGGGCAACGCGGGCTGGCTCACCGAGCGCTGGGGCGTGGACCTCTGGTGCACGCAGGGCGAGTGGCTCACCGCCCAGCTCGTCTGGCACCAGCGCGCGGACAGCGACGTCGAGAAGCGGCTGAGCCTCTATCGCCGTCACGGCCTCGACGAGGAGGCCATCGAGGCCTTCCGCCAGCGCGGCAACCACTACCCGAGCGTGGTGCCCACGCTCGCAGCCGACTACCGCGGCATCCGCGAGGGGGACACGCTGGCGGTGGCCGGCCGGCGCTGGCAGGTGCTCACGGTGCACGGGCACGCCCCCGAGCACGCATGCCTGTGGAGCCGCGAGGACGACGTGCTCATCTCCGGCGACCAGGTGCTGCCGAAGATCACGACGAACGTGAGCGTGTGGCCGGATCAGCCCCGGAGCAATCCGCTGCGCTGGTACCTCGACTCGCTGCGACGCTTCCGCCCGATGGGCGCCGACACGCTGGTGCTGCCCTCGCACGGCCTGCCCTTCCGCGGCCTGCACGCGCGCCTGGACATGCTCGAGCACCACCACGCCGAGCGCCTGGCCGAAACGCTCGGCGCGCTCACCGAGCCGCGCACCGGCGTCGAGCTGATCCCCGTCCTCTTCCGCCGCCGGCTCGACACGCACCAGCTCGGCTTCGCCATCGGCGAGGTGCTGGCCCACCTGCACCTGCTCGAGGCCGAGGGCAGCGTCGAGCGCATCCCGGGCGAGGTCTACCGGTTCCGCAAGGCCTGAAGGAGGTGCCTCCATGAGCCTCAGCCGCCGTCGCTTCCTCGAGATCACCGCCGTCGCGCTCACCGGTGTTCCGTCCATCGTGAGGGCCCAGAGCATGGCGAAGATCAAGCCCGCAGACGACGACGTCCTCGCCGTCATCGACGTGCAGAACTGCTTCGTGCCCGGCGGCACGCTGCCGGTTCCCGGGGGCGACACGATCATTCCGCTGATCAACCGGCTGGGCGGAGCGTTCCGTCACGTCGTCATGACCCAGGACTGGCACACGCCCGGCCACATCTCCTTCGCGTCGAGCCATGCCGGCAAGAAGCCGTTCGACACGGTGCAGCTGCCCTATGGCACGCAGGTGCTGTGGCCGGACCACTGCATCCAGGGCACGCCCGATGCCGAGCTGCACCGCGAGCTCAGGATCCCGCACGCCGAGCTGATCATCCGCAAGGGCTACCGGCAGCCGGTCGATTCGTACTCCGCCTTCCTCGAGGCAGACCGCCGGACGCCGACCGGGCTGACCGGGTACCTCAGGGAGCGGGGGCTCAAGCGCGTGTTCTTCACGGGCCTGGCCACGGACTTCTGCGTGGCGTGGTCGGCGCTCGACGCCCTCAAGGCGGGCTTCGAGGCCTACGTGATCGAGGACGCCACCCGGGGGATCGACGCCGGCGGGTCGCTCGGGAAGGCCTGGGCGGACATGACCAGCGCCGGGGTGAAGCGGGTCCAGTCCGGCGACATCCAGGCCTGAGCCGGCGGCGGGTCTTGCCCCCTCCGGGAGCCGGCAAGACCTGCCGATAGCCCTGGAACTGGCAGGGAATGCCGCCGGGGGAGGCGGCAGCCAGGGATCTGACACCGAGCATGGACGCTCTGGCCCGCAGGGGCATCCGCGAAGGGGAGCGTCCATGGCTCTCGGGGACATCACCCGCATCCGCACGAACGTCTCGGCCCTCGGCGCGCTCAACGCGCTCAAGGCCAACAACGCCCGGAACCAGAACGCCGCCCTGCGGCTCGCCACGGGCAAGCAGATCAACTCGGCCGCCGACGATCCCTCGGGATTCTCGCTCTCGAGCACGCTCCTGCAGCAGGCGCGCGCGTTCGGCAACGCCGTGGACAACGTGAGCGATGCCGGCAACGTGCTCGACACGGCCGAATCCGGGCTCGGTCAGATCAACGACATCCTCGGCCAGATCGCCGACAAGACGCTGCAGGCCGCGTCCGACACGCAGGGCCCGAACGAGCGCGCCGCGATCCAAAACGAGGTCAACCAGCTCGGGCAGGAGATCGACAGCATCGTCAACACCACGCAGTTCAACGGCACGTCCCTGCTCCAGGGGGCGACGCTGACGTTCCAGGTGGGCCCCTCCGGAAGCGACACCGCGACGTTCGCGCTGTCGAGCAGCTTCACGTCGTCCGCCCTCGGGGTCAACGGCCTCGCCCTCGGCACCCAGGCGCTGGCCAGCGCGTCCCTCGGCTCGGTCAACTCGGCGCTCAACGTCGTGCAGGGCGCGCTGCAGAACATCGGCGCCCTCAGCGACCGCTTGCAGGTCAAATCGCACGACCTGAGCCAGTTCCAGCTCAATGCGGCGGCCTCGGCGAGCCGCATCCAGGACGCCGACATGGCGACCACGCAGCTGGAGAAGTCCAGCTCGGACATCCTGAACCAGATCGCCATGGCGCAGCTCGCCGCCGCCAACTCGTCGCCAAGCATGCTGGCCCGTCTCTTCTAGGACGGCAGGGGGAACGGCATGGCTGCGCTGGGCGACATCACCCGTATACGCACCAACATCTCGGCCCTCAACGCGCTGAACGCGTTGAAGGGCATCAACAACCGGCTCAACACCTCGAACCTTCGCCTGGCCACGGGCAAGCGGATCAACTCGGCCGCGGACGACCCCTCGGGGTTCTCGCTGGCCGGCACCCTGCGCCTGCGCGCGCGGCGGCTGGGCGTGGCCATCGACAACCTGAGCGACGCCACGAACGTGCTGAACACCGCGGAGTCCGGCCTCAGCGGCATCAACGACATCCTGGGCCAGATGGCCGAGAAGGCCACCCTCGCCGCCTCGGACACCCAGGGGTCGAGCGAGCGGTCGGCCATCCTGACCGAGCTCAACCAGCTGGCCCAGGAGATCGACGCGATCTCCCAGACCACACAGTTCAACGGCAACGTGCTGCTCACGGCCGCCACCATGACGTTCCAGGTGGGGCCGACGGGCGTGGACACCGCGCGGTTCACCCTGGCGAGCTCCTTCACCTCGTCGTCGCTCGGCATCAACACCATGACCGTCGCCACGCAGACGCTCGCCAGCGCCACGCTGGGCTCCATCAACGCCGCCATCACCTCGGTCCAGACGGCCCTGCAGAGCATCGGCGCGCTCATCGAGCGCTTCCAGGTGAAGTCGGACAATCTCCTGCAGGCGCAAGTGAACGCGTCGGCGGCCGCCAGCCGTATCGAGGACGCCGACCTCGCCACCGAGCAGCTCAACAAGTCGAACCTCAGCATCCTGCTGCAGACGGCCACCGCCCAGCTGGCGGGCGCCAACTCCTCTCCGATCAGCCTGCTCCAGCTCTTCAAGGCCTAGCCGCGCCCGGGCCGCGCCCACGCGCTGGCGGGCCGCGCGCGCGACGGCCGGGTGCGCGGCAGGGTGCGCCTTGACACCTCCCGCACGGGGCCCTAGCATTCGCGCCACGCTCCGTCCACCGACGTCGCCGTTCACCCCCTCACCGAGGAGGGAGCAATGGCCAGGCTGCTCGTCAACGGCAAGTCCCACACCGTGGACGTCGCTCCGGACACGCCGCTGCTCTGGGTGATCCGTGAGCACCTGCGACTCACCGGCACCAAGTTCGGCTGCGGCATCGCGCAGTGCGGCGCCTGCACCGTGCATCTCAACGGCCAGGCGGTCCGCTCGTGCTCGACGCCGGTCGCGGCGGCCGAGGGCAAGAAGATCACCACCATCGAGGGCCTCGACCCGCACGGGGGTCACCCCCTGCAGGTGGCGTGGATCGCCGAGCAGGTCCCGCAGTGCGGCTACTGCCAGTCCGGGCAGATCATGCAGGCCGCCGCGCTCCTCGCGAAGAACCCGCACCCCAACGACCAGGAGATCGTCGACGCCATGTCGGGCAACATCTGCCGCTGCGCGACGTACCTCCGGATCAAGCGCGCGATCCAGCGCGCCGCGCAGGGGGTGTAGCCATGAGCCCTCTCAATCGCCGCGACTTCCTCAAGACCGCGACGGTGGCCGGCGCCGGACTGACCATCCACGTCTTGCTCCCGCTGCCCGCCGAGGCCGCCGGCGGCACGATCACGTGGGAGCCCAACGCCGCGTTGACGATCACGCCCGACGGCGTCGTCACCGTGCACATCACCAAGGCCGAGATGGGCCAGGGCGTGGGCACGGCGCTCGCGCAGATCGTGGCCGAGGAGCTGGAGGCCGACTGGAAGGACATCCGGGTCGACTATCCCATCAACGACGAGAAGTACGGGCTCATGCTCACCGGCGGCTCGTGGAGCGTGAACTGGACGTTCGACGCGCTCTCGCGCGCCGGCGCCGCCGCGCGCCTCTCGCTGGTCGACGCCGCGGCCACGCGCTGGGGCGCGCCGGCCACCGAGTGCGCGGCCGAGAGCGGCACCGTGCGCCACCTGCCCACGGGACGCTCGATGTCGTACGGGTCGATCGTCGCCAACCTGCCGATCAGCAAGCGGTTCAGCGACGCCGACCTCAAGGCCATCACGCTCAAGAAGCCGGCCGAGTACAGGATCGTCGGCAAGTGGATCCCCCGCCTCGACCTCCCCGAGAAGGTGAACGGGCGCGCCAAGTTCGGCATCGACCAGTTCCTGCCCGGCATGGTCTACGCGAAGGTCGCCTACCCGCCCACGCGCGAGGGCGCGAAGCTGAAGGCGGTGGACGACAGCGAGGCCCGGAAGGCGCCCGGCTTCATCCGCACCGTCGTGGTCGGCGACCTCGTCGCCGCGGTGGCCGACAGCTACTCGAACGCGGTGAAGGCGCGCGACGCGCTGAAGGTGGCCTGGGATCCGGGGCCGCACGCGAACGTCAGCAGCGAGAGCATCTTCCGCGACTACGCCGAGAAGGCGCGGACCGATACCCGCTCCCCCTCGTGGGTCGAGGCGGGCAACGCGGAGGCCGCGCTGAAGGAGGCGGCCAAGACCCACCAGGCCGTCTACACCACGGATTACGTCGCGCACATGCAGATGGAGCCGATGAACTGTGTGGCGCGCTTCGAGGACGGCGCCTACGACCTCTACACGGGCAGCCAGTTCCAGACCATGGCCGTGGGCTATCTCACCAAGGCCCTCGGCGTGGAGGCCAAGGCGATCCGCATCCACCAGCAGTACCTCGGGGGCGGCTTCGGCCGGCGCCTCGAGCCCGACATCATGATCGAGGCCGCGCTGATCGCCCGGGAGATCAAGAAGCCGGTCAAGCTCATCCGCTCGCGCGAGGAGGACCTGCGCCGCGATTTCTACCGCTCGGCGACGCTCCAGGTGGTGAAGGGCGGGCTCGACGCCGGGGGCAAGGTGGTCGCCTGGCACAACACGCTGGTGGCCGCGTACCCGGGCGAGCGCTACGGCGGCCTCGACAAGCAGGGCCGCGACGCGTTCGCGCTGAACGGTGCGGACCACATCTACGACATCCCCAACCAGTTCGTGCGCGCCATCCGCGGCGAGACCGGCATCGCGGTCGGGTACGTCCGCGCCGTCGCACCGAACTACACGTTCTTCGCCGTCGAGACCTTCATCGACGAGCTCGCGCATCTCGCCGGCGCCGACCCGGTGCAGTTCCGTCTCGGCATGCTGGGCCACGCTCCCCGCCTGGCCAGCGTGCTCAGAATCGTGGCCGAGCGCTCGGGCTGGGGCAAGCCGCTGCCCAAGAACGTCGGGCGCGGCGTGGCCTGCGTCACCGCGCAGGAGAAGAAGTCGCCCACGTACACCGCCTCCGCCGTGCAGGCGGCGGTCGATCCGGCCACGGGCGTGGTGCGCGTGCAGAAGATCTGGTGCGCCGTCGACCCGGGGATCGCGGTCAACCCCGACGGCGTGCGCTCGCAGGTGGAGGGCTCGGTGCTCTTCGGAGTGAGCAACGCACTCAAGGAGCAGGGCATCATCGCCAACGGCGCCATCGCGCAGACCAACTTCCACGACTACCAGGTGCTGCGCATGAACGAGGCGCCCGAGGTCGAGGTCTTCGTCGTCCCGAGCACCGCGTACCCGACGGGCGTCGGCGAGCCCGGCGTCACGACCATCGCGCCTGCGCTGAGCAACGCCATCTTCATGGCCACGGGCGCCCGGGTGCGGCAGGTGCCGCTGCTGCCCGATCGCGTGCTGAAGGCCCTCCAGCAGAAGGCGTAGCGCTCCGGCGCCGCTGCCCCGGGAACCGGCCTCTGCGGCCGGGGCCCGGGCCGGCGGCGCCATCGCTCCATGCCGCTGCCTTCCACCCTTCGCGCGCTCGAGGAGCGCGACTTCCGCCTGTTCTGGACCGGCCAGTGCGTCTCCCACGTCGGCACCTGGATGCAGAGCGTCGGCCAGGCGTGGCTCGTCCTCGAGCTCACGGCGTCGCCGTTCCGCCTCGGCGTCATCCGCACGTTGCAGTTCCTTCCCGTGCTCGTCCTCGCGATCTTCGCCGGCGCGCTCGTCGATCGCTTCGCCAAGCGCCGGGTGCTGCTCGCCACCCAGACCGCGTTCATGCTCCAGGCCTTCGCGCTGTCCGCGCTCGCCTGGTCCGGCCACGCGCGGTACTGGCACGTGGCCATCCTCGCCACCGTGTACGGCCTGGCCAACACCTTCGACCAGCCGGCGCGCCAGTCGTTCATCGGCGAGGTCGTCCGACGGGATCACATCGTCAACGCCATCGCCCTGAACTCCACGGTGATGAACGCCGCGCGCCTGATCGGTCCCGCGCTCGCGGGGGTGCTGATCGCCCGCTGGGGGGTCGGCCCGGCCTTCTTCGTCAACGGCCTGAGCTTCATCGCGGTGCTGGCCGCGCTGGTGGCGATCCGCGGCGGGGGGCGGCCGGCGCCCTCGGGGCCCCCGCGCATGCGCGCGCACATCGCGGAGGGGGTGCGCTACGCCCTGCGCGATCCCGTCATCGGCCTGGTGCTCCTGCTGGTGCTCCTGGTCAGCCTCTTCGTGATCAACTTCAACGTCTTCGTCCCGCTCGTCGCGACGGAGGTCCTCCACGGCGGCGCCGACGTCTTTGGGTTCCTGATGGCCTGGATGGGCGCCGGCGCGATCCTCGGCGCGCTCATGCTCGCGGCGTTCGGGCCCAGCCGCCCGCTCATCGGGCTGGCCCTCACGGCGGCCGCGGCCCTCTCGGGGGGGCTCATCGCGCTCGGCGTGGCGCGCGCCTTCTGGCCGGCGGCGGCGGCCCTCGTGGTCTGCGGCTTCGCCATGACGGTCTTCACGGCGAGCTGCAACACCTCGCTCCAGGTGACCGTGCGCGGCGAGCTGCGCGGCCGGGTGATGAGCCTCTACGCGATCGTCTTCCTCGGCGTCACCCCGCTGGGGTCGCTGGCCATCGGCGCGCTCGCGGAGTGGGTGGGAACGTCGCTGACCCTGGTCATCTCGGGAGTGCTCGGGCTCGCTTCGGTGCTCGCCGTGGTCGCGCTGCGCGGGCGCCGGCAGCGGCGCCTCCGTGTGGCCGGTTAGCCAGTCTCCGCCCGCTCGATCTTCGCCCAGGTGTCCCGGAGCCCGACCGTGCGATTGAACACCGGCGCGCCCGCCCGCGAGTCGCGCGGGTCGGTGGAGAAATAGCCCAGCCGCTCGAACTGGTAGCGCGAGCCCGGCGCGGCGGAGGCAAGCGACGGCTCCGCCCACCCGCGCACCGTCTCCAGCGACGAGGGGTTGAGCAGCGTCTTCCAGGCGTCCTCGTCGTCGGGCTTGGGCTTCACGAAGAGCGTGTCGTAGAGGCGCACCTCGGCCGGCGCCGCGTGCGCGGCCGAGACCCAGTGGATCGTCCCCCGGATCTTTCGCCCGATGGCCTCGCCGCCGCGGGTGGCGGGATCGTAGGTGCCGCGCACCTCGACGACCTCGCCGGTGGCCGGGTCCTTCTTGAAGTCCGTGCACCGCACGATGTACGCGTAGCGCAGCCGCACCTCCGCGCCGAGGGAGAGCCGGAAGTACTTCTTGGGCGGGTCCTCGCGGAAATCGTCCTGCTCGATCCACAGCTCGCGGGAGAACGGCACGCGCCGTGTCCCCGCCGAGGGGTCCTCCGGATTGTTGACCGCCTCGACCTCCTCGACGTGGCCGGCCGGCCAGTTCTCGACGACCAGCTTCAGCGGCCGCAGCACCGCCATGCGGCGCAGGGCGCGCCGGTTGAGGTCCTCGCGCACGCAGTGCTCCAGGAGGGCCAGCTCGACCATGTTGTCGGCCTTGGCCACGCCGATGCGGTCGCAGAAATCGCGAATGGCCTCGGGGGTGTAGCCGCGGCGGCGCAGGCCGGCGATGGTGGGCATGCGCGGGTCGTCCCAGCCGCTCACAACGCCCTCCTGCACGAGCTGCAGGAGCTTGCGCTTGCTCATCACGGTGTGCGACAGGTTCAGGCGCGCGAACTCGATCTGCTGCGGGTGGTAGATGCCGAGGGCGTCGAGGTACCAGTCGTAGAGCGGGCGGTGGTCCTCGTACTCCAGCGTGCAGATGGAGTGGGTGATGCCCTCGAGGGAGTCGCTCTCGCCGTGGGCCCAGTCGTACATCGGGTAGATGCACCAGGCGTCGCCGGTGCGCTGGTGGGACGTCTTGCGGATGCGGTACATGACGGGGTCGCGCAGGTTGATGTTGGGCGCGGCCATGTCGATCTTCGCGCGCAGGGTCCGGGAGCCGTCGAGGAACTCGCCGGCGCGCATGCGCGCGAACAGGTCGAGGTTCTCCGCGATGGACCGCCGGCGAGACGGGCTCTCGCGACCCGGCTCGGTCAGGGTTCCGCGCAGCTCGCGCATCTGCTCGGGCGGCGAGTCGTCGACGTACGCCTTCCCGGATTCGATGAGCTGCACCGCCCAGGCGTAGAGCTGCTCGAAGTAGTCCGAGGCGTGGTGGAGGTGCTCGCCCCAGTCGAAGCCGAGCCAGCGCACGTCCGCCATGATGGCGTCGACGTACTCCTGCTCTTCCTTGGTCGGGTTGGTGTCGTCGAAGCGGAGGTGGCAGCGGCCGCCGAAGTCGCGCGCCAGCCCGAAATTCAGGCAGATGCTCTTGGCGTGCCCGATGTGGAGGTATCCGTTGGGCTCGGGTGGGAACCGCGTGATGACTTGGCCGCCGAAGCGCCCCGTGCGGTTGTCCTCGGCCACACGCTCCCGGATGAAGTTGCTGGCCTTGCTCTCGTCCACCGGCGTGGGGCTCATCTCTGGAATCCTACCATCCGTGCGACTATCGGGCGTGCTCGACCAGCTCGTCGACCTCGCGTGGCGCCTCGAGGGCTGGAGCTACCTGCTCCTGTTCCTGGGCGCCACGCTGGAATCCTCCGCCTTCCTCGGCTTCGTCGTGCCCGGCGAGACGCTGGTCATCGTGGCCGGCGTGATGGCCTCGACCGGCATGCTGAACCCCGTCGCCGCGACGAGCGTCGCGGCGATCGGTGGGA
Organism: Candidatus Rokuibacteriota bacterium; assembly: GCA_016200085.1. Classification (GTDB taxonomy): domain Bacteria; phylum Methylomirabilota; class Methylomirabilia; order Rokubacteriales; family CSP1-6; genus JACQFL01. The sequence goes on along the minus strand of JACQFL010000036.1, from coordinate 7,263 downwards.
TCATCGGCGACAGCATCGGCTACGAGATGGGACGCCGTCTCGGGCGGCCCTGGCTCGAGGGGCACGGCGGGCGATTCGGCATCCGGCGGCGGGTGCTGGCGCGGGTGGACGAGCTGTTCGCCCGCCACGGCGGCCTGGCGGTCTTTCTCGGCCGCTTCGTCGGATTGCTGCGCGCGCTGGCGCCCTTCGTGGCCGGCGCCTCGCGGATGCGCTACCCGCGATTTCTCGCCTACAACGTGGCCGGCGGGATTCTCTGGGCGATCGTCATGGTCGGCCTCGGCTACTCGCTCGGCGCGTCGTGGCAGGTGGCGGAGCGCTGGATCGGCCGCCTGGGGCTGGTGCTCGGCGTGGTCGTCGTGGCCGCCCTCGCCTACGCGCTGCGCCGGACGAGGCGGCCGGCGCCGGGGGCGGGCGAGGGCTGAGGGCGCCGTCAGGCGCCGAGACGCAGCACCGTCCCCAGCCACGTCGCGATGTCGGCGATCTCCTCGGCGCACACCGCATGGGGCATCGGGTACTCGCGCCAGTCCACGTGATAGCCCGCCTTGACGAGCGCGTCGCGCGAGGTTCCCGCCCGCTCGAGGGGGACGACGTCGTCGTACCGCCCATGCGCCATGAAGATCGGCACCTCGCGGTTGGCGGCGCTGGCTTCCCCCGCGAGGGTGGCGGCGAGCGGCATGGAGCACGAGAGGGCCAGCAGCCCGGCCAGGCGCTCGGGGTGACGCAGGCCCGTGAGCAGCGCCATCGCGCCCCCCTGGGAGAACCCGGCGAGCACGATCGACTCGGCGGCGACGCCGCGCGAGCGCTCACGCTCGATCAGCATCGTCACCGCCTGCTGCGAGGCGCGCAGGCCCGCCGCGTCCTCCTGGCGCCCGCCCGGGCCGTAGACGTCGTACCAGGCGCGCATGACCATCCCCTGGTTGATCGTCACCGGGCGCACCGGCGCGTGGGGGAAGACGAAACGCACCGCGGGCGCCCCGGGCAGGCCCAGCTCGGGGACGATGGGCTCGAAGTCGTGGCCGTCGGCGCCGAGGCCGTGCAGCCAGACGACCGACGCGCGCGGGGCCGGGCCGGTCTCGATCTCGATGGTCTCGAGCTGATCGGCCATCAGCGCTTGCGCGGCGGGTGCGCGCGCACCGCCGCCTCGTCGACCTCGGTGCCCCAGCCGGGGGCCGTCGGCAGCTCGAGGTACCCCCCCTTGATCGCGGGCTTCACCGTCACCAGATCGTCGTACCAGGGCACCACGTCCGGGTCGATCTCCATGATCCGCACGTTGGGCGCCACCGCGCAGAAGTGCGCGTTCATCAGGGTGGCGAGGTGGCCGTAGAAGTTGTGGGGCGCGACGTTGACCTCGTACGCGTCCGCCATGGCGGCGATCTTGACGGACTCCGCCACGCCGTTCCACGGCGTGTCGACGATGGCCACGTCCACGGACTGCTGCTCGAGGTACGGCCGGTAGTCGCGCCGCCCGAAGAGACACTCGCACGAGGCCACCGGGATCGTGGTGCGCGAGCGGATGTAGTGCAGCGCCTTCGGATCACGGGTGTCGATCTCGACCCACAGGAGATCGAAGGGCTCCATGGCGCGGGCGGCCTTGAGGAAGCCCTCGGTCTTGAAGTTGAAGTTGAGGTCCACGAGGATGTCGACGTCCGGACCGGCGCCCTCGCGAAACGCCGCCAGCTGCTCGCGCAGGCCCTCGAGAGTCTTGCGGTCCGCGTTCAGCTCCGGAAAGCCGGGGCCGCGGCGCGCGAAGCCGGGCGAGTGCAGGTAGGCGTCGTCGCCGAGGACGAACACGTTGGTCTTCAGCGCCGTGTACCCCTTTTCCGCGACCTCCTTGCCCAGCCTCAGCACGTCCTGCAGCGTGCGCACGGGCGGCAGGCCCATCTCCCGGGCCCACTGCAGGCGATAGGTCCCGCAGTGCGACCAGTAGAGCCGGACGCGGTCGCGCACCGGCCCGCCGAGCAGCTCGTAGACGGGCACGCCGAGGGCCTTGGCCTTGATGTCGAGCAGCGCGTTCTCGATCGCGCCGATGGCCTGCTGGGCGATGCCGCCGGCGGCCTGCCGGCGCACCGCGTACAGCAGCGTGACCAGCGCCTCGTACGCGCGCGGATCCTTGCCCACGATCTGCGGGGCCAGGCCGTCGATGACGGCCGACACCCCCAGGCCGCCGAACGACTCGTTGTACTCGCTCCAGCCGACGAGCCCGTCGTCGGTGGTGATCTTGAGGAAGTCGAAGTTGCGCTGGCCGGCGTCGGCGTGCAGGGACTCGACCCTGGCGATCTTCATGGGGGGCTCCCGCTCGAAGCGTTCGGCGCGCTCAGTCGCGGACCGCGGCGACGATGCGCCCGAAGAGCTCGTCACGCGCTGCCTTGGCGATCCAGCGGACGACCACGACGAGGTCGTGCTCGGGGTCGATCCAGATCACGTTGCTCCCCGCGCCCCGCGCGGAGTACGACGACTCCGGCGCGCCCGGGGTCAGGAGGCGCCCGGTGTTGAGCCACCACATCAGGCCGTACTGCGGATTGAGCGCGCACGGCGTGCGCAGCTCGCGGATCCACCCCTCGTCGAGCAGGCGCCGGCCCTCCCACGCGCCGCCGCGGCGGACGAGCAGGCCGAAGCGCGCGTGGTCGCGCGTGGACATCCAGAGCCCGCCGCCCCAGTGCGAGCCGCCGGGCACCGACGCCATCCGCACGCCGTCGATCTCGACCCAGGCGTTGGCATAGGGCTGCCACGCCCACTCGCGCGAGGCGCCGACGGGGTCCATGACGCTCTCGCGCAGCACCTCCGGCAGCGGGCGGCGGAAGACGTGCAGCAGCGCGAGACTCAGGCGATTGACGCGGACGTCGTTGTACTCCCAGAGCGTGCCCGGCGGGCGCATCGCCCGCGGCGTGCCCTTGACCGGGCTGCCCCCGAGCTCGCTCTTGCCGAGATCGCGGTTGTGGTCGATCGAGTCTGGCTTGTCCCAGAGCGTGCCCTGCCACTCGCTGCTCTGGGTGAGCAGGTGACGCCACGTGATGTCGCGGTTCTGCGGCGAGTCGAAGCCGTCGTCGAGCGCGGAGCCGCGCACGGGCTCGTCGATGCTCTTGATCAGGCCGCGCGTGACGGCGAGGCCCGCCAGCACCGCGAGGTAGGACTTGGCGACGCTGAATGTCATGTCGGCCCGCCGCGTGTCGCCCCACTCGGCCACGATCCGGCCCCCGCGCAGGATCAGCCCGTTGGGCCCCCCGCGCTCCCGCACCGGCCCGAGCACCTCGCCGGGCGCCGGGGGCTCGTCGGCCACGCCGATGTAGCGGCCGGAGGCGGTGATGAAGTCGCGCGCCCACGGCGACTCGTGGGCGAGGTGAAACTCGACCGCCGCCGCGATGGCCCCGGCGTCGAGCCCGACCTCGTCGGGGGCGCGGGTCTGCCAGTCGTCACGCGCCGGGTGATAGGTCATCGCGATTCCACGGTCTCTACGCTACCACGGCCGCGCCATCGTCCCCCGTGCGTGTCCGCACCCGGGCCCCGGCCGCGCGGCCGCCCGAGCGCAGGCACACGCCGCGCCCGCGCGCCAGGAGACGAAAATCGAAGGCGCCCCGAGATCAGCTCGAGGGAGGCGCCTCGCCGAGCATCCGCTTCATGGGCTCGAAGACCTGGGTGAGCTGGGCCATGGCGTGGCCCATGCTCTCGGCGATCTCGGTGTGGCGCCGCAGGAGCGCCTCGTGCTCGCTCTTCGAGCGGGCCAGCTCGTCGCGCAGCGTGGCCGCGCGCTCGGTGAGGCGGGTGACCTCGTCCTCGGCGTTCAGCGCCCGGCGCATCAACTCGTCGCGCTCGTCCAGGAGCCCGGGCAGCACGTCCTCCACGATACGGCGGCTGTGCTGCAGCCACTCCTCGACCTGACGGCGGGTGTCCATGCGATCACTCTCCCTGGGCCAAATTAGTGAGATCCATCGCGCGCTTCATGTGACGCAGCGCCGCGGCGAGGGCCTGCGCCGCTTCCGTCTGCTGGCGCGTGAGCCTGTCGTTCCGGCCGTGCAGACCCGCGAGGGTCAGCGCCAGGTCCTCGAGGTCGCCGCGCGCCTGGCTCAGCTGGCTCTCCGCCTCGGCGGCCCGCGCGCTCCAGCGATCGCGCTCCGCGAGCATCGAGGGCACGGTGCCCTGCGTGATCGCCCGCGAGGCCACGATCCACTCGCGAAAGCGCTCCCGCGGCGGCGCCGTCTCCGCCACCGGGGCCTCGCCCCGCCCCGCCCCGACGGGCTCCTCCACCGCGACGGCGGCGCGCTTGATGGGCAAGACCATGACGGGCTGGTGGCGGCCGTCGTCGAACACCACCGGCGCGGTGCGTCGGTCGGCCCGGCGGCGGTCGCCATGGACGTCGGCACGATGGGCCCGCCGCTCTCCGTGTCGGCGGTCGAGGACCACGCGCACGTGGGGCACGCTGAGCCACTGCTCGCTGACTTCCTCGAAGAGGTCCTGGCGGGTGCGGGCGACGACGATCAGAAAGCCGATCGACGGCTCGGCGTCGGGCAGGCCTTCCTTGAGCACGGCGGCGAGGGAGTCGAGGCGGTGGCGCCAGCAGATACCATGGGTTTCGCTCGGGTCGGCGAGAGGCTCGCGCTCGCCGAGATCCCCGGGCTTTCCCTCCGCCACGCACCACGCACAGAAGGCCCGCACGCTCGTCTATCTGCGCGGACGATACTCGATGGAGCGGCCGGGGGCAAGGGGTAGAATACGGACCTTGTGAAGCCCGCCCGGCCCGAGCCCTTGCCGGCCAAGCCTGCCACCCCCGGGGGCGCCGTGATCGTGCGCCTGACGCCCGAGCGTCGCCTCGAGCGCGCCATGACGCTCACGGGCGCGCGCCCCGCCGACCGTTGCGCCAAGTGCGGCAGCCGCTTCGTGCGCCGCGAGCCGGCGTTCATCCACTGCTTCTACTGCGGGGCCACGGCCCGCCTCCCGCACGGCTCGCTCGAGGCTCAGGAGATCTTCGAGCGGCGCTCCGGCCTCCGCGTCGCGTCCTGAGGCCGCGCCTCCCCGGCGCGCCCCAGCCGGCCGAGGATCCACGCGTAGTCCAAGGCCAGCTCCTTCAGCGCATCGTAGCGGCCGGAGGCGCCGCCGTGGCCGGCTTCCATGTTGACCTTGAGCAGCAGGGGCGTGTCGTCCGTCCGCCGCGCGCGCATCCGCGCGACGTACTTCGCGGGCTCCCAGTACATCACCTGGCTGTCGTTGATCGAGGTCTTGACCAGGATCGCCGGGTACCGCCGGTCGGCGATGTTGGTGTAGGGGCAGTACGACTTCATGGCCTCGTAGTGCTCGCGGATCTTCGGGTTGCCCCACTCCTCGAACTCGCCCACGGTCAGCGGCAGCTCCTCGTCGAGCATGGTGTTGATCACGTCGACGAAGGGCACGCGCAGGACGGCGGCGGCGGCGAGGTCGGGGCGCCTGTTGAGCACCGCGCCGATGAGCAGGCCGCCCGCGCTGCCGCCCTCGATCACCAGCCGGTCGCGCGAGGTATGGCCCGCGGCGACGAGGTGATCGGCGGCGGCGATGAAGTCGGTGAAGGTGTTGCGCTTGTTCAGCATGCGGCCGGCGTCGTGCCAGCGCTTGCCCTTCTCGCCGCCGCCGCGCACGTGCGCGATGGCCACCACGAGCCCGCGCTCGAGCAGGCTGAGCCGGCTCGAGGAGAAGGTCACCGGGTACGGCAGGCCGTAGGCGCCGTAGCCGGCGAGCAGCAGGGGGCTCGTGCCGTCGAGCGCCGCCCCCGCGGGGGCCACGAGCGAGATCGGGACGGCGGTGCCGTCCCCGGCCGTGGCCTGCCGCCGCTCCACGCGGTACCGTGACGGATCGTAGCCGCCCAGCACCTCCGTGCGCTTGAGCAGGGTGAGGCGCCGCTCCACGAGGTCGTAGTCGAAGACCGACGGAGGCGTGATCATCGACTGGTAGCGGAAGCGATAGGCCCGCACGTCCGCTTCCGGGTTGAACTCGCTGCTCACGTCGTACGCGGGCTCGGGGAACTCGACGTGGTGCGCCTCGCCCGAGGCCAGCTCGGTCACGCGCAGCCGGATCAGGCCTTCCGCGCGCTCGTGAACCACGTAGTGGCACGCGAAGACGTCGACGTCCTCGAGCATCACGTCCTCGCGGTGCGCGATCAGCTCGGTCCAGCGCGCGCGCGAGGGCTGGTCCACCGGCGCGGTCACCAGGCGGAAGTTGCGGAAGCCGTCGCCGTTGGTGCGGATGTAGAAGAGACCGCCCCCCGGCCCGACCCCGTGATCCACGTCGTACTCGTGATCGGCCTCGCGCGGCTGGATCACGCGCCACGGGCCCCCGGGATCCGACGCGGGGAGGTAGCGGGTCTCCGCCGAGGTGAAGCTGCGGGAGGAGGCGAGCACGAAGGCGCGGCTGCGCGTGCGCGAGACGTGCAGCCGGAAGAGCTCGTCGGTCTCCTCGTAGAGCAGGTCGTCGGCGCTCGCGCCCAGCCGGTGGCGCCACAGCCGGTACGCGCGCTTGGCGTGATCCTCGGTCACGTAGAAGAGCGTGTCGGGCCGCGCCGACCACGCGACCGACGCCACCTTGCCGATGCGCTCCCCGAGCAGCGCCCCCGTGCGGAGATCCTTGACGTGCAGCGTGAACTCACGGAAGCCCGAGAAGTCCACCGTGTAGGCGAGCAGGTCGCCGTCGTCGCTCACCGCCGACGGGCCGATCGAGCAGAAGGGATGGCCCTCGGCCAGCCCGTTGACGTCGAGCGTGACCTGCTCGGGGGCGCTCTCGGCGCGCTGGCGGCAGTAGATGGGGTACTGCCTGCCCTTCTCGGTGCGCGAGTAGTAGAGCCACTCGCCCCGCCGGAAGGGCACCGTCTGGTCGTCCTCCTTGATGCGGCCGAGCATCTCGGCGTAGAGCGACTCCTGGATCGCCTCGGTACCCTTCATGACGGCGTCCGTGTAGGCGTTCTCCGCGGTCAGATAGGCGACGACGTCGGGGCTACCCTTCTCCCGTAGCCAGTGGTACGGGTCCTCCAGGCGGTCTCCGTGGAGGACCTGGACGCGGGGGACGGTCTTGGCGACGGGGGGGCTGGGCATGGCCCTCAATGATACGGGTGGCGTCGAGCGTGTGGAGGCCGAATCCGGCCTCGGCAAGCCTCCGTAAAAAGTTCTCTAGTACTAGCTACTTTCCGGCGCAAAAATCGGTTGGCCGTTGAGGCGCGAGCCCTCAGGCAGCAGCATGATTCCGGGGGCCTGTTCACGCCAGCAGCACAACGAGGAGTCTATGACGGAGCCTTGGCTCGCGCCAGGG
>JACQFL010000037.1 GCA_016200085.1 Candidatus Rokuibacteriota bacterium | reverse complement strand
GCTCACGACCGTGGCCAGCACCCCGTTGATGGTCACCGTGTCCTGGCCGGGGCTCGGGTCGAAGCCGGCGCCGTAGATCGAGAGGGTGTCCCCGGCCTGGTCCTGGCCGGGGGTGACCAGCGTGATGGCCACCAGGGCCGCGCCGACGTTGACGCGATCGACGCGGAGCAGATTGCCTACGGAATCGTACAGGAATGTCGCTGAGTTGCCCTGATCATCGACGATCGAATTCAACTGATTCTTGCGATCGTAGATGTAACTGATCGTCCCCGCCGCGGCCGCGCTGACGTGGCCCCAACCGGCCACGCAGAGCCCCAGGACGAGCCACGCGATCCCCCGACGTCTGGCTGTGGCGTGCATCTGGGGGGCGCAAGGACCGCAAGAGGGTGCCGCACGCGACCGCGCCGTAACCCCTGAGAAATCCACGCCGGCCCGTGCGGCAGAGCCCGTGCGCGTTGCACCGAATCGGACCACCGGATCAATGCGCGGTGGCCGCTCCGAGAACTTTCCGCCGTGTTGACGGGATGTTGCGGACGTTTCAGCCGCTGCACCGTTGCAGGGCGCCTGCACTGATTCGGGGCAGAGCGGACGCCCATCCTGGGATGGCGTCGTTCTCCTTGGACGCAGAGTGGGGGTCGGATTACCCTGAGGGCTGACATGTTCGCCTCGCCCGGCGCCATCGCGTTCCAGATCGGGCCCCTCGTCATCCGCTGGTACGGGATCCTCATGGCCGCCTCCATCGTGATTGGGCTGTGGCTCGCCCACCGCCAGGCACGGCGCGAGGATCTGCCCGCGGACGACATCATCAGCGCGGGGCAGTGGGCGATCCTCGCCGGGCTGGTGGGGGCGCGCGCCTACGAGGTGATCTTCAACTGGGACTACTACGGCCAGAACAGGTCCAAGATCATCGCGGTGTGGGAGGGCGGGCTCGCCATCCACGGCGCGCTGATCGTGGGGCCGCTGGTCGGCATCTGGCTCGCCCGGCGCTGGAAGCTGCCCGTGCTGCGCAGCCTCGACGTGGCGGCGCCGAGCGCGGCCATCGGCCAGGCCATCGGCCGGTGGGGCAACTTCTTCAACGAGGAGGCGTTCGGCCGGCCCACGAGCCTGCCGTGGCGGCTCTACATCTCGCCCGAGCACCGGCCGCCGGGCTTCGCGCAGTTCGAGCACTTCCACCCGACCTTCCTCTACGAGTCGCTCTGGGACCTCGGCGTCTTCCTCGCGCTCGTGCTCGCGGTGCGGCCGCGCCTGCGCGCCCGGCCGGGCGCGCTCTTCTTCTGCTACATCGGGCTCTACTCGCTCGGCCGCTTCTTCATCGAGGCCCTCCGGCTGGACAGCTTCTGGATGGGGACCTACCGGGTGCCGCAGGTCGCGAGCCTGGTCGGCATGCTCGTCGCCCTCGTGGGGCTGGCCTGGATCCAGCGCCGCTCCCCCGCCGAAGCGCACTGATCGTGATCGGGGGGAGCGAGCGCTGAATCGTTCATGCGAAGGGGGCAAGGCCCCCCTCGGACTCCCCCGGCCGATACCCCCCACCCCGTTAGCGGCGAAATCGTCTACGCGGAGATTTTGAACACGCGATGAATCTCGAGCAGGTGTCGCCGTATCTCTGGCGGATCCCTCGCGACGCGGGGCGGGGGATGCGGGTGCCCGCGCTCGTGGTCGCCGATCGGGCGCTCCTCGACCTGATCCGGCGCGACGCCTCGCTCGAGCAGCTGGCCAACGGCGCCACGCTGCCCGGGATCGTGCGCGCCGCCCTCGCCATGCCGGACATCCACCAAGGCTACGGGCTACCCGTCGGCGGGGTGGTGGCCACCGACGCCGAGCACGGCGTGGTGAGCCCCGGCGCGATCGGCTTCGACATCAACTGCGGGGTGCGCTTGCTAGCGACGCCCTACCAGGCCACGGACGTGGGGCCGCACGTGCGGCCGCTGGTCGACGCGCTCTACGCGGCGGTGCCGACCGGGGTCGGAGCCACTGGCGGCATCAGGCTCGAGGGACCCGAGCTGTCGGCGGCGCTGGAGGGCGGCGCGCGCTGGGCCGTCGAGCGGGGCTGGGGGGACGCCGCGGACCTGGATCGCCTCGAGTCCTCGGGATGTCTGCCCGGCGCCGATGCCGAAGCCGTCTCGCCACGCGCCCGCGAGCGGGGCGCGCGGCAGGTCGGCACGCTCGGCTCGGGCAACCACTTCCTCGAGGTCCAGGTCGTCGACGAGGTCTACGACGAGGCCCGCGCCCGCGAGTTCGGCCTGAGCGTCGGGCAGGTGACGGTGATGATCCACACGGGCTCGCGCGGGCTCGGCCACCAGGTGTGCACCGATTTCCTCGCGCTCACCGGCCAGGCCCTCAAACGCTACGGCATCCACGTGCCCGACCGCCAGCTCGCGTGCGCGCCCCTCGACTCGCCCGAGGCCCGTCGCTATCTCGCGGCGATGCGCGCCGCCGCGAACTTCGCCTTCGCGAACCGCCAGCTCCTGGCCCACTGGACCCGCGACGTGTTCCGCCGGGTGCTCGGCGACGGCGCGCTCCGGGTGGTCTGGGACGTCGCCCACAACATCGCCAAGGAAGAGGAGCACGAGGTCGACGGCCGCCGGCGCCGGCTGCTCGTGCACCGCAAGGGCGCCACGCGCGCGTTCCCCGGGCAGCCCGTCCTCGTCCCCGGCGACATGGGCCGGTACTCCTTCGTGCTCGCCGGCACCGAGGCCGCCCTGCGCGAGACCTTCGGCAGCACGTGTCACGGCGCCGGGCGCGTGATGAGCCGGACGGCGGCGGTGAAGGCCGCGCGCGGCCGGCGCATCGCCGACGAGCTCGCCGCGGGCGGCGTGGTGGCGCGGGCCACCGGCCGCGATGCCCTGGCGGAGGAGATGCCCGAAGCCTACAAGGATGTGCAGCACGTGGTCGACGTGGTCCACCGCTTCGGCATCTCGACGCGGGTGGCGCGTCTCAGGCCCATCGGCGTGATCAAAGGGTGAGAGTCGGGGGGGCTGAGGGCCGGTATGATAGATTGGTCGAGATGTCCTGGACGCTGAAGAAGAAAGCTCAGAGCCTCCTGGCCGCCGAAGAGGGCACCATCCGCAAGGACTGGGGCGGCAAGGTCGCGATCGCGCTGGTCTACCCGAACACCTACGCGGTGGGCATGTCGAATCTCGGCTTCCAGACCATCTACTGGCACCTCAACCAGCTCCCCGGCGTGGTCTGCGAGCGCGTGTTCCTGCCCGACCACGGCGACGTCGCCGAGATGGCGCGGACCGAGACCGTGCCCTTCTCGCTGGAATCGATGCGGCCGCTGACGGACTTTCGCCTCGTGGGCTTCTCCGTGACCTACGAGGGCGACTACCTCAACGTGCTGCGCCTGCTCGACCTCGCCGGGATCCCGATCCGGGCTGCCGACCGCCGCGAGCGCGATCCCCTGGTGCTCATGGGCGGGGTGTGCGCGTTCTCCAACCCCGAGCCCATGGCGCCGTTCATGGACTTCATCGTCGTCGGCGAGGGCGAGGAGCTGGTGGGCGAGATGATCCAGGCCTACCGCGAGGGGGGCGGCGAGCGCGAGGCCGTGCTCGACGCGGTGGCCCGCGTGCCCGGAGTCTACGTGCCCGCGCGCTACGACGTCAACTACCTGGCCGAGGGTCCGATCGCGACGGTGACCCCGCGCGGAGAGGCGCCCGCGATGGTCACCAAGCGCCGCCTGCGCGACGTCAACGCCTTCGAGACCATCTCGCTCGTGAAGACCCCCCACGCCGAGTACGGCCACATGGCGCTGCTCGAGGTGGGCAAGGGCTGCGGCCGCGGCTGCCGCTTCTGTCTCGAGGGGCAGGTCTACCGGCCCGTGCGCCACCGGAGCCCGGAGAGCCTCGGCGCCACCGTCGCGCGCATCGCGGCCCAGGGCGACGGCAAGCGGATCGGCCTGGTCGGCGCCTGCGTGTCGGACTATCCCTGGATCGGCGAGCTGCTGAAGACCGTGGAGGCCAGCGGGCTCGAGCTGTCGATCTCGTCGCTGCGCGCCGACAGCCTGACCCCGGAGCTGGTGGCGGCGCTCGCGCGTGGCGGCCACCGCACGCTCACGATCGCGCCGGAGGCGGGCACCGAGCGGCTGCGCCGCGCCATCCGCAAGGCCATCACCGACGAGCAGATCCTCACCGCCTGCGACCTCATTCGCGCCAACGGGATCCCGAACCTCAAGAGCTACTTCATGATCGGCCAGCCCACGGAGACGCCCGAGGACGTCGAGGCCATCGCCGGGCTCGCCGAGCGGATGCTCGAACGGCTGCGCGCGCTCGATCCCGCCGGCAAGCCGTTCGGGCGCCTGACCCTGTCGATCTCGTCGTTCGTGCCCAAGCCGTGGACGCCGTTCCAGTGGGCGCCCTTCGACGGCGCCGAGTCGCTGCAGGCGAAGCTGGAGACGATCAAGTCCGGGGTCCGCCGGCTCTCCACCGTGCGCGTGCTGCACGAGAACCCGCGCGAGGCGGCGCTGCAAGCCCTGCTCGCGCGGGGCGATCGCCGCGTGGCCGGCTTCCTCGAGCTGGCGGCCCGTCACGGCGGCGACTGGCGCCGGGCGCTGCGCGAGTGGGAGGGCGACGCCGGCTTCTACTCGACGCGCGCCCGCTCCGTGGACGAGCGGCTGCCGTGGGACCACTTCGACGTGGGTGTGAAGAAGGCCGGCCTCATCCGCGAGTGGGAGCGCGCCCAGGCCGAGACGGCGCCCCTGGCGGTCTCCTAGGAGGATCCCGTGGAACAGACCCCGCCCGGCTACTGCATGCTGTACACGTTCTTCAAGGCGCGTCCGACCTGGTTCGGCCTGCCCAAGGCCGAGAAGAGCCGCGCCGTCGCCGAGCACCTGTCCCGCGTCGACGACTTCAAGAGCCGGGTCACCATCCGGCCGTACTCGACGATCGGACTGCGGCGCGACACCGACTTTCTGCTGTGGCTGCAGGCGCGCGAGCTGCCCGCCATCGAGGAGCTCCTCGTCGCGCTCCGGACCACCGCGCTCACCCCGCACCTCGACAACACGTACTCCTACCTCGCGGTGACGCGCGAGTCGCAGTACGTGAAGGCGCACACCGACGACGAGGCGGCGGTCACCATGCAGCCCGGCCAGTCGAAGTACCTGTTCGTCTATCCCTTCGTGAAGACGCGCGAGTGGTACCTGCTGCCGATGGAGGAGCGGCGCCGGATGATGGCTGCGCACATCCGCGCCGGCCACAAGTTCCCGGCCATCCGGATCAACACCTCGTACTCCTTCGGCCTCGACGACCAGGACTTCGTGGTGGCCTTCGAGGGCGACGACCCCAAGGAGTTCGTCACGCTGCTCATGCAGCTCAGGGAGACGGAGGCGAGCCGCTACACCGCGCGCGACACGCCCCAGCACACCTGCGCGCGGCGCCCCCTCGAGGAGATCCTCACCGCCCTGTGAGCCTCGTCGACACGCTCGGCCGCCCGCTGCGCAACCTCCGGCTCTCGGTCACCGACCGCTGCAACCTCCGGTGCGCCTACTGCATGCCGGAGGAGGACTACATCTGGCTGCCGCGGGAGGAGCTGCTGCACTTCGAGGAGGTCGGCACGCTGGTCGACGTCTTCCTCGACCTGGGGGTCGACAAGGTACGGCTCACGGGCGGCGAGCCGCTGCTGCGCCGCGACCTGTCAGAGCTCGTGCGGCTCCTTGCGGCCCGCCCGCGCATCCGTGACCTCGCCATCACCACGAACGGTGTGCTCCTGGCGGAGCACGCGCCCGCCCTCAAGACGGCCGGGCTCGGGCGGGTGACGGTGAGCCTGGACACGCTCCGGCCCGAGCGCTTCACGGCGCTGACGCGGCGGACGACCCACGCCCAGGTGCTGGAGGGGATCGCCGCGGTGCCGCGCGCCGGATTCACCGGCACCAAGCTCGACACCGTGGTGATGCGCGGGGTGAACGACGACGAGCTGGCCGACCTGATCGAGTTCGCACGGACGATCCCCGCCGAGGTGCGCTTCATCGAGTACATGGACGTGGGCGGGGCCACGCGCTGGTCGATGGACCGGGTGGTCTCGCGCGGCGAGATCCTCGACGTCCTCGGCCATCGGTACGGGGCGATCGAGCCGGTGATCACGAAGATGGGCGAGCCCGACAGCACGGCGCCGGCGGAGCGCTTCCGTCTCCCCGGCGGGCTGACCTTCGGCATTATCGCGTCGACCACGGCCCCCTTCTGCCGCGTCTGCGACCGCAGCCGCCTCACCGCGGACGGCATGTGGTACCGCTGCCTCTACGCGCGGGAGGGGACGGATCTCAGAGGCCCGCTGCGGCGCGGCGCCGGCGCCGCGGCGCTCGCGGCGCTCATCGCCGGCGGCTGGCGCGAGCGCGCCGACCGCGGCGCCGAGGAGCGCCTCGCGCTGCGCGACCGCGCGCCGCTCGTGCAGATCGCCGCGCTCAGGCAGGACCCGCACCTCGAGATGCACACCCGGGGAGGATAGGACCGTTCCCTACGAGCACGAGGGCGTCATCTACCACGAGCCCCTGCCCCGGGTGCTCCTCGCCAATTTCGCGCCCGCCACCCGGGACGCGCTGATCGAGCGCGGCCACAACGTCAAGGTGTGCGAGATCCGCGGCGCGGACTCCCAGAACCCCAACCGCAAGTGCCTGGCCACGCCGAGCCCGCCCAACGAGATCGACATCTTCGTGGTGCGGGACACCCGCCCGGTGGCGCGCACCGAGACGCCGGGCCGGATGGGCGACATCTTCGCCGGCGGGTTCGTGGACGAGATGCGCAGCCGCGTCGGCTCGGTGGGCAACACCAAGACGTTCTGCAACCAGATCATGGCCAACGGCGGCACGTGCGTGTTCTTCGTCGGCAACCCCGACGGCTTCCTGCTGCGCTACGCCGACGTGGGGATCGCCCGCAAGACCGACACCCGCCTGTTCCCGCGCCGCACCGCCTACCGCTGGCCGGAGACCGAGGCCTACCGGCCTTTGGTCGCGTTCATCGAGCGCCACTACGAGACGCCGGAAGTCTACCTGGGGCTGGGGCTCGAGCGCGGGATGCACCGCATCCACCACCTGCTCGAGGACTCCATCGGCACGCCGTACGTCATCGCGGGCCCGCCGTTCCCGTCCACCGCGCCCAAGGGCTTCGTGATCTGCCTGCCCGACTATGGTGACGCGCCGGACGTGCTCCACGATCTGCTCGCCACCGTCCTGCCCGACCTCTCGCCGCACCTCTTCCCGTTCCAGGAGGACCAGGGCTGGCTGCGCGAGCCGGAGTTCCGCCACCCCGAGGCGGTCGTGCTCGAGGGCCGCAGGATCACCATGGAAAACGAGATGCGCCGCGCCGTCGGGGAGCTGGAGCGCGAGATCCAGGCTCTCGAGGAGCCCGAATCGCACCTGCGGCGGCTCCTCACCACCGGCGGCGACGCGCTCGTCAAGGCCGTCGAGGCGTCGCTCAACGGGCTCTTCGCCCTCACCGGGGCGACCGACGCCAAGCTCCGCCACGAGCGGGGCGGCCTGCGGCTCGACTGGAAGGACCGCTTCGTGCTGATCCAGGTGGCGGGCAGCGAGCGTGAGCTCCGCGGCGACGTCGTCAACCAGCTCGACGATCGCCGCTACCAGTTCCTCAAGTCGCTGGGGGCGCCCGTCGAGACCGTGCACTCGCTGGTGGTCGCCAACTTCGACTTCCGCAAGCGCGCCGACCCGCGCAAGCGGGGCCCGATGTTCGGCGACGAGATCGCCGCGGTCCACGAGCGCCTCCTGCAGGCCCACCACGGCGCCATGAGCGGCTGGGACCTCTTCAGGGTGATCCGGGCACAGCAGCGGCGGGACATCGCGCTGATGCCCGACGACGTCCTGCGCGTCCTCACCGCCGTCGGCCTCTTCGACTTCGACACCTTCATCGCCGCCCAGCGCGGCGCCTGACAGGCGATGATGGACAGCACGAGGGGCGGTCATCGCGATAATCGTCCTCGTGGGAGACGAGGAGTTGGCAGGGATGCCAGAGATCGCTCGTTTCTTCGGGATTGTCATCCGGATGTTCGCCGAACCCGCGGGGCCCCACCATCGCCCGCACTTCCATGCGTACTATCAAGACGATGTCGGAATCTTTGCGATCGACACGATCGAAGTCATAGGAGGCGACCTCCCACAACGGCAACGGCGCCTCGTGGAGGCGTGGGCGGAGATTCATAGCGCAGAACTGGCAGTCGCATGGGACCGCCTGCAAGCGGGCCGGCTGCCGGGCAAGATCGAGCCGCTCAGGTAGGAGGTGGCGATGGGGCACCCAGTTCACAAGGTCAAGGCCTTCAAGATCGTCGGGCCGTACCGCATCCACGTCGAGTTCGGAGATGACTTGGTTCGCACGATCGACTTCGAGGGCGTGTTGGAGGGCGAGCTCTACGGGCCCCTGCATGACCTGAACCAGTTCAACGCCGTATCGCTTGACCACGAAGCCCACACACTCGTCTGGCCGAACGGCGCCGACTTCGATCCCGCGACCCTGCATGATTGGCCGGACCACGAAGCCGCGATGGTCACGCTCGCAAGGCGCTGGGCATCAGCCGCGGCGGCCGCCAAGAAGGCCGGCTAACGTCGCCAATCGAGCCCGACGGCCGCCCGCGTCGCCCGCGACCGGGCTGGGACGGCGACGGTCATGCTCTGGGGTTTGCGGCGGCCGAGGCCGATCCGACGGGTCGCTCGTGAGGTCCTAGGCGAGCGGAGCGGGGAGCTCGGAGGCGCCCATCAGCCAGGCGTCGACGCCGCGGGCGGCGGAGCGGCCCTCGGCGATGGCCCAGACGATCAGCGACTGGCCGCGCTGCATGTCGCCGCAGGTGAAGACGCCGGGCACGCTCGTCATCCACTGCGGATCGCGCCACACGTTGCCGCGCCCCGTGAGCTTCACGCCCAGCTCGGCGATGGGCCCCGAGCGCTCGGGCCCGAGGAAGCCCATGGCGAGCAGCACCAGCTCGACGTCGAGGGTGAACTCGCTGCCCGCGATCGGGCGGAAGTCGAGCCGGCCGCCCTCGCGCACCATCTCGACCCTGGTGGCGTGCAGCTGCTGCAGGCGGCCCTCGGCGTCGCCGGCGAAGCGCTCGGTGGAAACCGCGTAGACGCGCTCGCCGCCCTCCTCGTGGGCGCCCGAGACGCGGAAGACGTTCGGCCACTGCGGCCAGGGGTTGTCGGCGGCGCGGCTGTCCGGCGGCCGCGGCAGCAGCTCGAACTGGTGGACGGCAGCCGCGCCCTGGCGATGGACGGTGCCGAGGCAATCGGCCCCGGTATCGCCGCCGCCGATGATCACCACGCGCTTGTCCCGCGCGGTGATGAAGCGCTCGTCGGGGACGTGATCGCCCTCGCAGCGCTTGTTCTGCAGCGTCAGGTACTCCATGGCGAAGTGGATCCCCGAGAGCTCGCGCCCGGGCACGGGCAGGTCGCGCGGCGCGCCCGCGCCGCAGGCCAGCACGATCGCGTCGAACTCCTTCTGCAGATCCGCCACCGGCATCTGGCCGCCGACGTCGGCGCTGGGCTGGAAGACCACGCCTTCCTTCTCCATCAGGGCCAGGCGCCGCTCGAGGACGCGCTTCTCCATCTTGAACTCGGGGATGCCGTAGCGCAGCAGCCCGCCGATCCGATCCGACCGCTCGAACACGATCACCCAGTGGCCGGCCCGGTTGAGCTGCTGGGCCGCCGCCAGGCCCGCCGGCCCCGAGCCCACCACGGCGACCTTCTTGCCCGTCCGCGCCGACGGAGGCTGCGGCCCGACCCAGCCGCGGTCGAAGGCGTGCTCGACGATGCTCAGCTCGATCGCCTTGATGGTGACGGGGTCGTCGTTGATCCCGAGCACGCACGAGCCCTCGCAGGGCGCCGGGCAGAGCCGCCCCGTCCACTCCGGGAAGTTGTTGGTGGCGTGCAGGCGGTCGATGGCGTCGCGCCAGCGGTCGCGGTACACGAGGTCGTTCCAGTCCGGGATGATGTTGCCCAGCGGGCAGCCCTGGTGGCAGAAGGGGATGCCGCAGTCCATGCAGCGCGCGCCCTGCTGCTTGAGGTCGTCGTCCGGGAAGGGGAGGTAGACCTCCTTCCAGTCGCGCAGGCGCTCGGCCACCGGCCGCGTCGGCCACTTCTTGCGCTTGATCTCCAGGAAGCCGGTGACCTTACCCAACGGGCCCCACCAGCTCGAGGAAGGTCGGCTCGCGTCCCTCGGCCCGCGCCTTGGCTTCGGCGAGGAGCACGCGCTTGTAGTCCCTCGGCATGATCTTCACGAAACGCGGCTGCCTCGCGGGCCACTCCTTGAGGATCCGCTCGGCATAGGTCGATCCCGTCGCCGCGACGTGGCGGCGGATGAGAGCGCGCACCAGCTCGATGTCCTCGGCCCGGGCCAGCGGCTCCAGCTCGACCATGCCGAGGTTGCAGCGCCGGCGGAAGTCGCCGGGGACGTCGAGCACGTAGGCGACGCCCCCGCTCATGCCCGCGGCGAAGTTGCGTCCGGTGCGCCCGAGCACGACCACGCGGCCGCCCGTCATGTACTCGCAGCCGTGGTCGCCCACGCCCTCGACCACCGCGTGGGCGCCGCTGTTGCGGACGGCGAAGCGCTCGCCGGCCACCCCGCGCACGTAGGCCTGTCCCGAGGTCGCGCCGTAGAGCGCGACGTTGCCGATCACGATGTTCTCCTCGGGCACGAACGTCGAACGCCGCGGCGGAAAGACCGTCAGGGTGCCGCCGGAGAGGCCCTTGCCCCAGTAGTCGTTGGCGTCGCCCTCGAGCGTGAAGCTGATCCCGCGCGGCACGAAGGCGCCGAAGCTCTGCCCGGCCGAGCCGGTGAAGTGGACGCGGATGGTGCCGTCGGGCAGGCCCTGGCCGCCGTGGCGCCGCGTCAGCTCGTAACCGAGCATGGTGCCCACGGTGCGGTTGACATTCCGGATGGGGAGCGCGAATTCCACCGGCTTGCCGTGCTCGAGCGCCTCCGCGCAGCGCGCGATGAGGGTGTTGTCGAGCGCCCGCTCCAGCCCGTGGTCCTGGGCGACCACGCAGCGGCGCGCGACGCTGGCCGGCATGTCGGGCTGGTGGAGGATCGAGGAGAGGTCGAGGCCCTTCGCCTTCCAGTGGTCCAGGGCGGCCGCGAAGTCGAGGCGATCGACGCGGCCGATCATCTCGTCCATCGTCCGGAAGCCCAGGCGCGCCATGTACTCGCGGACTTCCTCGCCGATGAACCGGAAGAAGGTGGCCACGAACTCGGGCTGACCCGTGAAGCGCTTGCGCAGCTCCGGATCCTGGGTGGCGATCCCGACGGGGCAGGTGTTGAGGTGACAGACCCGCATCATGATGCAGCCCAGGACCACGAGCGGCGCCGTCGAGAAGCCGAACTCCTCGGCGCCGAGCAGGGCGGCGATGACGACGTCGCGTCCGGTCTTCATCTGGCCGTCGACCTGCACGACGATCCGGTCGCGCAGCTTGTTGAGCACCAGCACCTGCTGGGTCTCGGCCAGCCCGAGCTCCCACGGGACGCCCCCGTGCTTGATGCTCGTCAGCGGCGAGGCCCCCGTGCCGCCGTCGTGGCCGGAGATCAAGACAACATCGGCGTGGGCCTTGGACACGCCCGCGGCGACGGTGCCGACGCCGACCTCGGCCACGAGCTTGACGTGGATGCGTGCCTTCGGGTTCGCGTTCTTGAGATCGTGGATCAGCTGGGCCAGGTCCTCGATCGAGTAGATGTCGTGGTGCGGCGGCGGCGAGATCAGGCCCACGCCGGGCGTGGCGTAGCGGACCTTGGCGATCCACGGATAGACCTTGCGCCCGGGCAGCTGGCCGCCTTCGCCCGGCTTGGCGCCCTGGGCCATCTTGATCTGTAGATCGTCGGCGCTGACGAGGTACTCGCTGGTGACGCCGAAGCGCGCGGAGGCCACCTGCTTGATCGCGCTGCGCCGCGAGTCGCCGTTGGCGTCGGGCACGTAGCGGGCCGGGTCCTCGCCGCCCTCGCCGGTGTTGGACTTGCCGCCGAGGCGGTTCATGGCGATGGCCAGGGTCTCGTGCGCCTCCTGGCTGATGGAGCCGTACGACATCGCGCCCGTCGCGAAGCGCTTGAGGAGGGACTCGACGGACTCCACCTCCTCGAGCGGTACCGCCGTCGCGGCGGGCTTGAGCCCGATCAGGCCGCGCAGGGTGGCCAGGCGCCGGCTCTGGTCGTCGACCAGCGTGGTGTACTCCTTGTAGACGCGGTACTGCCCGGCCCGCGTGGCGTGCTGGAGCTTGAACACGGTGTCCGGGTTGAAGAGGTGGTACTCGCCATCGCGGCGCCACTGGTACTCGCCGCCCCCGTCCAGCTCCGGCTTGCCCGCCGGCCGCGCGGGGAAGGCGTGCGCGTGGCGCCGCCGGGCCTCCTCGGCGATGACGTCGAGCCCGACGCCCTCCACGCGGGAGGCCGTCCACGTGAAGTAGTGGTCGACGAAGTCCCGGTTGAGGCCGATGGCCTCGAAGATCTGGGCGCCGCAGTAGCTCTGCAGGGTGGAGATCCCCATCTTCGACATCACCTTGAGGATCCCCTTGTTGAGCGCCTTGATGTAGTTGCGGACCGCCGCCGGGTGATCGATCCCGGTCAGGAGGCCCTGGCGGATCATGTCGTCCAGGGTCTCGAAGGCCACCCACGGGTTCACCGCGCCCGCGCCGTAGCCGAGCAGCAGGCACATGTGATGGACCTCGCGCGCGTCGCCCGTCTCGACGATCAGGCCGCAGCGGGTGCGCGTGCCCTCGCGCACGAGGTGGTGGTGCACCGCCGCCGTCGCGAGGAGGCTCGGCATGGCCGCGTGCTCGCGGTCGATGCCGCGGTCCGAGATGATCAGGATGTCGTAGCCGTCGGCGATGGCGTGGCTCGCCTGCTCCCGGAGCGCCTCGACCGCGCGCGCCAGGCCCGGCCCGCCCTCGGCGGCCGGGAAGAGCGCGGACAGGGTGATGGCCTTGAAGCCCGGGAGATCGACGTGGCGCAGCTTGGCCACCTGGGCGTTGTCGAGCACCGGGTACTTGAGCGTGATCTGGCGGCAGGACGCGGGCTCGGGCTCGAGCAGGTTGCCCTCGGGGCCGACCGTGCTCTCCATCGAGGTCACCAGCTCCTCGCGGATGGCGTCCAGCGGCGGGTTCGTCACCTGGGCGAAGAGCTGCTTGAAGTAGTCGTAGAGCAGCCGCGGCCGGTCGGAGAGCACGGCCAGCGCCGTGTCCGTGCCCATGGAGCCGATCGGCTCCTCGCCCTGGCGCGCCATCGGGCCGAGGAGGATGCGGAGGTCCTCGTGCGTGTAGCCGAACGCCTGCTGCCGCGCGAGCACGGTCTCGGAGTCGGCCTCGGGCACCGGCTGCTCGCGCAGGTCCTCGAGATGCGCCACGTGGTCCGCGAGCCACTCCGCGTAGGGACGCTCCGCCGCCAGCGTCGTCTTGATCTCGTCGTCGGCGATGATCCGACCCTGGGCGGTGTCGACGAGGAAGATGCGGCCGGGGTGCAGGCGCTCCTTGAGCCGCACGTTCTCGGGCGGCACGTCGAGCACGCCGACCTCGGAGGCCATGATGACGAGGTCGTCCTTGGTGACGTAGTAGCGCGAGGGGCGCAGCCCGTTGCGGTCAAGCACCGCGCCGATCACGGTGCCGTCGGTGAAGGCGATGGAGGCCGGGCCGTCCCACGGCTCCATCAGCGACGAGTGGTACTCGTAGAAGGCCCGCCGCTCCGGGCTCATGCTCTCGTGGTTCTGCCAGGGCTCCGGGATCATCATGAGGATGGCGTGGGGCAGGGAGCGCCCGGCCATCACGAGGAATTCGAGGACGTTGTCGAACGTCGCGGAATCGCTGAGCCCCTCGCGCGTCACCGGCATCACCTTCCGGAGGTCCTCGCCGAAGAGCGACGAGCGGCAGAGCGCCTCGCGGGCGCGCATCCAGTTGATGTTGCCCCTGAGCGTGTTGATCTCGCCGTTGTGGGCGACGTAGCGGTAGGGATGGGCGAGCGGCCAGGACGGGAAGGTGTTGGTGCTGAAGCGCTGGTGCACGAGGGCCAGCGCCGACTCGATGTCGGGGTCGACCAGGTCGGGATACATCGTCTCGATCTGGTCCGCGCTCAGCATGCCCTTGTAGATGAGCGTGTTCGCGGAGAGGCTCGGGATGTACGTGAGCTTCTTCTCCGCGAGGTCCGCGGCGTCGACGGCGTGCTCGAAGCGCTTGCGGATCACGTAGAGCTTGCGCTCGAAGCGGGCGGCCTCCCGCACGCCGGCGCCGCGGCCGATGAACACCTGCGTGATCACGGGCTCGACGGCGACCGCGCTGGCCCCGAGGTGGTGGTCGTCGGTCGGCACGTCGCGCCAGCCGAGCAGGCGCTGGCCCTCCTCGGCGACGATGCCCGCCAGGATGGTCTGGACCTTGTCCCGCTCCATCGACAGCCGCGGCAGGAACACCAGCCCGGCGCCGTACTCCCCGGGGGCGGGCAGGAGGATGCCGCGCGCGGCGCACTCGCGCCGCAGGAAGCGGTCGGGCATCTGGATGAGGATGCCCGCGCCGTCGCCGGTGTTGACCTCGCAGCCGCACGCGCCGCGGTGGAGCAGGTTGATGAGCACCTGCATGGCCTGGCGCACGATGGTGTGCGACTTGGCGCCCTTGATGTTGACCACGAAGCCGACGCCGCAGGCGTCGTGCTCGTGGGCGGGGTCGTACAGTCCCTGCGCGGGCGGAGGGCCGGGATGCTGCTTCATCGCTGCGTCCCCTCTCGGCACCGTCCTCGGCGTCACACGGTGGCGTCGACCGTCTTGTGAACAGTTGCACGATACTACCGGAAGCCAGACCATTAGTCAGCCTAGAAAAGTTGGATGCTGAGTATTAGAGCGGCTGATAGTGTAGACTCGACGGGTGCAGCTGGAGACCCTGCGCCTGTACTGCGACGTCGTGCGGCTCCGGAGCTTCTCCCGGGGGGCGGCCCTCAACTTCGTCTCCCAGTCCGCCGCCAGCCAGTCCGTCCAGCAGCTCGAGCGCGAGCTCGGGGTGGCCCTCCTGGACCGTAGCCGGCGGCCCTTCGGGGTCACCGCCGAGGGCCAGACCTTCTACGCGGCCACCCGCGAGCTGCTCGAGTCCTGGGAGAAGGCCAAGGCGGGGGTGGCGGCAGTGAAGGCCCGGATCGACGGCACGGTGCGGGTCGCCGCCATCTACTCCGTGGGGCTGCACGACATGAGCCGGCACATGCAGCGGTTCATGTCGCTCTACCCGAACGCCCGCGTCCAGCTCGAGTGCCTGCACCCGCACAAGGTGGTGGAGGCGGTCCTCGGCGACGAGGCCGACGTGGGGGTGATGTCCTACCCCCCGGCCGACCGGGCGCTCGCCGTGGTCCCGCTCCGCTTGGAGCCCATGGCGTTCGTCTGTCACCCGAGCCATCGCCTCGCGCGCCGGCGGCTGGTCGTGCCCGCCGACCTGGCCGGGGAGAGCTTCGTGGCCTTCGACCCGGAGCTCACGATCCGCCGGGCCATCGACCGCGCGCTCCGGCAGCACAACGTCAAGGTCAACCCGGTGATGGCCTTCGACAACGTCGAGACCATCAAGCAGGCGATCATGATCGCCGCCGGCGTGAGCATCCTGCCCCGCCACACGGTGGCCAAGGAGGTCGGCATCCGCACCCTCGCCGCCGTGCCGTTCGGCATCCCGGACCTCGTGCGGCCCGTGGGGATCATCCACCGGCGCCAGAAGCACCTCACCCCGACGGTGAGCCGCTTCATCGAGGTCCTGCGCGACGCCGCGGTCAGCGACGAGCCCGTCCCGGCCCCCCGCGCCGCCCGCGCGAAATCCTGACCGGAGCGCCCTGTGGCCGAGCGCTTCGTACAGGAGTAGGGTCGAGGCAGGCGCTTGGACGCGGTCCGTGTTGTCGCGTCGCCCTCCGGAAGGGCGCGTTCTCGCCGGGCGCGTGACCGGTGGGGGGGCACGGGGGAGCGGCGCCGCTCCCCCCCGGCGTCGAAAATCGGAGGCGGGCATGAGCGACTTCGAGGACGAGTACACGACCGAGACGGGGGATGCCGAGGTCGACGTCACCCGGGCGGTGCTCGACGCGCGCATCGCCGTCCTGGCCTCCGCCGAGCCCATCTGCTTGCCCGCGACGGCCACCGTGCGCGAGGCCATCCAGCGGATGCTCGCGCGGCGTCAAGCCGGCGTGCTGATCGTGGACGGCGACGGCCGGCTGGCCGGCATCTTCACCGAGCGTGACGTGCTGACCCGCGTGGTGGGTCCGGGGCGCGACCCCGCGCGGACGCCGCTGGCCGACGTCATGACCCCGAACCCGGAGGCGCTGACCGCGGCGCATCGCGTGGCCTACGCCATCCACTGCATGAGCGTGGCGGGCTACCGCACGGTGCCGCTCGTCGACGACGCCGGGCGCCCGATCGGGATCGTGACGGTCGGCGACGTCGTCCGCTGGCTCGCCGATCTGTTCCCCGAGGCGATCCTGAACCTCGCCCCGGGGGGCGACACGCTCAAGCATCCGGGCGAGATCGACGCGGGATGAGGCTCAAACCTTTGCCATCGTGTCCAGGCTCCGGTAGAATGGCAATGTTTGCCGCTCGATCGCGGCCGGAACCCCGAAGGCAGGCTTCACGAAAGGACCATCGATGAGCGAGTCGGCCCCTCCCGTGGCGGGTGGTCTCAAGACACGGCGCGACATCGAGCGGGCTGTCGTCCGGTTCGCCGGCGATTCCGGCGACGGCATGCAGATCACCGGTGAGCAGTTCACGATCGAATCCGCCGTGGCGGGCAGCGATCTCGCCACCCTGCCCAACTTCCCCGCCGAGATCCGCGCGCCCGTGGGCACGCTGTTCGGGGTCTCCAGCTTCCAGCTCCAGTTCGGCAGCCAGCGCGTCTACACGCCCGGCGACCGCCTGGACATGCTCGTGGCGATGAACCCCGCGGCCTTGAAGGTCCACCTCTCGGATCTCAAGCCGGGCGGGCTCCTGCTCGTCAACACCGAGGCCTTCGAGCCGGGCAATCTCAAGAAGGCCGGCTACCCGTCCGATCCGCTGGACGAGCCCGCGCTCGCCGAGCGCTACCGGCTGCACAAGGTGGACATGACGGGCCTCACCATGCGAGCCCTCGCCGACCTGCCGCTCAGCGCGAAGGACAAGGAGCGCTGCAAGAATTTCTTCGCGCTGGGGCTGGTGTCGTGGATCTACACGCGGCCGCTCGAGCCCACGCTGGAGTCGATCCAGAAGAAGTTCGCGAAGAGCCAGGTCATCGCCGACGCGAACACGCGCGCGCTGAAGGCCGGCCACGCGTTCGGCGAGACCGCCGAGATCTTCACCGAGTCCTACGCCATCGAGCCCGCCGAGATGGCGCCCGGGCTCTACCGGGCCATGACGGGCAACCGCGCGCTCGCGTGGGGCCTGCTGGCGGCGGCGCAGCGCTCGAACGTGCCCCTCGTGTACGGCGCCTACCCGATCACGCCGGCCTCGAGCATTCTCGAAGAGCTCGCGATGCACAAGCGGTTCCGGATCCGCACCATCCAGGCCGAGGACGAGATCGCCGCGGTCACCGCGGCCATCGGCGCTTCCTTCGGCGGGGCCATCGGGGTGACGGGCTCGAGCGGCCCGGGCATCGCGCTCAAGGGCGAGGGCATCGGCCTGGCCGTGACGGCGGAGCTGCCCCTGGTCATCTTCGACATCCAGCGCGGCGGCCCCTCGACGGGCCTGCCCACCAAGACCGAGCAGGCGGACCTGATGCAGGCGATGTACGGCCGCAACAGCGAGTCGCCGGTCGTGGTGATCGCGCCCGCCACCCCGGGCGACTGCTTCTACATCGCCTACGAGGCGGTGCGCATCGCCGCCAAGTACATGGTGCCGGTCATGGTGCTGAGCGACGGCTTCCTCGCCAACGGCTCGGAGCCCTGGCTCATCCCGGACGCGGCCACGCTGCCGCCCATCGAGCTCCATTTCCGGACGGAGAAGGAAGGCTTCTTCCCGTACCTGCGCGATCCCGCCACCCTGGCGCGCCCCTGGGTGCGCCCGGGCACGCCGGGGCTCGAGCACCGCATCGGCGGCCTCGAGAAGCAGGACGTCACCGGCAACATCTCCTACGAGCCCGAGAACCACGACCACATGGTGCGCACGCGCGCCGAGAAGGTGCGGCGCGTGGCCCAGGAGATTCCCCCGACCACGATCAACGGCCCCGTCGCCGGCGAGGTGCTGGTGGTCGGCTGGGGCAGCACCTACGGCTCGATCACCGCGGCGGTGGAGCGCGCGCAGGCCGACGGCAAGTCCGTCGCCTCCATCCATCTCCGGCACCTGAACCCGCTGCCCCCGGACCTGGGCCACATCCTGCGCGAGTATCGCCGGGTGCTCGTGCCCGAGATCAACAGCGGCCAGCTCGTCCGGGTGCTGCGCGCGGAGTACCTCGTCGACGCGGTGGGCTTCAACCGGGTGCGCGGCCTGCCGCTCGCCTCCGACGACATCCACGACGCGATCAGCCAGCTGCTGGGGGACCATTGATGAGCGCGACGGAAGCGGGGGCGGCCGCCGCCCCGACGCCCAAGTACACCAAGAAGGACTTCGAGTCCGACCAGGACGTGCGGTGGTGCCCCGGCTGCGGTGACTACGCGATCCTGAGCGCGATCCAGAAGTCGATGCCCGACCTCGGCATCCCCAAGGAGGACATCGTCTTCGTCTCCGGCATCGGGTGCTCGAGCCGGTTCCCGTACTACATGAACACCTACGGCTTCCACACCATCCACGGCCGCGCGCCCGCCATCGCCACCGGGCTCAAGGTGGCGCGGCCCGACCTCAAGGTCTTCGTGGTGACGGGCGACGGCGACGGCCTCTCCATCGGCGGCAACCACATGCTGCACGTGCTCCGCCGCAACGTGAACGTCACCATCCTGCTCTTCAACAACCGGATCTACGGGCTCACCAAGGGCCAGTACTCGCCGACGAGCGAGCTGGGCAAGGTGACGAAGTCCACGCCGCTGGGCTCGGCCGACCGGCCGGTGAACCCGCTGGCCTTCGCGCTCGGCTGCGGGGCGACCTTCGTGGGGCGCACCGTCGACCGCGACGTCAAGCACATGGAGGAGATGATCAAGCGCGCCTCCGCCCACCACGGCACCGCGTTCCTGGAAATCTTGCAGAACTGCAACATCTATAACCACCTCACGTGGAACGTGGTGTACGACAAGGAGTCCAAGGCCGCGCACGAGCTCAGGCTCGAGCACGGCAAGCCCCTCCTCTTCGGGCCCGTCGACGACCGGCACGCCCTGGTGATGGAGGGCGCGCAGCCGAAGGTCGTGCGCGCCAAGGATGTCCCCGAGAGCGCGCTCTGGGTCCACGACGAGACGAAGGTCAACGCGGCGAAGTTGCTCGCCGACCTCTGGACGCCGGACTACCCGATCCCCACGGGCGTGCTCACCGCCATCGAAGCGCCGGTGTACGAGGACATCGTGCTCGAGCAGGAGCAGAGGGCGATCTCCGAGCGCGGGCCCGGCGACATCGCCAAGCTCCTGACCTCGGGGGACACCTGGAAGATCGATTGAACTCGGAGGGGGGCTCTGCCCCCCTTCCGACGCTGCGCGGGCCATTCGGCCCGCTCCGCTGCCTCCCCCCAACGACAGGATTGCGCCGGCAAAGCCGGCGCTCGAACGCGGTATGGCACTGACCCGCGACGTAATCGACGCGCTCCGAAAGATTCTCGAGCCTGACGCGCTCGTGACCAGCCCCGAAGGGCGGATGGTGTACGAGTGCGACATGCACACGCTGTACAAGGGCGCGCCCGACGTCGTCGCGCTGCCCCGCACGACCGAGCAGGTGCAGGCCATCGTGCGCGTCTGCCGCGAGCATCGCGTACCGATCGTGCCCCGCGGCTCCGGGACGGGGCTCATCGGCGGCGCCATGGCCCCGCGCGGCGGGGTCATGGTCGGCCTGAACCGGATGACCGCGATCCTCGACGTGGACCTGCCCAACCGCTGCGCCACCGTGCAGCCCGGGCTGATCAACCTCTGGCTCACGCGTGCCGTCGCCGAGCGCGGCTACTTCTTCGCGCCGGATCCCTCGAGCCAGATGGTGTCGTCGATCGGCGGCAACGTCAGCACCAACGCGGGCGGCCCGCACTGCCTCAAGTACGGGATCACGACCAACCACGTGCTCGGGCTGCAGATGGTCACCGGCGCCGGCGATCTCGTCTGGCTGGGCGGCAAGACCCCCGAGCGGCCGGGCTACGACCTGACGGGCGCCGCGGTGGGCTCGGAGGGCACCTTCGGCCTGGTCACGGCCGTGATCGTGCGGCTGCTCCACGCGCCCGAGGCCGTGAAGACCGTGCTCGCGCCCTTCGCGACCATCGACGACGCCTCGGAGACGGTCTCCGCGATCATCGCCGCGGGCATCATCCCGGCCGCGCTCGAGATGCTCGACCAGGTCATGATCCAGGCCATCGAGGACGGCGTCGGCGCCGGCTACCCGCGCGAGGCGGCGGCGGTGCTCCTGATCGAGCTCGACGGCCCGCGGGCGGAGGTCGAGGCCCAGGGCGAGCGGTGCGCCGCCATCGCGCGCGAGCACCGGGCGCTCGACGTGCGCGTCGCCCGCGACGAGGCCGAGCGCGCGCTGCTCTGGAAGGGACGCAAGGAGGCGGCCGGGGCGGTGGGCCGCATCGCCCCCGCCTACCTGCTCCAGGACGCGGTGGTGCCGCGCTCGAAGCTGCCGGAGATCATGCGCCGGCTCCAGGAGATCGCGGCCCGGCACCGCGTGGTCATGGCCAACGTCTTCCACGCCGGCGACGGCAACCTGCACCCGCTCATCTGCTACGACGACCGGGATCCCGACGAGCTGCGCCGGGCCACCGAGGCCAACGAGGAGCTGCTCTCGGCCTGTATCGCGCTCGGGGGCAGCGTCACCGGCGAGCACGGGGTGGGGCTGGACAAGGCCAAGAAGCTCACGCTGCAGTACGCGGATGCGGACCTGAACTTCATGTACCGGCTCAGGCGCGTCTTCGATCCCGACCACCTCATGAACCCGGACAAGATGCTGCCCTCGCACCCGGCATGCGGGGAAGGGTTCCGGCCGGCGCGTCCCGTGCTGCCCCCCGGCGCCTGGATCTGATGGCGGTCTCCACGCGGCCGCTCGCCGTCGCGCTCGCGGAGATCGCGGGGGCCGACGCCGTCCTCGACGATCCGGCCACGCTGGCCGCGGCGGCGATGGACGGGGTGGCGCCGCGGTGGATCGTGCGGCCGCCGTCCGCCGAGCGTCTCGCCGCCGTGATCGCGCTCGCCGCGGACGAGCACCTCGCCGTCGTCCCGCGCGGCAGCGGCAGCGCCCTCGAGCTCGGACGGCCCCCCGCGCGCGTCGACCTGATCGTCGACACGACCGGGCTCGATCGGATCCTCGCGTACAGCCCCGCCGACCAGACCATCGACGTGCAGGCGGGCGTCACGCTCGGGGCGCTGACCGCGCACGTCGCCCGCCATGGCCAGATGCTCGCCCTCGATCCCGCCGGCGGGCGCGGCCGGACGCTCGGCGGGCTCGTGGCGGCGGCAGCGAGCGGCCCGCTGCGCGCCCGCTACGGCACGCTGCGCGACCTCGTGCTCGGCGTGCGGTTCGTCCAGGCCGACGGGGTGCTGACGTGGGGCGGCGCGCGGGTGGTCAAGTCGGTCACCGGCTACGACGTGCCCAAGCTCATGGTCGGCGCCCTCGGGACCCTCGGGCTGCTGGTCGAGCTCACGCTGCGCCTGCACCCCGTGCCGGCGGTCGAGGAGACGCGGCTCGCGGGCTTCGCGACCGCGGAGGCGGCGGGCGGCTTCGTCGCCGCCCTGCTCGACACGAGCGTGCAGTGCTCGCGGCTGGAGCTGCTGAGCCCGGCGGCCTCGACGGCGTGCGGGGGCGCGGAGGCCTGGAGCGTGGCGATCGCGATCGGCTCGGTGGCCGAGGCGGTCCGAGCCCAGATGAGCGTGGTCGACGCCCTCGTCGCGCGCGGGTCGGGCCAGACGCGGCCGGCGCCGGCCGACGTGTGGTCGCGCTACGGCGCCGCGATGACCGCGGGCGATCTCGGGCTGAGGGTCGGCACGCTCCCGAGCGAGGTGTCGCGTGCGGCGCGCGAGGCGATCGCGACGCTCGGCGCCGCCGCGGCCGTCGGGGCCTGCGCCACCGCGGGCGTGCTCGACGTTCGCGCGAGCGGCGTGGGCGTCGCCGAGGCCGAGGCGGCGATCCGGCGGCTGCGGGCGTCGGTGGCGCCCACGGGCGGCAGCGTGGTGATCCAGGCGGCGCCCCGCGCCTTGCGCGAGCGGGTCGACCCGTGGGGCCCGATCGAGCCGGGCGCGCTCGCGCTGATGACGGCCGTCAAGCGGCAGTTCGATCCCGCCGGCGTGCTGAACCCCGGGCGCTTCGTCGGCGGGCTCTGATGGCCGAGACCCTGGCGCCCGCGTTCACCGGCGCCGACGTCCCGGACATGGCGGCGCTTCGCACCTGCGTCCACTGCGGGATCTGCCTGCCCGTGTGTCCGACGTACCGCGTCCTCGGCGAGGAGATGGATTCGCCGCGCGGCCGCCTGTACCTGATCCGCGCCGCCGCCGAGGGCCGCATCGGGCTCACGCCCTCGCTCACCCGGCATCTCGATCTCTGCCTCGGCTGCCGCGCCTGCGAGACCGCCTGTCCGTCCGGGGTGCCGTTCGGCTCGCTGCTCGAGACCGCCCGGGGCCAGGTCGAGCGGCAGGGGAGGAGCACGACGCCACGGCTGCTGGGCCGCCTGATCTTCGCGCTCTTCCCGCGGCCCGATCGTCTCGGCGCGGCGCTCGGCGCGCTGGGTCTCTACCAGCGGAGCGGGCTGCAGCGGCTCGTGCGCGCCGCGGGCGTGCTCCGCGTCGCCCCACGCCTCGCGGCGATGGAGGCCTTGCTGCCCGTGGTCCCGCGCCGGGCCGACGTCCCCGTGCTCACCCCGGCGCGCGGGACGCGGCGCGGCCGCGTCGCCCTGCTCACCGGCTGCGTGCAGCGCCACCTCTATCCCGACGTCAACCGCGCCACCGCGCGCCTGCTCTCTCTCGCCGGCTGGGACGTCGTCGCGCCGCCGGCCCAGGGCTGCTGCGGCGGGCTGGACCTGCATGCGGGCCGGCTGGACGAGCTCCGGCTCCGGGCCCGTGCGCTGACCGCCGCCCTGCCCGACGACGTGGACTGGGTCGTGACCAACGCCGCGGGCTGCGGCTCGGCGATGCGCGAGTATGCGCATTGGCTCCCCGGCGATGCGGGGGTGGCGCGCCTGGCCGGGAGGGTGCGCGACGTCAGCCAGCTCCTCGTCGACGCCGAGCTTCCGCTCGGCCGGCTGGGCGCCACGGTGACCTACCACGACGCCTGCCACCTGGTGCACGGCCAGAAGGTGCGCAACGAACCGCGGGCCCTCCTGGCGAGGATCCCCGGGCTGCGCCTCGTGGAGCTGGCCGACAGCGAGCTCTGCTGCGGCAGCGCGGGGATCTACAACCTGCTCGAGCCCGCGATGGCCGAGCGCTTGCTCGCGATGAAGATCGAGCGCATCGTGCAGACCGGGGCGCGCATCGTGGTCGCCGGGAACCCCGGCTGCCTGCTGCAGATCGCCAAGGGTGTCCGCGAGCGGGGCCTCGACCTCGAGGTGCTGCATCCCGTGCAGGTCCTGGCCCGCGCGCTTGACCAGGGCCGATCATTCGGTGAACAGGATCTGGGCCGGTGACGCAAGCGACGGAAGCGGACGAAATCCTGGCGAAGGCACTGCTCGCCGACGCCGCGGCGCACGAGGCTGGGCGGTATGCGTCCATCGCCGATCGGTACGACGACGTCTACCGCGAGTTGCTCCCGATCCAGGACCTCGCCGAGAGGCGGCTCGTGATCGCCCTCCACTTCTGGGGCGGCTGGTGCGATGCCAGCAATCACGACTGGCAATACTATCGAGGCATCGGCAAGGCGGATTGGCCGAGGCTCGCGCGTGATATCGCATCGGACCTCAGGCAAGGCAGAGATTCGACGGATGGGCTCGTAGTCGCCCACTTCGCGCCGGAGAATATGCGGCCGATGCGATCCCGCATTTGGGCCGGGCTGCGCCGGATGTGGAAGCGGTCGACCTGAGATGCGCTGGAGCGGAGCCGCTCGGCTCTCGAGGCGATGAGGGTGACGCGATGAAGATCACGGTGAAGGACCGGGCGGCGTTCAGCGCGGAGAAGATGGCCAAGGTCGCGCTCGCGGCGACGTCGCGCGCGCTGCTCGACCTCTATTGCCTGGAGCCGGGCCAGGAGCAGAAGCCGCACGCCCACGACGGCCAGGACAAGATCTACTTCGTGCTGGACGGCCAGGCGCGGGTCACGCTCGACGGGCGCGAGGACACGCTGGAGCCCGGCGAGGCTGTCGTCGCGGCCTCCGGGGTCTCCCACGGGATCCGGAACGCGACCGACCGGCGCCTGCTCGTCCTCGTCGTGGTCACGCCGCCGCCACCTCACGCATGATGAGCGTCCGCAGCCACGCCGCACCCACAGCAGGCCACCCACGATCCGAGCCGGCCTCGCGGACCCCGCTACAACAGAGACACGTCGCTCCCACAGCAGGCCACCCACGCCCCGAGCCGGCCTCGCGGACCCCGTTACAATAAATGCGCGCCTCCCTCATGATCACGTGCCTCGGGGACCTGTTCTATCCGGAGGTCGGCGTCCGGATCGTGCGGTTGCTCCGGCGGTTGGGGGTGGAGGTGGACTTCCCCGCGGGGCAGACGTGCTGCGGGTTGCCGCTGTTCAACTCGGGCTACCACGCCCAGGCCGCGGAGGTGGCGCGGCGGACGCTGCCGCTCTTCGCGGGCGCGGAGCACGTGGTGGTGCCGTCGGGCTCGTGCGCCTGGATGGTCAAGGCCGAGTACCCGCACCTGCTCCACGGCGAGGAGCGCGCAGGCGCCGAGGCGCTGGCCGCGAAGACGCACGAGCTCTCCCAGTTCCTCGTGGATGTGATCGGGCGCACGGACTTCACGAGCACGGTGAAGGGGCGCGTGACCTACCACGACTCCTGTCATCTCCTGCGCGGGCTGGGGGAGACGCGCACGCCGCGCGCGATCCTGGGCCGGCTCGCGGGCGCCGAGCTGGTCGAGCTGGCCGGCGGCGACGAGTGCTGCGGCTTCGGCGGCTCGTTCGCGGTCCGGCTGCCCGAGGTCTCCTCGGCGATCCTCGACCGCAAGCTCGCCAGCGTCGAGGCGACGGGCGCGGCGTGCGTGGCGGCGTGCGACGCCGGCTGCCTGATGCAGATGAGCGGCGGGCTCTCCCGGCGCGCCAGCGCCGTGCGCGCGCTCCACCTGGCGGAGCTGATCGCCGAGGCCGACGGTGACTGACCTGAGCGTGCCCTTCCGGGAGCGCGCGGGCCGGGCCCTGGACGACCATTTCTTACAAGAGGCCCTCACCATCGCCACCACGAAGTTCATCGAGCTCCGCCGCGAGGCGTTCGGCTCGTTCCCCGAGGGTGACGCGCTCCGCGACCGGGCGCGGGCGATCAAGGAGGCGACGCTGCAGCGCCTGGACGCGCACCTCGAGCGGCTGATCGACCGCGTCGAGGCGCTCGGCGGCCACGTCCACTTCGCGAGGACGGCGGCGGAGGCGCGGGAGATCATCCTCGGGATCGCCAAGCGCACCGGCGCCCGGATGGCGGTCAAGTCGAAGTCGATGGCGACCGAGGAGATCGACCTCAACGAGGCGCTCGAGCACGCCGGCGTCACGCCGGTGGAGACCGACCTCGGGGAGTACATCATCCAGCTCGCCCACGAGAAGCCCTCGCACATCATCGCGCCGGCCATCCACAAGACGAAGGGCCAGGTGGCCGAGCTCTTCACCCGCGTGCTGGGGCGCCCCGCCGAGCCCGACCCCGAGGCGCTGACCCGCATCGCGCGGGCCGAGCTGCGGGAGAAGTTCCTCCAGGCCGACCTCGGCATCACGGGGGCGAACTTCGCGGTGGCGGAGACGGGCACGGTGGTGCTGGTCACCAACGAGGGCAACGGCCGGATGATCACCTCGCTGCCGCGCGTGCACGTGGCGGTCATGGGCGTCGAGAAGGTCGTGCCCTCGATGACCGACCTGATGGTCTTCCTCGCCATCCTGGCCAGGAGCGCCACCGGCCAGAAGCTCTCCGTCTACACCACGATGGTGCAGGGGCCGCGGCGCGCGGACGAGCTCGAGGGGCCCGACGAGTTCCACCTCGTCCTCCTCGACAACGGGCGGATCCGCCAGCTCGCCGGCACGCTGCGCGAGGCGCTCTCCTGCCTGCGCTGCGGCGCCTGCCTCAACGTCTGCCCCGTGTACCGGCAGATCGGGGGCCACGCCTACGGCTACACGTACCCCGGCCCCATCGGAATCTTATTGACGGCCATGCTCAACGGCAACGCGGCGGTGCGCGACCTCGCCCACGCCTCGTCGCTGTGCGGGGCGTGCCTCGATGCCTGCCCCGTGCGCATCGACATCCCGCGCATGCTGATCGCGCTGCGGAAGGAGAACGTGGAGGCGGGCCGGGCGCCGGCCGCGGAGCGGAGCGCTTTCGGCGCCTTCGCCCGGCTGCTCCGTCATCCGGCGCTCTACCGGGCCGCCGCGCCCCTCGCGCGCGTCCTGCAGCGGCCGCTGGCGCGCGGCCGGCGGATCCGCCGGCTGCCGCTGTTCTTCGGGGCGTGGACGCGCACGCGCGATCTGCCTGTCGTGGCGCCGCGCACGTTCAGCGAGCGGTGGCGGGCGCTGGAGCGCGAGCGGTGACCACGCGGGCGGAGTTCCTCGGCGAGATCCGTCGGGAGATGGCGAAGACGCCTGGCGCGTTCCCGGCTACCCCGGCGCTCCGGCCCGCGCGTCCGGCCGAGGTCGCCGAGACCATCCGGCGCGAGCTCGCCGAGCGCTGGCCCGAGACGCTCGAGCGCTTCCGCCAGGAGTTCGAGCGGGTGGGCGGCGTCTTCTATCGCGTCGGCTCGATCGACGCGGTGCCCGGTGTCGTCGGCAGGATCGCGCGCGAGCGCGAGGCGCGCCGCCTCGTCGCCTGGCATCCCTCGGCCCTCGGCCGCGATCTCGTCCCCCCGCTCCGGAGCGAGGGCCTCGACGGCGAGGCGATGCCGCCCGGCGCGCTCGACGATCCCCGGGCGCGCCAGGCCCTGCGCGAGCGGATCGCCGCGGCCGATCTCGGGCTCACCGGGGTGGACCTGGCCATCGCCGAGACGGGCAGCCTCGTGCTGGTCTCGGGCGCCGGCCGCCCGCGCTCGACCTCGCTGCTGCCGCCGTACCACGTCGCGGTCTTCGACCGCACCGCGCTGGTGGAGAGCCTGGCCCAGGTGGGCGTGCTCCTCGAGGCCTGGCACGCGGGCGAGGCGCCGGCCGGCCGCGGCGCCGCGATCAACGTCATCACCGGCCCGAGCCGCACCGCCGACATCGAGCTGACCCTCACCCGTGGCGTGCACGGTCCCAAGGAAGTGCACGCCATCTTCGTCGAGGCGCCCTGGCGTGGGTGACCGCTACTTCTCCCCCGGCGAGGTGCAGGCGCTGATCCCCAGGCTGACGGCGATCATGGAGCGGACCATGGCCGCGCACGGCGAGGCCGCCGAGGCGCGCGAGCGGCTGCAGGCCGAGCAGCGGCGCATCACCCTGGCCGGCGGCGGTGTCTTCGACCGGGAGCGCTGGCGCGCGGACCAGGCGCAGGCGGAGCGGGCGACGGCGGCGCTGCAGGACGGGCTCGAGGAGATCGTCACGCTCGGCGGGGTGCCGAAGGACCTCGGGCAGGGACTCGTCGATTTCCCGCACCTGCGCGACGGCCTGGAGGTGGAGCTCTGCTGGAAGATGGGCGAGCGCGAGATCCGCTTCTGGCACGGGCGCGCCGAGGGCTTCGCGGGACGCAAGCCGCTGTGAGCCCGCGCTACCGCGCCGTCCTCTTCGACCTCTTCGACACGCTGGTGCGCTTCGACCGGCGGCGGCTGCCCGAGATCGAGATCAACGGGCGCACCGTGCACAGCACCGCCCGCCTGCTCCACGAAGTGCTCGCGCCTCACGCTCCCGGCGTGGACCTCGCGGCCTTCCACGGGGCGATGATCAGCTCGTGGCAGGACGCGGAGCGGCGGCGCGCGGTGGACCATCGCGAGGTGCCGGCGCAGGAGCGGTTCGCCCGCGTGCTCGAATGCCTCGCCGTGGATCCCGCGCGCTGCGATCCCGGGCTGGTCGAGGCCCTCCTCGAGACGCATCGCCGCGAGCTGGCCAAGGCCGCGGAGTTCCCGGCGCACTACGGCGCGCTCCTCGAGCGCCTGGCCGGGCGCTACCGTCTCGCCGTGGTCTCGAACTTCGACTACACCCCGACCGCGCTCGGCATCCTCGAGTCCGCCGGGGTGATCGGGCTCTTCGACACCATCGTGATCTCCGACGCGTTCGGCTGGCGCAAGCCCGCGCCCTCGATCTTCCTCGAGGCGCTCGGGCGTCTCGACGTGGCGCCGCGCGAGTCCTTGTTCGTCGGGGACCGCGCGGACATCGACGTCGGCGGGGCGCACGGCGTGGGCATGGACGCCGCGTGGATCAATCCCGACCGCGAGGCGCTCCCGGCCGGGCTCGCCCCGCCGGAGTTCGAGATCCGCGACCTCGGGGAGCTGGGGCCGATCCTCGAGCCGTGAGCCGGGGCACCGAAGGGCAGGCGTGACGCATCGAAAGACGTGGGAGGCGAGAAGGACACGATGACGGCGCGCAAGGTGATCATCATCGGCTCGGGGCCGGCGGGCTACACCGCGGCCATCTACGCGGCGCGGGCCAACCTCGCCCCGCTGATGATCTCGGGGTTCCAGTACGGCGGCCAGCTCATGCTGACCACGCTCGTGGAGAACTATCCCGGCTTCGTGGACGGCGTGATGGGGCCCGAGCTGATGCAGATCATGCGCAAGCAGGCCGAGCGCTTCGGGACCGAGGTGGTCGCCGACGACGTCACCGCCGTCGACTTCACCCGCCGGCCCTTCCACGTGAGCGCGGGCGACACCACGTACGAGGGTGACACCGTCATCGTGGCCACCGGGGCCTCCGCCACGCTCCTGGGGTTGCCGTCCGAGACGGCGCTCATGGGCCGCGGCGTGTCGACGTGCGCCACCTGCGACGGCTTCTTCTTCAAGGACCAGGACATCATGGTGGTGGGCGGCGGTGACTCGGCGATGGAGGAGGCGCTCTACCTCTCGCGGCTCGGCCGCTCGGTCACCGTGGTGCACCGGCGCGACAGCCTGCGCGCCTCCAAGATCATGCAGGACCGGGCGCTGAAGCATCCGAACATCACGCTCGTGTGGGATTCGGAGGTCGAAGATATCCTCGACCCCGCGCAGGGCAAGGTCACCGCGGTGAAGCTCCGCAACGTCAAGACGGGCGCCCTCGCCGAGCGCGCCGTGGACGGGCTCTTCATCGCCATCGGCCACCAGCCGAACACCGGCATCTTCCGCGGCCAGCTCGACCTGCTGCCGAGCGGCTACGTCAAGGTCGTGCCGGGGACCACGCAGACCTCGGTGCCCGGCGTGTTCGCAGCGGGCGACGTGCAGGATCAGGTGTGGCGCCAGGCGGTGACCGCCGCCGGCATGGGCTGCGTGGCCGCGCTGGAAGCCGAGCGCTACCTGGAGGCGACGCAGGCACGGTAACGGTCAGCCTGGCGGCACGCGCCGGGCAACTTCGTCGACCTGACGCGCGGTCTCCCAGGCGCCGTCCAGGCGCAGCACCGGACACGGCAGCCGTGCGAGCCATGCCTCGTGCATCCGGAGGCTCCGCTCCACGGGCTCGCCCTCGTCGTAGCGGGCCGCCCACGCCAGGAACTCCACGTACTTCTCGTGCCGCGCGGCGCCGGGCGCGATCGCGTCCCCGTAGCGCTCGCGCTCCCGTGCCCGGAGGCGCGCCAGCCGCGCCTCCGACGGCAGCCGCAGGAAGACCACGAGGTCGAACCGCGGGATGAAGAGGTCGCCCCACCCGCAGAGGGATCCCGACAGCACCCACGCCGGATGACGCTCGAGATCCGCCCCGAGCAGGGCCTGCCGCTCCGGACGCGGCCGGATCGTCTCGAACGGCGGGTCGGTCGGCAGCCAGAAGTAGTCGTCGGTATCCAGGTGAGGGCAGCCGAGGCGCTGCGCCAGGGCCCGGCCGAGCGTCGTCGTGCCCGCGCCCGACGCGCCCACGATGTGGACGCGCGCGGCCGTCAGGTGCCGATCCGGAGGGTCGCGCCGAGGTCGCGCAGGAAGGCGATGGTCGAGAAGTAGGAGAGCTTGCCCGTGCGCGGGTTCTCCGAGGGCACGTTCTCGACCTCGATCGTCAGGCGCCCGAACTCGCCCACGACCTGGATCCGGTGGCGGTTCATCGTCAGGCCGGGCACCGCGTAGACGCGGGTCGTGGTCCGCTCGGGGCCGATGCCCGCGAGCGAGAGCGCCGCCAGCACGTTGACGTTGGCGGGGAACGCGCGGCACGCCTCGACGGCCGGGCCCTCGAAGACGAGCGTCTCGCTGGTCAGCGCGTCGAGGTCGATCTTCTGCTGCTCGATCCACGGCGCGCCGGCCAGCCCGCGCGGCGGCTTGCGCGTCTCCATCGTGACCGACTGCACCACCCCCACCCGCGCGCCCTTGACCCCGTCGAGCCCCGCGATGGCGGCGGACGGCACGTGGATGCGTGCGCCGGTGGACTCGGCGAGGGCGATCCAGTCCGTCCGCCCGAGGAGCGCGCCGCACGACAGCACCACGACATCCTTGCCGGCGCCCAGCGCCTTGGGCGCGATTTCTTGAAGGTGGGCCTGGGTCGAGGCCTCGATCAGCATGTCGGAGGAGGCGATCAGATCGTCGAGTGAGAGAAACGGCGGCTTGCCGGCGAGCGTGCCGAGGAACGCCTCGGCCTTCGCCCGGTCGCGCGCGAGGGCGCCCACGAGGTGCAGGCCGGGGATGCCCGAATCCAGCGCACGACAGAGCTGACGGCCGATCGCCCCGAGCCCGATGATCCCGACCCCGCGCGTCTTCATGGATCGGATCATACCGCGTCGATCACCGCGCCCGAAAGGTGACGATGCGCCGCGGCGGGAGGCAGGGCACGGAATGTGACCAGGGCGCGCTTTGTCTTTCGCGGGCATTATCCTAGACTTCGCAGGACAGTTTTTCGGGACGGGAGAGCGCGATGCAAGTCCGACGCAGGCAGTTCCTGATTGCCGCAGGGGTGCTTCTCGCCGCGCCGCTCGCGCGGGCGCAGACGGCGCCCCGGCGGATGGCCTGGTTCGGGGCCGGGCGCGCCGGCACGCCCTCGCCGTTTCTCGACGCGATGCGAGCCGGGCTGCGCGAGCTGGGATGGGAGGAGGGGCGCAATCTCGCGCTCACCCCGTTCTGGACCGAGGGAACGCCGGAAGAGGCCGAGCGACTCGCACGTCAGATGCTCGAGTCCAATCCGGAGATCATCGTGGTCTACGGCCGCGACGTGTTGACCGTGCAGCGCCTCAAGCCCGCAGGGCCGGTCGTGTTTGGCTTCAGCGGCAATCCCGTGGACGCGGGAGTCGTGCAGAGCTTTGCTCGTCCGGGGGGCAGCTTCACGGGCATGAGCTTCATGTCGCTCGAGCGGGTGGGAAAGCGCGTCGAGCTGCTCCGGGAAATCGTGCCGCGGATCCGGCGTCTCGCCGTCCTCGCAAGGCCCGAGCACGCAGGCGAGCATCGCGAGCGGGCGGCTTCGGAGGACGTTGCCCGCAAGCTGGGACTCGAGGTGGCCTATGTGCCGATCCAGGCGGCGAGCGGCCTCGATGGCGCCCTGCAGGCCGTCGTCCAGCAACACTGCGACGCGCTGGTTGCGTTTCCCGATGCGGTCATGCTCGCCCACAGTGGCCGCATCGCCACGTTTGCCGAGCAACGAAAAATCGCCACGGTCTCGGGCTGGGGCGGGTTCGCCGACAACGGCTTCCTGCTGACGTTTGGACCGAATCTGTACGATTCGTATCGCCGACTCGCGGCCTACGTGGACCGCATCCTGCGCGGGGCCAGGCCGGATCAGCTCCCGGTCGAGCTGCCGCGCACGGTGGAGCTGGTCCTCAACCCGCGGACCGCGCGAGCGCTCGGCCTGACGATCCCGCAGTCGATCCTTCTGCGCGCCGACCGTGTGATCGAATGAGAGGCCAGATTCCCGGGCCGGCGCGCCGCGCCGCTGGTCACGGGAGGGGACGATGACGATATCGGGCGTCATTGCCCGGCTGCGGACGACGGACCTGGCGGAATCGATCCGCTTCTACACCGCCAAGGTTGGATTGACGCTGGAGGCGTTGAGCTGACCGGGGGTCGCCTCGTGAAGGACGTGCACGAGACCCCTGGGGAACCCGGGCGTTCGCCCTCAAGGACGATCAAGGGCACACCCTCTGCTCCGGAGGGCGTCGTCAGGGTGGTTCATGGCGGCACCCCAGATATAGGGCATGGCGGGCGTCAGGCCACCAGATCTGCTATAGTCGCCTGACCGCCGGCGCGCGGGGGCCGGCGACCATATATATGCCGGACGCAGGGGCGCTCCAACAGCCGCTCGAGCGGCTCTACGGCGAGTTCGACTACGGCAGCCGGGTCGAGCGTGACGCCATCCAGTTCCCGCTGCGCTACGCCGCTCCCCGCGACCGCGAGCTGGTGGGCTTGCTCACGGCGTGCCTGGCCTACGGCCGCGTGGATCTGTTCGGGCGCGCGCTGGGCAAGGTGCTCGCGGTGATGGGCCCCTCTCCGGCGGACTTCGTCGCGGCGTTCGAGCCCCGGCGCGACGCCGGTCGCTTCGACGGTTTCATCTACCGCTTCAACCGCCCGCGGGACGTCGCGGCCTTCTGCGTGGCCGCGCGCGATCTGCTCGCGCGTCACGGCACGCTCGAGAAGGCTTTCGCGGCGGGCGATGATGACCCGAGCGGGCCGATCCGTCCCGCGCTCGAGCGCTTCGCCCGGCTCTTCCTCGAGGCGGACCTGCGCGCGGTGTTCCCGGGCGGACGCCTCTCGCGGGGCTACCGCCATCTCTTCCCGCTGCCCTCGACCGGCGGGCCGTGCAAGCGCCTGCACCTCTACCTGCGCTGGATGGTCCGCCGCGAGCCGCCGGACTTCGGGCTGTGGACCTCGGTCTCACCGTCGCGGCTGCTGATCCCCGTCGACACGCACATCGAGAACATGAGCCGGGCCATCGGGCTCACGCGCCTGCGCTCGCGCACCTGGCGCATGGCGGAGGACATCACGGCCCGGCTGCGCGCGGTCGATCCCGACGATCCCGTGAAGTACGACTTCGCGCTCTGTCACAAGCGCATGTCGGGCGACTGCCTGGACCGGCGCGACGCGGTGGTCTGCGCCCCCTGCGGCCTCCGCGGCGTGTGCCGGCACTGGCGTCGGCGTCGTCCGCCCGCGAAGGCCAAGGCCGCGAAGCGCCGGGCCAGGAGGAGCGTGAATGGTTGAGGCAACGCTGCTGGTGATCGGGGCCGCCCTGGGCGGGGCGCTGGCGTGGCTGGTGGCGCGCGGGCACTTCCGCGCGGCCGCCGCGGGCGAGCGGGACCCGCTCGCCTCGCGCCTGGCCTCGGCGGAGACGTCGGTCGACGAGGCGCGCAAGCAGCTGACTCATCGCGAGCTGAAGGTCGAGGAGCTGCAGAGCACCCTCGACGCCGAGCGCCTGGCGCGGGCCCAGGCCGACGCGCGCCTCGAGGCCGCGCACGCGAGCCTGGACGAGCAGCGCCGGTTCGTCGAGCAGTCGCGCGAGCGGCTCGCCGACACCTTCAAGGCCCTGAGCGCCGACGCCCTGCAGCAGAACAGCGCCGCCTTCGTGGATCGAGCCCGCGAGACGCTGGGCGCCCAGCTCGAGCGCGGCCGCGAGGCGATCGCCAGCACCGTGCAGCCGCTGTCCGATGCCCTCACGCGCTACGAGCAGGATCTGAGAGCGCTGGAGGCCTCGCGCCAGCACGCGTACAGCAGTCTCGGCACGCAGCTCGGCCAGCTCGCGGCGAGCAGCGCCAGTCTCCAGCGGGAGACCGGTAACCTCGTGACCGCGCTGCGCGGCTCGCAGGTCCGGGGCAAGTGGGGCGAGCTGACGCTCCGGCGCGCCGTCGAGGTCTCCGGGATGACGCAGTACTGCGACTATGTCGAGCAGGTCACCGTCGAGGGCGAGGGCGGGCGTCTCCGGCCCGACATGGTCGTGAACCTTCCCGCCGGGCGCCAGATCGTCGTCGACGCCAAGGTCCCGCTCGAGGCCTACCTGGACGCAGC
This sequence comes from Candidatus Rokuibacteriota bacterium, assembly GCA_016200085.1. Classification (GTDB taxonomy): domain Bacteria; phylum Methylomirabilota; class Methylomirabilia; order Rokubacteriales; family CSP1-6; genus JACQFL01. The sequence goes on along the minus strand of JACQFL010000037.1, from coordinate 27,372 downwards.
GGAGGCGAAGACCCCCGAGGACCGCGCGGCCGCGCTCGGCCACTACGCCCAGCAGGTGCGGCGCCATGTCGGGCTGCTGGCGAGCAAGGCGTACTGGACGGAGTTCGCGAGCGCCGCGGACTTCGTCATCATGTTCATGCCCGGCGAGGCGTTCTTCGCCGCCGCGGCCGATGCCGACGGCTCGCTCATCGAGGAGGCCCTGGGCAAGCGAGTGATCGTGGCCTCGCCGATGAGCCTGGTCGCGCTGCTGCGCGCCGTCGAGATCGGCTGGCGGCAGCAGCGGCTGGCCGCCAACGCCGCCGAGATCAGCCGCCAGGGCCACGAGCTCTACGAGCGCATCCGGCTCATGACCGAGCACTTCGCCGGGGTGGGCCGGGCGCTCGGCGGGGCCACCAAGGCCTTCAACCAGGCGGTGGGCTCGTTCGAGAGCCGGGTCCTGCCGGCGGTGCGCCGCTTCCGCGAGCTCGGGGCGGCGGGCGGGGACGAGATCGAGGTGCTGGAGGCCGTCGACCAGCAGCCGCGGGCGCTGACGGCGCCGGAGGCCACCGGCGAGACCCCGTGATCGTCGGGGGCGGGCGAGGCCGGGCCCCGAAACCCGCGTGGTATGATGGGCGCATTCTTCCACCGCTGGGGAGGACGATGACTCCGATTCCCATCCAGGTCTACGGCATCAACCTCCTGGTCCGCCTGCTGTCGGAGGGGCCTGCCGACGTCCGCGTGCACTGCCCGAAGGGCTCGCCCATCCGCTACGGCGAGGTGGTCGCACGCGGGGACGGCTTCGACGAGGGCGCCAACGCCTTCCGCGAGATGCCGGGGATCCAGACGGTGGTCGCCTTCGAGGAGAGCGCCGAGGAGGTCGAGGGCCACTACTTCTACGTGGCCGGCGAGGAGTTCCGCGTGATCCGCCTCGACGCCGTCATCCTGTCCTTCCCGCACGAATAATTCCCGGGGTGTCGCTCCGCTCCTCGCTGGCCGCCGCGCTCGCCGCCGTCGATGACGCGGAGCTGATCGCGCTCACCCGCGATCTCGTCCGCATCCCGAGCGTGTACCGCCCCGGCGATCCCACCGCCAACGAGGCCGCGGTCGCCGAGCACGTCCGGCAGTGGTTCGCCAAGGAGGGCTTCGAGCACGAGGTCCAGACCGTCGCGCCCGGGCGGCCGAACGTCGTGGCCTCGCTCGGCGAGCCGGGCGAGGCCACGACCCTCCTGCTCGAGGGCCACACGGACGTCGTCACCGAGGGCGACGCCGCCGCGTGGCGCCATCCGCCGTTCTCGGGTGAGCTGGCCGAGGGCCGCATCTGGGGCCGCGGCGCCGCCGACATGAAGAGCGGGCTCGCCGCCGCCATGGTGGCGGCCGCCGCGCTCAAGCGCAGCGGCGTGGCGCTCGGCGGCCGCCTCGTGGTCGGGGCGCTCGCCGACGAGGAAGGCGACATGCTCGGGGTCAAGCACTTCGTCGCGACGCAGATCGGGCGGGAGATCGACGCCGCGATCATCTGCGAGCCCGAGCAGAACGAGCTCTGCCTCGAGCAGCGTGGGGTGGTGTGGGCGCGCGTGACGATTCGAGGCCGCATGGCGCACGGCGCGATGCCGGAGGCTGGCGTGAACCCGATCACCGCGCTCGGCGCGCTGCTCGGCGAGGTCCGCGCGATGGAGCGGAATCTGCGGAAGCTCTGCCGGCGCAGCCGGTACCTGCGCCCGCCGACGGTCACGCCCACGATCGTCGCCGCGCCGCTGCACGGCGTCGCCCAATCCAACGTCATCCCCGGCACCGCGCAGGTCACGCTCGACGTGCGCCTGACGCCGGGCCCGGACGAGGCGGCGGTCGCCGCCGAGATCGACCGCGCGTGCGCGGCGGCGCGGGCCGCGTGCCCGGAGGCGACGGTGGAGTGGCAGCCCGTCAACGGCTACCGCCTGGCCACCGAGGTCGATCCCGGCGAGCCCCTGGTGCGGGCCATGGTGGCCGGGGTCAGGGACGCGACGGGCCGCCGGGCGAAGTTCGGCGGCGTGCCCGGCTCGACGGACGGCACCATCTTGCGGATGACGCGCGGCATCCCCATCGTGACGTGCGGGCCGGGCCACCGGCTCATCCCGCACCAGGCGAACGAGCACGTCGAGATCTCGGAGCTGACGGAGGCCGCACGGATCTACGTCGCGTCCGCCATCCACTACCTCGGGGTATGAGCGAGCGGCCACGCCTGCGCGCGATCGAGGCCTTCCCGGTCGAGCAGGACGGCGCGCAGATGGTCGCGCTGCGCGACCCCGCGGGCTACACCGCCTCCATGCTCCTGCTGCCCATGCCCGTGGTCGAGATCGTCGCCCTCTGCGATGGCGCCCATAGCCTGGAGGACATCCAGGCGGAGATCATGCGACGCCACGGCGAGCTGGTCGAGGGGGCCCAGATCGAGCGCCTGATCGCCACGCTCGACGAGCACGGGTTCATGGACAGCCCGGGGTTCGCCCGACGGCGGGCCGCGCACGACCGCACGTTCCGCGACGCGCCCACGCGCCCGGCCGCGCACGCCGGCGGTGCGTACGCGGACGATCCCTCGGCGCTGCGGGCGGCCATGGACGCGTGCTTCCAGCCCCCCGGCGGCCCCGGCGCCCCGCGCGCCGGCGCGCCTTCCGGCTCGCCGGTGCGGGGACTCATCGCGCCGCACATCGACTTCCATCGCGGCGGCCCCGCCTACGCGTGGGCGTACCGCGACCTCGCGGAGGCGCCGGACGCCGACGTGTTCGTGATCTTCGGGACCTGCCACGCCGGGATGGCCGATCCCTTCGCGCTGACGCGCAAGGACTACGAGACCCCGCTCGGCGCCGTGCCCGTCGACCGCGATCTGATCGACGCCGTGGCCGCCCGCGCCGGCCAGGACTGCTTCGCCTCCGAGCTGGCGCACCGGTCCGAGCATTCCATCGAGTTCCAGGCCGTGTTCCTGCGCTACCTCTACCGGGCGCGCGAGATCACGATCCTGCCGGTGCTGGCGAGCTTCGCCCACGAGGCGATGCTGGGCGGCCGCCGCCCCGAGGACGACCCGCGCGTGCCGCGCTTCCTCGACGCCGTGGCCGAGGGCCTGGCCGCGAGCGGGCGGCGCGCCGTGGTCATCGCGGGGGCCGACCTCGCCCACGTGGGACCGCGCTTCGGCGATCCCGCGCCGATCTCCGAGCCCGAGATGGAGCGCGTGGAGCGTGAAGACCGGGCCATGCTGGCATCGATCACCGGGGGCGACGCCCGGGCCTTCTTCGACGCCGTCGCCGCCGACAACGACCGGCGCCGGATCTGCGGCTTCTCCCCGATCTACGCGCTGCTGAGGACGCTGAGCGGCGCGCGGGGCGATCTGAGGATCTACGGACAGTGGCCCGATCCCCAGGCCGTGGTGACGTACGCCAGCGTCACGCTGCGATGAGTGAGCATCATACAAGCGCGCCCGATCCCGCAACCCCGCCGCCCGCCGAGTGGACGCTGCCGCGCCTGAGCATCGACGTCGACGGTGACTGGTTCCACGACGACGTGCAGGTGACGCATCCGGGCATCGTCGCGAATCTCAGGTCCAACCTCCGCCGCGACGCGCAGGGGTACTTCATCCAGACGCGCGTTCGCATCCCGGTGACGGTCGCCGACGCCCCCTGGGTGATCACGCGGGCCGAGCGCCGCGGGGACGCCCTGATCGCCCAGCTCAACGACGGCACGGAGGAGACGCTCGATCCCGCGGCGCTGCGGATCTGCGGCAGCGGCGTTCCCTACGCGACCGTCAAGGGCGGCGCCTTCGTGGCGCGCTTCGGCCGCGCGGCCGCCTACCAGCTGCTGTCGCTCGCGGACTACGACGAGCGCAGCGGCCGGGGGATCCTGCGCCTGGGCCGCCAGGAGTACGAGCTGGTCCGGGCGGCGTCGTGAGCGGCGCCGGCGCGCGGCGCTGGCCGCTGGCCATCACGGTCGTCGCGGGACCGCTGGTGGCGGCTCTCGCGTGGTGGACGCTGGGTCATGGGCAACCGGCGGCGCGCCGGGACGAGGTCGGTGACCTCGTGCAGACGGTCGCGCGGGGGCGGCTGCCGGCATTCGCTACGGGCGGGGACCTTCCCGCCCTCTACCGCTTTGCCGCGGAACGGCAGGACGTCCTGTCGTTCATGCCGTGCTTCTGTGGCTGCGGCGACATCGGCCACACCTCCAACCGCGCCTGCTACATCAAGGCCGAGACCGCGCGCGACACGACGTTCACCAGCCACGCGGCGACGTGAACGCTCTGTCTCGATGTCACGCGTGACGTGATGCGGATGACGGCTTCCGGACGGGGCCCGGCGTCGATCCGCAAGCAGATCGACGCAAAGTACGCCGGCGTGGGCCCGCCGACCTCGACCCCGACGCCGTAGTATCCTCTCGGTCCATGAACGCCGCCTCGACGCTGCTCGCGATCTTGAAGTCCGCGGGGATCCGGTACCTCTTCGGCAATCCCGGCACCACCGAGCTGACGTTCCTCGACGCCCTCTCCGGCGCCGATCTCGAGTACGTCGTCGGCCTGCAGGAGGCGACGGCGGTCGCCGCCGCCGACGGCTACGCCCAGGCCTCCGGCACGCCGGGCGTCGTCAACGTCCACGTGGGGCCGGGGGTGGCCAACGGGCTCTCGATCCTCCACAACGCGGCGTGGGCGAAGAGCCCGCTCGTCATGACGGCGGGCCAGCAGGACACGCGTTTCCTCATGCACCGGCCGATCCTCTCGGCGGACCTCGTGCAGATGACCGAGCAGTTCACGAAGTGGTCCTACGAGATCCGGCGCGCCGACGAGGCGCCGGACGCCTTGCGGCGCGCGCTGACCCTGGCGCTCACGCCGCCGACGGGGCCGGTGTTCCTCTCGCTCCCGATGGACCTCATGGTGGAGGAGGTCGACGACGCGGGCGAGGCCCCGGTGCGCGTCGCCTCGCGCGTGGCGCCGGAGCCCGACGCGCTCTCGCGCGTCGTGGACCTCCTCGCCGCGGGGCGCGCGCCGGCGATCGTGGCGGGGGACGGGGTCGCCCGCTCGGGCGCGGTCGAGGACCTCGTGGCGCTGGCCGAGCTGCTCGGCGCCCGGGTCCACGGCGAGCCGCTGCTCAGGCGGACGAGCTTCCCCGGGGATCATCCGCTCTGGCGCGGGGGCCTCTATCCGGCGCCGGGCGGGGTGCGGAAGAGCCTGGACGGGGCCGACGTGGTGGTGATCCTCGGGGCGACCGTGTTCACGTGGTTCCTGCACGCGCCGGGAGAGCCGTTCGCGGCGGGCCAGCAGGTGATCCAGATCGACGACGACGCGGCGGCGATCGGCCGCAGCTACGGCGTCACGCTCGGGCTCCTCGCCGACCCGCGGACGGCCATCCGTGCGCTGCGCGACGCGCTCACCCCGCGCCTCGGGCCGGCGGCGCGCCAGGCAGCGCGCGCGAGGATCGAGAGCGCCGCGCGCACGCGCCAGGAGTACACGGGCAAGCTCGCGGCGACCGCCGCCGCCGAGGCCGGGCGGGTGCCGATCGCCCCGGCCTTCCTCTTCGAGACTCTCGCCGCGCTCGTGCCCGACGACGCCATCGTGGTCGACGAGTCGGCCTCCTCGCTGCCCTTCGTGCTGCGCCACATGCGCTTCAAGACCCCGGGCTCGTTCTTCGGCTCGAAGACGGGCACGCTCGGCTGGGCGATGGGTGCCGCCATCGGCGTCCAGCTCGCCTCGCCCGGGCGCAAGGTGGTCGCCACGGTCGGCGACGGCTCGGTGATGTACGCCCCGCAGGCGCTCTGGACGGCCGCCCGCCACCGGCTGCCCATCACCTACGTGATCCCCAACAACGCCTCCTACGCGATCCTCAAGTCCGGGATGCTGAGCCTCGGCCTGGCCTCGGCCAAGCGCGGCGAGTTCCCGGGCATGGACCTCGTCGATCCCGAGATCGACTACCTGAGCCTGGCGCGCTCCATGGGCGTGCGCGCCGAGCGGGTGGAGACGCCCGGGGCGCTGCGCGGCGCCCTCGCGGAGGCGCTGGCCCATCCCGGGCCCGCGCTCGTCGACGTCGCCATCGACCGCGGCTTCAAGGCCATGGCATGAGCGCGCCGAGCGACCCGCGCGGGCTGGGCCCCGCCTGTCGCGCAGGCGCGCGAAGTTCAGAGTCCGCGCGGACGGGCGGCGAGTGGGTCGTCGCGGCGCTGCGTGCCGAGGGCGTGCGCCACGTCTTCGGGATCCCGGGCGTCCACAATCTCGCGGTCTACGACGCGCTGCTGCGCCAGACGGAGATCACGCACGTCCTCGCGCGCCACGAGCAGGGCGCGGCCTTCATGGCCGACGGCTACGCGCGTGCCTCGGGCCTCCCGGGCGTGGTGATCGTCACCACCGGCCCGGGCGCGACCAACACGCTCACGCCGCTGGCGGAGTCCTACGCGGGCTCGACCCCGATCGTGCTCGTGATGTCGGACATCGCCCTGCCCCTGGTCGGCCGCGATCTCGGCGCGCTCCACGAGGTGCCCAACCAGATCGACTGCTTCCGCCCGGTTTGCCGGCTGGCCGAGGCGATCTCCGACACGGCGGCGATCGCGCCGACGCTCGCCGGCGCCTTCGACCTGCTGCGCACGGGACGGCCCGGGCCGGTGGCGCTCTCGATTCCGTGGGACCTGCTCGGGGCGCGCACCGAGGGGCCCGCGCCCTCCGGCGGGCACGGCGTTCGCCCGCCCTGCCACGTGCAGGACGTTGCCGAGGCCGCGCGCCTGCTCGCCGCCGCGCGCCGGCCCCTCGTGATCGCGGGAGGCGGCGTGATCGCGGCCGGGGCGGAGGCGGAGGCTCGCGCGCTGGCCGCGCGGCTGGACGCGCCCGTGATTGCGAGCGTGGCGGGGCGCGGCGCGATCGACGAGCGCGATCCGCGCTTCCACGGCGTGCTGCCCGACCGCCGCGTCTGCGCCCCGGCCATCGCCGCGGCCGACGTGGTGCTCGTGGTCGGCTGCCACCTGGGCCACCGCTCGGCCGAGAAGCTCGGCCCTGCCTTCGGGCCGAGGCAGACAGTGATCCACCTCGACCTCGATCCCGGCGTCATCGGCCGGCTCGTGAAGACGCACCTCGGCCTCGTCGGCGACGCGAGGGACGGGCTCGTGCGACTGCTCGCCGCGCTCGGTCCGGCGCGCTCGGCGAGCGAGTGGGACCCCGCCTGGCTCGCGGAGCTCCGGCGCGACGTCAACGAGCGCTACACCCCCGAGGTGGCGGCGCTGATCGCGACCCTGCGCGCGGCGCTGCCCGAGGACGCGATCGTGGTCAACGACCAGACCGGGCTGACGTACTGGATGGAGTGGAAGTTCCCCGTGCTCGCGCCGCGGACCTTCCTCTACCCCGCCGGCTCCGCCGTGCTCGGTTACGCGGTCGGCGCGGCCATCGGCGCGAAGATCGCGCGCCCCGAGCAGCCCGTGCTCGCCATCGCGGGCGACGGCGGGTTCATGTACTCGGTGAACGAGCTGGCGACGGCGGTGAAGTACCGCCTGCCCATCGTCTACCTCGTCGTCAACGACGGCCGCTACGGCGCGATCAAGTGGCTGCAGGAGCTCTTCTACGAGGGACGCTGGGGCGAGGCCGACCTCACCAATCCCGACTTCGTCGCGCTGGCGAGGGCGTTCGGCGCCCGGGGCGAGCGCCTGGCCAGCGTCGACGCGCTCCCGGCGGCGCTGGCCGCAGGCTTCGCGGCCGATCGCCCGACGGTGCTCGAGCTTCCCAGGGCCGTCGAGCCGCCCTGGGAGTTTTAGCCTCGAAGGGGGTCTCGACAGCGCTCGTGCGTCCCCACGTGCGTCGCTGGTGGATCGTCGCCGCCCTGTTCGTCGTCACGTACGGCATCTCGATGCCCCTCGCGGCGTACGGCGTGTTCCTGCCCGTGCTCGCGGAGGCGTTCGGGTGGAGCCGGGGGGCACTCTCGGCGGCGCTGTCGGTGAGCCTGCTGCTCGGGGGCGTGGCCGGGTTCTTCGTCGGCGCCCTCGCCGACCGTCACGGCCCGCGCGCCATGCTCGTCGTCACCGTGGTGCTGTCGGGCGCAGGCTTCGCGCTGGTCTCCGCGGCGACCGCGCTCTGGCAGCTCTATCTCTTCGTCGGCGTGATGGTCGGGGTCGGGATGTCGAGCTTTTATCTCTTATCCGCCGCGACGATCGCCCGATGGTTCGAGACGCGCCGCGGTCTGGCCCTGGCGCTGGTGCTCGTGGGCTTCAACCTCGGCTACATCTCCGCCGGGCCTCTCGCGGCCTCGCTGATCACGGCGCTCGGCTGGCGCGAGGCCTATGCGCTGCTCGGCGGCGGGTGCGGGCTGCTGACGCTGATCGCCGCATGGACCGTGCGCCTGCCGCGGCCGGGGGAAGCCTCGGCGCTCCGGGCGGCGCTCGGTCGCGGCGCATCGATCGCCGCGGCGCCGGGCAGCGCCGTCGAGCCCGGCGTCACCGTGCGCCAGGCGCTCGCCGATTCCCGGCAGTGGTACCTCAACGGGGCCTGGCTCCTGCTGGGCGGCTTGACGCTGATGGTGTCGGTCCACGTCGTCCCGTTCGCGCGCGACCGCGGCCTGAGCCTCGCCGGCGCGTCGCTCGCGCTCACGGCCTACGGGATCGGCTCCGCCGGCGGCCGTCTGGCCTCGGGCGCGATCTCCGACGCCTTCGGCACGCGGGCGACGATCGGCGCCGCCTACGTCGTCGAGGCGGCGGCGCTCGCCGCGCTGCTGTGGGTCCCCTCGCGCGGGGCCCTGCTCTTCGCCGTCGCCCTCTTCGGCGTCGGCTTCGGGGCCTCGGACACGATGGTGGTGAAGGTGATCCCCGAGGTGTTCGGCCTGCGCGCGATCGGCGCCATCATGGGGTTGCTGTCGCTCGGCTGGCGCTGCGGCGCCGCGTTCGGCCCGGCGTTCGCGGGATTCGTCTACGACCTCACCGGTTCCTACACGATCCCCTTCGGCGTCGCACCGCTGGCCGTGCTGCTCTCGTGGGCCCTCTTCGCGCTCGGCACGCGCCACCGCCGGCGGTGAGCGCCTCGCCGTGAGCCCCCAGCTCCCACTACTCCCGTCGTCCGGTGAAGCGAAGCAGCATCAGGAACAGGTTGATGAAGTCGAGGTAGAGCGAGAGCGCCCCCACGATGGCGTAGCCGCCGTCCTGACCGGCGGGGAGGGCGAGGGCCATCACCCGCAGGCGTTGCGCATCGTACGCGGTGAGCCCGGTGAAGACGATCACGCCGGCCACCGAGATCAGGAACTGCAGGGCGTCGCTGTGCCAGAACATCCCGACGATCGACGCGAGGATCACCCCGATCAGCCCCATGAAGACGAATTGCCCGACACCGGCGAGACTGCGCTTGGTCGTGGTGCCGTAGAGGGCGAGCGCGCCGAACATGCCGGCGGTGACCACGAACGTCGTCGCCACCGATTCGCCGGTGTAGGCGAGCAGGATCACCGAGAGGGTCACGCCGTTGAGCGCGGAGTACAGCGCGAACAGGCCCGTCGCCACGGGTGGGGCCATCTGCGTCGCCCGGGCCGAGATCACGAGCACCAGGCCGAGCTCCGCGATGATCAGCGCGAAGAAGACGAGCTGGTTGCCGAGCAGGGCGCGCTGGATCTCGGGGGAGCCCGCCACGGCGAAGGCCACGAACGCGGTGAGCCCGAGCCCCAGCGCCATCCAGCCGTAGACCTTCCACAGGAATGCCGACACCCGTTCCGCGGCCTGCACCGAGGTCGTCGACCATGTGTCCATGGGGATCTCCTTCCCGTCTATTGTATCGAGCCCGCGAGCGGCACGCAGGCTTCCGGCGGGATGCTGACCCCGACGCGCGCGCCGGGGCCGAGCGGGGCCGAGGGGGGGGTGGTGATCCGCAGCACGATCGGGCTTCCCTCGAGGGCGACCTCGTAGTCGACGGCATCGCCGAGATAGCTCGCGCGGCGGATGTCCCCCGCGAGCGCACCCGGCGCCATGACGGCCGTCAGCGCCATGGCGTGGGGCCGGATCGAGAGCGCGGCTGGCTGGCCTGGCTTCAGCCCGCCGGACGCCACGCGGAGCCGCACGGTCCCGCAGACGATCGTGTCGGCGCTCTCCGCGATGCCGTCGATCAGGTTCGTGCGCCCGATGAACTCGGCGACGAAGCGGGTGCGGGGCCGCTCGAAGATGTCGTGGGCGGTCCCGAGCTGGGCCACGCGGCCGCGCTCGAGCACCGCGATGCGGTCGGAGATCACCATGGCCTCGGCCTGATCGTGGGTGACGTAGAGCGTGGTGATGGCGAAGGTCTCGTGCAGCCGGCGGATCTCGAAGCGCATTTCCTCGCGCAGATTTGCGTCGAGGTTGCTCAGGGGCTCGTCGAGCAGCAGGATCTCCGGCTCGACGACCAGGGCGCGGGCGACGGCGACCCGCTGCTGCTGGCCGCCGGACAGCTCGCCCGGGTAGCGGGACCCGTAGCCGGCGAGCTGGACGCGCGCCAGCACCTCGCGCACCCGTGCCTCGCGCTCCGCGCGTCCGAGCCCGCCGCGCACGCGCAGGCCATAGCCCACGTTCTGCGCCACCGTCATGTGGGGCCAGAGCGCGTAGCTCTGGAAGATCATCGCCATGCGCCGCCGCTCCGGCGGCACCACCGCGCCCGGCGCCGAGAGCCGGCGCTCGCCGACCACGATCTCACCGGCGTCAGGGGACAGAAAGCCGGCGACGAGGCGCAGCGTGGTGGTCTTGCCGCAGCCCGACGGCCCGAGGAGCGAGACGAGCTCGCCCGGCGCAACCTCGAGGTCCAGGCCGTCGACCGCGCCGACCTGGCCGTAGCGCTTGACCAGCCCGCGCAGGCTGATGCCCGGCACGCGGCTACTCACGGGCGCCCAGCACGTCGCGGCCGGCCACGCGCTGCACGAAGGCCACCGTCGCCAGCGTCATCGCGAGCATGAAGAGGCCGAGCACGGCGATGGCGCCGAACTGACCCTCCTCCTTGAGGTCGAACATCACGACCGACATCACCTTGGTGTTCGGCGTGAAGAGGATGATGGAGGCCGACAGCTCCCGGATGACGCCGATGAAGACGAAGCACCAGGCCGCGATGATCCCGCCGCGGGCCAGCGGGGCGGTGATCTCCCTCAGCACCCGCAGGCGCCCGGCGCCCAGGATGCGGCCGGCCTCCTCCAGGTCGGGCTGGATCGCCTTGAACGTCGCGTCCGACTGCGCGTAGCCGACGGGCATCTCCTTGGTCAGGTAGGCGACGAAGAGGATGGCCAGGGTGCCGTAGAGCACCAGCGGCGGCCGCGTGTAGGCGATGAAGAGCGCCACCGCGAACACGACGCCCGGCACCACGACCGGTGCCACGGCGAGGAAGCCGAGGGCCTGGGAGCCCCGGACGAGCCGTCGGTTGGTCACGTAGGCCAGCAGGGCGGCGAGCACCGCGCCCGCGGTGGCCGTCAGCACCGCCAGCTCCATCGTGTTCACGATGGCGTCGCGCGTCGAGCTGTACTCGAGGAACGTGAAGGTCCAGTTGGCCAGCGTGAGGTTGTCCCACGTCAGGGGCTGGGCCCACGCGCGCGCGAAGGCGGCCTTGGCGAGAACGCCGTAGGGCAGGAAGACGGAGCAGGTCATCACGAGCAGGCACCCGGCGAGCGCGGGATAGCGCCAGGCGCCGAGCGCGATGCGCCGGCGCTGGCCGCCCCGGCCGCCGACGGCGGCGTAGCCGCGCCGGCCGAGGACCCGCCGCTGCAGCCACAGCAGCAGGGCCGTGGCCACGAGCAGCGGCATCGAGAACGCGGCGGCCATCTCGACCTTGGGCGGGTACTGGAAGAACGACCAGATCTGGGTGGTGATGGTGTGGAAGCCGGCGGGCAAGGCGAGGATGGCGGGCGAGCCGAAGAGCGCGAGCGCCTGGAGCACGGAGAGCACGAAGCCGCTCGCGATGGCGGGCGCCACCAGGGGCAGCGTGATCGTCAGCGCCACCGTCAGGCGGCCCGCGCCCAGGATGGCGCCGGCTTCCTCGAGGTCCGAGGCCACGAGCTCGAGGGTGTTGGCGATGATGACGTACACGTACGGGAAGGTGTAGAGCGCGACCACGAAGATCAGGCCGGGCATGGTGAAGATGTTGACCAGGGGCGCCTCGCCGCCGGTGAGCCCGCGCCAGGTGCGGTTGAGCAGGCCGGCATTCGGCCCCGCGAGCATCACCCAGGCGAAGGCCCCGAGGAACGGCGGCGTGACGAACGAGGCCAGCGTCAGCGCGCGGAGCGCCCGCGCCCACGGCAGGTCGGTGCGCGCCGTCAGCCACGCCAGCGGGGCACCGACCGCCACGGACGCGGCGCCGGACCAGAACGCGAGGACGATGGTGTTCCAGACCGCGCGACGCAGCGGCACGTCGCCGAACACCCGCGCGTAGTGCGCGAGCGTCGGCCCGCGCTCGCCGGCAACGCTGAGCCAGGCGAGCCAGCCGAGCGGCAGCACCATGAGCACGACGAGGATCAGCGCGGCGAGGAGCCAGACGGGCAGGGAGCGGTCGAGGGTGGCGAGGCGAGCGGCGGCGCGCGCCGTCACGCCCCGAAGAACTCCACGAAGCGCCCCTTGATCTCCTCGTTGCGTTTCTCGAGCTCCTCGGGATCCGTCATCAGGAGCTTGAGGTCGCCCAGCCGGGGCTTGTCGGCCGGGTACTTGACGTCGGGATGGCCGGTGTAGAGGCCCTCGCTGTCGGCGAGCACCTGCTGGACCTCACGGCTGAAGGTGAAGTCGGTGAAGAGCCGCGCGGCGCTGGGATGCGGCGCGAAGACGGTGATGGCCGTCGGCGATACGACCAGCGGCACGCCCTCCCTGGGATAGACGATCTCCACCGGGTTGCCCTTCTTCTTGACCTGGTAGAACGTATAGTCGCCGCCGTTGGCGGCCACCGGCCGCTCGCCCGAGGCCACCACGCCGGGCGGGTCGGCTGCGGACTGCACGATCATCGGCCGGTTCTGCGCGAGCTGCTTGAAGTAATCCCAGCCGAGCAGATGCACGAGGGCGAGCACGTGCGTGGCGGTGACCCCGCTGTAGCCCGGGTGCGCGGTGACCAGCTTGCCCTTCCAGCGCGGGTCGAGGAGGTCCGTCCAGGTCTTCGGTGCCTCGGCCGCGGGGACGACCTTCGTGTTGTAGGCGATCACGTTCACGGTGGCGCGCAGGCCGTAGTGGAAGCCGTCGCGGTCCTTGAAGCCGGCGGGGAAGCGCTCCACCCCCGCCGGCGTGTAGGCGGCCAGCAGCTTCTTCTCCTTCAGGAGCACGAAGTGCCCGGCATCGGAGGTGTGGATCACGTCCACGATCTTGATCCCGGCCTGCAGCTCCTGCATCACCCGCTGGAGGATCCGCTGGGAGCCCGTGCGATGGACCTCGACCTTCACGCCGGGATACGCGGCCTCGAAGAGCTTGGCGACCTTCTCGGCCGACAGCAGCGCGAGCGAGGTGTACCAGACGACCTTGCCTTCCTTCTTCGCGCCGTCGACGCGGGGGTTCTGGGCGAAGGCGGGTTCCGCGGCGGGCACGGCGACGACGGCGCACGCGGCCGCGAGGGCCACGAGGGTACGGAGCGGGCGAAGACGCATGGTCTCTCCTCCGGGTCAGCCGGCCAGCGCGGCGGCGAGCGCGTCGAGCCGGGGGCTCGTCGCGAGCGCGAGGACCTCATCCACGATGCGGCCGGCCGTCGCGGCCGGGACGCGCAGCGCGGCGTTGGCGCGGAATTTCGTCTCGAGCTCGCCCGGAGTCAAGGGCAGATCCGGGCCGCCGCGCGGCGCGTCCTGGCGGGCTTCGAGCACGCGGCCGTCGTCGAGGGTGACGCGGACGTGGCCGACGAACTGGCGCGGATAGTCGATCGTGGCGTCCACCTCGTAGCGGACGCGGCCGGCCACGGCCAGCACGTCGGCCTCCCGGACGGCCTCGTCGGTGAAGGCGGCGAAGCCCGCCTCGCCGCGCACGAAGATGCTCGCGAGCAGGTAGGGCAGGCTGAACTTCGCCGCGTAGCCGTTGGGCGGGCGGTGCTTGGCCGCGAGCGGCTCCCACAGCCGGGGCAGCGGCCCGGCCGCGGTGCGGCAGACCACCGCGGCGATGCGCGTGGGGTCGAGGCGATGCTCGCGGCGCAGGCGCGCGGCGCAGTCCATGTACGGGTGCGCGATCGAGCCGCAGGGATAGGGCTTGAACGTCAACTCGGCGAGCTCCCACGTCAGGCCGAGGCTGGCGAGGTGCGTCTCCAGCCGCTCGGGCTCGTGACCGCCGGCGAAGGCCGCGTAGAAGCCGTGCTCGCCCTCGAAGACGTGCTCCGGGCCGGTGAAGCCGTCGCGCGCCAGGCGGCACGCGATCATGCCGCCGTGCCCGGTCCAGCCCGGGTGCAGCCGCTTGGTCCAGGAGCCGTCGCCCAGGTACTCGATGATGCCGCCCGCCTGGCTGCCGCAGATCCCGTAGGCGTGGACGAGCTGGTCCTCGTCGAGGGCGCCGAGCCGTGCCGCCGCCGTCGCCGCGGCGAAGCCCGCGGTCAGCGACGTCGGGTGGAAGTGACGCGCGTGGAAGCGTCCGGGGACGACGAGTCCGACGCGGCACATGACCTCGACGGCGGCGATGAGGGCCTCCACGACGGCCGCGCCGCTCGCGCCCGCGGCCTCGCCCGCCGCCAGCGCGGCGGTCACCGCGACGCAGCCGGTGTGCACGATGGCGTCCTCGCGCGTGTCGTCGAAGTCGAGGCCGTGGGCGAGGGTGGCGTTGGCGAGCACGGCGCTGGCCGCCCCGACCTTCGCGCGCCCGCCGATCACCGTGCTCTCACCCGGCCCGCCGAGGGTCAGCGCCGTCGCGGTCACCGCGCGGCCGAAGTCCATCGTGGACGACGCCAGGCAGGAGCCGAGCGTGTCGAGCGCGAGCAGCTGGGCGCGCGCGACCACGGGCGTGGGCACGTCGGCGAGGCGGAGCCCGCGGGCCCAGCGCGCCAGCCGCCGCGCGGCGCTCAGCGCGGCGCGTTCGGTCATGCGGATCGGATCTCCTTCAGGGTCGCCAGGATGGCGTCGTGGATGCGGCCGTTGCTGGCGATCAGCGTCGGCCGGTCGAGATCGAGAGGCTCGCCGTGGATGCCGGTCACGCGGCCGCCCGCCTCCTCGACGAGCAGACCGCCGCCGGCGACGTCCCGGGGCCCGAGGGTCAGCTCCCAGTAGGCGTCGTAGCGGCCGGCGGCGACCCACGCGAGGTCGATGACGGCGGAGCCGATGCGCCGCACCGCGCGAGCGCGGCGGCTGAAGACGGCGTACTCGCGCAGGTTGTTGTCGTCGTTGGTGCGGATGTCGTAGGGAAAGCCCGTCGTGAGCAGGCTCTCGTTCAGCGTCTCCGTGCGGGAGACGGCGAGCCGCTGATCGCCCAGCCAGGCGCCTCCCCCGCGCTCGGCGACGTAGAGCTCGTCGAGGCTCGGATCGTAGATCACCCCCAGCACTGCCCGGCCGGCGGTCTCGAGCGCGATGGACACGCCGAAGACCGGCACGCCGTGGGCGTAGTTGGTGGTGCCGTCCAGGGGATCGACGAGCCAGCGCCGGCCGCTCGTCCCCGCGCGCGGCCCGCTCTCCTCGGCGAGCACCGCGTCGTCGGGGAACGCGCGCGCCAGCGCGTCGAGGATGAGCGCCTCGGCGCGCCGGTCCATCTCGGTCACGAGATTGGTGGGGCTGGTCTTGTAGTCGATGCGGCGCGCGCCGACGAGCTGGCTCAGGAGGAGGCGGCCGGCCGAGCGCGCAGCGTCGATGGCCACGCTCCGCTCCGACGATGGCATGTTTCGCTCGCAATCTAGCACACGCCGGCTTGACAACCAACGGACGGTCCGTAGTGTGTGGCAGTGTGAGGTGAGCCGCCGTCGAGGCGGCGAGCCGACAGTGAAATTCCGAATTGGTGAGGTGAGCCGCCGTCGAGGCGGCGAGCCGAGCGGTGTGCGAGGTGGCGCGCGGAGCGCGCCAGCCGAGCAGTGAAATTCCGAATTGGTGAGGTGAGCCGTCGAGGCGGCGAGCCGAACAGTGTGCGAGGTGGCGCGCGGAGCGCGCCAGCCGAGCCGTGAAATTTCGAATCGCAGGGAGGTGACAGGATCTGATGCGCGTGCTGGTGCTCGGTGCGGGTGGGGTCGGCGGGTACTTCGGCGGGCGTCTGAGCCGCGCGGGCGAGCAGGTGGCGATGCTCGCGCGGGGCGAGCACGCCGCGGTGATGCGCCGCGACGGGCTGACCGTGCGTTCCGCCCTCGACGGCCAGTGGGTCGTGCGACCGGAGGTCATCGAGCGGGTGAGCGGCCCGCCCGTCGACCTGGTGCTGCTGACGGTGAAGGCCTTCGACACGGAGGCGGTGCTGGCCCAGGCGCGCGAGGCCGTGGGTCCCGCGACGATCGTCCTCTCGCTGCAGAACGGCGTGGCCAGCGCCGAGGCGATCGAGGGCGCGTTCGGTCCGGGGCACGCCCTCGGCGGCGTCGCGTACGTGTTCGCCGTCATGGAGGCGCCCGGCGTGATCGTCCACCGATTCGCCGGCACGATCGCGCTCGGCGAGCTCGACGGCTTGGCGAGCGCGCGGGCCGCCCGCGTG
Source organism: Candidatus Rokuibacteriota bacterium (assembly GCA_016200085.1). Lineage (GTDB taxonomy): Bacteria > Methylomirabilota > Methylomirabilia > Rokubacteriales > CSP1-6 > JACQFL01. The sequence goes on along the minus strand of JACQFL010000037.1, from coordinate 10,887 downwards.
CGCGATGCCTTCATCGCCGCAGGCATGGAGGCCGAGCTCTCGACCGAGATCCAGCGCGTGCTCTGGGAGAAGTACGTCTTCATCTGCGCCCAGGCCGGCATGACGGCGCTCACCCGCCAGCCCGTCGGGGTCGTGCGGGAGATCCCGGAGGCGTGGCGCATGTACCGGGCGATCGTCGAGGAGATCGTGGCGCTCGGGCGGAAGGCCGGCGCGGGGCTGCCGGACGGCGCGGTGGACGGCCTCATGGCGCAGGCCGCCGCGCTGGCGCCCGAGGCGCGCTCGTCGCTCGCCTTCGACCTCGGCGCCGGCAAGCGCCTCGAGCTCGACGGCCTGCACGGCTACGCCGTGCGGCTCGGCGAGCGCCTCGGCGTGCCCACGCCGATGACCTTCGCAGTCTACGCGGCGCTGAAGCCCTACGCCGGAGGGCGCGGCTGACCCGGTCGCCCGCCCGCGCGCTCTGGGGCTACGTTGCCCGGTACCGCGCCCGCTACGTCCTCGGCGCCGCCGCGCTGCTGGCGGCGACGCTCTGCAACCTTGCCATCCCGGCCACGGTCCGCCGCGCCATCGAGGCCCTGGAGCGTGACGCCGCGCACGCGGCGGTCGGCGGGTTCGCGCTCACCATCCTCGCGCTGGCCGCCGGCAACGGCGTGGCCCGGCTGGTCTCGCGCTTCTCGATCATCGGCGGCGCCCAGCGCATCGAGTACGACCTGCGCAACGATCTCTACGCGCGCCTGCAGTCCTTCCCACCCGCGTTCTTCGCCGCGCGCCCGACCGGCGACATCATGACCCGGGCCACCAGCGACGTCTCCGCCGTCAAGAGCGTGGTCGGCTTCGGGCTCGTCAGCCTCGCGGGCACGGTCTTCGCGTTCGGCGGCGCCATCGCCTCGATGGTCGCCGTCGACCCCTGGCTCACGCTGTGGGCGCTGGCGCCCTATCCGGTGCTGGTCCTGCTCGTCCGCCGCTTCAACGCGAGCGTCCACGAGCGCACCGAGGCCGTGCAGGACCAGCTCGGCGTGCTCTCCGCGCGCGTGCAGGAGCGCCTGGCCGGCATGAGCGTCGTGCGCGCCTACACCATGGAGCCGGCGGCCATCGCGGAGTTCGGGCGGGCCAACGACGAGTACCTGAGGCGAAGCCTGGACCTCGGGCGCATGCAGGCGCGCTTCGATCCGCTCATGGGCCTGATCAGCGGCGTCGGCCTGCTGATCGTGCTGTGGATCGGTGGGCGCGACGTGGTGCAGGGACGGCTGACCCTCGGCGCCCTCGTGGCCTTCAACGGCTACCTCGCGTACCTGACGTGGCCCACGGCCGCGCTGGGCTGGACGCTCTCCATGGTGCGGCGCGGGCTGACCTCGATGGCGCGGATCCAGGCCATCACCGACGCGCCCGTGCCGCCCGACGGCGTCCGGCGCGCCACGGCGGGCCCGCCGTCGATCCGGTTCGAGGGCCTGAGCTTCGCCTATCCCCGCCGGGGGCCGGCGCTCGTCGACGTCTCGTTCAGCGTCGCCCCCGGCGAGACCGTCGCCGTCGTGGGCCACACCGGCAGCGGCAAGTCCACGCTCGGGCTGCTCACCGCGCGGTTGTGGGAGCCGCCGCCGGGCACGGTGTTCATCGGCGGCACCGACGTCCGGGATCTCGAGCGGACGGCGCTGCGCGAGATGGTCGGCTACGTGCCCCAGGAGGCGTTCCTCTTCTCGCGCTCCATCCTCGACAACGTCGGCCTCGACCGCGACGACGTGGACCTGGCCACGGCGCGATCGGCGGCGGCCACGGCGGGGGTCAACGACGAGGTCGAGGGGCTGCCGCAGGGCTGGGACACGGTCGTCGGCGAGCGCGGGCTGACCGTCTCCGGCGGCCAGCGCCAGAGGCTGGCCCTCGCCCGCGCGCTCGCGGTGGCCCGCCCGGTGCTCGTGCTCGACGACGTCTTCGCGAGCGTCGACACGCTCAAGGAGGACGAGATCCTCGCGCGGCTGGGGCCGGCGCTGGCCGGCCGCACCGTGCTGATGATGACGCACCGCCTGCGCGCGGCGCGAGCGGCCGACCGCATCGTGGTGCTGTCCGCCGGGCGCATCGTCGAGGAGGGGCCGCACGACGCGCTGGTGGCGGCCAACGGCCTGTACGCGCAGCTCTGGCGCATCCAGGAGCTCGAGGATGAGATTGCGCGGGCCTGACGACCTCGACCAGGACGACGCGCTCGGCCGCGCCTTCGACCGGCGCCTGGCGCGCCGCCTCGTCCTGGCGGCGTGGCCGCACCGCGGGATCATCGCGGCCTCGCTGGCGCTGTTCCCCCTGAGCGCGCTCGTCGAGCTGGCCCAGCCCTATCTGCTGAAGGTCGCCATCGACGAGCATATCCTGAGATCGGACTGGCCGGGGCTCGGGCGGATCGCCACGCTCTTCGCGGGCACCCTGCTCGCGCTCTACGCGCTCCACGCAGTCCAGGCGTACCTCATGCACGTCACGGGCCAGCGCGTGATGCACGACCTGCGCACCGGCCTCTTCCGCCACCTCATGTCGCTCGAGGCGCGGTTCTTCGACCGCAACCCCGTCGGGCGGCTCATGACGCGCGTGCTCTACGACGTCGAGGCGGTCAGCGAGGCGTTCACGAGCGGGCTCTCCGCCGTGGTGGCCGACGTGATCACGCTGGCCGGCGTGGTCGCGGTCATGCTCTGGATGAACTGGCCGCTCGCCCTGGTGACCTTCTCGCTGGTGCCCCTGCTCGCCGCGGTGGCGGCGTTCTTCCGGCTGCGCGCCCGTGACGCCTACCGCCAGGTCCGGCGGCGGCTCTCACGCTTGAACGGCTTCCTGCAGGAGTCGCTGCAGGGCATGACGGTCATCCAGCTCTTCGCGCGCGAGCGAGCGGAGGGCGAGCGCTTCCGGCGCTTCAACGCCGAGTATCGCCGCGCGCTGTTCGGCTCGACCATCTGGGAGGCCTCGCTCTACGCCGCCGTCGAGGCGCTCGGCTCGGCGGCGCTGGCCCTGCTCATCTGGTACGGCGCCGGCGGCATCGCCGCCGACACGTTGACGTTTGGTGCGTTGGTGGCCTTCATCCAGTACATCAACCGGTTCTTCCTGCCCATCCGCGACCTCGGCGCGAAGTACACCGTGATGCAGGCGGCCATGGCGGCCGCCGAGCGGATCTTCGGCCTGCTCGACGTCGCGCCCGCCATCCAGGCGCCGGCGGCGCAGCGCCGGCTGCCGCCGACGGCGCAGGCCTCGATCGAGCTCCGCTCAGTGTGGTTCGCCTACGACGACGAGCACTGGGTGCTCCGCGACTGCTCGCTCGTGGTCCGGCCCGGCGAGCGGGTGGCCATCGTGGGGGCCACCGGCGAGGGCAAGAGCACGTGCGCGCGCCTGCTGAACCGGTCGTACGACGTCACCCGCGGGCAGGTGCTGGTCGACGGCGTGGACGTGCGCGAGTGGGACCTCGCCGCGCTCCGCAGGCGGATCGGCATCATCTTCCAGGACACCGTGCTCTTCACGGGGACCGTCGAGGCCAATCTCCGACTGGGCGTCGACGGCGCGGTGCCGGCGGCCGCGCTGGAGCGGGCGGTCGACGCGGCGAACGCGCGCGGGCTGGTGGCGGCGCTGCCGCGCGGGCTCGACGAGGCGCTCGGCGAGCGCGGGGCGAATCTCTCGCACGGCCAGCGTCAGCTGCTGGCCATCGCCCGGGCGCTCGTGTATGATCCCGCCGTTCTCGTCCTCGACGAGGCGACCTCGAGCGTGGACCCGGAATCCGAAGCGCTGATCCAGGACGCGATGCGCCGGTTGTCGGTCGGCCGCACCACCATCACCATCGCGCATCGCCTGTCCACCGTGCAGGGTGCCGACCGGATCCTGGTCCTGCATCGCGGTCACGTCGCCGAGGAGGGCCGCCACGCCGACCTGCTGCGGGCGGGCGGGATCTACGCGCGCCTGTGGGAGCTGCGTGGCAGTGTGAGGTGAGCCGCCGTCGAGGCGGCGAGCCGAACGGGGGTGCGAGGTGGGCGGGCGGAGCACGCCCGGCCGAGCGGTGAAATGTCGAGATCGTGTGAGGTGAGCCGCCGTCGAGGCGGCGAGCCGAACGGGGGTGCGAGGTGGGCGTGCGGAGCAGGCCCGGCCGAGCAGTGAAATTTCGAAATCGTGTGAGGTGAGCCGCGTCGAGCGGCGAGCCGAACGGGGTGCCGCCGTGTGAGGTGAACCGCCGTCGGGGCGGTGAGCCGAACGGTGTGCGAGGTGGGCGCGCGGCGCGCGCCCGCTGAGCGATGAAATTCCGGATTGGCGTGCGGAGCACGCCCGGCCGAGCGGTGAAATGTCGAAATCGTGTGAGCGCGCGCACGGCGTGAGCGCCCGTGAACGAATCGCGCGGGCGAGGGGCGCTCAGCCGCGCGCGCCGGGAACCTCGCGGATCATCGAGGGGCGCCACGGCTTCGCCGGGGCGTCCCGAGCGAATGGGGGGCTTGGGGGGCGCTCGGAGCCCCCCATGAAGGTGAAAGTCTGGCGGCTCGTCCGCCGCGTGCCCCGGGGCCGGGTGGTGACGTACGGCCAGGTCGCGGCGCTGCTCGGGCGGCCGCGCGCGGCCCGGGCCGTCGGGCAGGCGATGCGCGCGTGCCCCGGTGACGTGCCCTGGCATCGCGTGGTGAATGCGCTGGGCGGGGTGAGCCCGCGGGCAAGGATGGAGAGCATGCTCACCCAGCGGATGCTGCTCCAGCGCGAGGGCGTCGTGCTCCGCCGCGGCCGCGCGTCGCTGCGCCGCTACCGCTGGAACGCTTAGAGGAGAGTCATTATGCGGCTCGCCGTTCATCTCAGTTATTCCGGTGCCAAGCTCGCCATCGACCTCGCGAAGGTCAAGGAGGTCGAGCGGCTCGGCTACGACTCGATCTGGACGGCGGAGGCCTACGGCTCCGACGCCGTCGTCCCCGCGGCGTGGATCGCCGCCCACACCGAGCGCCTCCACGTGGGCACCGCGATCATGCAGATCCCCGGGCGAACGCCGGCCATGTCGGCCATGACCGCGATGACGCTCGACGCGCTCTCGGGCGGCCGCTTCCGGATGGGCCTCGGGGTCTCGGGCCCGCAGGTGGTCGAGGGCTGGCACGGCCAGCCGTTCGGCAAGCCGCTCAAGAAGACGCGCGAGTACGTGGAGGTCGTCCGCGCGATCCTGCGTCGCGAGAAGCCGCTGGAGTTCCGGGGCGAGTACTACCAGATCCCGTACGCGGGCGCCGACGCCACCGGGCTCGGCAAGCCGCTCAAGTCGATCCTGCACGGCCGGGCCGACCTGCCGATCTATCTGGCCGCCATCGGGCCGAAGAACGTGGCCCTCGCCGCCGAGATCGCGGAGGGCTGGATCCCGGTGTTCTTCTCCGTCAAGCGGACGAAGATGTTCCGGGAGTGGCTCGGCGAGGGCTTCCGCCGGGCGGGCAAGGCGCCGGGCGCGGCCTTCGACGTGATGCCGTCGGTCGCGGTCGCGGTCGGCGACGACGTGGACGCCTGCCGCGCCAGCGTGAAGGCGCGCCTGGCCCTCTACGTGGGTGGCATGGGCGCGCGAGGGAAGAACTTCTACAACGAGCTGGCCCAGCGCTACGGCTACGAGGCGGCGGCCAAGAGCATCCAGGATCTCTACCTCGGTGGCCGCAAGGCCGAGGCCGAGGCGGCGGTGCCTGACGCGCTCGTCGACGAGGTCGCGCTGTGCGGGCCTCGCGAGCGCATTCGCGAGCACCTCGCCGAGTGGAAGACCTCCGGCGTCACCACGCTGATGGTCGGCGGCGACGCCACCGCGATCCGCACCATGGCCGAGCTCGTTCTCTGATCGTCTGACCGTGGAGGAGGACTGCCCATGAAGCTCGAGAATCGGGTCGCGATCGTCACCGGCGCCGGCTCCGGGATCGGCGCAGCGTCCGCGCTCTTGATGGCGCAGGAAGGCGCGAAGGTCATCGTCGCCGACATCGATGCGGCGGCCGCCAAGGCCACCGCCGAGCGGATCGAGAAGGCCGGCGGCGCCGCGCTGGCCATGGCCGCCGACGTCTCCCGCGGCGCGGACAACAAGGCCCTGGTCGACCGCGCGGTGGCCACGTGGAGCCGGCTCGACGTCTTCTTCGCCAACGCCGGGGTGCCGCAGTGGCCGACGGCGGTGGAGGAGATCGACGAGGCGGTGTTCGACCGCATCATGGCGGTCAACGTCAAGGGCGTGTGGCTCGGCGCCAAGTACGCGCTCGCGGTCATGAAGCAGCAGAAGCGCGGCGTGTTCCTCGTCACCGCGTCGACGGCGGCGATCCGCCCGCGCCCGGGCGGCTCGTGCTACGCCGCCTCCAAGGGCGCGGTGGTGACGCTCACCAAGAGCCTGGCGCTCGAGTGCGCGCCGTACGGCGTCCGCGTCGTGGCGATCGCGCCCGTCGCCACGGAGACGCCGATGCTCGCCACGTTCATGGGCAAGAAGGCGGTCGACGACGAGGGCATGGCGCGCTACGTCGCCACCGTCCCCCTCGGCCGCCTCAACCAGCCGGAGGACCTTGCCCGTACCGCCGTCTTCCTCGCCTCCGACGACGCCGCGATGATCACGGGCTCCTGCGTGGAGGTGGACGGGGGGCGCTGCATTTGAACGTCGTCCCCCTGGGCGCCGAATCGCTCGGCGTCCGGTCGATGGCGACCTACGTCGAGGTGGCGGGCACGGGGATCCTCATCGATCCCGGCGCCACGCTCGCGCCCGCGCGGGCGGGCTTGCCGCCGGTGGAGGAGGAGTGGGAGGCGCTCCGCCGGACCAACGATCGGATCTCGGCCTACGCCCAGCGCGCGGCGTTCGTGTTCGTCAGCCATTACCACGAGGACCACTTCCGCTCGGACCCGGCGACGTACGCGGGGCGGATCGCACTGGTCAAGGACCCGCGTCGGATGGTCCAGGGGCTGCAGGCCCGGCGCGGGGCCGAGCTCTGGAAGGCGCTCGAGCCGGTGGCGCGGGTCCAGCCCGCCGACGCGTGGAGCCATCGCGAGGGCCGGATGGCGCTGGAAGCCTCGCCGCCGCTCGCCCACGGCGTCGAGGGTACGACGATGGGCTACGTGCTGGCGCTGACCGTGATCGACGAGGCCGAGCGCGAGCGCTTTGTCTTCGCCTCCGACGTGCAGGGCCCGCTCTCACCCGTGCCCACCGCGTACCTGATCCGCCAGCGGCCCACGCTGCTCTATCTCTCCGGGCCGCCGTCGTACATCGAGCGCGAACTGGGCGCGGCCGCCATCGAGCGGGGCGTCGAGAACTTGCTGCGGGTGATCGACGCGACGGGCTGCCGCGTGATCCTCGACCACCATGCCCTGCGCGACGGGCGTTATCTGGCGCGCTGTGCGCGCCTCTGGGAGACGGGCCGCGTCGTCACCGCGGCCGGTCACCTCGGGCTCGAGGACGCGGCGCTGGAGAGCCGGCGGGCGATGCTGTGGGCGCGCGCGCGCAAGCCGGCGGCCCGGGCCGGCGCTATCATGACTCGAACCCGCGCCGAGCCGTTTCGCGCTCGCGCCATCTCCAAACGGGCGAAAGGGGGGCACCGAGAGTGACGGACACCAAGGAGCTCAAGGTGGGCGACCAGGCCCCGGACTTCACCCTGAAGTCCATCGGCCTCAAAGAGGTCAGCCTGCACGATTACCGCGGCAAGAACGTCGTGGTGCTGTTCTACCCGCTGGACTGGACACCCGGCTGCAGCAAGTGCATGCCCGCCTTCGACAAGCGCGTCAGCGACTTCGAGAAGGCGAATACCCAGGTGCTGGGTATCAGCACGGACAGCCCCTTCAGTCACGAGAACTGGGCCAAGTCGGTGGGTATCTCGAACTACCCGCTGCTCTCCGACACGCAGCGCAGCGTCGCCAAGGACTACGGCGTGTACTGGCCGGACTGGAACGCCAACAACCGCGCGACGTTCATCCTCGACAAGACCGGTAAAGTGCGCTTCGTCGAGCGCTACGGCAAGGGCGAGCTGCCCGACCCGGACAAGATCCTGGCCGAGGTGGCGAAGGTCGGGTAAGGCGAGCCTCTCCGCCTCAGTCCGGGGAAGTGGTTGCGGTGGCTGGCCTCGGCGGGCCAGTTGTTCCTTCTGCCGGAGCGCGTGAATCCATGCGAGCGACTCGGTTTCCCACACTTCGGCATCACGGTTGCGCTTCTTCACCTCTGACCTCCCAGGGCGAGACGATATCGAGCAGGGGAAGGCCTTCGCGGAGCTTCACGCTGTTGATTCTCCTCTTCCGCTCGATATCTACCATGTGTCGGAAGTTTCACGACACCACGATGGGAACGTCATTGACGGTGGCGATGGCAATGTGGCGAGCATCGTTCTCGGCGTTCGCGGGTATCGCGCCCGCTCCCACGTATGTCCGCGCGAGTTCGATGCTCGCGACGTCTCCTCCAGAACGATCATCGGTGTCCGCGCCAGCTCGTCGGCGATTTTCAGGCGAATCGATTCGGGAGGGCCATCGACCTCGCCGAGGACCACAGTCGAAATGAATCCCTGCCACCTGCCGGCCGCTACTTCGCCCGAGAAGCCGACCCGGAGAGCCCATGGATAATCCGTTCATCGAGAGACTTCACTGGCCGCCTGCGGGCCGAGCATCTGAACGTCGAGCTGTTCTTCTCGGTCGCTGACGCGCAGCGCAAGATCACGGAGTGGTAACGGGATTACACTGAGGACCGGCCGCACAGCCGCTGGGGAACATTTCCCCTCGGGAGTTCGCGGCCCTGTGGCAGTCGAACCAGACCGCGGGAGGTCCGGAGTTCGTGAACGTGAAGAGCGTGTGGATCGCATAGAGGGGAGCATGAACCAAACCTGCCAAGACCGCTCGCTCAGTCGCCTGGCGCGACTCATCCGAGACGGCTCCTTCCACGAAGCGGAAGCGTTGGCGCGGACGCTAGACAGGCGCAAGAAGTCTACGGAGGCCCCGCTGCGTGGGGATCCGGGTGGCGCCGTGCTCTTCTGGTTCGAAACGTGTCCCGACCAGGCCCACAACGGGAAGCTCAGAAAGTGGGTCGGAGCCCTCAATCGGTTGATGCGGAAAATCGTGGAGGGGGACTTCCGTGAAGTGGCCCGCGTCGCGGCCATCATGAAGACGTACGCCCACCGCTACACGCCCCTCCTCGCCACCCGTGCAGTCCCCTCCGCCCGGTTCCCAGGCCCGAACTGCCGGCTAACCTCCCCGACGGAGCGACTGAAAGTGTGAAATAACTGGGCGAGGAATTCTGGCGGGATCTGGTACCAGCGGCTGGGAATCCAGCAGCTTGTCCGGGCCAGCGGGATCCTGAAACTGCTCGGCCGCCTAGAAGAGATGGAGCGTCTGCTGCCGGAGATTCCCGACCTGGCGCTGCGCAACGCCCTGCCGGCGGAGACGCCTTCGGAGGGAGTACGGCGAGGCCGGGTCGGCCTGATGGTCGGCTGCGTCAACCGGTGATGTTCCCGTACGTGAACGCCGCCACGATCCGGGTGCTGGCGCTCGCCGGCTATGAGGCCGTGATCCCGAAGGCCCACCAGTGCTGCGGGTCCCTCATGGTGCACGGGGGTGAGCTGGAGCGTGGGAGGGTGTTCGTGCGCGAGACGATCGACGAGTTCGAACGGGCCGGCGTGGACTTCGTCGCCGTCAATGCGGCGGGCTGCGGGTCGGTGATGAAGGAGTACGGAGAGGTCCGGGACATCAGCCAACTGCTCGCCGACGCGCCGCTGGGCGGTCGCCTCCGGCCGTTGCCGCTCACTGTGACCTATCACGATGCCTGTCATCTGGCGCACGGCCAGCGGGTGCGCCAGGAGCCGCGGAAGCTGCTCCGGGCGATCCCCGAGTTACGCCTGGTGGAACTCCAGGAGTCCGATTTCTTGGTCGCGGCGGGGCGGTCGGGCCGCGCCGTCCCCGTGGGAGTTCGGCCGATGAGGCCGGCCAAAGCCGAACCTACCGCCGAGCCCGCAGGTGCCGCCGCCTGACTGGAGAGAGTTCAAAGACCTCCAGGAGTGGGAGAAGTATGGCCAGGAGCGGCCGGTGGGCGACAAGGTCTCCACCTTCGCCGACCAACTGTTCGACACCATCGAGAACTTCCCGGGCGGCTGGAGGCGAGCGGTCGCGGACTGAACCGACCCAGAGGAGGAAGAGGTGATGCCCAAATTCATGAAGGTGGCCACGACCGATGAGCTGGAAGACCAGCAAGCCAAGCTGGTCGAAGTGGAAGGCCAGAAGATCGCCCTCTTTCGAGTGGGAGAAGCGTTCTACGCACTGAGCGATACGTGCACGCATCGAGGAGGGCCGCTGTCCGAAGGGACGGTCGAGGGAGCCGAAGTGACCTGCCCCTGGCACGGGGCGAGGTTCGACATCAAGAGCGGGGCGGTTCTGGGGCCGCCGGCGGGACGAGAGGTCAGGAGCTACTCGGTGCGGGTCGCTGGCGCCGACGTCGAGATCGAGGTGTGAAGCAGCGCGTCCACGAACCATCGGATGAGATCTGAGAGAAAGTTTGTCACGCGTATCGGACAGTCACAATCGAAGTATGGGCCAGAGCGGCGCATCACGCCCGACGAGATCCGGAAAGTATAATCGCGTTTGGAGGTGGACGGCATGCAGATCCGTCTCTCGCGCGATCTGGAAGGCCGGGCGCGCGTGGCACCGGGCCCGATAAGCGTCGAGGAGTTCTTCGCCCGTTTCCCTGAGGTCCCCCGCGACCTGCGCGACGAGCCGGTGCTTGCCGAGTTCGTCCGCGCCTTCGGCTCCCAGCTCGGGGTTGCCCAGAAGCCCTCACCGCGTGTGGCGCAGGCGGGTTCCGGCGACGCCGAGCACCATTTCTACACGCGTCTGGTCAACGACCTCGCCGTCTACGGCATCGGCCTCGCCCGGCGCGAGCGTACGCTCCAGCGCCTGGAAGCCCTCCTTGTCGAGTACTGCATGCAGCCCGGCACCTCCGCCTGCACGCTA